>JBJXHD010000027.1:0-126413 GCA_046160845.1 Hyphomicrobium sp.
GGCGCGGCGGTGCGCGGGGAGCCGGAGGGGCACACCTTTCATTCGGCTTCTTCCCGCGTCTCGCGGATGCCGAGAGACCGCTCAATCCCCGCCAAAAGGACGCCGCGCGGGCGGCCAAGCGCTGCCCCGTGTTGCAACAGGATCGCAGCGGTTCGCCGCCCGCGCTCCCTCGTGAATTTGTTTGCGCCCGGCGACTCCGCGAAGCGAGTCGTCGGGCGCCGAGGCGGAGCGTTGGCTACGCCACGTCGAGAGCCATCGCCATGTCATCGGAACTTCGGGGTCCAAGCATGTCCGATCAAAAACCTTCCACCGGGGAAACCTCGACCAACTCCGTTCGCTGGCCCCTTCCTTCACCGCTTAGCTCTCATAATGCGCACCTCCGTGTCCCCATACGTCCGCGAGTCGAGCAGCGTGAGCGCAGGCGGCAGCGTGATGTCGGCGCCGGCGCGTTCCTCGATCACGCAAATCGCACCGGGGGCGAGCCACCCGCCGCCGACGAGCGACTCCAGCGCCGTCTCGCCGAGTCCCTTGCCGTAGGGCGGATCAAGAAAGGCGAGGTTGAACGGGGCGATGTTACCGATTCCGCCGAGATCGGTCGCGTCGCGGCGAAAGATTCGCGTCTCGCCCGTCAGTTCGAAAGCTTCGACATTGCGGCGGATGAGGGCGCGGGCGCTCGTGTCGTCTTCGACGAACAGGGCGTACGCCGCGCCGCGCGACATGGCTTCGAGACCGAGCGCGCCGGTGCCGGCGAAGAGGTCGATCACGCGCGCGCCCTGGAGGTCGAAGTCGTTGACGCCGTGCGCCAGGATATTGAACACGCTCTCGCGCACACGGTCGGATGTCGGACGCACGGCCTTGTCGTCCGGCGCAACCAGCGCCCGTCCGCGGAATTTCCCCGCGACGATCCTCATGCGAAGCGCTTGCTAAGAAGCGGACAGCCGCATCTGCCCTCCCTTGTCATCCCGGCCGAGCCGCATCTGCCCCCCCTTGTCATCCCGGCCAAGCCGCGCCTTTGCGGCGTGAGCCGGGACCCAGGGACCACACGTACAGCGCAAGCGCCTTGTCTCTCTGGGTTCCGGCTCGCAGCGCGGAATATAAATAGGGAACTGTCGCGGGCAGTCGTCGGCCGCGCCGCGTCCGGGATGACAAACAGTTCGGATGTTGCAGTCCTCATCGGCGCATCACCCGTCGTCGCGTTTGCCGGACGCCGCTTTGCCGCGAGCGTGGCGCGCCCTTCGTTGTTCGACGTTTTCCGTCATGCCGAACTGGTTGGCGATTCTCGGCCCGAGTTGCTCGGCGAGCGCGCGCCGCTTCACGGCCTCGACGCCGCCGGGCGCGAGATCGAGCAGCTGGAACGGCCCGAACGAGACGCGGATCAGTCGGTTCACCGTCACGCCGAGGTGCGACAGGATTTTGCGCACCTCGCGGTTCTTGCCTTCGCGAATCGCGATCGTCATCCACATGTTGGCGCCTTGCACGCTGTCGATGACCGCTTCGACGGGCCCATAGCGCACGCCCTCAATCTCGACGCCGTCCTTCAGCTTCGCGAGATCGGCCTCGGTGACGCGGCCCATGGCGCGCACCCGGTAACGCCGCGCCCACCCCGTTGCGGGCAGTTCCATGTGACGCGCCAGCGCCCCATCGTTGGTGAGCAGCAGCAGGCCCTCGGTGTTGTAGTCGAGGCGGCCGATCGAGACGACGCGCGGCAACTCCGGCGGCAGTTTCTCGAACACCGTCGGGCGGCCCTGCGGGTCGGCGTGCGTGGTGACGAGGCCGCGCGGCTTGTGATAGCGCCACAGCTGCGGCGGCTCGGCGGTCGGCATCGGGCGGCCGTCGACGATGATCTTGTCGCGCGACGACACCTCGACGGCCGGCGTCCTGAGCAGCTTGCCGTTGACGCTGACGCGGCCATCTGCGATCCAGCGCTCGGCCTCGCGGCGCGAACACAATCCGGCGCGGGCCATCGCCTTGGCGATGCGCATCGGTGCGCCGGCGGCGGACGCCGGTTGCGTGGCGGCGGGCGCCGCAGACTTTGCGGCAGTCGTCGGCTTGACCATCGGCGAGGCGCATCCTCAAGACGTGCGAAATGACGTGAGAGGCGTCCTTATGACATCGCCGCCGGCATTAGGCCATATGGAACGGGCGCTGGAACTGGCGCGCGACGCCGCGTCTGACGGCGAGGTTCCAGTTGGCGCGGTGATCGTCGGTCCCGATGGCGCCGTGCTTTCGGCCGAACGCAACCGGATGCGTGCGTTGAATGATCCGACGGCGCACGCCGAAGTTCAGGCGATCCGCGCGGCGTGCGCGCATCTCGGCCAAAACCGGCTGACGGGCTGCGATCTCTATGTGACGCTGGAGCCGTGCGCCATGTGCGCGGCGGCGATCTCTCTGGCGCGCATCCGGCGACTCTACTATGCGGCCAGCGATCCGAAGGGCGGCGGCGTCGAACACGGCGCGCGCGTATTCAGCCAGGCGACGTGTCATCACAAGCCCGAAGTTTACAGCGGGATCAGCGATCGCGAGGCGGGAGTGCTTTTGAAAGCGTTTTTCTCAGAGCGCCGTGATGGCTAGCGGTCATTCCAACTTTCCGCGGTTGCGACGTCTCGAGAGCAGCCCGCGCGTCTTTTTTGGCGCCGCGTGTTGGACTTCGAGCGCAGCGAGCGGCGCCGCCTCGATCTGCGGCAGCGTCTCGACCGACATGAGACGTGCGAGCTGCGCTTTGAAGCGCTCCTTCGCCGGCTCGGCGGCGGCTAGGATCTCATCGTACTTCAGGAACTCCAGCACCAGGAATTGGCTCGTGCCAGCGCTGATCAGCATATCGGGCCGGACCGCTTTGAGTTTCTCCCGCACGATCGATTTCTCGAACAGAAAGGCGCTGGCGAACAGCGCTTCGAACGCCGTCGGCGTCGGCCGGTTTTTGTCAGGCGTCGGCGCCCCCGAGACGTCGATCGCGACGACGACGTCGGCTTCGCCGATCAGGAGATCGAACGGCAGCGGGTTCGTCAAACCGCCATCGATCATCGCGCGGCCGTCGCGCACGACGGGTTCGAAGATCACCGGCAGCGCCATGCTGGCGGCGACGGCGGTACGCAGTGCGCCATCGGTGAAAACGACTTGCTCTTGCTCGTAGAACGCCGACGCGACGATCTTCAGCGGGATCGAAAGTTCGGAGAAGTCGGCCTTGGTGGCTTTGGGCAGGATAACGTCGACGACGGCCGCAGCGTCGAGGAAAGCCGAGCGCGCGGTCAGCGGATTGAAGAAGCGCTGGAACGGCTGGGCGCGCGACGCGAAAAGGTCGCGCACGAGGCCGAAACGTTGCGACAGGATTTCGCGCGTGTGGGCGCGAAGCTCCTTGCCGGTGACGCCTGAGGCGTACGCGGCGCCGAAGATGGCGCCGATCGATGTCCCTGCGATGACGGACGGGCGAACGCCGAGTTCGTCGAAGGCTTCGAGCATGACGATGTGAGCGAGACCGCGCGCGCCGCCGCCGCCGAGCGCAAGACCGATTTTCGGCGTCGAGTGCGCGGTCGGCGCCCGCAGAGCAGGCGCATCATGGGTCGGCGGCTGGATTGAAGGGCGACGCGGCGTCATGGCGCGCAAGTCTTGCGAGGATCGCCGCCCCGCGCAAGGGGCGCGCCGTCGCGGGCGCTCTTCTCGCGTCACAAAGCCGTCAACTAATCCGAATCTCGGAGCACGGCGCGCCAGCCGATGTCGCTGCGACAGAAGCCGCCGGGCCAGTCGATGAGGGCGATTGCCGCGTAGGCGTGGGCCTGTGCTTCTGCGACCGTTTTGCCGAGCGCCGTCACGTTCAAAACGCGCCCCCCATCAGCAATTAGTCGAGCGCCGTCGCGCCGCGTGCCGGCATGAAAAATCTCGACGCCATCGATGCGCTTGGCGCGATCGAGGCCCTTGATCTCCGTCCCCTTGAGAGGTGGACCGGGATAGCCCTTGGCCGCCATGACGACGGTCAGCGCCACGTCGCTCGTCCAGCGTAGATCGAACTTATCGAGCACGCCTTCGGCCGTGGCGATCAGGGCCGCCAGTAGATCGGACTTGAGTCGCATCATCAAGACCTGCGTTTCCGGATCGCCGAAGCGGACATTGTATTCGATCAGCGTCGGACCGGAGGCGGTGATCATAAGGCCAGCGAACAGCACGCCCTTGAATGGCGCGCCGCGCGCCGCCATCGCCGCAACGGTCGGGCGGATGATCTCGGCCATGGTCCGCTCGATCATTTCCGGTGTCATCACCGGCGCCGGCGAATAGGCGCCCATGCCGCCAGTGTTGAGACCCGTATCGCCGTCGCCGACGCGCTTGTGGTCCTGCGCGGTCTCCAGCGCGAGCGCGTTTCTGCCGTCGCAGAGCGCGAAAAAGCTCGCTTCCTCGCCTTCCAAAAACTCCTCGATGACGACTTCGGCGCCAGCTGCGCCGAAGGCGCCGCCGAGACACGCGTCGACGGCGGCGAGCGCCTCCCTAGTAGTCGTCGCGATCACGACGCCCTTGCCGGCGGCGAGACCATCCGCTTTGACGACGACGGGAAGTCTGTGACCGAGCACGTATGACTTTGCGGCGTGTGCATCGCTGAAGCGGCCGTAGGCAGCGGTAGGAATGTTGTTGGCGCGGCAAAGATCCTTGGTGAAGGCCTTTGAGCCTTCGAGCTGAGCCGCGGCTTTCGAAGGTCCGAAGTGCCGGACGCGGGCCTCAGTCAACGCGTCGCCCAATCCGGCGACCAGCGGCGCTTCGGGTCCGATGATGACGAAACCGATCTGATATGAATCGCAGAATGCGATGACGGCCGCATGGTCGGCGGCGTCAAGCGCAACGCATTCCGCGACTTCCCCAATACCGGCGTTGCCAGGCGCGCAATAGAGCTTGCTCAAAAGCGGAGAAGCGCTCAGGGCCCAAGCTAACGCGTGTTCGCGGCCGCCCGCGCCGATCAGAAGGACGTTCATGGCGCGTGTCGTGCTACGTCGCGCGCGCCCGGTCAAGGACGAGCGAGTCTCTCTCCCCAACGCGACCGCATCAAGACACAAGCGGCGGCAAGTTTCGGCAACTAAAGATAGGCGTTCATCCGTGCGTCAGCTTCGCGCCGGTAAAACGTTAATCCAAGCCGGCGCGTGATTTGAACCGGCGACCCCCGAAATGCACCACGCATCCATATTCAAAGGAGTTGAGGACCATGTCATTGAAGACTGCACGAACTGGAATGTTGACCATGGCGCTGGCGACTGCGGCGCTTGGGCTTTTCGCGGCGTCACCGATCCAGGCCCGCGACTTCAACGAGCGCGTCGCAGTTCCCTCGGAACCGGAGCAGGGCGACGTCCACGATTGTTGGACTGCGAACCGGTCTCTCTACGGCCCTTACAAGCTGACGTTCTGCCTGCGCAGCGGTTACACCGGCAAGACCGGCTCCTATCAGGTCACTGGCGGCGGCATGCGCTGCGACGGTGCGTTGAACTGGGGCAAGGACTGGACGGGCGGTTACTGGGTCCATCTCTCTCGCTCATATTGCGGCGGAGGCACGGACTGGTCGGCGGATCGCATGACCTGCAACTTCAAGCCCGAATGGGATCCGTATGCAGGACGTAATCGCGTCTTCGTACCGGCGCCGACCCGCAGACTGACCTGCCTCTATCAGCCGGTGGTCTGGGGTTACAAATGGACGACTTTCGAGGCGAGCCCACGCGGTTAGCCGCACCAAGGGGTCAGACCCCGCGCTTCGATCCGCTGCAATATTGCTGCAGAATTGGAAGAGCGCGGGGTCTGACTCAACATTTCAAGGCCCGCCGCGACCGAAGTCACGGCGGGCTTCTGTGTGCGAGAAGCCGCGGCGAAGTGATCCGATGAAGTCTTATCAGGACCGCGTGCCCTCGACGCGCATCGATGTATAGTGCTCGCTGTCGCGCTTCGAGGATAATCGCCCTTGCCCAACGCCGCCGAACCGCCCGCTCGCCCAGGCGCCAACGCGCCCGAATTCTCGGTCTCGGAATTGTCGAGCGCCATCAAGCGCGCGCTCGAAGAAGGCTTCGGGTATGTCCGGCTCAAAGGCGAAGTGTCGGGCTATCGCGGCCCGCACGCCTCGGGCCATTGCTACTTCGCGCTAAAAGACGACAAGGCCAAGATCGAGGCGGTCATCTGGAAGGGCGTCTTCGGGCGTCTACGCTTCAAGCCCGAAGAGGGCATGGAAGTGATCGCGCAAGGCAAGATCACGACGTTCCCCGGATCCTCTAAATATCAGATCATGATCGAGGCGCTCGAGCCCGCCGGCGCCGGCGCACTGATGGCGCTTCTGGAAGAACGCAAACGCAAGTTCGCCGCCGAAGGACTTTTCGACGAGGGGCGCAAGAAGCAGCGCCCCTTCCTGCCAAAAGTAGTGGGCGTGGTGACTTCGCCGACCGGCGCCGTCATTCGCGACATGCTGCACGGCTTCGATGAGCGATTTCCAACCCACGTCATCGTCTGGCCCGTGCGCGTACAGGGCGAAGGTAGCGCGGCGGAGGTCGCAGCCGCCATTCGCGGGTTCAACGCACTGGCTCTAGGCGGGCCTATTCCGCGACCCGACCTGTTGATCGTCGCGCGCGGCGGCGGCAGTCTCGAAGATCTGTTCGGCTTCAACGACGAGGTCGTCGTGCGCGCGGCGGCGGAGAGCGCCATTCCGTTGATCTCTGCGGTCGGGCACGAAACCGATTGGACGCTGATTGATCTCGTCGCCGACGCGCGCGCCCCGACGCCGACGAAGGCAGCCGAATGGGCCGTGCCGAATTACGCCGATCTGGTCGAAGGACTGGATAAGTTTGGACTGCGGCATCGAATCGCCATGCGCCGCGCCGTCGAGAGCGCACGCACGAGCCTGAGAGCAACCGCGCGCGGTTTGCCCAAACGCGACGAGATCATCGCGATGCCGCGCCAGAGGTTCGATGCGGCGGCGGCGCGGCTTGAACAGAGTTTGAAAGGGCTTGTCCAGGGCAAGACCGCGCGCTTTGCCAACGTCGCGGGCCGCATGCCGCCGCCGTTCCGACTGACGCAACTGCCGCGACAGCGGTTCAACGCCGCGGAGCAGCGGCTGAGTCGGTCGCTGATGGCGTCGGCGCATCGCCACAGCGCACGCTTGATTCGGCTCTCCTCCCGAATGACTCCTGCGCCGCTGATCAACCGGCTCGGCCGTGCGCGCGAGCGCTTGGCCACGTTGGACGCAAGGGCTGGGCGGGCGCTCGCCAACCGCATCGCGGTGCGCCGCCGCGTGCTCGAAGGGCGCGGCGCGGTGCTGGTGACGCTTGGGCATCGCAGCGTCTTGGCGCGCGGTTTTGCGTTGGTGAGGAACGTCGAAGGACGCATGGTGCGGCTCGCTGCCGCGGTGACCCCCGGCGCCGAGCTGTCGATCGAGTTCAGCGACGGCCGCATCGGGGCGCAAGCTGGCGCCGCAACGCCAAAGCCTAAGACGCCGCCAGAGGCGACGGAGCCCACCGCCGCGCTTGGCAAGGGTAAGGACCGCGGCGGGCAGGGCTCACTTTTTTAAGCGACATGTTATATGAGGGGTCGCATCACGTCCCCTACGGGCGATCGGCCCGACCCATAGAGTGTGCAGGACGCGTCAGGAATGAACCGGATCGAGAAATTTTTCGGGCTACGCAACGAGGCCAAGATCCGATTCCTGGACGGCGAGTTCGAAGTGCTCTCGCCGGGCGATTTCGTGCGGTGCGCCGTGACGGGCCAGCCGATTGCGCTACCGGATCTCCGCTACTGGAGCGTTGATGCACAGGAGGCCTATGCCTCCGCTGAGGTGTCTGTGCGCCGCTATCTTGAGCTGCGAAATCAGTCAGCCGGCTGAGCCGAGCCGAGCCGCGTCACTTCTTTTGGAGCGCACGTGCAATCTGCGTCGTCAGGCGCGCATGATCGCCGTCGGCGAACGCCAGCCTGATCGTTAGCGTCTGCGATGCGGCGAAGAGCTCCGCGCAACGTTGCGTCGCGCCTGCAAGCCTTGCTGCGTCTTTTTCAGTGGTGACCAGCGTCGCGTCGTGGCGGCGGGCCTCATCGAGTAGCTGGGCGGCGTCCTCGTCCGTGAAGGGATGGTGATCGGCAAAGGCCCGGCGCTCCTTGATTCGCGCGCCTAGGCTCTCGAGCAACGTAAAGAACCGGTCGGGATTGGCGATCCCGGCGTAGGCGACGACGGCGGCGCCACGCCAGCGTTCGACGTCGGCCGCGGCCTCGGGCCAGACGCGCAAGGTCGGCCCGTCGATAGCGTCAGAAATCCGATCCAGCGTCTCCAAAGGCGCGACCTCGCGCGCGGAGTTCACGATCAGCGCGCTGGCGAGCGGCGTCTGCAGATAGAGCGGCGCACGCAGCGGACCGGACGGCATCACCCAGCCGTTGCCGATCCCGCGGGCTCCGTCGACGATTGCAAGCGTCAGGTCCTTTGCGAGCGACGAGTTCTGCAAACCATCATCCATCAGGATCACGGCGTTCGCGGCAGCCGCTGAAGCAATGAACGCCGCGCCGGCGCGCCGATCGCGCGCGACGACCGTCGGAGCCGTCCGCGCCAGCAGCAGCGGTTCATCGCCAACATCACGCGCCGTGTGCGTGCCAAGCTCGACGCGCACCGGTCCGCTGTGACGCCCGCCGTAGCCGCGCGACAGCACCCAAGGTTCATGACCAAGTCTGCGGATGATATCGGCGACGGCGATCGTCAGCGGCGTCTTGCCGGCGCCACCCGCCGTGAAATTGCCCATGCAGACGACCGGTCGCGCTGCCCGCTCGGGGGTCGTAAGGCGCATACGCGCGGCGGCGACGCACCCGTAGAGCCATGACGCGGGGGCGAGAGCATACGGCGCAAGGCCGGGCCTTGCCGCGTACCACCATGAAGGTTCCCCGCGAGCCACTGGTCTAGTCCTTCATCTGCAGCAGAAATGGCCTAAGCGCCTCGAGTGTCTTGGCCCGCGCGCCGCTCATGCCGTCCAGCGCGGTGGTCGCACTGGCGCGCATCGCCGCGAGGTCGCCAGCGCCGGTCAATAGCCGCTCGACGGCGTGGGCGAGGTCTTCTGCGCTGGCGACGACGACGGCGCCGCCGCCGGCGAAAAGCGCGTCATAAGCGTCGCGAAAATTGTGGACGTGGGGTCCGGTCAACACCGCTGATCCGTGACGGATCGCTTCGATCGGGTTCTGTCCGCCGTGCGGAATGAGCGAGCCGCCAATGAAGGAGACGGGCGCGAGCGCATAGAGCGTGCCGAGTTCTCCGATGGTATCGGCGATGTAGACGGCGGTGTCGGGGCCGGGTAGCGCCTGCGCACTGCGCTGCGTCGTTGCGAGCCCTTGCCCGGCGAATAGATTGGCGAGCGCCGCTCCGCGATCGGGATGTCGGGGCGCGACGATCGTCAAAAGATTCGGAATTGCGCGCAGCAGCGCGTGGTGGGCAGCGGCGATCAAAGTCTCCTCGCCCGGGTGCGTGCTGGAAGCCAGAAAAACCGGTCGGTTGCCGATCGCCGTCTGCAAAGCGTCGCGCGCTGCCTGATCGACGGGCGGCGCGGGCGCGTCGATCTTGAGATTGCCGGACACGATGACGTTGGGCGCGCCGAGACGCTTAATGGTTTTGGCGATGCCGGCGTTTTGCGCCAGCACGACGCTGAAGCGCGAGAACAGTGGTCGGCCGATGCGCGCGTTTTTGCGCCAGCGACGCTGGCTAGTTGGCGACATGCGGGCGTTGACCAACGACAGCGGGATGTCGCGCGCCGCCGTCGCAAGCACAAGGTTCGGCCAGATGTCGGACTCGGTGAAGATCGCCATGTTGGGCCGCCAGTGCTCGAGGAAGCGCGCAGCGTATTGCGGCACATCGAGCGGCACGTACTGATGGAAGGCGCGCGTTGGCAGGCGCAGCGCCGCAAGATCGGCAGACGTCGTAGTGCCCGTGGTCAGCAGCACGTGCGCCTTCGGCGCCGCATTAAGTATGTCGTCGATCAGCGGCAGCACGGCCAGAGTCTCGCCGACGCTAGCGGCGTGAGTCCAGATGACGCCGCCGTCGGGGCGCGGCCGTCCCGCGAAACCCAGACGCTCGCCCCGGCGCATCGGGTCTTCTTTGCCGCGCCGGCCGCGCATGTTGAGCAGCAGCGGGGCCGCGGGGCGCAGCGCCGACATTCCGGCGCGATAGGCCTTCAGAAGGAGCCCGGGCGGCGGTGGCGACTGCGCGGCGAGTTGATCGAGCGGCGTCGCGCGATCGAGATCGGCGCCGGCAAGCGCGTAGGCGCGTGCGGTCGCGGCATTAAGAGCCTGCTGCACTTCGAGTCGTTTGACTTCCATCATCGCTGCGTTGGCGTCGCGGGGCACGTGGATCGGCACGCCGCTGACGAACGCCAGCGTCGAATACGGCAGGTTCACCGTCATGCGGCTCCACGTGTCGAACGAGGCGAACCGTTTGGTGGCGGCGGCGACGGGCACGATCGGTCGGCCGGACATGCGTGCGATCATGACGATGCCGAGCCCCGCGATTCGTGCCGGCCCTGGCGGAATGTCAGCCGTCATAACCAAAGAGGCGCCATCGTTGAGCGACTTCACGGAAAGGCGCAGCGCCTGCGCGCCGCCGCGATCGCGTTGGCGGTCGCCGGCGCCCGCCCCGCGGATCAAATGAGTATTGAGCCGCTCCAGCGCCGCCCCGATCAGTTCGGCGTCGCCGTGGCGCGCCACCATTGCCTCGACGCGAATGTCGCCGGGATGCAGCAAGGCGGTCATCATGAACTGACCATGCCAGCCGGCGACGATGCAGGGGTGCGTCGCCCGAAGTCTCGCCTTTAGATCAGTCGGCTCGAAGGTGATGTCCGACGTCTTTTCGACGTGTTTGATCAGCCCCGCGATTCCGCGGCCGCCGAGCCGCAACAGCGAGGTCTTCGTGTCGGCCATGCGTTGCAGTTACCTTCGGTCAGTACGGCAGATCGGCAACGTAGCGCATCTTGTCGGCCCGTGTCGCCCCTTGCCGCCGCGGCTGCAAGCGCATAGGAAGCGGGTGCTTCGACCGGTCGCTACCATCATAAAGGGATTCGGCGCACTGTCGCAGCGGCCTCAAGTCGTGAAGATCGGTCGCTGACTTGCGAGACTGTCTCCATTGAGGAATTCGGTGCCCCCGAATGGCGAATCTACTGAAAAATGCGAAACGCGGGGTCCGTCGTTCGGCGAGCGGCTTTATTGACCGCACCGTGCAAAGTCCGAAGCCGTGGATGCGCGACGTGGTGGCGCCCCTCCTCTGCTATATCGACATGCTGATCGCCGACTTTGGCGTCGCGCGCGCCTTCTACAATAATCGCCATCAGATTTCGCCGGATGTCTGGAGATCGGCGCAGCCTGCGCCGCGTCATATCGGCTGGCTGGCGCGCCACGGCGTCAAGACCGTGATCAACCTGCGCGGCGATCAGTCGGCCGGCACGCGCTGGCTGCAGGAGCGCGCCTGCGCGCGCAACGGCTTGCGCCTTGTCTATTTCAGGGTGCGCTCCCGCGTCGCGCCGTCGCGTGAAGAACTGCTGGCCATACGAGAGTTGCTTCAGACGGTCGAGTATCCAATCGCTGTGCACTGCAAATCGGGTGCCGATCGGGCAGGTTTGATGAGTGTCATCGCGCGCCATGTGCGCGAGGGCGTGCCGATCGCGGCAGCTCGTGATCAATTGTCGCTGCGCTACGGCCACATACGCCAAGCCGAGACCGGCGTGCTCGGCGCCGTGTTCGACAGCTATCTCGCCGACAACAGCCGCCGCCCCATCGCATTCTGGGATTGGGTGGAACAAATTTACGACGCGCACGAACTCAACCGGAACTTCAAAGCGAAGCGCTGGGCTAGCCGGCTGGTCAATGGTGTGCTGCGGCGGGAATAGCGGGTAGTGGGTCAGTTGACGAGCACTGGCGCTTGGCCGCCGCCGGAAAGCCGCGAGTAGGCGCCATTGCGCGCCAAAAGCTCGCCATGCGTGCCGATCTCGACGATGCCGCCCGCATCCATGACGCAGATGAAGTCCGCAGACTGCACTGTCGATAGTCGATGGGCGATCACCAGAGTTGTTCGGTTCTTCGTGAACCGGGCGAGCGCCTCTTGCACGAGCTTTTCGCTCTCCGTATCGAGGGCGCTCGTCGCTTCGTCGAGCAGCAGTATCGGCGCGTCTTTGAGGATGGCGCGGGCCAGCGCCAGACGCTGGCGCTGGCCGCCGGAAAGCCGGCCGCCGCGATCCCCAATCACGGTCTGATAGCCATTTGGCTGGGCCAATATGAAGTCATGGGCCGCGGCCGCTTTCGCCGCCTCCATAACGTCCGCTTCACTGGCGTTTAGCCGCCCGAGCGCAATGTTCCTGAAAATAGTGTCGTCGAACAGCGTGATGTCCTGGCTGACGATCGCGATCTGATCGCGGAGCGACGCCAGCGTGACGTTGCGAACATCCTGACCGTCGATGCGAATGGCGCCTTCGGTGACGTCGAATAGGCGCGGCACCAGATTGACGACCGTCGATTTTCCAGCGCCCGAACGGCCAACGAGCGCAACCGTCTTGCCGCCGGGCACGAGCAGCGAGAAATCGGCGACCGCTCGCTCGCGCGAAGATTTGTCGTAACCGAAGCCGACCTTGTCGAACGCTATGGTCCCTGAGCTGATCGCCAGCGGTTTCGCGTTAAGCGCGTCGGCAATTGAAGGGCGCTCGTTGATGAGGCCGTAGAAACTTTCAGCAGCGGCCAGACCTTCCTGCACGCGTCCAGCCAGATTGCCGAGGGCGCGAATGGGCTGCGCGGCCATCAGCAGCGCGGTGACGAAGCCCATGAAATCGCCGACGGTCGAGATGTTGTTCGAGATCCTGAGATAGGCGAAGGCGACGACGCCGGCGATCGCTAGGCCACCGAGCGCTTCGAGCATTGGATCCATCCGTGCCCGCGTCTTGACTGTCTTCATGCGCAATTCGAAGACGTGTTCGAAGCTGTTGTCGAGGCGGCCCGCAGCGTATTCCTCGAGTCGAAACGACTTGATGAGGCGCGCGCCGGAGAGCTTTTCCGTGAGCAGTGAGGTCATGTCGCCGAGTTCGCTCTGCGTCCGCTTGGCGACGCGGCGCAATCGGCCGCTGATGGCGGCGATCGGCAGCGCCGCGATCGGATAGACCCCGAGGACGATCAGCGTCATCGCCCAGTCGAGATAGAGCATGGCGATGAACAGCGCGGTGACGGTGAGCGAATCGCGAATTGCCGAATTGAGACCGGCGGTCAGAGCCGACTGCATGAACGAGATGTCATTGGTCAACTTGGAGACGAACCGGCCGGGTGTGTCGCGCGACAGACGGGCGAAGTCGGCGCCGATCAGATGGCGGAAGGCCATCTTCTGCATGTCGGTGGCGATGCGGAGCACGAAGTGGCTGGTCGCAACCGCCTGAAGGTAGAGGAACGCGCTGCGGAACGCCGTGATGGCGACGATGGCGGCGAGGACGAACGGCAGCGCAGCCTTGTCGCCACTCATCAGCGTGTCAAACGACATCTTGATGACGGTTGGATATCCGCCCGTTGCGGCGGCGAGACACGCGGTCAGCGCCAACGTCCACGCCAGTTCCCAGCGTCGCGGCCAGACCCAGTCGAAGAAAAAGCGGTGCAGGAGCGCGCGATTCTCAGCGTCCAGCCGTAGGCGCGGCTTCCGCAGTCGTTCGACGGTCTGGTCGGGCCTCGTCACGTAGACTGGGCGCCGGCGCTCGGCGCCGTCCCCGGTTCAAGTAGGCGATGGAGATGAACGACGAAGTAGCGCACCATCGCATTGTCGACGGTGCGCTGCGCGGCGCCCTTCCACGCGGCGAGCGCCGTCTCGTAGTTCGGATAGACGCCGACGACGTCGACCTTGCTCAGATCGCGAAACTCGTGGCTTTCGAGAGAGACGAGTTCGCCCCCGAACACGAGATGCAACAGTTGCGGCTTCTCACTCGTCGTGCGGCTGGACTTTGTCATCGCTGCGGTGAAATCCTGATCAAGAGCGTTAGGGCCAGAGAGTTCAACGTTATGGGCCGTCGCGCGGCCACCTTGTTCTGTTTCGGCACGACCCGCCAAGGGCTTTTTTACGCTGCCTCTTAAGCCGATCGGAAGACAATTCTGTCAACCTGAGGTTAAGGCTGGGACCGCCAGCCGCTCGAAAAGTCACAGTGAGACGCAACAGCGCGGCCGAGGGGGAAACCTCTCGGCCGCGATTGTATATTTGGCGTTGTGTTGGGCCGTCGCGCAGCCCGGCGGTTAAGTTAAGCGAGTCCTGCGGACCAGGACAGAGCCATGTCGGCGACCAGGCCGAGGAACACGGCGATGCCGACATCGCGATTCGAGCGGAAACGACGCAGGCAGTTGTTGGCATCGCGCGTATCGAGCGTCGAGACCTGCCACGACATCTGCAGAAAGACGAGTGTGACCGCAAGAAAGTAGGTGAGGTGCGCGTTCGCAAGCGCGCCCGCGATCATCCAGGCGACGACGGCGAGGCCGTAGAGCGCGCCGACGTAAGAAGCGGTGCTGTCGCCGAATTGCAGTGCCGTTGAGCCGAGGCCTAACAGTTCGTCGTCATCCTTGTCCTGATGGGCGTAGATCGTATCGTATCCAATCGTCCAGAGGACGCATCCGATATACAGCACCGTCGCCGGCAAGCCGATCGATCCGTGGATCGCCGCCCATCCGACGAGCGCGCCCCAGTTGAAAGCGAGGCCAAGCACAAGCTGAGGATACGTTGTCAGTCGCTTTGCGAAGGGATAGGCGGCGACGATGACCAGCGAAGCGATGGCGAGGCCGATCGTGAAAGTGTTGAATTGAACGAGCACGGCGAGTCCAGCAAACGCGCACGCGACCGCGAAGGCGAGCGCTGCAATTGGCGACACCTGGCCGGCTGGGATCGGACGCGCGGCGGTGCGCTGCACTTTGGCGTCGATGTCGCGGTCGACGAAATCGTTATACGCGCAGCCGGCAGCCCGCATGACGAGAGCGCCTGTGGCGAACAGCGCAAGGTACGTCGGGTTTGGAAAAGCATTGCCAGAGCCAAGTTCGGCCAGCGCCTGGGACCACCAGCAGGGAAACAACAGCAGCCAGACGCCGATCGGTCGGTCGAACCGACCGAGCCGTAGATAGGGCCTCAGCACATTCGGCGCCCAGCGATCGACCCAGTTGGCCGCAGGCGCATCGGCGACCGGGCGATCGATCCCAGTCGTGGAGGGGCTCGCTTGTTGCGCCAACGTCGATGTCTCCCTGGTCATGAGGCCTGCAAGCTATCCGTGGCGCCGTCTCGGCGCAATCTCGGCAGCGCACTTCCGCGCGCCAGCTGAGTTCGCTATGAGGACGCATGTCGATCCACGACGCCACATCGCAGCGCTTGTTTGTCGAAGATCCGCTGAGCGCCGGCGCGACGCTTACGATCAGCGAGGCGCAGGCGCACTACCTTGTCAATGTGCTCAGGCAGAAAGTGGGCTCGACGGTGCTCGTGTTCAACGGCGGCGACGGCGAGTGGGCGGCGGAGCTTGTCGCAGCAAAGAAACGATCGGCCGAACTGGCCGTCGTGCGCCAGCTGCGGCCGCAGACAGACGGCCCGGATATCGTCTACATCTTCGCGCCGCTCAAACGCGCGCGTCTCGATTACATGGCGCAGAAGGCGACCGAACTCGGCGTCGCCGCGCTGCAGCCCGTGCTGACGCAACGCACGATCGCGGAGCGCGTTAATCTCGAACGCCTGCGCGCCAACGCTATAGAGGCCGCCGAACAATGCGGCGTGCTGCGGGTGCCGGACGTTCGCGCGCCGGTGAAGCTTGAAGTATTATTGGCGAATTGGCACGCGTCACGCGCCATGATTTTTTGCGACGAAGGCGCGACCGGCGCCAAGCCGCATGAACAACTTGCGCGCGCGCCTACTGGTCCGCTGGCGGTGCTCGTCGGGCCGGAAGGCGGCTGTGCGCCAGCCGAGCGCGAAGCCTTGTTGGGGCAACCCTTCGTGTATCGTCTCTCCCTGGGTCCACGCATCATGCGTTCCGACACCGCCGGTGTTGCGGCGCTGGCGCTCGTCAATGCGACGCTCGGCGATTGGCGTTGACGGTGGGCGCTCCCATCCCCACTTGCCGAGCCGGAAGCGGACAGCCATAAGGCTGATTGGCCCGGACAGGTCGCCCGACGCGCCGCCCCGTGCGCCAACCCAATGCGATTGAGCCCAGCTTCATGTCGACGAAAGAGCAAGGCGCGCAAAGCCCACTGGTCGAGTCGCGCAATGACCTCGTCGCCTGGATTGCGGCCGGCGAGAAGGCCAAGTCCGACTGGCGAATCGGCACCGAACACGAGAAATTTGTTTTCCAGACGGGTACTCTTGCCCCGGTGCCATACGACGGGGAACGCGGGATCCGCGCGCTGATGGACGAGTTGATCCGGCGCTACGGCTGGCTCGCGATCAGAGAGGGCGATAACGTCATCGCTCTGAAGCGTCCGCAAGGTCAAAAGGGCGGCACCATCAGCCTAGAGCCCGGTGGGCAATTCGAACTATCCGGCGAGCCGCTCGAGACGCTGCACGAGACGTCGGCCGAAACCGAAATGCACCTGCGAGAAGTACTCCACGTCGGCGAGGACCTGCAGATCGGCTTTCTCGGCGTCGGCTTCTCACCGAAGTGGCGTCTCGACGAAGTGCCGATGATGCCGAAGCAGCGCTATCAGGTGATGAAACGGTACATGCCGCAAGTCGGCAGCCGCGGCCTCGACATGATGTTCCGTACAGCGACCGTGCAGGTGAACCTCGACTTCGGCAGCGAACCCGACATGGTGACGAAGTTGCGCGTCTCCCTCGCGCTCCAGCCGATCGCAACCGCGCTATTCGCATCCTCGCCGTTCACCGAAGGCAAGCCAAACGGCTTCCAATCGATGCGCAGCGAAGTCTGGCGCGACACCGACAAGCGGCGCACCGGGATGTTGCCATTCGTGTTCGAGGACGGCATGGGCTACGAACGCTATGCTGACTATGCACTCGATGTGCCGATGTACTTCGTCTACCGCGAGGGCCGTTACATTGACGTGGCGGGCGCGTCGTTTCGCGACTTCCTTGCGGGAAAACTAAAAGGCCTCGAAGGCCTGCGCCCGACGGTCGAAGACTGGTCGGATCACCTGACGACGCTGTTCCCGGAAGTGCGCATGAAGCGTTTTCTCGAGATGCGCGGCGCCGACGGCGGCCGTTGGCAATCGATTACCGCCTTACCGGCCTTCTGGACCGGACTGCTGTATGACGAAGCTGCGCTCGATCAGGCTTGGCGACTCGTCAAATCTTGGACGGCCGAAGAGCGCGAGGCATTGCGCGCTGAGGCGCCGAAGTCGGGTCTCAGAACCAAGTTCCGCGAAACAACTGTCGGCGAACTCGCCCGCCAGACACTGCGGATATCGCGGATGGGCCTCAAGAACCGTCAGCGCATTAACGCTTTGAACCAGGACGAGACCAAGTATCTGGCCCCACTGGACGTTTTGGCTGGCTACGGACGCACCGTATCCGACGATCTGCTGGCCCGATACGCAGGTCCGTGGCGCGGCAACATCGACCATATTTTCGCGGAGTTCGCCTTCTAGACGCCGACCCGCCGGTTCACCTTGCGTTCAGAGAGATTTGGATAAAAATCTCAAAACTGGCGAAAGTCGGCGCGGCGGCCAGCGGGGCGGTTTGGCCGATTGTCGACGCGAGGCGTGAACATGAAGATCTCAGCTGCGATCATCGCGGTCTGCGCAGCTTTGCTGGCGCTCGGCGGCCCAGCCGTGTTCAATGCTGAAGCCAATCAGTGCGTGCAGCAGTGCCGCGCCGCCCACAATCAGTGCCGGATGCAGACCAAAGGCTCACCCAGTTGCGACGGCCAACTGCAGGCGTGCATGGATCGCTGTCGCAGCAGCCGTTAATCGCTGCGCTGCGCGGCAAGTATGACGTCGTCAGGCGCCGGTTGGTGCTTTGCTCGCCGCCTTTTTCCCGGCTTTCACCTTGGCCGCGCCGTCCGCTCGGGTCGCCGCGACGCCGCGCTCTATGGCGGCTGAGAAATATTCAAGGAACGCATTGACCTTCGCCGGCATGAAATCGCGGCAGGGGTAGAGTGCGTAAATCGCATTCTTGGAAGATCCCTTGTAGGCCGGCAGCACGACCACGAGATCGCCGCTCGCCAACTCTTCGCCGATGTCCCATTTGGCGCGCAGGGCGAGACCCAGGCCGCGCATCAGGCCGTTGCGAACCAACTCGGCGGAATTCGACTTGAGGTTGCCCTTGACGCGCACATCGACCGGCCCTTCCGCTCCTTCGAGCCGCCACGCATCTTGCGCGCCCGCGAGCAGGCAGTTGTGGGTTTCGAGGTCGGCGAGGGTTTTCGGAGCACCGGCGCGCAGGAGATACTCCGGCGCGGCACAGATAAGCCGCTCTTCATTGGCCAGTTTGCGCGCGACGAGGGAGGAATCTTCGAGTTCCCCGATGCGGATCGCCAGATCGAACCCCTCGCGTATGATGTCCGAGAACGCGTCGGACGCGTGGATCTCCAACTCGATGTCGGGATAGCGCGCGAGGAAATCCGGCAAGTGAGGGCACAGCTGCTTGTGGCTGAAGGACGTCGGCGCGGAGATCTTGAGAACGCCGCGCGGTTTGGTGTTGCGCCGGCTCACATAGTCCTCGGCCTCCTCGACGAGGCTCAAAATGTCGACGACGCGGCGGAAATACCCCTCGCCGGTCTCGGTCAACGTCAACTGGCGGGTGGTTCTCTGGAACAATCGCGCCCCGAGCCGATCCTCGAGTACACTGATGCGTTTTGATACGACCGCTGGGGAAAGCCCCATCTCCCTGCCGGCCATCGACATATTGCCGGTCCTAGCCACGCGTGCGAAGATGTCGAGGTCGGATATGGCGGTCAAGTTCGGGTCTCGCGACGGCGAATGTCTGGGACTTGTCATGCGAAGCGCTCCCATTACCCTTCTTCTGCCAGATGAAAGTGCATCGCTGAATTGGCGTAGCAGGATGACTGTTTTTCCCCGGAGAACGTAAACACCGGCGCCGGCTACGGCCAGGGCTGCGGCGGCCGCACGGCGAAACCTTGAACTTGGCGAGATCGAATGGCGAATAGACGCGTAGTGGCTGGCGTTCGGACTTTCCGCAGGACGTAGGCGACGACGTTGAGATCACCGCAATTTGGAGACGTTAATGTCGCTTGCAAAGCTGCCGGAGCCTGATGCGGGAACGATCAATCGGCGGGCGGCGATCGTCGAGGATCTAGCACGCCTTATCGGCGCCGCGGACGTAATCGCAGATGACGACGGCCGTCGTGCTTATGAAACGGACGCGCTCACCGCGTACCGGCGCATGCCCCTGCTCGTCGTCTTGCCGCGATCGACGGACGAGGTCTCGAAGGTTCTGCGCTACTGCTACGACCATAACATAAAGGTCGTTCCCCGCGGCGCAGGAACGTCGCTCTGCGGCGGCGCTTTGCCGACGACGGACGCGGTCGTGCTGTGCGTCTCGAAGATGAGCCGCGTCCTTGACGTCGACTACGCCAATCGCTGCGCTCGCGTCGAGACCGGCGTCACCAATCTGGCGATCTCGCAGCGGGTCGCCGAACGCGGCTTCTTCTATGCGCCCGATCCTTCTTCGCAGCTGGCGTGCACGCTGGCCGGCAATCTCGCCATGAATTCCGGCGGCGCCCATTGCCTCAAGTACGGCGTGACGACGAACAACGTGCTCGGGGTCAAAATGGTGCTGATCGACGGCTCGATCGTCGAAATCGGCGGCGCTCATCTCGACGCTCCGGGTTACGATTTCCTGAGCCTCGCGATCGGGTCGGAAGGCCAACTCGGCGTCATTACCGAGGCGACGGTGCGAATCCTGCGGGCGGCCGAGGGCGCGCGGCCGATGATGCTCGGATTCACAACGCCGGAAGCCGCCGGCGCTTGCGTGGCAGCCATCATCGGCGCCGGAATCCTGCCGGTCGCCATCGAGTACATGGACAAGCCGGCGATCGCTGTGTGCGAGGCGTTCGCCGGCGCCGGGTATCCGCTCGACGTCGAAGCGCTGCTGATCGTCGAAGTCGAAGGCTCTGACGCCGAGATTGATGCGCTGCTCGGCGCCATTGCCGAGATCGCGAGGCCGTTCGCGCCGAAGTCCATGGAGATTAGCGCGGACGCCGATCAGAGCGCGCGGATCTGGGCGGGCCGCAAGTCGGCGTTCGGCGCCATCGGCCGCATCTCGGACTACTATTGCATGGATGGGACGATCCCGCTCGGGCGATTGCCGCACGTGCTGGTCCGCATCAACGAGATTTGCGCGAGCCACGGCCTAAAGGTCGCCAACATCTTCCACGCCGGCGATGGCAATCTGCATCCACTCATCCTCTACGACGCGAACAGGGCGGGCGACACGGCGAAGGCCGAAGCGGCGGGCGCCGAAATTCTGAAGCTGTGCGTCGAGGTCGGCGGCTGCCTGACTGGCGAGCACGGTGTCGGCATCGAAAAGCGCGATCTGATGACGTCGCAGTTCTCACAAACCGACCTCGTCGTGCAGATGCGCCTCAAGAGCGTGTTTGATCCGTCATGGCTGCTGAATGCGTCAAAGGTTTTCCCGCTGGACCTGAGCGCGCAATTTCGCGCCGGTGTGCGCGCCCGGCCGTCAGAGCCGGCGTGACCCGATGATCGCAGCATCCGACATTCTCCGGCCTGCGGCTGAGTGGGAACTCCAGTCGATGATCGCCAAGATGGGCGACGCGCGCCAGACGATCGAGATCGTAGGCAACGGCTCGCTGCGCAACGCCGGACGGCCGATACAGGCGGACACAGTAATCACTACGGCCTCGATGCGCGGCGTCACAATGTACGAGCCGAACGAACTCGTCATGTCGGCCCGCGCCGGAACCGGACTGCTCGAAGTCGAGGCTGAGCTGGCTTCGCGCGGGCAAATGCTGCCGTTTGAGCCCGTCGACATCGGACCGACGACCGGCGGCAGAGCGGACCATTTGTCGATCGGCGGAGTGTTTGCGACCAATCTCTCTGGCGCGCGGCGCATCGCGGCCGGCGGAAGCCGCGATCATTTATTGGGGGTTCGCGCCGTCAACGGGCGCGGCGAGGTCTTTAAGTCCGGCGGACGCGTGATGAAAAATGTTACGGGTCTCGATGTCGCCAGGGGCCTGACGGGAAGCTGGGGCACGCTCGCGGTCATCACGGAAGCGACTTTCAAGGTTGTCCCCGCGCCGCAAGCCACGGCCACGCTCGTTTTTCAAAACCTGCCCGACGATCTTGCGATTGAGGCGTTGACCACCGCCATGGGCACGCCGTTCGAGGCTAGCGGCGCGGCGCATATACCGGCCCGCGTCGCCTCGCGCTTGGCGACGCCTGCGGTCGCAGGCGCCCATGTCGCCCTGACGCTGCTGAGGCTCGAGACTTTTTCGGCCACGATCATGGAGCGGCGAAGCAAACTTGCCGCTGCGTTGAAGATATTCGGCGCGCCGATGACGCTTGCCTCCGTCGAAAGCCTGCAACTGTGGCGCGAGCTTCGTGCGCTGTCGATCATGCCGTACTCCGCGGATACAAGCCTATGGCGAATTTCGACCGCGCCGAGCAAAGGCCCAGAAATTGTCGCCGCGATCCAGAAGTTCATGACAGCTGACGCCTTTTACGATTGGTCCGGCGGCCTCCTATGGCTGGAGACGCCGGCGGCGGCCGACGCTGGAGCGGCGGACGTGCGCCGTGCCGTCGCAGTCCGTGGCGGCCACGCGACGCTGATCCGTGCTGCGTCGCAGGTTCGGGCCTCGGTCGACGTGTTCGAACCGATGAGGCCGGAAATCGAACGCTTGACGCGCGGCGTCAAGGAGGCGTTCGATCCCGGCGGCCTCTTGAACCGGGGCCGGATGTACGCCGCCATCTGAACCGACGCCCACCGCTCCACCCGCAACGCCGCCGTTCCAGCTCGAGCAATATCGCGCGCCATGCAGACCAATTTCACGACCGAGCAGCTGCAGCGAACCTCGACCCAGGAGGCCGACCGCATCCTGCGAAAGTGCGTGCACTGTGGATTATGCACGGCGACCTGCCCGACATACGTGGTGCTCGGCGACGAGCGCGATAGTCCTCGGGGGCGGATCTACGCCATCAAGGACATGCTTGAAACGGGCTCCGACTCGCGCGGGGAGGTTTCGACGCACATTGATCGCTGCCTATCGTGTTTCTCGTGCATGACGACGTGCCCTTCGGGCGTCGACTACATGCATCTCGTCGAAATCGCGCGCAATCACATCGAAAAGACTGGAAGGCGCAGCTTTAAGGATCGCATGTTGCGCAAGACGCTGGCGTCGCTCGTCCCCTATCCGAGCCGGTTCCGCTGGGCGATGAAGCTGGCGCCGCTCGGCAGGTCGATGGCGCCGGCGCTGAGGCGCGTCGGCTTGAGCGAGCTGGCGGCGATGACCGAACTCGCGCCCGTCGGGCGCGCCAAGCGGGCGAAGTTTTCCGGTCCCGGCATGGCGGCGACCAAATCCGGCCGTACGGGTCGCGTGATCTTGCTTGCTGGCTGCGCGCAGCAAGTGCTCCGCCCGGAAATCAACGATGCGACGATCCGCTTGCTCGCCCGCGGCGGCGTCGACGTCGTCGTCTCGTCTGGCGCTGGATGTTGCGGCGCTTTGAGCCATCACATCGGGCGCGAGGACGAGGCGATCGAAGCCGCAAAACGCAACGTCGACGCCTGGTCGCGCGAGATGGCGAAGGACGACGTCGACGCCATCATCATCAACGCCTCTGGTTGCGGTACCACGGTCAAGGACTACGGCCACCTGCTGGCCCATGACCTCACCTACGCCGTCGCCGCCCGCAATGTCGCGTCGCTCGCGAAGGACATCACCGAGTATCTCTCGACTCATGACATCGGCGCACCGAAACGCTGGTCGAGCTTGAAGGTCGCCTACCACGCGGCTTGTTCGCTTCAGCATGGCCAGCGCATCACGCATCAGCCGAAGGCTCTGCTCAAGAAATCCGGTTTCAGTGTCCTGGAAATCGCTGAGGGCCACCTGTGCTGCGGCTCGGCCGGCGTCTACAATATTCTGCAGCCGACGATCGCGCGCGAACTTCGTGATCGAAAGGTGGGCCACATCAAGGCGCTGCGTCCGGACGTCGTGGCGGCGGGAAATATCGGTTGCATCACGCAATTGCAGGCCGCGCTCGATACGCCGGTCGTTCACACGGTTGAACTGCTCGACTGGGCTTACGGCGGCCCGGCGCCGGCCGTGCTTGAGGGCCTTGCGCAATACTCGACACCAGTGCCACAACCCGAGCAGCGCCGGAAGACAGAGGACTACATTGCATCATGACGGCCGATCGCGATGCGACAGTCTGGCGTGAAGCGTTGCGGCTGCAGTTGCTGGCGCGGATTCGCGGCAAAGCAAAGCCGGTCGGCGCGCTGGGTCGACTCGAAACTCTCGCCTTGCAAATTGGACTGGCCTCGGGATCGCTCGTGCCCGACCTCAAAGCGGCGAAGGTCATGGTGTTTGCCGGCGATCATGGACTGACGGCGGAGGGCGTCACGGCCTATCCATCGGCGGTGACGCGCGAGATCGCCAAGCTGGTGCTCGCCGGAGGCGCCGGGATCAGCATCTGCGCACGTGCAGCCGGCGTCGACGTGATGCTGGTGGACGCCGGCTTGCTGAGGCCGCTTGCACCTCATGCGCTGCTGCTCGATCGACGGATCGGCGCCGGCACCAAGAATTCGCGCCGTGAACCTGCGATGACCGCCGAACAGTGCCGGGCGGCGTTGATCGAGGGCCGCGCGATTGATACGAGTCTTGGCCACGACGGCGTCGGCATCGTCGCATTTGGCGAAATCGGCATTGGCAATTCGAGCGCTGCGGCGCTCGTTGCGCACACGCTGACAGGCCTGTCGCTGGATGTGCTCGTGGGGCCGGGCGCCGGAGCGCCGCCGCTGGGCGTCGATCACAAGCGGCAGGTGCTGTCAGAAACGGTCGCCTGCGCGCCGATCAACGAGTCCAACTTGAAGGATCGCGCTTTCGAAACTCTGCGCCAGTTCGCCGGGTTCGAAATGGTGATGATGGCCGGTGCGATGACAGCCGCCGCGATGGCGGGCCGCCTGATCATCGTCGACGGCTTCATCAGCACGGCGGTCGCCATTGCGGCTGCGGGGCTAAGGCCCGAGACACTCGACCACTGCGTCTTTTCGCATTGTTCGTCCGAGCCCGGCCATCGCGCGCTGCTCGCCTACCTTCGTGTTGAGCCGCTGCTCGATCTCGGCATGCGGCTCGGGGAGGGCACGGGCGCCGCGCTCGCGCTGCCGCTCATTCGCGCCGCAGAGATGCTGCTGCGCGACATGGCGGATTTGCCCGGCGAGCACCCTCTATGATCGCCGGCGAAGCTCGGCTGTTACGTATCGCCGTGCAGTTCCTGACACGACTCCCCGTGGGTCATATAGAAACCCTCGAGTCCGGTGAACTCGATCGCTCAGCCAAATACTTTCCGCTGGTCGGCGCCCTCGTCGGCGCGATCGCGGCAGCGACGTTGGTAGCTTCGTCGCTCATATTTCCAGACCCGATCCCCATCGTCCTGGCATTGATCGCCGGCACAGCAGTGACCGGCGCGCTGCACGAGGATGGGCTCGCCGACGCCGCCGACGGACTTTGGGGCGGGGCAACGCGCGACCGCCGCCTCGAAATCATGAAAGACAGCCGCATCGGAGCCTATGGCGTGCTCACGCTTGGTTTCGTGCTGGCGTTGAAGTCCGCCGCACTCTCCGGGCTCGGCCCGATCACGGCGGCGGCTGCACTGATCGCGACGCACGCCGGCGCCCGCCTCACCATTGTCATCGCGCTGAGGTTGCTCCCCTATGCGGGCGATCCGGAGACGGCGAAGGTCAAGCCGCTAACAGCGGCGTCCAATGGCGAATTCGCGCTCGCCACCGCGTTCGGAGTTGCGCCAGGCCTTGCGCTGCTGCCGCTCGACGCCTGGATCATCGCGTGGATCGTTGGATTTCTGGCGGCGACCAGCTTCGGCCTGATCGCAATGCGCCGCATTCAGGGCTACACCGGAGACATCCTCGGCGCCATCGAACAGCTATTTGAGGTCGGCTTTCTGCTCGGTGCGGCGGCCGTTATCAGTGGCCCCGGCTAGTCATTTACCTTACACGCCCTCCGACGATTTATGGATTGGCTTGGCGCCGATTTCCGCCGATGGTGCGACAGGCCCGCAGCGTTGCGCGTGAGCGACGCAGAAGACCGCCGCGCAATCAATGTGCGCGGCGCGGTCTTGTCGAACGGGTTTGCAATGTCCACGACCATCGACGATCGACCGACTGCCCACGATGCGCCGCGCGCCGGCGCACTCCGCTTCGCGCCGCGATCGGATTACATCGTCGAGGCGTTCGATGGAGCCGATGAAGCGCTCGCCGCGCTCGAGGCCGTGCAAGGCGTCGTGACGTCGACGGCGTTCCAGTCGCTCGACTGGCTGATCGTCGCCATCGAGGAACTGGCCCCGGCGATGGCCGCGACGCCGCGCGTCGTGGTCGTGACGGACAAGCGCTCCGGCGAGATTGCGTTCGCATTGCCGCTGGTCATCACGGGAACGCATGTGCGCACCGCGCGCTTCGTCGAACTCGGCGTGGCGGATTGCGGAGCGCCGCTTCTCGGCCCAGCCGCTCCGACGAACGAATGGGCCATGCGCAGCGCGTGGCGTGCGGCGCGCGCCGCCCTTCGCGACGTCGATGTCGTTCGCCTCGAGCAAATGCCGCAGCGTATTGGCGCGCGGATCAATCCGCTGCTGCACTGTCGCGGCGTCGCGGTGGCGCGCCAGAGCCGCGGCGTCATCACGGTCGAAACCGACCTCGAGGCGTTCCTGCAGTCGCGCGGCGAAGAATTCTGTGAAGGCGTCGCGCATGGCCTGCGCGCGCTTCAGAAGCCCGGCGGCGCCAAGTTCTATCAAGCGACAGAGCCGAACGACATCGCCCGCGTCTTCAGCGCTTTCGACGATCAGCAGCCGCCGGTTGCGGACGCTCAGGACGCGAAGACCGCGCAACGCAAGGCCCTGCGCGCGTTCTACGAGCGCATGGTGATCGACGGCGGAGAAGTCGGGCTCAGTCAGGTGTTCGCGCTCGAGAGCAGCGGCGAGATCATCGCCTCGCTGATGGGCGTCATCCACGACGGCGTCTTCACAATACTGCGAATTTCCGAGCGCGACCTGAAAGCCTCGCGCGTCACCGCCGGTCTGTTGATAATCGTCGAGGTGCTTCACCGCCTCGGCGTCGAGGGCGTGCGGCGATTTGAGTTCGGAGTGGCGGGAGAACGCTATAGAAAGGCGTTCGGCGCCGAAGCCGCGCCGCTCTATGACGTGATCTCCGCCGGCCGGCTCAGGGGCGCGCCGATGGCTTTCGCCCACCGAACCCGAAGTCGCCTCGGCGGAACGTCGCGTTAAGTGCGATTTCGACCCGCGAAGGCCGCAACACGGACGGGGAAGGCGGCTTTCGCCACGGGACGCGATCCGCTATAAGCCGGGCGCATTCAGGACGGGGCGCCCGCAGGCGTCTCTGCAACTTTTCAGATCCCATGTCCAAGACCGAAAAGACAGCGCGCCCCGAGGCGCGCATCGCGAAAGGCTTTCGCGACACCGACGCGGCCGAATTGAAGGGCCTCAACGAGATGCTCGCGAAAATTCGCGAGGTCTACGAGCGCTATGGATTCGAGGCGCTGGAGACGCCGGCGCTCGAATATACCGACGCGCTCGGCAAGTTCCTGCCAGATCAGGACCGGCCTAACGCCGGCGTATTCTCGTTCCAGGACGAGGACGAGCAGTGGATGTCGCTCCGCTACGATCTGACGGCGCCGCTGGCGCGCTACGTCGCGCAGAATTTCCAGAACCTGCCGAAGCCGTTCCGGCGCTACGCGTTCGGGCCTGTCTATCGCAACGAGAAGCCGGGGCCGGGGCGGTTCCGCCAGTTCATGCAGTTCGATGCGGATACGGTAGGCTCGGACAGCATCGCCGCCGACGCTGAGATGTGCATGCTGGCGGCAGACACGCTCGATGCGCTCGGAGTCAAGCGCGGCGACTACGTGATCAGGGTCAATAGTCGCAAAGTGTTTGACGCGCTGCGCGCGTTGGTTGCAACCGTCGAACCTGTGTCTGATCTTCAATGGCTCATTGTGCTTCGTGCTCTAGATAAATTTGATCGACTGGGCATTGTGGAAGTGGGCAAATTGTTAGGCCCGGGTCGCAAAGATGAATCCGGCGACTTTACTCCGGGCGCGCGATTACTTGTCGAGCAGATTGACTACATTATCCGCTTTGCACTTGCTGGTGAACAGACAGTGGAATCTTTTGATGGTTGGCAAAGCGGTCACTTTACAAAATTCTACGATGAGACCTTGTCACTCTGGGCAGCGAGGACTTCATCGGTAGAGAGCGTTAGTGACTTAAGAGTTATGGCCCGCTTATTCGTTGATTCAGGTTATGGCAACTGCATACGATTTACATCAACCGTAGTCCGCGGCCTCGAATACTACACCGGCCCCGTCTTCGAAGCGGAGCTGACGTTCCAAGTCAAAGACGAGGACGGTAACAATGTCCGCTTCGGCTCCGTCGGCGGCGGCGGGCGCTACGATGATCTTGTTTCACGCTTCACCGGCGAACGAGTGCCCGCGACCGGCTTCTCGATCGGCGTCTCGCGCCTCCAAGCGGCCCTCGCGCTCATCGGCGAAAAGCCGAAAGCCGCGCTCGGTCCCGTCGTCGTGCTCGTCATGGATAAGGCCGAGATCGCCAGCTACCAGAAAATGACGCAGACGCTGCGCAACGCCGGCATCCGCGCCGAAATGTATCTGGGCGGCTCCGGCATGAAGGCGCAGATGAAATACGCCGACAAGCGCAATTCGCCGTGCGTCGTCATCCAAGGCTCGGATGAACGCGCCAAGGGCGAAGTCACGCTCAAAGACCTGATCGAAGGCGCCAAGGCCGCCGCCGCGATCAAGGACAACAAGGAATGGAAAGAGACCCGCCCCGCGCAAGTGGCGGTCAAAGAAACCGATCTCGTCGCGGAAGTCCGCAAGATCATCGCTCGTCATCAAGGCTGACGCGCAATGGCCGCCGAAACCGCCCAACACTTCGAAGCGCTGGAAGCGCAGGCGCAAATCGTAATGTCGGTCTTCACCAAGGCCGGGCACGAGGCGGTTGCGCCTGCCGTCATCCAGCCCGCCGACGTGTTCCTCGACGTCATCGGGGAAAACTTGCGCGCGCGCACCTACGTGTTCACCGATCCTGACGGCGCCGAGCTGTGCCTCAGACCCGATCTGACGGTGCCGACGTGCCGTCTGCACTTGTCGCGTCACGCTGATCCCACGACCCGCGCCAAGTATTGCTACAACGGCCCCGCGTTCCGCTTTCAGCCGGACGGCGCAGATGCCGCGCACCCGCGCGAATTTCGCCAGGCCGGCGTCGAGCGCTTCGGCGATGCACAGCGCGAAATCGCCGAGGCCGAAACCATCGCCCTGATCTTGAGAGCCGTCGAAGCCGCAGGCCTCAAGAGTTGGTCGTTGCAGCTCGGCGATCTCGGCCTGTTTCGCGCCGTGCTCGATGCCGCGAACCTGCCGGTGCGCTGGCGCAAGCGCCTCGGCGAAGCGTTTTTGCGGCCTGGCGCCTTCCGCGCCGAGTTGAAGGCGCTGACGGAAGCCCCCGGCTCGCGCGCCGCGAAACTTCCCGCCGATCTCGTCGCCGATCTGCGCCCCGGCGATTTGGCGGCAAGCGAGGCGGCGCTCGCCGCCTACTTCGACCGCAACGGCATCGAGGTCGTCGGCGCGCGCTCGATTCCCGAGATGGCGGCGCACCTGCTCGACATGATCGAGGATCGCGACGCCGCGCCTCTCGATGCGGCGACTGCGGCTCGCATCGAAAGCTACGTCTCCGTCTCCGGCCCGGCGCGCACGGCAGGCGCGCGCGTCGGAACCATTCTGAACGGCGTGAAGGGTGGATCAGGCCTGGCGCTCGATGCCTTCGACCGGCGCCTCGCACACCTCGCGAATCTCGGCGTCGAACTCGACCGAATGACATTCTCCGCCGAGTTCGGCCGCACGCTCGCCTACTACACGGGGCTCGTGTTCGAGGTCAGCGCCAACGGCCGCGACCCACTGAGCCCGATCGCCGGCGGCGGTCGATATGACAGTTTGATGCGCGCCGCCGGCGCTGGCGTCGACGTGCCGGCGGTCGGCGCGGCCATTCACACCGAGCGGCTGCTCGCGGCGGTGGCTGGAGGGGCAAGATGAGCAAGTTGACGCTCGCGATCCCCTCCAAGGGCCGTCTAATGGAACAAACAACGGAGATGTTCGCCCGCGCCGGCGTCGTCGTGCGCAAGATCGGCGATGCCCGCGGCTATCGCGGCGAGATCGACGGGCTGCCGGATATCGATGTCGCTTACGTTTCGTCGTCCGAGATCGCGACGGCGTTGAAGAACGGCAGTGTGCATCTGGGCGTCACCGGCGAGGATCTCATTCAAGAGAGCATGTCAGACGCCGCGACGCGCGTCGAACTCCTGAGGCCGCTCGGCTTCGGTTTCGCCGACGTCGTCGTCGCCGCGCCCGCGTGCTGGGTCGACGTTGCGACGGTGCGCGATCTGGAGGAGATTGCCTTGCCGTTTCGCCGCGCGCATGGCCGCTGGCCGCGCGTTGCGACGAAATACGTCAACATGACGCGGCGCTTCTTCGCGGCAAAGGGCTTCGGCGATTATCGCATCGTCGAAAGTCACGGGGCGACGGAGGGTGCGCCGGCCGCCGGCACGGCCGAACTCATCGTCGACATCACCACGACGGGCCAGACGCTGCGCGCCAATGGTCTCAAAATCCTTGACGACGGCGTCATATTGAAGTCGCAGGCCAACCTCATTGCCTCCAGGCTTGCGCCCTGGACGGCGCGGACGGCGTCTGCGCGGGACGTATTGCTGTCGCGATTGAAGCAAGTTTAACGACTTCGCAAACCTTGGCTTAAGGCTCGCCCGCTAGCATCCGGGGTGTTCAAGGCGCGGCGGCCGGCGGGGTCTCTGCGCCTGGCGTCGTGTGCGGGCGACAGTGGTTGGTCGCGCGCGCAATACAGGTGCATTTCAGAAATCACATGACTGTCTCAGACCCATCCAACGATCGCCGCGCGTTCGGCCGCAAGGCCACTTTTCAGCATGCAGTCGTGCTGATCGCCGGCCGCTCACCCGTGCGCTGCATCGTCAGCGATCTGTCCGAAGGCGGCGCTTTCCTGGATTTCGGTGGCGCCGTGACGCTGCCGGCGCGGATTCAGGTGCGGTGGGAGGGCCAGCGCGCCATCGCAAACTGCGAGGTTCGACACGCCGAGGCGACCGGCATCGGCGTGCAGTTCACATGCCCGGTCGGCCCCCAAATTGCGTGCGAGGCGAAAGCAGCTGCGCAGCAACCCGCGCCGTCGCTGAGCGAGCCTCAGGGCGAGCCGCCGCTTGCGGCGCCGGATGAGGTGACCAACGCGCCCGAGCCCGCCCATGTCAAGGCGATGACGCCGCCGCCACTGCCGACGTGGTTCGTCGCGCCGGATACGGCTGCAGGGCTCGTGCATGCCATGCGGACGCAACGCGCCAACCGCCCGCCACCGCCCACTGAGGCCGAAAAATTGGATGATCCGCCGAAGATGTTTGGATGGTTGCAGCGCTAGTGCTGCAGGTTTGTGCCTACTCTGTGATCAGGCATTTCAAAACGCCGTAGTCATACCGACCCTCCAGCGCGGCGAATGCCGGGCCGAGCTTGCCCGTGTCGCGCGTTTGCAGGCGCTCGAAGACGGCCTCGATCTCGTCGATCTCAGCCGCGTCCAACATCAAGACGTCACGGGTCGAGAGTAGGCCGGCCTCGATAGCCTCGGCGAAATGTCCGTACACAGTCCCGATCTCGATGCCGCGGTCGCGGGCGATCGCTTCGGCGTCGAGGCCGCGCAGATGCGCGGCAAGCGTCTGGTTGACGGTCGCGGACAGTCGGTTGGTCAGCAACGGATGGGCCTTGAAACTGGCGATAACGCTGAGAAACGCCGCGCCATAGCGGGCGATTTTGCTAGCGCCGAGCCCGGTGATATCATGCAGCGCGGCATTCGTCTGCGGGCGCTTTTCGGCGAGTTCAATCAGCGTGCGATCCTGCGCCACGACGTAAGGCGGCAGTTTCGCCGCCGCCGAGAGCTTAAGGCGCAGCGCTTTCAGCGAGTCGAGCAGCGCCGCGTTCTCCGGCGCGACGCGCTGTTTCGGCTGGGCCTCGCGTTTCGCCTTACGTGGGGCCTCGCGCGCGACGCGCATCCGGAACGTATCTTCGCCGCGCAGCAAAGGCCGCGCGCGGTCAGTTAGAGCGAGACCGCCGTGGCCCTCGGCATCGCCGGCCAGGTATCCGCCGGCGACGAGTTGGCGGAACAGCCCCTTCCACACGGAGACGCCGACGTCCTTGCCGATGCCGAACACCGACAGCCGATCGTGACCGCTGCGCACTATGCGCTCGTTCGATTTTCCCATCAGCACGTCGGTCACGTAGCCGACGCCGAAGCGTTGTCCGGTGCGGTAGACAGCGGACAGCGCCTTTTGCGCCATGACGCTGCCATCTTCCGTTTCTGGTGGCGTCAGGCAGTTGTCGCAGTTGCCGCACTGCGCGCTAAGGCGCTCGCCGAAATACGTGAGCAGGGCCTGGCGCCGGCAGCCCGGCATTTCGGCAAGCCCGATCAAGGCGTCGAGTTTCTGGCGCTGCACCTTCTTGAATGCGTCGGCCCCGTCCGATTGCTCGATCCATTGGCGAAGCTGCACGACATCCTGCACGCCGTAGGCCATCCAGGCGTTGGCCGGCTCGCCGTCGCGACCCGCGCGACCGGTCTCCTGATAGTAGGCCTCGATCGATTTCGGCAGGTTCAAGTGCGCGACGAAGCGCACGTCCGGTTTGTCGATGCCCATGCCGAAGGCGATGGTCGCGACGATGATGATGCCGTCCTCAGTGATGAATTTCGACTGCGCCGCGGAGCGCAGACTTGGTTCAAGGCCCGCGTGGTAGGCGAGCGCCTTGCGGCCCTTCGCGGTCAGCCAAGCGGCGGTCTCCTCGACCGACTTGCGCGACAGGCAATACACGATGCCGGCGTCGGTCGGATGCTCGGTCTCGAGGAAACGCCAGAGCTTCTCGCGCGCGCTCATAGATCCGGTTTCGGCGATGGCATAGCGTATGTTGGGGCGGTCGAAGCTAGCGACGAAGCACCGGGCATCTTCGAGCGACAGCTCCGCAATTATGTCCTGGCGCGTGCGCTCGTCTGCAGTCGCCGTGAGTGCGATCCGCGGCACGCCGGGGAAGCGTTCGGCGAGCAAGCGGAGCTGGCGATACTCGGGCCGGAAATCATGCCCCCATTGGGACACGCAATGCGCCTCGTCGATGGCGAACAGCGCGATGATGTTTCGAGCCAGCATGGCCAGAGTGCGATCCTGCACCAGACGTTCCGGCGCGATGTAGAGCAGATCGAGGGCGCCGGCGGAGAACTGGCGCTCGATCTGATCCTGCGCCGCGCGGTCGACGGTCGAATTGAGGAAGGCGGCGTTGACGCCAACGTCTTTTAAGGCGTCGACCTGATCCTGCATCAAGGCGATCAAAGGCGAAATCACCACGCCGGTTCCTGCACGGACGAGCGCGGGGATCTGGTAGCACAGCGACTTGCCGCCGCCCGTTGGCATCAGGGCGAGGCAATCCCCGCCTTCGAGCACTGTTTGGATGATGGGCGCCTGATGCAACCTAAAGCTTTTGTAACCGAACACCTCTTCCAGCCGCGTTTGCGCGCGCGCCATCAGAGCGTCAGGCGGCGCGCTGGACTCAAAAAGGCTTTGTGGCTGAGCACGGGAGGCGGCGCGCGCCGGCATTCTCGAATTCCCAAGACGGGGACGTAACCGTCGGGACGCTAATTCGATTCTCGGAAATGACGCGCACGGGAAAGCGGCCCTCTCCCACGGTTTCGACGTTGGGTTGCGAACCAGCCGCAGGTTCTAGTGGCGATCTTCCGTAGGCGTCGGCAGGGCGCGTCGCGTTCAGCCCCAGTTCATGTCTGCGGCTCTAGAATTGATCTTAGGCTGGCGTTGCCCGAATCGGCGCTGGATCCTGCCGCGCCCGGTCAAGTATTCCCCATCCCCCCCGAAGCTTGACCGGCGCGCGGCCTACTCTCCAAGTCACGCGTCATCTACGTCGCGGCTTCCCCATCAGCGTGATCATTCGCCTCGAGGCAAACGTCGACGATCTCGAGCGCACCGGCGAGCGCGGCTTGCAACGTTAGCGCTCCGTTTTCAAGGTCGGTCGGGATATGGACGAAAGCGATGCTCATAGGGCGCGCATTGGCGGCGGCGTGGTCGAGTGCATGGTAGTACGCCGCGTTGCACAGGTAGGCGCCGGCATTGTCTGAAAGTGATACGGGGCAGCCCAACGCGTCCAGGCGCGCGACGATCGCGTCGAGCGGCGCTGAACAGGGGTGGCTCCGTGCGCCATCCGGGCGGACGCTATCGTGCAGCGGCGTCAGGCCGAGCGCGTCGGGCGACGGTCGGCAGACATTCAGACTCTGCGTTTCGAGGCGAAAGCCGGCGGTGTCAGCCGCGACGCCGAAGCCCACGACTATGTCAGGGTCGAGAGCCTCCAACAGCGCGCGAAGCCTTTCGGGCGCGGCGGTCCATTCCGTCCGCAATATTTCGCTGTCGATCGCCACATCGGGGTGGCGCGCCTGCGCCAGCGGCGCCAACGCCGCAACCAGCCGAGCCGAAGCATTGTCAGTGACGCTCGGAAACGGGCCGAAGCCGGTGAGCAGAACGCGGCGGCGCGCTTTCGGCGCGGTATCTGCTGAGGTTGGCGTCATGTGGCCAGTCTATCGTAGAACGCGGCTCGCTGACATTCGGTGAACAATATTCCTTTTTTCTCGTTGCCGGCCCGGCCCGTCGCGGGTTACGTGCGCCAACCGTCAGGCGATTTCAGCGCAGGGAGACGACCATGAGCGACCAGCCGAAACATCCAGAAACGCTCGTGCTGCACGCCGGCTGGCGCGCCGATCCTGCGACCGGCGCCGTCGCCGTGCCGATCTATCAGACGACCTCGTACCAATTCCGCGATACCGCGCATGCCGAAGCGCTCTTCGCCTTGAGCGAACTTGGCAACGTTTACACGCGCATCATGAATCCGACGACCGATGTGCTCGAAAAGCGCGTCGCAGCTCTAGAGGGCGGCGTCGCCGGGCTGGCGCTGGCGTCGGGACAGGCGGCCTCCGCCAACGCCGTCCAGAACTTGGCGCGTGCCGGTGACAACATCGTCAGCTCGACAGACCTCTATGGCGGGACTTGGAACCTGTTCGCCAATACGCTCAAGGATCACGGCATCGAAGTCCATTTCGTCGATCCGGAGGACCCCGAGAACTTCCGCCGCGCCACCGACGACAAGACGCGCGCCTACTACGCCGAGACGCTGCCTAATCCGAAGCTGCGCGTGTTTCCGATCGCCGAGGTCGCCGACATTGGACGGCCCCTCGGCATTCCGCTCATTGTCGACAATACGGCTGCGCCGGTGCTCTGCCGCCCGATCGCGCACGGCGCGGCGATCGTCGTCTATTCGACGACGAAATATATCGGCGGGCACGGCACCTCGATCGGCGGCATGGTCATTGACAGCGGAACCTTCGACTGGGCCGCGCATCCCGTGCGCCAGCCGCTGCTCAATTCGCCCGATCCGAGCTATCACGGTGCGGTCTGGACCGAGGCCGTCAAGCCGCTCGGACCCATCGCCTACATCATTAAGGCGCGAGTCACACTGCTACGCGATATCGGGTATGCGTTGTCGCCGTTCAACGCCTTTCAAATCCTGCAGGGTCTCGAAACGCTGCCGCTGCGCATCGCGCGGCACTGCGAGAACGCGAGCGCGGTCGCCGACTATCTCGGCTCGCACCCTGCGGTGACGAAAGTTATACACCCCTCGGCGCAAAGCGGCGTCTTCCGCGAACGCGCCGACCGATACTTGACGGGCGGCTATGGCGGGCTCGTCGGATTTGAACTCAAGGGCGGCCGCGAGGCGGGCCGCAAGTTCATCGACGCGCTCAAGCTGTTCTATCACGTCGCCAACATCGGCGATGCGCGAAGCCTCGCCATTCATCCCGCGAGCACCACACATTCGCAGCTGTCACCAGAGGAGCAGGCGGCGACCGGTGTTACCGACGGCTACGTCCGGCTGTCTGTCGGCATCGAGCACATCGCTGACATCATTTCCGATCTGGACCAGGCGCTCGCGGAGGCCGCGGCTTGATTTTTCTCCGAACCCAATAGTATCCCGCTGCATGGAAATTTCAGACATCGCGCTGCGCTTCGTCGGCGCCTTCTATGCGTTCGCGGGGTTCGTTGCCACGCGCGCCGCGATCATGGCGGCGTTCCTCGATTCCGCAATTTCGCAGATCAGCATGAAGCAGACACCGCTGCGCGAACGGTCGCAGACGTGGTGGCTGCTCGGCGCGGCAGTCGCGATCTTCGCGGGCGGCGTGGCGCTGATCGTGCAACTCGATGTGGCGCGGTGGCTCTTCGTCGCCTCAGCCCTCGGCCAGGCGCTTTATCTCGCCGTGCTCGCGCCCTACTATTTCGATGTGGTCGATCCTCCGGACGCCAAGGGACGCAAAGGTACGATCAACGCCTTCGCGCTCTATCTTGCAGCGACGGCGTTCGTTCTGTGGGCCGGCCATCAGGGCAAGCTGACGCCGCTCGCCGAGGCAGACCGGCCGGCGCTCGCAGTCGCAGGCGCAGCGCTGGCGGCTTTCCTCTATTATCTGGCGTCGACGGCCTGGAAATCCCTTCGTCCGTCGAAGACGGCAAGTGGCGGCGAAGCTGAGCCGTACGAACATAACGGACCCATCCCGTTTGACGTGTCCGCGGTGCATCAAGTCAAGGTGATGGCCGACTATGGCTGCGAACCGCTCTGGTCGCTCGATGACAACTATTGGAATTTTCCGGCGAGCAAATTGGGCGTCTCCGACGACCTCGCGCGCGATCTCGGCGACTGGGCGGCGCGTTATGGCCTTTCGCTCAACGAGGACGATCCTCAGAACAGCCATTGGAGCGATGCGCAGTTTCGGGCGCATCGCGACGAGGGCCGTACGCTCGCCGTGCGCTTAAAGCGGGAGCGCCCCTATCTGCAGATCTTCGTGTTGGAGCCGGGAACGGGCGTCGTCGAGGTGCACGCCGACGGCGCGGCCTAATCGGCCTATTCGACGCCCATCAAGCCCATGATCCGGTCGACGGCGAGCGTCGGCAGCAGCCAGCCCTCCGCGACGGCGTCTTCGATACCTGCGTACTCCGTCGCCACGGCCGGATTGGTGCGCATCGCGCCCATCACCCGCGCTTCCAGCATGTCGCGCATCCAGGAGACGGCCTGCGCCTGACGGCGCGCGGCGAACGCGCCTGTCTTTTCCATCACAGCGCGGTGTTCGATCACCTTGGACCAAAGTTCCGTCAGACCGCGGTTTTCGCGCCCCGAGACGGTGACGACAGGGGGATGCCACGCGGCGCCGGCTGGCGTAAATATCTGCAGCGCGCCGCGATATTCGTTGGCGGCGCTTTCGGCGCGCTTCAGGTTGTCACCGTCGGCCTTGTTGACCGCGATCATATCGGCGAGTTCGATGACGCCCTTCTTGATGCCTTGCAGATCGTCGCCGCCGCCGGCAAGCAGCATGACAAGAAAGAAATCGACCATGTCGGCGACCGCGGTTTCCGATTGCCCGACGCCCACCGTTTCGACGATCACGACGTCGAAGCCGGCCGCCTCGACCAGCGCCATGGTCTCGCGCGTCTTCCTGGTCACGCCGCCGAGCGTGCCCGATGTCGGCGAGGGGCGGATAAAGGCGTTCCTTTCCTGCGCCAGCGCGGTCATGCGCGTCTTGTCGCCGAGGATCGAGCCACCCGTGCGCTTCGACGTAGGGTCGATGGCCAGCACAGCGACCCGCCGACCCTCGGCGATCAGGTTCATGCCGAGCTGATCAATCGTCGTCGATTTCCCGACGCCCGGCACGCCCGTGACGCCCAGCCTCACCGCGGCCCCGGTTTTCGGCAGCAGCTGTTGCAACACCTGCTGCGCGAGCCGGCTGTGCACAGGATTGGTGCTTTCGACGAGCGTGATGGCGCGCGCCAGCAGCGCACGGTCTCCACCCGCGATACCGGCTGAGTAGTCATCGACGGAAATGCTGCGCCCAGGCGCGGAAGTCACTGTCATAGGCTGCGAATTTTTATCACGGCGTCATATGCGATGCCGACCATGGGCAGGAAATAGCTGGCCCCGCAAGCCGGGATTTCGCCGCTGTCTGCTGGCAAACCCCGACGTTGCCGGGATCGAGCCAGCTGCCTAGAGTGCGGCTCAAAATACAGAGACGATCTGGAGGGGACTCACATGGTCACGACACCGCGCGGACCGGCATCTCGCGTCTCCCGATTTATGGTCACGGCCGCCGTTGCGCTGGCGCTCGGTGTCGCGTTGACCTCATGCGGAAAAGCGCCGGAATTACCAAAAGCGCCTCAAAGCGAGGCCGAGGCGCCGGAGGGTGTGCCAGAGCGCCAGCCGATGGCGCCGGGCGCGGGGCAAGAAGAAAGCCAAGCCGACGCCAGGGACGATTATGGGTCAAGTGCGGGCGGCGCGGCGCCTCCGAAAAACGGCGATACTGCGCTACCCGCGCCGAGCGCAAACGGCGCCCCTTCCGCCGCGCCCCCGAAGAAATGGGCGGCGAAGCCTTACAACTACGAGGCGCCGAAATACGAGGCTCCGAGCGACTCCATCGGCTCGCCCATCGGCGGCGGGCCTGCACCGCCGCCACCATTGGAGATGGCTCCGCCGGCCGGCGCGCCGGGCGAGGGCGCGGGCCGAGGTCTTGGCACCGTACAACCGCCGCCGCCGCCGCGTCCTGCCGCCGCCGCGCCGTCAGCGCCATCATCGTCGCCGGCGGCGGCAGGCGAGGCGCCCAAGGCGTACGACGTCGTGCCGGTCTTTTTCGGCACCGACCGCGTCGTAGAACCCGATCCGACGCGACTCAGGTACGGACCGGACCGAGCTCACAAGCTTCAGCTCGGCCGTGCGATGATCACAGTTCCGACGGCGCACAAAGTGCCAAACATCGAGCGGCCTTGGGCCGTCGAGATCCCCTATTTCAAGGTCAAGATCTACGAAGAGAAAGAGGATCTCGCCAAGCACTTCACCGTGCAAGAGATCGCCGCCATGACGCCGGAGCAGGTGCTGGCGCTGGTCAAGGCGCGGCTGGACAAGTCGTCAACGTTCAAGAAGCACGCGATTGTCTTCGTGCACGGCTTCAACACGTCGTTCGACAACGCGCTCTACAGAACGGCCCAGATTGCCTACGACCTCAAGTTCGACGGCGCGCCGTTCGTCTACAGTTGGCCGTCAGGAGGCAAGGTCGCGAGCTACACCTACGATCGCGGTAGCGCTGAAGCGGCCGAGCCGCATCTCGCCGAGTTCCTCGAATTCGTCGTGCAGAAATCCGGCGCCAAGTCGATTAGCCTCATCGCCCACTCGATGGGCAACGAACTCCTGCTCCGCGTGCTGGAACGCGCCAGGCCCATCGCGCCTCCCGGCGTCGTCATCAGCCAGGTCATTCTCGCTGCGCCGGACGTCGATCGCGACAAGTTCGCCAACATCGCCAAACAGATCACTAGCTTCTCGAAAGGCGTCACGCTCTATGCGGCGTCGAACGACCGGGCGCTGGGATATTCGGCGCGGTTCTGGGGCGGCATCCCCCGCGCCGGCGACGTGCCGGCGACCGGTCCCATGATCGTGCCCGGCGTCGACACCATCGACGTCACGACCGTCTCGACCGACGGCCTCGGCCTCAACCACTCCGGCTATGCGGAAAATCCCGAACTGCTCAACGACGTCAAGGCGTTGATCCGTGACGGCGTGCGCCCGCCAAATAAGCGCATCAAGAACCTGCTGACAGTCGAAAGCGCCGCCGGCACATTCTGGCGCTATCCGCCGCAAAAGCCACTCCCGCCCGCGCCGCCGCCTTAGGCGATGCGTCAACGCCGCCCGACCCGCGAAACTCTTTGTCAACACCTGTCCCATATTCTGACGCCCAGAAGGACTCTGTGGCATCGAGGTGTGGGTCATGTTGGGTGGGATATGGCAGGGAGCTCCGCTGGTGGCCGCTTTCCTCGCGACCGCGGCGCCCGCGTGGGCGGCCGAGGCCTTTCTGTGCGGGCCGGACACCGTTGTGTATGTCGAAGCCAATGAGCTCGAGCACAAAAAGCGCACCGACCCCTGCATCGCCGGCTACTACGGCCTGACGATCGCCCCAGAGCAAGCAGCGCCGACGGCGCCCGTCATTGCTCCCGTGATTAAAGCAACCGCGCCACGTGCCGTCGCTGCATCATCGCCGCCGCCCGCCGAGCGCGTCGCCGCGCTAGCCCCAACCATCACACCGGCGCCCGTCGCAAAAGCAGCGCCAGTCACGAAAACGCCGGTCGCGAGAACGCCTGTCACCTCCGCGCCCGCGCCGGCCGCCGCCAACATCACTGTCGCCTCCGTCGCGCCAGTCGCCAACTTCCGAAACGTCCGCATTCTCAATGCCAAGTCGCCGAAAGCGGCGTGGTTTCGACACGACAAATAGGCCAATCCAGATCGCGATTGCAGTCTTCGAGTTTAGAGCGCGTCAATGTCCACTGCGTTGAATTTCCGAGTTTACGGCCTCGCCGCGCTGCTCTTTGCAGGAGCAGCCGCGTGGCCGCGCGAGGCCGCGCACGCTGAACACTCTTTTCAGCTCGCCGCGTTCATCGCTGAAGAGCAGCCGGCGCCGCGATTGTCGTCGGCGCTTCTGGTGCCGCTGCTGAGCGATGTCGAGGACGCCGCCGCCGAGCCGCCGATGTCGCTGCTGCGCCTGCTCAAATCGACAATAGCCGAAAACGACGGCGCGGACTCCGCAACCGGCTTTGACGAAGTCGCGCCAGATCAGCCGCCGGCCGCAACAGAGTCGACGACAGAGCCGCTGAAAGTCGAGGCCGTCAGCCGCGCATCTCCCGGCGTCGAGCCTGATTTCCAGATCTGGCAGCAACGCGCCAAAGACAAGCTCAAGCTCGAACAGGGTCCAAAGACGTTCGAGCATCCGCTTGCAAAGGACAACCCCGCCGATTTCATCATTGTCTGCGAGGCTGGGTGCCGCCACGATCCCGACGAAATCGTCTCGCGGGTCGCCAAGCCGGAGCGCATCGCGCGCGCAACTGGCGGCTTCGAACCAACGTCATCGAGCCCTGACGGCGACGCAGATCAGGCGAACCAGTCGCGGCCGGATCAGTACGTCGACCCTGCGGTCATCCGTTGCGAGGCGGGCTGCTTCGGACGGACGAAATCCTACAAGGCGCGCCTGCCGCGCACCGCCACTCTCGACGCAGACAATCGTTCGTCAAATGTAACTGCGACGGCCAGTGTATCGAACCCGGCGTCGCGCACGATGCTTGCGCCGCAGGGCGCCAGCAATGGCGCTATCGTCGGCCCACACTACGCTGCGCTCGCCGCAGAAGTCCCACCCGCACGCAGGGCGCAGGCTCACGTCGTGCCAATATCGTCAGTGGTCGTTCGTCGGACGCGCCACGCGTTTGAACGCGGAAATCGCATCGCTGTCCCGCAAATGAGACGCCGTCGCGTGGCGGCGTGGAGTGATTAGCTTGGATGCCGGGCCCGCGGAGCGATTGAGCGATGCGAGTTCGGAGTGGTTGTTCGTCGTAGTTGGTTGAGAGTCAAAGGTTCGCGTCATGCGCCGCTTATACATTCTACCGTGTATCGCTGTGATCACGGCTGCTGTGATCACCTTGGGTCCCGGGGCTATCGCTCAGGCGACGACTGAGTCCGGCGAAGATCAGCAGTCGAGCGAGACGACGGACGCGCCCGCTGCGGTCGATACGTCGATGTCGCCGCCGCCGGGAATCGAAAAGCAGCTGCACACCATCCCCGAAGACGGAGAGACGGTCGGCGCCTTCGATTTTGTACCGCGATGGTTGCGCGCGTTGCTCGACTCGCGTCCGAACGAGGATCTCATTGTGTGCATCGCCGGCTGTTCGCCGAATCGCGATCGGGTCGTCTATGCGCGCCTCAAGGAAAAACCCGATCCTGCGCCGCAGGCTGCCGTAACACCGTCGCCCTTGGCCGCTCCGGCGTCAACGCCCGTCACCGCCGCTCCCGTCGCCGCGCCGACCAAGGCCGCCGATCCAGCCGGCTGGGCGCCCGTCGTCAAGGCGGCGGCGCCGGAAAAGCCCGCTGAGCCGGATGCGGGCACATCGTTCGTGCCGACGTTCAATCTGCCGCTTGAGTCCGATGACGCAAGCCTGCCAAAGTGATTGACTGCGCGATCGCGCCTACTTGTTGACGATCCGCAACACGTCCGCATACGACGTGATCTTATGCACCGCGCCCTTGCGGACGAGATAGGTCCAGTCGAGCTTGTCGGTCTGCGCCAAGTCCTCCGGCGTCACCGAAAAGAGATCGTCGTTGAGGATTTCGCGGAAATTGATCGCGGTTTCCTTCTGGTCCTCGCCTAGGTACTGCCAGTTGCCCTTCTCCGGCAGCGTGTTCTCGGCCGCGCGCGTAAAGACGACGTCGCGCAGCGACTCCGGCGAGATTTCACCCTTCCTGATCGCCTCGATCATCATTTCGACGAAGCCGATCTGTACGAGACCCGTGCAGATGTATTCGTTCGGCGGCTGCCACTTGTTCTTGCGGTAGCGCTCGACGGTTTTCGGACGCGATTGCATCTTGGTTTGGACGCCGAACCAGACGTTCTTCGCGATTTTCCACACCGTCCAGAAATCGTAGCGCGCCTTGATTTTGTCGAGCAGCACGCCGCGTACGCGCGCCTGCCGGTTACCGTCGAACCACGGCTTCGATTTGAGGCGTCTAAAAGCAACGAAATCGGCGTTGTCGCCGCGGACATAGTCGGAGAGCTTGGTCAGGTCCACGCCGCCAGTGCCGGCCTCGATGACGAACGTCTCCGAAATGCCAGTGTCGAACGGCGGCGCGGTGTAGACCATCGCCGCGTGCGAAAACAGCGACCCCGTCGCCCAGCGAATAATGTAGGAGGCGATGTCGCCCGAGCGCCGCGTCAGCACAACGTCGGCCTTGTTGAGGTATTCGCCGGCGAGAAATTCGTCGACCGGTTTGGGCCAGACGTCGTCGAAGGCTCTGCCAGGCGCCTTAGCGGCTTCGGTGTCCTGCGGGGCTGGCGCTTCGTCGTCGACACCGACCAACGCCAGTGCGCCTCCCGCCGACCACAGCGCGAACGCCGCCGCCATCGTCATCGTCAGCGCGGCAAGTGTCACGCCGCGCGCCGATCTAAACTGTCGTCGCATCATCATTGGCCCCGTTGGTTCGCCGTCCCCGCCTGAGTATTGCACTCGCCTGCGGCAGGTTCAAACCGACTTGCGCGTCCCAGCGTTTTGCTTTTGCCATCAATTGGCTGTACGCACAGGCATGGCTGCCGTGTCATCGCGAAAGTTGGTGTTCCTTTTAGCCTTGATGCTGGCGCCGCCGTGCGCATATGGCGCCGACGTCACGGCGTTTGACGTCACGACGGCGCTGCGCAAATCGACAACCGCGGCTTCCGTCGACTATTCCGGTAAGAACCTGAGCTTCCTCGATCTCGCAGGTCTTGATTTCAAACAGGCGCGCATGGCGGGCGCTGATCTTTACGGCTCCGATCTTACGAACGCGCGACTCTCTAGGACCAATCTCGCCGGCGCACGCCTCGATCGCACGAGCGTTGCGGGCTCGGATTTTTCTGGCGCGATCCTCAAGGGCGCGACTTTTCTGACCATTATGGCCCATACCTCGATGGACCCGGTCCCCGTCGACGCCCCGAATTTTTCCGGCGCCGACTTGAGCGACGCGCATATCGCTTCGCGCCTCGACGGCGCCGATTTCCGCAACGCCGATCTCTCCCGCGCACGTCTTGGCCAGCTTGTTGCGACGTGGGGGTCGTATCGACCGCGCGCGGTTTTGAACGGCGCGAATTTTTCTGGCGCGACGCTGCACGGCGCCGATCTCAGCAAGGCCGTTCTGCAGTTCACACAGTTTCGCGGCGCTGATTTACGCGACGCCAAGCTCATGGATTGCGATCTGTCGAGCGCCGTTCTGGCGGGCGCCGATCTCGCCGGGGCTGACTTCACCGGCGCCGACCTTGACGGCGCAGACCTGACCGGAGTCAAAAATCTCGCCAGCGCGATCGGCCTCGACCACGCGAAAAACTTCGACAAAACCGCCAGATAGCCGGACGCGCATTTTTTTGCGACGGAAAGCGTTAAGTCGCCCGTTAAGGCTTGCAACGGCGCGTGGCTCGGCTCTCCCCCCAACTCCCCCATGCTGACCCGCGCGCCGTCCCGTGAAACGAGGAGATTTCCCAAATGAAAGCACTGTCCCGCAGCGCGTGGATTGCGATCGCTGCCGTGATGGCGGTTCCCGCGAGCTACGCGATCGCCAAAACCTACGAACGCGGCGGCTGGAACCGCATGAGCCCCGAGACGCGCCAGCGCCTCGACGAAGGCCGCGTCGCGATGGCCAAGGCCGCGCTCAAATTGACCCCGGATCAGGAAAAGCTGTTCGCGCCGGTCGAAGAACAGGTCCGCGCCGCCTTCAAGGATCGCGCCGACAAGCGCGCCGAGTGGGCCAAAAAGCGCGACGAGCGCCGCGCCCAACGCGAAGCTCGCAAGGACGACGGCGCAGATCGCAAGTCCGGCGACGGGCCCCGCGGTGATCGCAAGCGCGCCGATCTCGCCGAGCGCTTCGAAACGATGAGCGTCGATCTCACGAAGAAGGCCGAACGCATGAAAGCCTTCTCCGGCGCCTTCAAGCCATTCTACGCCTCGTTGACGGATGAGCAGAAAGACGTTCTGCGCCCGTTGGTCCGCGATCTTGCGCCGGGCTTCGGCGGTCGCGGAGGACGCGGCGGCCAGCGCTGGGCCCACGGCGGTGGTTGGGGCGGCCATGAAGGCCGCGGCCATCACGGCTGGGGCGGCGGCGATCGCCGTGGCGATCGCGGCGGACCCGTGATCGAAGACAAAGCGGAAGCTGGTCCTGACGCAGGCGACGCGCCGGATGCGCAAGATAAGGCTGAGTGATCAGCCGATCAGCCGATCAGGCGGGCGCACGCGCCGAAATTGCGAAGTTTAAGCGCGCGCGAAAGACCGGGGATAAATTCCCCGGTCTTTTTTTGTCGGAATTGGCCGACGCGCAGTCCGCTGCTCACGCGGCGGGATTACGGTGCGGGTTGCGCCCGCTACGCTGGCCCAGGAACTTCGGCGGTTTCTGCCCGTCCCAATTGCGCGCTGCTTGTTTCCGGTCGCCCGACGGAGCAGCGGCGCCATGCGGCTTCGCGGGAGCGTGCTGTCCGTCGCGGTGCGGCTTGGCGGTGGCTCGCGGTGCGCTGTGCGGTTTGGCGGCGGGCTTGGCGTGCTGCTGTCGTTCGGTGCGCGGCGCGGCTTCCGGCGCCCAGACGCGGTCGGGACGCGCGCCGTCTGCGCGCGAACGATGCAATGGGCGGTCGTCGCGGGTGCGCTCGCCGTGAGGAGCGTCTTGGCGTCGGCCGTCGCCGTTGCGATCGCCGACGCGACGCTCGCCGCGAGGCCCATCGCCGCGATGCGGCGGGCCCTTGCGGTGGGCGCCTTCACGGCGCGGCGCGTCATGATCGTGATGCGGGCGCCGGGCCGGCATGGGCAGCGTTTCGCCGCCGATGTCGCCGATGACTTCGATCGGCTGCTTCATCAGCTTTTCGATCGCTTTGATCTCGCCCTTTTCGGACGGATCACACAGTGAAATCGCGATTCCGCTGAGGCCCTTGCGCGCCGTGCGGCCGACGCGGTGGACATAGGTCTCGGGATCGAGCGGCATGTCGAAATTGATCACGTGCGAGATATTCGACACGTCGATGCCGCGCGCCGCGATGTCGGTCGCGACGAGCACGCGCGTGTGGCCGGCCATGAAGTCGCCCAACGCGCGCTGACGGGCGTTCTGCGCCTTGTTGCCGTGGAAGGCGCAGGCATTGATGCCCGCCATTCCGAGACGTTCGGCGACGCGGTCTGCGCCGCGCTTGGTTCGCGTAAAGACGATGACGCGCGAGCACGCCGGATCGGCGAGGATCGTATGCAGCCGGCTCTGCTTTTGCGTCGCCGGCACGATCATGACCTTCTGGTCGATGCGATCTACGACGAGCGCCTTGGTCGACAGGTCGACGCGATACGGATCCTGCAGCACGTCGTAGGCGAACTTCTTGATCTCGGTCGGCATGGTGGCCGAGAACAGCGCCGTGCGCCGCTTCATCGGGATCAGCGACACGATCTTCTTGATGTCGCGAATGAATCCCATGTCGAACATGCGGTCGGCTTCGTCGAGCACAAGAATCTGCACACCCGAGAGGTCGCACGAGCGCATGTTGACGTGGTCGAGCAGGCGGCCGGGCGTGGCGACGAGCACATGCACGCCGCGCTTCAGCGCGTTGATCTGCGGACCCTTGGACACGCCGCCTAGCACGACGGCACGGCGGATGTTCATGTGCCGCGACAGTTTCGCGACTTCCTGGTCGATCTGGATCGCGAGTTCGCGCGTCGGCGCGAGAATTAGCGCGGTGACCTGCTTGTAGCCGGGTTCATTGCGGGTGACTGCGATCTGTTGGAGCATCGGCAACACGAACGTCGCCGTCTTGCCCGAACCGGTCTCGGCCATACCGAGGAGGTCGCGGCCTTCCATCTGCGGTCGCATCGCCTGCACCTGAATAGGCGTCGGCGTCACGTACCCGCAATCGTGGAGGGCGCGCGTCAGAGGCTCGGCAAAGCCGAACGCCTCGAAAGTTTGGTCTGTCAAAGTGAAATTTTCCCAAGGGCTCCGCACCCAACGCTCTCAAAGCGGGGTGTCGTCCCATGGCCCACACCGGCGCTTTCGGGGTGTGGCCTTTCTAGTCGGATTGATCTGGATGCAGGGTCGAGCGCGGTATTTGGAACCGCTTGAAGTGGCACGAGGACCCGAGCGCCATCGAAGAGCAATGGGCGGTGTATGGGGATGTTCGCGAGGTAAGTCAAGGAATTGCTGCAATGCGGCTTAGTTGGCGCCGGCGACACCGCGACGCGGCACCCGCCCGCACGTGCACTGCCAGGACTGTTCGTCATCCTCGAACGGATAATCCCCGACTTGGTCCGAGGGAGGGCATTCGGGAATCCAGCATGAATCGCGCCGAAGGCCCGATTTTGCCACGTGAGTTTTATGGTGGATCCACGTCCTGCGACGCGCGTACCGCGCGCTTGGCCGAGTGTGACTTCGGACGGAGGCGCGGTGCGCATCAGCAAATTCTTCCAATCGCCCCGCGCATCGCCTCCATCACGCCGGGCTCCGTCATCGCGTGGCCCGCGCCTTCGATGATTTGCAATTCGCCGCCGGGCCAGGCGGCGGCGAGCGCGTACGCGGCGGCGGGAGGGCACAGCAAATCGTAGCGGCCCTGCACGATGACGCCGGGGATGCCGGCCAGTCGAGGAGCGTTCGCAATAAGTTCGCCATCGACGAGAAAGAAATCGTTGGCGATGTAGTGCGCTTCGATGATGGGCGTCGGCGGCATGCGCGCGTCCGCGACATATGTCGTCTGCAGCTCCGTCGCCTTCGGTTCGAGTTCGGAAAGCACGCGTTCGTAGGCGTGCCAAACGTGCGCCGCCGGCGCGTAGATCGCGGGATCGGGATCGCCGAGCCGGCCCAAATATGCCGCAAGCGGATCGTCGCGTTTACTATCCGGCAGCCAGTCGCGGAATGCGGCGTAGAGTTCGGGGCGAAAGGTTTTCGGGCCCTCGACGAACGCCCAGTTCACTTCACGCCGTGAGCCTAGGAAAATCGCGCGCAGCACGAGACCCGCGACGCGCCCCGGATACGCCTCGGCATAGCTCAGTGCCAGCGTCGAGCCCCACGACCCGCCAACGATGAGCCATTTCTCGACGCCGAAATGCACGCGGATCGCCTCGATGTCGGCAATGAGACGCTGCGTCGTGTTCGCGACCCTCGACAAATAGGGGTGGCTGCGGCCCGCGCCGCGCTGATCGAACAGAAATGCGTGGTCGCGCTCGGGGTCGAACAGCCCGCGATGCAGCCGCTGCGCGCCGCTGCCGGGTCCGCCATGCAGGAACAGACACGGCCGTCCACTCTTGCGCCCAACTTCCTCGACGTAGATCCAATGGCCATCGCCGACGTCGAGCATACGCGCGTCGAAGGGGCGTAACATGACGGCGGGCTCAGTGGTCATCGATGTCCTGATTGCGCGCAACGCCGATCGTCTTCACGCGCGACGCGCGCGAAGGCAAGCGAGATCGGAGAGCGGGGCGGCTAGGGCCCTTCTCAATTTTCGCTTCGGATGCGGCCTTCGCCGCCCCGCTCGACAGAGGGATTGTCCACCGCCTTACTCCGGATTGCATCCCGGCCCGGAGCTTCGCCAGCATTCTCGCGCTGACGAGCAGCTGAACCCCGGATAGCTTATGTCCGGGACCATTCTGTCGTCCCGCTCCGCACACGTCCGCCAGCGCACGTCTGCGCCTCCGATCCACATGGAGCGAGTGAGGAGCAGTATGCGGGCGCGCGACGAAGCGGGGATAAGTTGCTCGGGACTATTTTTCAGCGAGGTTAAGGGCGCGCGAGATCGCGCGCGCTATCGAGAGGGCCGTCTCTTAGCGCACACTTAGTTTCCGGCGTTTTCCTGCCAGAGCGGAGACGTATACTCCCACACCTCGAAGTCCTTCTTCCTGCCGCGAGCCTTGACGGCCGGCGCGCTGGTCGCCGCGGAGATCTGCGTATCCCAGTCGACGTAGGTCGTCTTCTTCTTCGCTGCTGCCGCTTTCAAATACTGCGGCGGCTGACCCGGTTTGGCGTTCGCTTCTGCGACAGGCTTGGCGACTCCAACGCTCTTGCGTTTTGCGTTGCTGCCTTGCGCACGACGCGCGCCGGAGCCGACCTTCACGCCAGACGAAGACCTTAATTCAATCTTGACGATCTCGCGCGTCGCCTCGGCCTTGGTCAATTCCGCGACTTTGATCTGCGAGCGCAGTTCGGCCGCAGCCTCTTCGGCGGCCTCGCGCGCCTTCTGCTCTTCGCCGAGCTGCCGACGAAGGTCGGTCATGGCCACGTCCATTTGACGGGAGGAGTCTTCCTGGGCCTGACGTTGGTCGGAGAGCGCCTGCTGCATGCTTTCTGCTTCCACCAGCGCCACCTGCTTCGCGAGCTTCAGCTGATCGAGCTCGGCAGACACCGTCGATGTCGACGTGGTGCTTTCAGCCATCGCCGTTTCGAGTCGCTGCAGACGCGTGCGCATTTCATCAATCGTCACTTCGGCGCGAGTCCTGGCGTCGTTTGCGAGGGCGAGCTGGCGTAGCAGTTCCTCCGCGACCGCCACGGCCTCTTCCCTGGTGCTTCGCTCGACCTCAAGTTGGGCGCGCGCTTCGGTGGCAGACTGCTCGGCGACCGTTACAGCGCCTTCAAGATTAGTGATGTGCTGACGCAGGCTCTCTGCGAACCGGGACGCCGCCGTCTCGTCTTCGGCGCGCGCCGTCTCGGCGTCGCGCAGCTTGCCTTCGAGCAGCAATGCTTTCGACATCGCTGCTTCTTTGAGATGTCGCTCGCGCACTACGCTTTCTTCGAGGCGGCGCATCGTGCTCTTGGCGTCGACGAGGGTCCGGGTCTGCGCGCCGGCGACTTGCGGCTGACCGCGTCCGCTTTCGGGCTTCCAGAGATTGACGTAGACAGTGAACGCCAGCACCGAAGCGACGAGCATGCTGATGACGATCAGCGCGCTCGAGCGATGGCGCCGGCCGGTGGTTTCGTCATCGGTCGTTTCGTCATTGTTCGTTTGGCCGTCGTCAACTTCGGCTTTCATAGCAGACGACGCCGCGCTTAAATTGCCGCTCTCGACAGGCGAAGCGTCATCGAAGGGGTTGAGCTGAGCGCCGGCCGTATCACCTGACGCATCGTGTTGTTCACTTGGTACGTCATTCGTCGCACGGCGCGGATCGTAATTACCGAAACTCCAGATGTGACCTTCGGGATCGCGCGATGTGTAGCCGACGCCGCCGTATCCCATTTCCTGCAGCGGCGACATGATTTCAGCGCCGAGTATCTGCGCGCGCTCGTAGTGGCGCTCGATGTCGGCGACTGTGAAGTAGCAGGCCTGCGTCTCGGCGCCGCCGATCTCGTCGGGCTGGACGAACATGCGGTCATCGCCGGCGGCCTGCGCCGGCACGATCATGATGGTGCCGCTGCCGAGCGTCAGATGCGCATATTGGAAGGCACCGTCGGGGTCGCTGACGATCTGATGCTGATGGAAGCCGTAAGTTCCGCAGAGGTGTTCAATCGCCTTGTGCTCGTCGCGATAGCTAATGACCTGCGTCAGTCTTGCGGCGGCCGCGGCGGCTTCGCTACTCACAACCTTGGTCAACATGGTACGCACCCAAACTCGGAATGAAACGGACGATCGGCGTAAAGAATAGCTTGATTAACGGCTTACGGATAACACCGGTGTTCTGACTCCTCGAAGGGAAAACGCGGCTCAACTCCGGATCAGCGTTCAGTGCGTGACTTTGCCGCCACAAAATAGCCATACAAAATTTACCGTACCAAGACCACTAAAAAGCAATGCCGGGGCCTTATCGACAGGCACGAATGAGGATCATTCATGATTGCGCGGCGCGGGCGGACTGGCCGCGCGGCGGTTGCCAAACCGCGGAACTTCCCCCATAACCCCGCCCATCACACACGCGACGCCCATGCGGCGGACGGATTGAAAGCCCCGTCTGCTCGCTCCGGTGGAGATACATCAGTCTGAAAAGGCTTACGTATTTCTTCTCAAGGCTCGCGGAGGATCAACCGGAAAAGGAACTCTTGCGATGGCGATTCCCGCCTTCAATATGCGTCAGCTCTTGGAAGCCGGCGTTCACTTTGGCCACCAGTCACACCGCTGGAACCCCAAGATGGCGCCGTTCATCTACGGGTCGCGTAACAAGATCCACATCGTCGACCTGACGCAAACCGTGCCGATGCTGCACCAAGCGTTGACCAAGGTGTCGGACACCGTTGCCGGCGGCGGCCGCGTGCTCTTCGTCGCAACCAAGCGCCAAGCCGCCGACGGCATCGCCGAAGCTGCCAAGCGCAGTGCGCAGTATTACATGAACCATCGCTGGCTCGGCGGCACGCTGACCAACTGGAAGACGGTGTCGCAATCGATCCGCCGTCTGCGCCAGCTCGACGACATCCTCGTCGATCCACAGAAGCGCACCAAGAAAGAAGTGCTGAATATCCAACGTGAGCGCGACAAGCTCAATCAGTCGCTGGGTGGTATCAAGGACATGGGCGGCACGCCCGATCTGCTCGTCGTCATCGACACAAACAAGGAGGCGATCGCGATCCAGGAAGCGCGCAAGCTGTCGATCCCGATCGTCGCCATCGTCGACACGAATTGCGACCCCGACGGCATCGACTTCCCGGTTCCGGGCAATGACGACGCGGGCCGCGCCATCACGCTCTATTGCGATCTGCTGGCGCGCGCAGCTCTTGATGGACTGGAACGTTCGCAGGGCACGAGCGGCGTCGACGTCGGCGCGGCGGTCGAACCGCCGGCGGAAGACCTGCCGAAGGTGACGTTCAAGGGCATCGAGTCCGCGCGCGGCGAACCAGACGATCTGAAGCGCATCACCGGCATTTCGCCGAAACTCGAACAGCGGCTCAACGACGCCGGCGTGTTCCACTTCTGGCAGCTCGCCGATCTCGACGCCGATCACGTCGGCGCTCTCGACCGCCTGTTGAAGCTGAAGGGGCAGGTCGCCAAGGAAGAGTGGCCCGCACAGGCGAAGAAGCTGGTGGACGCGACGGTCGTTTGAAGCGGGTAAGTCGTGAGTGGTGAGGTCGTGAGTGCCGACCGCACATTCGACGCCACTCAAGACTGGCTGCTGACCTCGTCACCAAAGATGCGAAGGATTTTTAAATGACAGCAACGATCACTGCCGCCGACGTAAAGAAGCTGCGCGACATGACCGGCGCCGGCATGATGGATTGCAAAACGGCGCTGACCGAAACAGGCGGCGACATCGAAGCCGCCGTCGACTGGCTGCGCAAGAAGGGTTTGTCGAAGGCCGCCAAGAAGTCGGGACGCATCGCCGCAGACGGGCTCATCGGCATCGTCGCCAAGGGCCGCGAGGGCGCCGTCGTCGAAGTCAACTCGGAGACGGATTTCGTCGCCCGTAACGAACAGTTCCAAACCATCGTGCGCGATATCGCAAACCTTGCGCCGGCCGCTAAAAGCGACCTCGCCAAGCTTCTGGCCGCAATGTACCCCGGCATGAAGAACACGGTCGACTACGTGGTCAAGGAAGCCGTTGCGACGATCGGCGAAAATCTGAACGTGCGCCGCACCGCCGCGCTCGCCGTCAAGGAAGGCGTCGTCGCCGACTACGTACACAGCCGCGTCGCCGATGGTCTCGGCAAGATCGGCGTCCTCGTCGCGCTCGAGAGCGCCGGCGATGAGCCGTCGCTATTCGAGTTCGGCCGCATGGTTGCGATGCACGTCGCCGCCGCCAGTCCCATCGCGCTCGATGCCGCCAGCGTCCCAGCCGACGTGATCGCGCGCGAGAAGGCGATCCTGGTTGAAAAGAACGTCGGCAAGAAACCGGAGATGATGGACAAGATCGTCGCCGGCGGTCTCAAAGCGTACGCAAAAGAAAACTGCCTGCTTGAGCAGAGCTACATCCACGATCCCTCGAAGACGGTGGCACAGGCCGTCAAGGACGCTGAGGCCAAGGCCGGCGCGCCAATCAAGGTCGCCGGCTTCGTGCGCTACGCGCTGGGCGAAGGCATCGACAAGAAGGAAGAGGACTTCGCCGCCGAAGTCGCCAAGACCGTCGCCGGGGCGCGCTAGGCGGAATCGCCCAACTCGGTTAGGTATCAGCCGGCTGGTTCTTGCGAGCCAGCCGGCTTTTTTGTGCGGCGAGGAGAGGGAGAGAAATGATGGCCACCGCCTCGACCGGCCTCAAATACAAGCGTCTGCTTCTCAAGCTCTCCGGCGAAGCGCTGATGGGCCGCCAGCCCTTTGGCATCGACATGAGCGTCGCCGAGCGGCTGGCGGCCGACGTGGCCGAAGCTGTGGCGGCCGGGGCCGAGATCGCCATTGTGGTCGGCGGCGGCAACATCTTTCGAGGCCTTGCGGGCGTGGCCAAGGGCATGGACCGCGCCACGGCCGACTACATGGGCATGCTTGCGACCGTGATGAACGCGCTGGCGTTCCAGAATGCGCTCGAAAACAAGGGCGTCACGGCGCGCGTGCTGTCCGCGATCCCAATGCCGACCGTCTGCGAGAGCTACGTCCGACCCAAGGCGATCAGCTACGTGGCGAAGGGCCAGGTGGTGATCTTCGCCGCCGGCACCGGCAATCCGTTCTTCACCACCGACACCGCCGCGACCCTGCGCGCCATCGAACTGGGATGCGAGGCGGTGGCCAAAGGGACCCAGGTGGACGGCGTCTATTCCGCCGATCCCAAGAAAGACCCCGGCGCTACGCGCTATGATCGCTTATCCTATGGCGAGGTATTGGCCAAAGACCTCAAGGTCATGGATGGCGCGGCAATCGCGCTTGCCCGCGACAATCATCTTCCGGTAATTGTCTTCTCCATCGAGGAGCCGGGCAACTTGCTCAAAGTTCTGCGCGGCGACGCCCGCCAGACCCTGATCGAGGGAGCCTGAAAGAGACGTGCGCTGACAGCGCCGGCCGACACAGCCACGAGTGGCGGGTATATTGTTCGGCGGCGCTGCCCCGCGCCCAGGGAGCAGACATGTCGCAGACCACCTACGACATCAAGGATATCGAGAAGCGCATGCGCGCCTCGATCGACGCCTTGAAACGCGAGCTTTCCGGCTTGAGGACTGGGCGCGCCAGCGCCAATCTGCTCGATCCCGTGCACGCCATGGTGTACGGCTCGCGGATGCCTTTAAACCAGGTTGCGACCGTCTCGGTGCCGGAACCAAGAATGATCACTGTTCAGGTCTGGGACCGCAGCAACGTGATGGCCGTCGACAAGGGTATCCGCGAAGCCAACCTCGGTCTCAATCCAATCATCGACGGACAGGTGCTGCGGCTGCCGATACCGGCGCTCACTGCCGACCGGCGCCAGGAGCTAGTCAAGCTGGCGCACAAGTACGCCGAGCAGTCGAAGGTTGCGGTCCGCAACGTGCGCCGCGAAGCCATGGACCTTCTCAAGAAACTCGAGAAGGATGGCAAAATGAGTCAAGACGACCACCGGGGGAGTTCGGACAAGGTGCAGGAGTTGACCGACCGTCTGATCAAGGAAGTGGACGTAACGCTTGCCACGAAGGAATCTGAAATCCAGAAAGTCTAAGGACGTTGTGGGCAGGGCGCCCGCGGCCGTCCGCCATCGCGCCGGGCCAACATTTTCGCGCCGAAGGCTTGCTGACAGGGAAGGCGTTCGAACTTGACGGTCATTAGCAAGATTGGCGATCACGGCGCCTCACGCGATGGACCGCCGCGTCACGTCGCGATCATCATGGACGGCAACGGCCGCTGGGCGAAGGAGCGCGGCCTGCCTCGCACGCTAGGCCATCGCCAGGGCGTGGAAGCGGTGCGACGCGCGGTTCGTGCAGCGATCGAACTCAAAATTCCCTACATCACGATATTCAGCTTCTCGTCCGAGAACTGGAAGAGGCCGAGCGACGAGGTCGACGACCTGATGGGGCTGATGAAGCGCTTCATCCGCCGCGATCTCGCCGAGATGCATGAGGCGGGCGTGTGCATCCGCACCATCGGCGAGCGACAGCAGGTCGACACCGAGCTGATGACGTTGATCGACGAAGCTGTCACGCTGACGAAGGCCAATTCGGTGCTGACCCTCGTCATAGCCTTCAACTACGGATCGCGCGGCGAAATCGCCAAGGCGGCTCGTAGGCTGGCTGAGGACGTCGCTGCGGGTCGCATGGCGCCCGAAGCCATCACGGTCGACCGCCTAGCCGAAGCGCTGGACACGTCCGGAATTCCTGATCCGGATCTTTTGATCCGCACATCCGGCGAAATGCGACTCTCCAACTTCCTGCTGTGGCAAACGGCCTATACCGAATTTGTATTCCTTAATTCCTATTGGCCTGATTTTGACCGTTCGGCGCTCGAGCAGGCCATCGCCGAATATCGCGCCAGGGAACGCCGATATGGCGGACTCAGCAAGACCTCGACAGCGTGAGGTCGGCCATGCCGGACAATCTCGAGCAAGAGGCCGGCCCGTCCGGCAATTCTTACCTTTCGAAAGAGCTTCAGCTTCGGATCGTATCGGGCGTCGCCATAGGATTGGTCGCGCTTGCGCTTGCGGCGTGGAGTCCGCTGGCGTTCGCGGCGCTGACGCTGGCCATCGCGCTAGTAATGTCGTGGGAATGGCACCGTATAGTGCGCGGCGAGGGCCTCGATGCCGTCGTCGCGTTGCATGCGCTGGGCGTGATCGCGGCGGCGCTGCTGACATCGGCGGGCATGGCGGGTCTCGGCGTCGCGGCGGCAATCGCCATGGCGATTGCGGTCGCGGGATTGGTGTTCGGCAGCGGCGTTGCGACATTGTCGGGACTAGGCGTGCTCTATACGAGTTTGCCGGTCATAGCTCTCGGCTGGCTACGCGGCGATGAACCGCTGGGATTTCTCGCGGCGCTGTTCGTGATTGTGATCGTCGTCGCGACGGATACGGCGGCGTATGCGGCAGGGCGATGGATCGGTGGGCCGAAACTCGCGCCGGCCATCTCTCCGAATAAAACCTGGTCGGGACTGCTCGGCGGCATCTGCGCGGCGGCGCTGGCCGGCGCGCTGTTTCCGATAGTGACCGGGAGCGGCAACTGGACTTGGCTTGCAGCGCTCGGGCTCGTGCTCGGCCTCGTCGCGCAAGCCGGCGATCTGGCCGAATCGGCGCTGAAACGTCAGTTCGGACGTAAAGATGCGAGCGACCTCATTCCCGGCCACGGCGGATTCATGGACCGCATGGACGGTATCGTGACGGCGAGCGTTGCCGCGGCGCTGATCGGCCTCGCGATCGATCTCTACGCGCCGGCGCGCGCCCTGCTTTACGGATCCTGAGTCATGGCGGCGACCGCGAGCGTGCCGATGGGGCCGCGCCCGATAGGCGCGCCGAACGTCGAGGCGGGCGGCGTCAACGGCGCCGGCGCCAACCCGTGCCGTCTGACCGTGCTCGGCGCCACGGGGTCGATCGGGCATAACACGCTTGATCTCGTCGCGCGCAATCCCGCCGCCTTCGAGATCGTCGCCGTGACCGGACAGTCGCACGTCGCCGAACTGGCGGCGATCGCGCGGATGCATCGCGCTAAAATGGCGGTGATCGGCGACGCACATCTGTTCGGCGCATTAAAAGAGGCGCTCGCGGGATCCGGCATCGCCGTTGCCGCCGGACCCGAGGCACTGATCGAAGCAGCGCAAATGCCGGCCGATTGCGTGATGGCGGCCATCGTCGGCGCCGCTGGGTTGCGCCCGACCTTCGCTGCCGCCGGACAGGGCCGGCGCATCGCGCTCGCCAACAAGGAATGCCTCGTCTCGGCCGGCGAAGTGTTCACAGCCGAGATCGCGCGCGCCGGCGCCGAATTACTTCCCGTCGATAGCGAGCATTCCGCCGCGTTCCAGGCGATGGCCGGCGCCGACGCGGCGTCGATCGAGAAAATTGTGCTCACAGCGTCAGGCGGCCCGTTCCGCACTTGGACGCGAGAGCAACTCGCCGCCGCGACGCCGGAGCAAGCATTAAAGCATCCAAATTGGTCGATGGGCGCGAAGGTGACGATCGACAGCGCGACGCTGATGAACAAGGGGCTCGAACTGATCGAGGCGTTTCACCTGTTCCCGGTCGGCGTCGATGCGCTTGATTGCGTCGTGCATCCCCAGTCGATCGTCCATTGCCTCGTCAGTTATTTTGATGGCTCGGTGATGGCTCAGATGGCGCCTCCAGACATGCGAACGCCCATCGCGGTCGCTCTGGCGTGGCCCAAGCGTATGGCGGCGCCGACCGAGAGGCTCGATCTGGCGCGGCTCGGCTCCCTGACGTTCGAGGCCCCGGATGAGGCGCGCTTTCCGGCGCTGCGCGTCGCCAAGGCGGCGCTAAGGCGCGGCGGCGCGGCGCCTGCGGTGTTGAATGCGGCGAACGAAATCGCCGTGGCGGCGTTTCTCGACCGTCGACTGCGGTTCCTGGATATCGCAAACTTGGTCGAAGCGACGATCGATGCGGCGGATCAGCAGGGGATCATGGGCCGCGCCACGACTTTGGACGACGTTATGGCGGTCGATGCGGCGGCGCGGCGGCTGGCCGAAGAGCGGCTTCGTGACTATTAACGCAAATTAACCCGACTCGACCCTTATACCCGCCATATACCGCGCTTTACGCCCGTTCGCGCCGCGCGATGCCAAGGAGCCTGACGCATGGAAGCCATTTCGACCCTGGCCGGATGGGTATGGCAGTACGGCGTGATGTTCCTCCTGGTGCTGACACTTGTCGTCTTCATCCATGAGCTTGGACACTTTCTGGTCGCGCGCTGGTGCGGCGTAACGGTGAAGGCGTTTTCGATCGGCTTTGGCCCGGAAATCTTCGGTTTCTACGACAAGCACGGCACGCGCTGGCGGTTCGCCTGGATCCCGCTCGGCGGCTACGTAAAGTTCATCGACGATGAAAATGCGGCGTCGGCCCCGGGAACGGCGTCGCGAAGCCGCCTCACGGACGCCGAGCGCCGCGGCGCATTTCACACGAAATCCGTCAGTCAGCGCTCCGCCGTGGTCGCCGCAGGCCCGATCGCCAATTTCCTCCTGGCCATAGTGATCTATGCGGGGCTGAATGCGACTTTAGGCGTCAAGATTGCGCCGGCCTTCGTCGACGAAGTGGTCGCCGATTCACCGGCGGCGCGCGCCGGGTTCCGCGCCGGCGACAAGGTGGTCGAAATCGACGGCGCGAGGATCGAGAAATTCGAGGATCTGCTGCGGATCGTGAGCTCAAGCGCCGGGCAGGAGCTGCGCTTCAAAGTCGAGCGCGGGGCCGATGTGCTGACGCTGGTCGCAACGCCCAACACCGATGAACAACGCGATCCCTTCGGGCGCACCTACCGGCGCGGCCTCGTCGGCATCAAGCGCAACTTATCTCCGGATCAAATTCAAACACTTGACGTCGGCCCCGTAGAGGCTTTGACGCGCGCCGTGCAGGAAACCTACGTCACCATCACACAGACGATCTCTGGCATCGGAGACGTGCTGACCCGCCGCCAATCGGCCGAGCAGATGGGCGGGCCGCTGCTGATGGCGGAAGTGACGGCCAAGGTCGCCGAAATGGGCATTGAGCCGATGCTGCGGTGGATCGCGTTCATCTCGGCCAATATCGGCTTTCTCAACCTCTTGCCGATCCCCGTGTTGGACGGAGGCCACCTTTTGTTCTACGCCTACGAAGCGGTGCGCCGTAAGCCCGCCAGCGAACGCTTTCAGCAGATGGGATTCCAGTTCGGCTTGGCGCTTTTGATGATGCTGATGATATTCGTCAATTTCAACGACTTGTTGAATGTGTGGCGACGTCTGACGGGCGTCGGATAATTGCCATTCGGTGGCGTAAAGATGCCACTTCCCGATCCTTTACTGAATCGTTAAAAGCATTGGTCTGGCGAGGTTTCTTCGCGGCTTGATTCGGGGGGTCCGATCAGGCCGTTGAGCGGCGCGCGTCACGCAGCGGGTTTTCCCAGCCGGCCAAAAGGCCTTTGGTCGGCGGAAATCAGGGCGCTGCAAGGGTGCACGGTCGCCGTCGACGATCGTGCGTCTGGAATGGGGTCGACGGCAGACGAGGGCGACACCGCGTATGCAGAGAATTCGGATCATCGGGGCGAGCCTGTTGCGCCTGTTTGTGGCGTTGGCTCTGATCTCGCCGATGATCGCGATTGGGGATGGCGCCCGGATTTCCGGCAGCGCGTTGGCTCAAGGCGTGATCAAGGACATTCAGGTCACCGGCAATCGCCGCGTCGAGCCCGAAACCGTGCGCTCGTACCTGCAGTTCGGCGTCGGCGAAGCTTACAGTCCGGGCAAGGTCGACGCATCGATCAAGGCGCTGTTCGCAACCGGCTTGTTCGCCGACGTGGCGATCGAACCGCAGGGTTCGACCATGCTGGTGACGGTCCGCGAAAATCCCGTCATCAATCAGGTCGCCTTTGAGGGCAACAGCGAAGTCGACGCCGCGACGCTGACTGCCGAAGTTCAGTTGAAGCCGCGCTCGGTATTCACGCGCGCCAAGGCCCAGTCCGACGTGCAGCGAATTCTCGACGTCTATCGCCGCCAGGGCCGGTTCGCCGCCGCCGTCGAGCCGAAAATCATCGAGCTCGAACAGGATCGCGTCGACCTCGTCTTCGAAATCACAGAGGGCTCGGCCACCAAGGTCAAGGGCATCAATTTCGTCGGCAACCGGGCTTTCTCCGATAGCCAGCTGCGCGACATCATTTCGACGACGCAATCGGGCTGGTTCGATTTCCTCAAGGGCACCAGCATCTACGACCCAGATCGCATGAATCTCGATCGCGAGTTGGTCCGCCAGTACTATCTGAAGAACGGCTATGCCGACGCCTCCGTGACGGCTGGACAGGCCGAGCTCGATCCGGACGGCAACGGCTTCCTCATCACGTTCGCGATTGAAGAAGGCGAGCCCTACACCTTCGGCCAGGTCGTGATTGAATCGACGCTCGCAGAAGTGCAGGGCGAGAGATACAGCTCGGAAGTGCTGACCGTCGCCGGCGAAGTCTACAACGCGGCGCTGATCGACAAGACCACGGAAAAACTCACCCTCGACATCGCCGAAGGCGGATACGCGTTTGCGCGTGTGCGCCCGCGCGCGCTGCCCGATCCTGCGACGCGGACCATCGGCATCACCTACGTGATCGACGAGGGTCCGCGCATCTACATCGAACGCATCAACGTCGTCGGCAACGAGCGCACCAAGGACTACGTCATCCGCCGCGAATTCCGCTTGGCGGAAGGCGACGCCTACAACCCGCTTCTCGTCGATCGCGCCAAAAAGCGCCTGACAGGGCTGGGCCTCTTCAAGAGCGCCGAAGTGAAGCGCCGGCCCGGATCGTCCGCGGACCGCGTCGTGCTCGACGTCGAACTCGTCGAACAGTCGACGGGCGAACTCTCGTTCGGCGCCGGCTACTCGACCAGCGAAGGCGTGATCGGCGACATTTCGCTCACCGAGCGCAACCTGCTTGGCAACGGCCAGTTCGTCAGGCTGAAGCTCGCGGGCTCTCTCGAGCGCCAGCAGATCGACTTGTCGTTCACCGAGCCGCGCTTCCTCGACCGAAACCTGTCGGCCGGTTTCGATCTCTATCATAAGGAACTCGATTTCTCCGACAGCTCGGGCTTCAATCAGCGCAAGACCGGCGGTCAGGTGCGACTCGGCTTCCCGCTGGCCGAGAGCCTCTGGATGCAGACGAGCTATGGCCTGTCGCGCGATGAAATCTTCGACGTCGACAACAATGCTTCGATAGCCATTAAAGATGCCTGTGGAGCGACAAACTTCGATCCAGCCTTTTCGCCGGACTGCCAGGATGAATCCTACTTCACCTCGCTCGTCGGAACTTCCATAACTTACGACCAGCGCAATCATCCGAAGACGCCGACGCGTGGTTATTATCTGCAGGGCGACGCCGATTTCGCCGGGCTCGGCGGCGACGTCCAATTCTGGCGTGTCGGCGCCGAGGGCCGCGCTTACTATCCGATCACCGAAAAAATCACGCTGATCGGACGCGTCATCGGTGGTCATATCCAGGGCTGGGGCGGCGAAGACGTCAAGATCCTCGACTCCTACTTCAAGGGCGGCGAAACCGTCCGCGGTTTCGACCGGTCTGGCTATGGCCCACGGGACTTGAATACGAACGATGCCCTTGGCGGTACGACGTTCTGGGCTGCGACGGCGGAAATCCGCTTCCCGATACCGTTTATCCCCGACGATCTCGGCATGAGCGCCGCCGTGTTCGCCGACGCCGGTTCGCTGTTCAACGTCTCGGGCCGGGCCAAAGACGTTTTCAACGACCCCGCCAATTGCCCGGTCGCTCCCTGCTTCGCCGATGAGAGCTCGATCCGCTCCTCCGTCGGCGGCAGCTTGCTGTGGAACTCGCCGGTCGGTCCGCTGCGCATGGACTTCGCCAAAACGATCACCAAAGAGAAATTCGACGAAGAGCAGTTCTTCCGCTTCGGCGCATCAACCAAGTTCTGACGCGGATAAATCCGGCTTTTGCGCGTGCCGCTCCGTCTGACTGTGCGCGTTCCCCTTGCCAGCACGCGCCGGCTCTCTAGAACGTGTGGGCGCCGTCGCCACGCCAATCGTGCGCGATCGCGCCGGAGCCGACCCCATGGAGCATCGCGGTTTCTTCGATCGCGCCGGACCGTTTGCGCTGTCAGTCCTCGCCAAGGAACTCGGCGCGAACATCGTCGGCGGCGGCGACCCGAATGTGCCGATCGAGGACGTGCGGCCGCTGAAAGACGCCGGCCCCTGCCACCTCGCCTTCATCGAAAACAGAAAGTATCTGGCGCAGTTGGATCAGACGCGGGCCGGCGCGTGTCTGACGGCGGCTGTGTTCGCGCCGCGCCTTCCGGCCGCGACGGCGGCGCTGGTGGTCGCGCAGCCCTATCACAGCTTTGCCCGCGCCTTGCTGATGTTCTATCCGGGTTCGCGCCATCCGATGACGACACGGGCAGGCGCACCGCCGGTCGATCCGACGGCGCGGCTCGAAGAGGGCGTTAGCGTCGAGCCGGGCGCAGTGATCGGGCCCGACGTCGAGATCGGATCTGGAAGCAGGATCGCCGCCGGCGCCGTCATCGGCGCGCGTTGCTGCATCGGTCGCGACACCTACATCGGCCCCTCGGCGACGATCACGCACGCGCTGATCGGCGATCGGGTTATCGTCCACGCCGGCGTCCGCATCGGACAGGACGGCTTCGGCTTCGCGATGGGTCGCAGCGGCCATCTCAAGGTGCCGCAGATCGGCCGGGTCGTCATTCAGGACGACGTCGAGATCGGAGCCAATACAACTATCGACCGAGGGGCTCTTAAGGACACCATCATCGGCGAGGGAACGAAAATTGATAATCTCGTGCAGATCGGGCACAACGTCGTCATCGGTCGCCATTGCGTGCTGGTGGCGTTCTCCGGCGTATCAGGGTCGACCGAACTCGGCGATTTCGTCGTCATGGGTGGGCAATCAGGCGCCGTCGGTCACATCAAGATCGGCTCCGGCGCGCAGATCGGCGGGTCGACGCATCCGACGCATGATGTGCCGCCCGGCGCTCGGATGTTTGGCACGCCAGCCAAGCCGTTGAAGGAGTGGGCGCGGGAAGCTGCGACGCTAAAGCGGCTCGCGGCCCGCCGTTCGAATGAACCGGACGACGGGCCAAAAGGCGATAACGACTGACGAAGGCTGGACTTTATGAGCGGGACGGACGTATGCGCAAACGGCAAGTCGTCTTGGCGGCGCGCGACGTTACTGGAGTGAGTTTGATATGACGGACAAATCGACGACCGGGGAGGCGCTCGGCGCCGCGGACATCGCCCGCGTGATGAAATTGTTGCCGCACCGCTACCCCTTTCTGATGGTCGACCGCATGTACGACATGAAGGGCGACGAGAGCTGTGTCGGCGTCAAGAACGTGACGATCAACGAACCGTTTTTCCAGGGCCATTTCCCGCAGTATCCGGTGATGCCCGGCGTGCTGATCATCGAAGGACTGGCGCAGACGGCGGGCGCGCTGTGCGTCTCGACCATCGAAGAGAATTACCAGGCCGAGCTCGTGTACTTCATGGGCATCGACAATGCGAAATTCAGAAAGCCCGTGCTGCCCGGCGACCAGCTGCATTATCACGTGAAGAAAATTCGCAATCGCGGCCGCGTCTGGCGCTTTCGCGGCGTCGCGATGGTGAATGGCCACGTCGTCGCCGAAGCGGAAATCAGCGCCATGCTGGCCGACACCGCCGACGCCAAGGCGTTTGCGAGCAAGCATGGCTGAGGCCGCTATTCACCCGACGGCGGTCGTCGAGGACGGTGCGAAGATCGCCGCGGCGGTGAAAATCGGGCCGTTCTGCATGGTCGGCCGCGATGCGACGCTGCATGAGGGCGTCGAACTGGTGAGCCACGTCGCCATCGCCGGCACGACGGAGATTGGCCCGCGAACGCGCATCTTTCCGTTCGCCTCGATCGGCCATCAGCCGCAGGATCTCAAGTACAAGGGCGAACCTTGCTCGCTGACGGTGGGTGCGGATTGCCTGATCCGCGAAGGCGTGACCATGAACCCCGGCACCGCCGGCGGCGGCTCGGTCACGACCGTCGGCGACGGCTGCGCGTTTCTCGCCAATAGTCACGTTGGCCACGACTGCCTCGTCGGCAAGGGCGTGATCTTTTCCAACAACGTCATGCTGGCCGGCCATTGCACGGTCGGCGACTATGCAATCATCGGCGGCGGCGCGGCTGTCATCCAGTTCGCGCGCGTCGGCAATCACGCCTTCGTCGGCGGCATGTCGGGCCTCGAGAACGATCTGATCCCCTACGGCATGGCGATGGGCAATCGCGCCTACTTGTCGGGGCTCAACATCATCGGCCTGCAACGGCGCGGATTTTCGCGCAGCGACATTCACGATTTGCGCCGCGCCTATCGTCTGCTGTTCGCGCAGGAGGGCACGCTGACCGAACGCATGGAGGACGTGGCGCAGGAATTCGCCCAGCATCCGATCGTGCAGGAGATCATCGCCTTCATCGGCGCCGGCGGCAAGCGATCGCTCTGCACGCCGAAAAACGGCGCCGAGGCCTGAGGGCGAGCCATGCCGGCTCAAGCGGAATCGCGGATCGGACTGATCGCTGGAGGCGGCGCGATCCCGATCGAAATTGCGCGCAGCATCGAGGCGCGGGGCGGATCGGTGCATGTCATCGCCATCGCCGGGGACGCCGATCCGGCGCTGTTCGCCTTTCCCCACACGGTCGTCGCATGGTCGGAACTCGGTCGCGCCATTGCGGCGCTGAAGGCCGCGGACGTGAGCGATGTGCTGCTGGTAGGCACGATGGCGCGGCCGAAACTGTCGACGGCGCGCTTCGATCTCGCGCTCTTTTCCATTCTACCGTCGGTGTTGAAGGTGCTGCGCCAGGCCGGCGACGATGCGCTGCTGCGGACCTGCATTGAGCTCTTTGAGCGGCGCGGATTTCGGGCCGTCGGCGTGCGCGACGTCGCGCCGGAATTGCTGATCGCGGCAGGCCCGATCGGATCGCGCGCGCCAACCGTCGCGGATGAGGCCGACATCGCGCTCGGCTTGCGGGTGATCGCAGCTCTGGGCCGCTTCGACATCGGACAGGCGGCGATCGTCAGCGAGGGTGTGGTCGAGGCGCTCGAAGGCGCCGAAGGCACCGACGCCATGCTGACTCGAACGGCGGCGGCGCGGGCGCGCCTTGACGTCCCATCGGATCGGCGCCGCGGAGTGCTCGTCAAACGGCCGAAGCCGGGCCAGGATCTGCGGGTCGACCTTCCGGCCATCGGCCCCGGCACCGCGACCGCTGCCGCCATGGCGGGACTTACCGGAATCGCGGCGATGCATGGTTACGTCTTGACAGCCAAGCGCGACGAGATGATCGACAAGGCCGACGCCGCCGGAGTCTTCATTGCCGGCGTCGAAGCGCCGCTGGCCTATGGCGCATCGGGTGACGGCGCCGTCGCACCTCAAGAGTTCAGTGAAATTGGAGCCGTGACGCTGTCGACGGCGACCCGCAACGACGCGGCGCTCGGCGTTCGCGTGCTCCGCGCGCTCGCAGACTTAAACACCGGCTCCGCGCTGATCGTGCGGAAATCGCGCGTCGTCGCCGTCGGCGCCTCCGAACCTGCCGCCGACGTGCTCCGCCGCGACGCCGCCTACCGAAAGCCCGGGCGCAACAGCCGCAAGGGTGCGGCCGTCATCGGTTCGGGCGCCAATGTTGATGCAGACTTGATCGCAGCGGCGGCTGCGGCCGGCGTCGCCGCGCTGATCATCACGCCCGAGCACAAGGCGGCGATCGTCAGACGGTCTCAACTCCTCGCCACCGCTAACAGCCTGAGATTGGCGCTTGCCGTCGCCAGCCGCGAGGCGACGCGATGACGGCGCCGCCAACCAAGGTCTTTTTGGTCGCCGGCGAACATTCGGGCGATGCGCTCGGCGCTCGGCTGATGGCGGGATTGAAGGCGCGGCTTGGGGCGGACGCCGTGGCGTTTTCGGGCGTCGGCGGCGAGGAGATGGCCTCCGAAGGTCTAAAGTCCCTGTTTCCGATTGAGGACGTGGCGGTGATGGGCCCCGTCGCGATCCTCAAAGGCTTGCCGCGCATTGTCCAGCGCGTCTACCAGACGGTCGATGCGGCGATCGCCGAACGCCCCGACATTCTCGTCATCATCGACAGCCCCGAATTCACCCATCCGATCGCCAAGCGCGTCCGACGGCGCGCGCCAGAGATCCCGATCGTCGACTACGTCTCGCCGAGCGTGTGGGCGTGGCGGCCGGGACGCGCCAAGAAAATGCGCGCCTACGTCGATCATGTTCTGGCGTTGCTGCCATTTGAGCCTGATGCCCACGTGCGCCTCGGCGGGCCGCCATGCACCTATGTTGGCCATCCGCTCATCGAGCGGATGGATGACATCCGAAACGCGGAGGCAAACGAACTCGCGAAGCGGCTCGGTCTTGGCGGCGGAAAGCCCGTGCTCCTCGTATTGCCCGGTAGCCGGCGCTCCGAAGTCGAGCATCTGATCGATGTCTTCGGCGAGGCGGTCGGCCGATTGAAGTCGGCGGGCGTCGCAGTCGATGTCGTAATCCCGGCCGTGCGCCACTTGAGGAACCAGATTGAAGCGAAAACGGCGACGTGGCCGGTAAAGCCGATGCTCGTCGACAGCGCCGAAGACAAGTACAAGGCGATGCGCCTTGCGCGTGCGGCGCTCGCCGCCTCCGGCACCGTGACGCTCGAACTAGCGCTCGCAGGGACGCCGATGGTCGTCGCCTATCGCGCCGACGCGCTGATCGCGACGTTGCGCCATCTGATTACGTCGCCGAGCGTCGTTCTCGCCAATCTGGTGCTTGGAGAGAATGCATTTCCCGAGCTTCTGCAGAAGGATTGCACGGCTGAAACGCTCGAAGCCGCGTTGAAGCCGCTGATCGAGGGTGGACCAGAGCGCGAAGCCCAACTCGCGGCGTTGGCGCGCATCCCGTCACGGTTCGCGGTCGCGGGCGATCGGCCGAGCCTCGCCGCCGCCGACGCGACGATCCGCGTGCTCCGCGATCAGGTCTCGGCCGGGAAGTCACGCCTCGGCTGACCGATATAAAGCTGACGCGGACGGCCGATGCGCTGCTCAGGATCCTCGATCATTTCCTTCCATTGCGCGACCCAGCCGACGGTGCGCGCAACGGCGAACAGCACGGTGAACATGTCGTCAGGGAACCCCATCGCGCGAAGCGTGATGCCGGAATCGAAATCGATGTTGGGATAAAGCTTCTTGCTGACGAAATACTCGTCCTCCAGCGCGATACGTTCGAGTTCAAGTGCGACCTTCAGCAGCGGATCGTCCTTCCCGCCCGTCGCTTCGAGCACCTCGTGGCAGGTCTTCTGCATCACCTTGGCGCGCGGATCATAATTCTTGTAGACGCGGTGGCCAAAGCCCATCAGGCGGAAGCCCGAGGTCTTGTCTTTGGCCTTGGCGATGAACTCTGGAATGCGATCGACGGTGCCGATCTCCTTCAGCATGTTCAGCGCCGCCTCGTTGGCGCCGCCATGCGCCGGACCCCACAGACAGGCGATGCCGGCCGAAATGCAGGCGAACGGATTGGCGCCCGACGAGCCCGCAAGTCGCACCGTCGACGTCGAGGCGTTCTGCTCGTGATCGGCGTGCAGGATAAAGATGCGGTCGAGAGCGCGCGAGAGCACCGGATTCACGACATACGGCTCGCACGGCACCGCAAAGCACATCTGCAAAAAGTTCGAAGTGTAGTCGAGGTCGTTCCGCGGATAGATGAACGGCTGGCCGATCGAATACTTGTAAGCCATCGCCGCGATGGTCGGCATCTTGGCGATCATGCGCAGGCTCGCGATTTCGCGCTGCCCGTGATCGTTGATGTCGGTCGAGTCGTGATAGAACGCCGACAACGCGCCGACTGTGCCAACCATGACCGCCATCGGATGTGCGTCGCGGCGAAAGCCGGTGAAGAACCGCGTCATCTGTTCATGCACCATCGTGTGGCGCGTGACGGTGTTGCGGAACTTTATGAACTCGCCGTTGGTCGGCAACTCCCCGTAGAGCAGCAGATAGCAGACGGCGAGGAAGTTGGTGTTCTCGGCGAGCTGGTCGATCGGATAGCCGCGATAGAGCAACTCGCCCTTGTCGCCGTCGATGAAGGTGATGTGGCTGGCGCAGTTCGCGGTCGAGGTGAAGCCCGGATCGTATGTGAAACAGCCCGTCTCCTTGTAGAGCGCGGCGACGTCGATCACGTCAGGCCCGCACGAGCCCGATCGCACCGGCATGTTGACCTGCTTGCCGGCGGCATTCAGCGTTGCGACCTTCTGGGCGCCGTCGACGCCAGCTTTACCGGCGGTGCCGTCATGGATGGTCATGGGTTGCCTCCGAAGCGTTGGCTCGGCTCTGCTCATGCCGGTACGACTCCAAGGCCAATAAGGCCAATCGGAGAGGGCGATCGCGCACTGCGTTAGCATGCTTAAGCGACATGAAGACAAAGGATTTAGACGAGTTTTTGCGGTGCGGCAAGACCGCCTTTTGGCGTTAAATCGGGCGCGCCTGATAATTCGTCAGGCGCCATTAGGTTCCGATATCAGCCATGCGTTTCAAGGCTTCCTCGCGCCCGAGCGCCTCGAGCACGTCGAACACCGGTGGCGACACTGCGCGACCGGTCAATGCCGCGCGCAACGGCTGCGCGATCTTTCCGAGCTTTGCGCCGGTCTGCTCCGACATTTGTCGGACGATGTCCTCGAGCGCCGCGGCGGACCATTCGGGCGCGGCAGAGAAATGCTGAGCTGCGACCTTAAGGGTCTCGCGGCCCTCGGCGTCGAGCAGCTTGGCGGCCTTGTCGTCGAGCTTGAGCGGTCGGTCGGCGAACAGAAACGAGGCCCCGTCGATAAGATCGCGGAGCGTCTTGGCGCGTTCTTTCAGGCTCGGGATGAGGCGCAGGAGTTTGGCGCGCATCGCGTCGTCGATTTTGGCGAGGATGGCGTTGCCGCCTTCAAGCTCCGGCAATAACTCGATCGAGCGGCGCATGAGATCGGCGTTTTCGGCAAGACGGATGTAGTGGCCGTTCAAGTCCTCGAGCTTCTTGAAATCGAAGCGCGCCGCCGATTTGCCGATTCCGTCGATATCGAACCAGGCGAGCAGTTGCTCGGTCGACATGATCTCGTCGTCGCCGTGGCTCCAGCCGAGACGCACGAGATAGTTGCGCAGCGCGACCGGCAAATAGCCCATCGCGCGATAGTCTTGCACGGCTTGCGCGCCGTGACGCTTTGAGAGCTTGGCGCCGTCCGGACCGTGGATGAGCGGAACGTGGGCGAACTCCGGCACGGCCCAGCCCATCGCCTGATAGATCTGCGTCTGGCGCGCGGTGTTGGTCAGATGATCGACGCCCCGCACCACATGCGTGACGCCCATGTCATGATCGTCGACCACAACGGCGAGATTGTAGGTCGGATTGCCGTCGGACCTGAGGATGATCAGATCGTCGAGATCCTTGTTCGGAAACGTCACGTTGCCCTGCACATGGTCGGCAACGTGGGTCTGGCCGTCACGTGGCGCCGACAGGCGCACGGCGGGCTTGACGCCGGCGGGAGCATCCTTGGGATCGCGCGTTCGCCACGGCGAGAGGAAAATCTGAGGGCGGCCCTCGGCTTTCGCGGCCTCTCGCGCAGCCTCGATTTCGGCCGGTGAGCAATAGCAATTGTAAGCGGAACCTCGCTTCAGCAGCTCACGCGCAATTTCGCGATGGCGGTCGGCGCGGGCGAACTGCGAAACAGCGTCGTCGTCCCAGTCAAGTTCGAGCCACTTGAGGCCGTCTAGAATAGCGGCGACGGCGTCGTCGTTATTGCGTTCGCGGTCAGTATCTTCGATGCGCAGCAGGAATTTACCGCCGCGACCGCGGGCGTAAAGCCAATTGAACAGCGCCGTCCGCGCGCCGCCGATGTGCAGAAAGCCAGTCGGCGACGGGGCGAAGCGCACGACAGGCGCTGCGGATTTCGAGACTGCGGTCATCAGACCCCTTCGGGCGCGTGTTCGAATTGAGGATTGGGCCGGGTGCTCGTAGCATGTGGCCTGCGTCAAGGTAAGGGGCGCGGCGGGGTTGCGCGACGGCATGACGTGGCGGGCGGCGAGAGACGGCATGCGGCGTTTCGCGGACGATGCGATCAGGCGCGAGCCGCCGCCGGACGACGCGAGTGAGATTTCGGTTTCGGAGCGTGCGCGCCGCGCGTTCGACGACGAACGCGGCCGATTTTTTCTCTGGTCGCCGGTGTGTCTCGGCGCCGGCATCGCCGCCTACTTCGCCTTGCCGCGCGAGCCGAACATGATCGCGGCGCTGACGCCGTTGGCGATGACGCTCGCCGTGATGCTTGTTTCGCGGCGCGGAACGCTGGCCGCGGCGGGGCTGACGGCGCTTCTGTTGATGTGCGCAGGCTTCGCGCTGGCCAAGCTGCGCGTGGAACAAGTGGCGGCGCCGGTGCTGACCAAGCAACTGCGTAATGTCGAGGTCGCAGGGCTCGTGCTGCGCGCCGAGACGCGAGGGCCGCGCGGACAGCGCCTGACGATTGCCGTTGAGACGCTAGGCGCCCTGGCGGAGCGAGTCCGTCCGGCGCGGGTGCGGGTCCGGACCATGTCGGACGGCGTTCGCATCGCTCCCGGCGACCGCATTCGCATCAAGGCGACCTTGGCGCCGCCCGCGAAACCGGCGCTCCCCGGCGCGTTCGATTACGCGCGCACCGCGTGGTTCGAGCGGCTGGGCGGCGTCGGCTATGCGTTCACCGCGCCGGTTATCGATGACCGCGCCGCGCCTGACGGTTACCGCGATGAGGCGTGGCGCTGGATCGAAAGCGTGCGCGCCGAGATAGCCGCGCGCGTTGCGGCGGCGCTGCCGGGCGAAGCGGGGGCCATCGCAACGGCGCTGATCACTGGCGATCGCGGCGCTATCAGCGCCGAAACCAACCAGGCGTTCAAGGACTCGGGGCTGTTTCACATTCTGTCGATCTCCGGCCTGCACATGGTCATCATGGCGGGCGCGGTGTTCTATCTCGTGAGGCTGCTTCTGGCGGCCATCCCGGCGGCGGCGCTGAGGCTCCCCATCAAGAAGATCGCGGCCGTCACCGGCATCATTGCAGCGCTCGGCTATCTGGCGCTGTCGGGCGCCGCCTTCGCGACCGTGCGCGCTGCCGCGATGATCACGATCATGTTCGTCGCCGTGCTGCTCGATCGACCCGCGCTCGCTATGCGCAACGTCGCGCTCGCCGCGTTCGCGATTCTTGCGATTTTTCCCGAAAGCCTGTTCGACGCCGGCTTTCAGATGTCGTTCGCCGCGGTGACGGCGTTGGTCGCGGCCTACGAAGGCGTCAATCGTGTCGTTCGACGCCGCGATACGCCGCATCCCGTTTGGCGCGTTGCGATGTTCTTCACAGGCATCGTCGCCTCGACGCTGATCGCCAGCGTCGCTGTGGCGCCGTTCGCCGCCTATCATTTTCATCAAAGCCAGCAGTACGCCGTGCTCGCCAATCTGATTGCGATCCCGATCTGCAATCTGGTCGTGATGCCGGCGGCGCTGATGGCCCTGCTGCTGATGCCGTTCGGGCTTGAAGCGCTCGCGCTTTGGCCGATGGGCCAGGGCATCGAGGCGATGGCGTGGTGCGCCAGGGCTGTCGGCGCGCTTCCCGGCGCTGTCGGCAATATTCCGGCGATACCGGTGGTGAGTTTCGCGCTGATGGCGGGGGGCGGGCTGTGGCTCGCGCTGTGGCGGACACGCCAGCGCGCTCTGGGATTGACGGCGATTGCCGCGGGACTCGCGATCGCCCCGACCCTGCCGCGACCGGATGTGCTCATAGCGCGCGGCGGCGCTCTCGTCGCCATGCGATTGCCCGACGGCAGGCTCTCGGCGCTTCCGGCGCGGCAATCGACATTCGAATTGCAGCGCTGGCTCGAGCATGACGGCGATGGGCGAAAGGCGCGCGAGGCGCAACGCGGCGAAGGGTTCACATGCGATGCGACGTCCTGCGTCGCGGAGGTCAAGGGCGTCGCGCTTGCGGCGCCCCGCCACGCCGCTGCCCTGATCGACGATTGCGCGCGGGCCGACCTGCTGGTGCTGGCGACTCCCGCCCCTAAGGCATGCGACGGCCCCGCGACCATCATCGATCTGTTCAGCGCGTGGCGAGATGGCGGCTATGCGATCTACATCGAACCCGGCGGCGCCAACGAAAGGCCGAAGCTGAGGATCGAGACCGTGGCGTCGATGCGCGGTGATCGGCCGTGGGCGGCGGAACACGCGATCGGAGATCGCGGGACGGCGCGATCGAAAAGGCTACCGACGCCGCGCATTGCAGAGCCCGGATCCGCGCCGGCGCCCCGCGGGCGCGCCGCCAAAACCGACGTCGCGCCAGAGGAACCGCGCGCCGAAATCGAAGACGACGATTCTGACGATCCGTTTGACGCCGAGCCGCCGCCGCCCTAGCTGCGGCTCAATAGCGCCGCATCAAGCCAACGAGGCGGCCCTGAATGTCCACTTGGTCAGGCCCGAAGATGCGAGTTTCGAACGCAGCGTTCGCCGGTTCGAGCGCAATCGTGGAGCCGCGCTTGCGCAACCGCTTCAGCGTCGCCTCCTCCTGCTCGACGAGCGCGACGACGATGTCGCCGTTCTCGGCTGAATTGCAGCGGCGGATGATGACGGTATCGCCGTCGTGAATGCCGGCCTCGATCATGGAGTCGCCCTTGACTTCCAGTGCGAAATGCTCGCCGTTGGTCAGCAGATCGGGCGGACATGCAATGTCGTGCGTATGTGTCTGGATGGCGCTGATCGGCGTGCCGGCGGCGATGCGGCCCATGACAGGTACCGAGACGGTTCGGGCATCGAGCATCTGCGAGGGCGGCGGCGTGATGTTGGCTTTCAGCGGTCCCGAGCCTTCGATGACGCTCGGCTGGAAACCGCGAGCCCGGCTCTCCGTCGCGGCTTGCGCGGCGGCCGATTGGTTCTCCGGCAGTTTGATCACTTCGATAGCGCGCGCCCGATGCGGCAGGCGGCGGATGAAGCCGCGCTCGACCAGCGCTGTAATCAGCCGGTGGATGCCCGATTTCGATTTCAGATCCAGCGCGTCCTTCATTTCGTCGAAGGACGGGGGAACGCCGCGCTCCTGCATCCGGTCGTGGATATAGAGCAGCAGTTCTTTCTGTTTTTCGGTCAGCATCGGTCGGATGGCGTCCTGTTTTAAGCGCTCCTGGCCGACCGACTCTGTGCAGCTCGGCCGGCAGACTCGCCGGTACAAATCATAAATGTACGCTACACGTTCTTGTCTCGTTCCGCAAGTGCAGTCGCCGGACGGGTAGTGTCTCAGTTTGAATTCTTCGAATTGACGAAACCCTCGATGATCCACTTAGCGACAAATAAGCCAAGCGCTACCAGCAGAGGCGCTCCGAGCATCACTGTCACGAGATTTCCGTAATAGTCGGCATCTCGCTGCTCGCACCACGGCCCAACTTTGATTTGCAGCCCAATCGCCGACAATGGACAAAGCGGATCGTTGCGCCACAACAGCACAGCGATCCAGACAAGCGATCCAACTATCCAAACACGCCAAACGCCTCGCCAGATGTTCATGCTCTCAACCTCACTTTGTACGTCTTCGGCCGTCCCGGCTTCGGCGCAACGGCGTCCATAAGCGCAACGAGGTTTTCGAAGGACATCAACTTGTCCGTCAATCCCGCCGCCATCGCTGGCGTCACGCGCAGCGTCTTGTGAATTCGGCACCAATTGTAAAAGAAGAAGTAGAGCGAGAGCGCGTTGCGGTGGCTTGCCAGCTTCTTTGAGAATGCGTTGGACAGACGGGCAAACCGCTTCATGCTCATGCGCATCGTGAGGTTTTGGCGCTCGACGTAGGACGTGCTGATGTGGTCCACGTCCGGCTCGCCGACGATCACGGTCTTCTTGATACCAATGCATTCCGGCGGGCTGTATTTGCGTTCTTCGGACCCGCCGCGCGGAGCGTCGCCGTAGATTTTGACGAGCTGCGCAAAGTCAATGTCCGTTCCGCCGAACGCTTGCTCAACGGCTTTCAGATAGACGCCGTGGCCGTCCGTCGTAAGCTGCACGCGGCTGGCGATCCGGCTCTTGAGATCGCTCATGAACGCATAGCCCCAGTAGGCGTCGCGCTGGCCAACGGCCCAACTGCAAATCAGCTTGCTGTCGGCGTCGAGAGCCGTCCACGTCCAAACGTCGCCGGCGCCCTTCGGAGGCGCTTTGGCGTCGATGACGTTCTTGTTCTTGGCGTAAACGAAACTCCAGATTTCATCGCACTGGACGCGCTTCGACTGGAGGCCACGGACGCGCTCGTCATGGAAGGCGAGGGAGGCGCGGCCCGCCTCGGTTAGGAGCTTGGCGACGGTGTTGATCGACACGTCGCAGACCCGAGAGACCGAACGCATCGACGATCCCTCGCAGAGCATCGAGAGGATTTGGACGCGCTTGGCTATGGGCAGTTTGTTCATGCCCATAATATATGAACTTTTATGCTTAGCGTCAAGCAAAATTACTACTAAATTTCGCTTTACTCAACACCTAATGCGCCTTAGTCAACGCTTATGCCACTCAAATCAACGCCTTTATAGTTAATCAGATGCCCGTAACAAGCTTGAGCAATATGAAAAAGCCGGAAGCTCCAGAAGATTGGGTGTCTCTGGAATGGGATGTGGCGCAACTTTTTGACGGTGCCCCCATTGACGAGCAAGACCTGTTTGCTGGGCGGCTAACAGAGGTGCGACGAATGCTGGCGGCCGTTATGGAACGGTCAAAACATGTCGTGCTCTACGGAGAAAAGGGCGTAGGCAAAACGTCATTGTCCAACATTTTTTGGAAGCGATTTAACAAGACACTGCAAAGTTTTGTTGTGGCGCGAATTCAGGCCGGACCCCAAGACAATTATTCGTCGTTGTGGGTGAGAGCCCTAGACGAACTTCGAGCAGTGGCCGTGGCGACGGGGAAAGCCAAGCTTGTAAAAATTTCCTCCAACTACGAAAGCATCACCCCAACGGAGGTCCGCAGAGAATTGCAGAAATGTTCCGCGAATGCGCTTCCGATAATTATCGTCGATGAATACAGCGAAGTGCGTGACGAGGATTGCAAAATCCTGACAGCTAACACGATAAAAGAATTTTATGATTTCTCTGTAAATACGACTGTCATTCTGGTTGGCGTTGCTGAAAACGTGGCAGATCTCGTCAAGGACCACGAGTCGCTTGACAGAACTCTTGTTCAGATACCGCTAAATCGGATGTCGCAAGCTGAGCTTCTTGAAATCATCGAAAAGAGAGCCGCACGCACTCCACTCCAATTTTCTGGAGACGCAAAGTGGACGATAATCGTGCTGTCAAAGGGTTTGCCGTATTTTACACAAACTCTCGCTAAGTACGCGGCGTTACACGCAATAAGGGATCACCGAATAAACATTACAAATGCCGACGTTGAAAAGTCTATGGCCTCATTCATCGCGGATTCCCGCGAAATGTTTAAGATTTCATACAGAAACGCTACGCGGAGCAATCAAGAAAACTACTTTGAGCAATCGCTTTTAGCGTGTGCCCTTGCGCTTACAGATGAAGAGGGTTTTTTCACCGCCAATGACATCGTCGAGCCTTACAGCGCCATCATGAGAGACCGAAAACGAATTGCACATTTCGAGAAGCATTTGCGCAGATTTTCGTCAGACGAAGGCGGGAATATTTTGATAAAGCGGGGAGGAGACAGACAACAACGATTTCGTTTTGCCGACCCAATGATGCAGCCATATGTAATAATCAGAGGCATCGACTCAAACATGATTGACGCGGATGCAAAGACTATCCTTTTTCAGAGGGAACAAGGCGTTTTGCCCATCTAGCTTTGGCAGCCTTCTTAGCGATTTTCGTTTTCTGTACGTCGGTTAGTTGTTGAGCGCGTGCGTTGCCACCGCGCCTACCCAAGCTTACAGCGGCGGCATCCCTCCCGTCGTCGTCAATAACAACGTCCTCCTCTTCCCCCGTCGCAATACGGGCGACCTTGATCGCATTCCCGATCACGTCAGCAGGACGCTTCTCGCCTTTAGGCCCCTTTGGCATCGTCTCGTCCTCCCCGCTCTATTCCACCTGGAGTCTGAAAACTTCTGGGTGTGAGTTCTAGACATTCCCCGTCGCTGAGGCCGACGAACTCGGCCACGGTGTGCGGCAAAACCTGGTAAGAGACCGTTCTTCCATTGAAAATCTTCGCGAGCGCGACCGCTTCGGCAGCATGAAATTCTTGCTCGCCTACGAGGATCAGCCGGTTCAGCCCCTTATCCTCGATCCAAAACAGCCAATAGTGTTGGTGCTTGACCATCTGTCGCCTGCTTTGCGCTAAGCCTAGCCCGCGCCTCATCGCAGAGCCAATTCAGCCGTCCCCGCATGTACGGGCTGGTCAGTTCTCTGTGGGCGCCATACGCGCCCTCACACCGGAGCTGGCGCACGATCTCTGACCAGTTCCGAAAGTGGCCAGACATGGCCAACTCCGGGGCTCGCCAGCCAATATAGTCCTGTTGGGTGCGTCGATCCATAGCGCTAAGCATAGCACGGGATGAGCGCGATCAGACGCCTAGGTCAACAAAGGAATTTTTCAAACTGAGGCACTACCGCCGGACGGGTAGTGTATCGGTTTGAAATCGGACCCGGCCGCAATCTAGAGAACCGCGTCAAGCGGCCTTAATCGTCGGCCAGCTCTCGCGATCAGGTGGACAGGTTGGTCGCCCCAGCCGCGCTTACTGCTCGCGCAGCGCCGTTCGGAACGCGTCCTGAACCGGCTTCATCAGATAGTCCAGAAGTGTCCGGTTCTCGGTGACGAAGATCACTTCTGCGCCCATGCCGGGCGAGAGCGTGATCTTCTCCGGCTGCGATTCGATCGCCTTTCGGTCCACTTCGAGCCGCGCCAGGTAATAGTCCTGGTCGCCGTTGGCGCCGCGCACACGGTCCGGCGACATGCTGCGCACGACGCCCTCGAGCCGCGGCGCGGTTCGCGACGAGTAGGCGGAGAGGTGGATGAGCGCGTTCTGGCCGATGTGCACGCGGTGCACGTCGATCGGTGACACATGCGCATTGATGATCAGCGATTCGTCGTTCGGCACGATTTCCAGCAGAGATTCTCCGCCCTGAACCACGCCGCCGATGGTCGTCGCGCGCAGGTTCATCACGGTGCCATTCACGGGGGATACGATCGTCGTCCGGCGCAACACGTCCTCGCTGACGCGCAGCTTTTCGCTGAGATCGGCAAGTTCGCCACGCGTCTTCTCGTATTCCGTTTCAATATCGTCCAGACGCTGCTTGTCGGCGCTGAAAAGTTGCAACTGGGTCTCCTGGATCTGCTGCTTCAGCGTGCCGATCTGCGTTTCAATCTCTGACTGTCGGCCGAGAAGCTCAGATTCGGCGCGCCGCAACCGCAGCGCTTCCGGCTTTGGCAGAAGACCCTGGGCCAAAAGCTGCTGTTTGCCCGCCACTTCCTCGCGAATGTAGGCGATCTGAGTTTTCACGCTTTCAATCTGCGCGGTTTGACCGTCGATCTGACCGCCAAGTTGTTCCATGCGCTGCGCGAGTAGCGCCTTTTGCGCCGCATACGTTGCGCGCCGCGACAGGAAGATCTGCTGCTGAGCTTCGGCAGCCGCCGGCAGCTTGGCCCCAACGATGAGGTCGTCAGGGAATGTCACTTCAGAGGCGCCGGTTCGCTCGGCTTCTAGCCGCGCCTGGCGGGCGCTGACGCTTAGTTTCTGGTTTCGCAGCGCTTCGTCCCGCGACTTCGACAAGGTCGAATCCATGACGATCAGCGGATCGCCCTTCCTCACGACGTCGCCGTCGCGCACGCGCAGTTCTTGGACGATCCCGCCTTCCAGATGCTGGATATTGCGACGGCTGCCTTCAGGGCTGACGACGCCCGGCGCGATTGCGCCGCCGGCCAACGGGGCCAGCGCCGCCCACGCCAAGAATCCGACCACGAACACCAGGATCAGCATGTAGCCCTGGCGTACGGGAGCGCTCACCGTCGCGGCCAGCGATTGGCTATCGTCGTATTCGGCGGCCGGGCCACCAGCGAGAGCCAGCGAATTTTGCCGCCGGCTCAGCACCATCACGTCCGATCCACTCATGGCGCGCCTGCCTCAGATGTTTGATCTTGGGATCGAAGCGCGGCCGGGGGCGCCGTCGCGCGGCGAAGCGGCAGCGTGTCCGTGCCACCGCGTGTGGCGGAGGCCTCGCTCCAGGCGCTCAGCACGACGTCACGTGGACCGAACATAGCGACGCGGCCATCCTGCACGACGAGGATCGAGTCGGCTTGGCTTAATGTCGAAGCTCTGTGACCGACGACGACGATTGCGTGACCGAGCTGCTTGAGCTCTTTCAGCGCCTCCGCGAGCGCAGACTCGCCCGCCTGATCGAGGTTGGCGTTGGGTTCGTCGAGCACGATGATGCGAGGCAGCCCGAATACGGCGCGCGCCAGCCCGATGCGCTGGCGCTGTCCGCCGGAAAGACGCAGGCCGCCGTCGCCGATCACGGTGTCGTAGCCGTCCGGCAGGCGCTGGATCATGGTGTGCACGCGCGCAAGTTGGGCCGCCTTGATGACCTCGGCGTCATCGGCCGGCAGCATGCGGGCAATATTCTCGCGCAGCGTGCCCGGAAACAGTTCGACGTCCTGCGGCAGGTAGCCGATGGCGCCGCCGAGCTGCAGCGGATCCCAGTGGCGAAGATCGTTGCCGTCCAGCCTGATTTCTCCGGACGTCGGTTCGTTGAGGCTGACCAGTAGCCGGCAGATCGTGCTCTTGCCGGCGCCCGAAGGACCGACGATGGCGAGCGCCTCGCCGGGCGCCACCACGAAACTGACGTCGGTCAGGATCGCCCGATCGCCCTCGCGCGCCGCGTAGCTGACGTTCTCAATCGACAGATGTCCGGAGGGCCACGGCAGCAGCGTGCGTTCGGGCGGGGGCGCATGGTTGGCGAAATGCTGTTTCAGCCGCTCATACGACATCCGCGCCGACATGAAGCTCTGCCAGCTGCCGATCGCCATTTCGACCGGCGCGAGCGCGCGGCCGAGCAGAATGGCGGCGGCGATCATGGCCCCAGGCGTGATCTGGTTCTTGACGACCAGCCACGCGCCGACGCCGAGGATCGCGATCTGCACGGCCGAGCGCAGGAATTTCGATGTGGTCAGCATGATGCCGGACATGTCGCCGGCGGCGTGAATTGACTGAGTGACGACGTCGTTCATTTCGCGCCAGCGCGCCGTCATCGCCGGCATCATGCCCATGGCATGGACGACTTCGGCGTTTCTGACGGTGACGTCGGCGAGGCGCAGAGCCTCGATCTGGGTTTCGTCGGCGCGCGAGTGCGGCGCGTGGATCACCCATTCGGTGACAACGCTAAGGGCGAGCAGCAGCAGCGCCGAAAACAACGCCACCATGCCGAGATACGGATGCAGACTCCAGATGAACACGATGAAGATCGGCGCCCACGGGGAGTCGAAGAAGGCCGCCATCCCCTGTGTTGCGACGAAGCCCTGCACGTTGCCGAGGTCGCGCAGCATGTCGGTGCCCGGATCCTCGCCGCGGATGCGGGCGCGGCAGCTGCTCTCGAGGAACACCGGGCCGAGGCGGTCATTGATCCAGGTGCCCGCGCGCATGGCGATCGAACTTCTGAGCGTGTCGAGGATGCTCATCACCAGCACCGCGCCCATGGCGATCAGCGTGAGCATCAGCAGCGTTTCGCCGCGCCCCGACTTCAGAACGCGGTCCATGATCTGGAGCATGTACAGCGGCGTCGCCAGCATCAGGATATTAATGACGAAACTGAAGGCGGCGACCGTCCACAGCGCCGAACGGCATTCGGCGAGCGTCGAAGCAAAGATATCGGCGCTTTGAGTGGACTTGGGCATTTTATTGCTCATTGTGCCAATTCGGGAATGCGCCGGCTATTCAGCGCCTGAATTCCGGCATTCGCCGGAGAGTCGAGGTCAATAGAGCAAGATGCGCACCACGCGGGCGCTACGGCGCAATACCGAATGAGAAAAGCCCGCGTCAGGGAATGACGCGGGCTCGCAGCCGAGTTCGAGGACAGAGGACGTCCGCGTTTGTTAAGTGGGAATTTCGCCGCCGTTGCAGATCGGCTTGCAGAACACCGGCTTGCAGTACTTCGGCGCGCATTCGTAGCTCTTGAGGCAGAGCAGTTTCGGCGCGGTGTACTTGATTTCGCACTTCGGCTTGCAGTCGACCTTCTTGACTTCCTTGGTTTCGCACTTCGTCTTCGGCGGGGGACAATACTTGACGGGCTTTACGCAGAACCATGCCATGAGCGATTTCTCCTGTTTGATGAGTGGCACCAGTGGGCCGGAGAAGTAGACGAATTGCCGCTGCATTGTCAGCCTCGAAACGAAACGGTGGTAAAGGCGATATACACGCTAACGATAAATTCGAGGAATTCGGACAATTCAAAATAACCTTTATCAAGTGCGTCCGGCGTCTCAATTGCCGCTTTTTAAGATCTTCATTCGGCGAAATAAAAAAGGGAGCGTCAGAGCGCTCCCTTTTTCTTAATGTCGAGCCTCGGATGAGGCGTCGGAAAGCTTACTTCAGCGGCGCGGCCGCAACTTCCTCGCGAGCCCCGAAACGGTAGCTGAGGCCCAGGCGGGCGACCCACATGGTGTCCTCCCATTCGTATTCGGTGACGCAGACGCCGCCGCAAACGGTCGCGGCGTCGAAACTTTCGTTCTCGTCGCCCAAGTCGATATAGAGTGCTTCGGCGCGCATCGACCAGCCGTTTGCGCGGATCGTTTCGACGCCGCCACCGAGCGTCCAGCCCCACTGTTTGTCGCTGTTCGTTATGTCGACCACGCCGGGCGCAAAAAGCTGATCATCGTAAACGCTATGTTTGACGTCGGCGTAGGCGAGACCACCTGTCACATAAAACAACGTGTTTTCGTTGTGCACGAGGCCTAGTCGGACGCGCGATGTGGTGAGCCAATCGATGTCGCTTGTGAGCGATGTGCTTGGGGTACAACCGATGCCGATGCAGCCGATGATCGGATCAAGCTGTTCCGTCTCAGCGTCCTGGAAGCTGATGTCGGATTCGAGACCGATGACGAACCGACCGCACTGACGGTTGTAGCCGTAGAACAGGCCGCCGGCGAAGCCGCCTTCGCTGTCGCCGAAGTTGTTGTCCGGCAACGCGGGGTTCAAGTCGTTTTTGTCATCGTCATGATCGGCGTAGCCGACCGTCGCGCCGATGTAGAGCCCCGAAAAAGCCCCCTTCACGCAACCGGCCGCAACCGGCGCAGGGCCGTCCTTCAGGCTGCCGCCGCCGTCCGCCATCGCGGCTGTTGCGCCCAGGAACGCGGCGCAAACCATGGATATAAGGGACAGTAAGTGTCTCATCGTCGTCTCCCCGAAATCTCCCAAAATGACGGCGCCGTCGCGTCGCGTCGGACGCGAGGCAAGGGCGCATCGCCACTCGATGGCTATGCACGTCTGATTCGGCCGGTGAGATCGAGCGTTCGATACGCTGTGCAGTAAGTCTGTTCTGCAAAGATGCAGAATAAACACGGTCTATCGCATGCTCTCTCAAGCAACTTCCGAGTGAAGGTTTCGCGATAGCTATTTGCCCGCAAACGGTAAAATCAGCTTCAGAGCGCCTGCGCCTGTATCAACAACTTTTTTGACGCCAGAAGTCTTTGCTCAGGAGATCGCGCGCTCTCGTGGCGCTGTAAAGAATTCGGTAAGAAATCAGTCATGGGTTTTGCGCGAAGACGATGTGTTGTGTGGAGCTAGGCGGCCTCCGCCAGCCCGCATGAAACCGCGAACCGACGCAAAAGTGATCGCGCCGCACGGCCCAACCGTCCCGGGAATCGCCGCGCCCCTCTGGCGAGCGGTGCTGTAATACTGTAACGGGAGGCAACCACTCAAGAAACCTGCAAGGAGAAGCCCGTAATGAAGTGTTTTCGAGTCACGACGCGCATCGCATTGGCGCTCGCCGCCACACTCGCCGCTGCCCCGGCCGTCGTCGCCGGCAGTCTCGCCGTCGGCAAGAAGGCCGAGATCAACGTCGATCCGAAAAAGATGGACGCCGAGAAAGCCGCGCTTTGGAAGAAATTCGGCGGCTGGTGCGCGATCAAGGATTGGCACCCGGCGATCGCCAATTGCGAAGAGAGCAAGGAAGGCGCGGACACTTACCGGACTTTGACCTTGAAAGACGGCGGCAAGATCAAGGAGAAGCAGATCGAGTATCGCGATGACTTCTACAAGTATGTCATCGTTGAGAGCCCGCTGCCGGTGAAAGACTATCAGGCGCAGTTCGCTCTGACGCCGGACGACGACGACGAGGACGAAATCAATTTCGCCTGGTCGGCCGTGTTCGATCCCGCCGACGGCAAGGAGCCGAAGGAAGCGCGCGATGTCATCAACGGCATTTTCACAGACGGTCTCGACAACATCAAGAAAATGACCGGCGGCGACAAAAACTAACAAGGCATAGGCTGGCCGATAATTAGTGGCCGGCCTTTTCGCCCCACAGCTGTTTGAGGCGCGCGTCGCGACCGCAGCCGGCGCGATAGAATTTATAGCGGATCGGATTGTTCAGATAGAAATCCGGATCCGGCGCGGGTGTGAAGTCTGACGCAGCATTGATCTCGACGACGACGGGATCCTTGAACCGCTTGCTGTCGACGATCGCTTGCTTGCTGGCCTCGGCCAGTTTCTTCTGTTCTTCGTCATAGGTGAAAATCGCTGGACGGTACTGGCTGCCGCGATCGCAAAATTGGCCCTTCGAGTCGAGCAAGTCGACATTCACCCAATAGTGGTCGAGCAGCTGCTGGTAGGTGACGACGGCGGGGTCGTAGCGCACGTTCACAACTTCAGTGTGGCCCGTGGCGCCGGATGACACCTCCTGATAGGTCGGGTTCTTGGTCGTTCCGCCCATGAAGCCGGGCGTCGTCTCAACCACACCCTTGACCGTGTCGAAATCGCTTTCAGTGCACCAGTAGCAACCGGCGCCGAAAGTCGCGATCGCGGGTTTGGATTGCGCGTCCTCTGCCGCGACGGCGCCGCCGAACGCGATTGCGGCGAGCAAGAAGGGAAGCGCGAACGCGGATTTCAGGCGCGGCATAACGTGACCTTTCGGGATTATCGTTGGCGATGGTGGCGCCGCGTCGCGACCAGGGGTCAGTCGAGACGCGGCGCCTGAAACCGCGGCGAAGTTAGCCGGCGGCTTTGGGCACGAACTTCATGGCGACGCCGTTCATGCAGTAGCGAAGCCCGGTCGGCTTCGGACCGTCCTCGAAAACGTGGCCGAGATGGCCGCCGCAGCGTCGGCAATGCACTTCGGTCCGCGTAGTGAAAAAGCTCTTGTCGACCGACGTGCCGATGGCGTTGTCGATAGGCTTGAAGAAGCTCGGCCAGCCGGTGCCGCTGTCGAACTTGGTGTCCGAGCTGTAGACCGGCAGATCGCAGGCGGCACAGTGGTACATGCCCGGATCATAGATCTTGTCGAGCGGCGAGGTTCCGGCGCGCTCGGTGCCGTGCTTGCGCAACACGTAGAACTGCTCGGGCGTCAGCGTCTTTTTCCACTCGTCGTCGGTTTTCATGATCTCGAACTCTTTTGCGGGCGTGTCGGTGGCGTTGGCCGCGAGTTTATAGGATGCTGCGCCGCCAGCCAGCGCAAGCGCAGCGGTCGTGAAGGCGCGACGGGAAAACATGGGTAATCCTCTTCGATAGGGGCGCGGCGCGGTCGTAGGCGCCATGACGTCGGGGATACGTCCGGGATGGCCCGGTCGTTTCGCCTGGCGGACATTGTGTGTTTAAGAAAATGTGCGATGGCGCCGCGTCGTGTACAAGGCCTGTAGAGTGTCGCTAAGCCCTTTTTGCCTAGCTCTTGAACGGGATCCGTCGATCTAGGACGATGGCCTCGGTCGACAGTGCACAGCGGTAGGCAAGCGTCTCGACCCCCGCCGCCGAGGCGGCGAGGAATGCAGCGCGATAGGCCGGATCGATGTCGCCGGCGACCGCAAAGGCGTCGGCATCGACGCGCTGCACGAGAAACAGCATGACGGCGCGGTGTCCCTCTCGCACCATCGCGGTAAGTTCGGCCAGATGCTTGACGCCGCGCTCAGTCTTGCTGTCCGGAAATTCGGCGAGGCCAGCCTCGCGCATCAAGTGCACGTTCTTGATCTCGACGTAGCAGGATCGTTCGCTTGAGCCGCCCTCGAGCAGGATGTCGATGCGGCTGTTGATGCCGTATTTCACCTCGCGACGCGCGGAGGCGTAGCCGGTGAGCTCAGGTATTGCGTCGGCGGCTATTGCTTCTGAGACGATGGCGTTGGGATGGCTGGTGTTGACCCCGACGAGCGTCGGCCCACCGCCGAAGTCCGCCTCGATTATTTCCCAGGTGTGCCGGTATTTGCGCGTCGGGCTGTCGCTCGTCGAGAGCCAAACGCGAGCGCCCGGCGTCGTCAGCCCCAGCATCGACCCTGTATTCGGGCAGGTTGCGGTCACCGTGTCGCCGGTGTCAATGCGCACGTCGGCGAGAAATCTCTTGTAGCGCTGGATCAGGCGACCGGGCAGCAGGGCGGAAGCGAATTTCATGAGCCGCACATAGCCGTCCAGGGCGTCTCCGCGCAATGGCTGACGGAGGGACGCCCGTCACCGGATGCTACCGCTCTAATCTTGGGCGATTGATGGGGTTGGAATCTGCTATGGCTCGGTCACCGAGGGTCAGGCCGCGTTGGCCGCCGCCACATGTTGCGACGCGGCGGCTGTTTCCGTCAGAACACGCGAATGGTAACGTCGCGCAACGTGGTTGGTGGACGAGATCTGTCGTGGTTGTGACCGAAAACGATCTGGCGCCTTTCGGCGCCTTCCCTCCGACAGGGCTCCAGGCGGGCCTGATGGCGGCGGGCCGACGCCTGCAACCCAACTGGTTCGGGCGCCGCATGGCGTCGTTCATTCGCTCGTCCTTGAAAAGGCTTGGGAACGGTCCCGTCGACGCCGAAGTGATCGGCCAGAAGATGCGCCTCTATCCTTGCGATAACGCCGGCGAAAAGCGGCTGCTTGCAACCCCGCAGTTCTTCAATCCCGTCGAGATGGAGCTGCTCTCGCGCTATGTCACCCCGGGTTTCGTCTTCATCGACGTCGGCGCCAATGTTGGCGCCTACACCGTATTCGTCGGCAGGCGCGCCGGTGCCACAGGGCGCGTGATCGCCATTGAGCCGCATCCAGCGCCGCGCGCGCGTCTGATGGCCAATCTAAAACTCAACGAACTTTCCAATGTCACCGTCGCGCCGGTCGCGATCTCGAATCGCGACGGCGAAATCGTTCTCTATGCCGATGGGCACAACCTCGGCTCGACGTCCATTCACGCCGACTGGTCCCCATATAAGGGCGGCGGCGCTATTCGGGCGCCGATGAAGACACTTCAGGGGCTACTAGCCGAGCATGGCGTCACCCGCATAGACGGCATCAAGATCGATATCGAGGGCGCCGAAGACGACGCGCTGGCGCCCTTCCTCGAACACGCTGACGACGCCAGCCTTCCCCGACTAGTCATTATCGAAGATAACCGTAACAAGTGGCGAATTGATCTTGTGGCGTTGCTGCAATCCAAGAAGTATCGCGCAAAATTCGAGCGCGGCGGCAACATGATTTTCACCCGCGGCGAGTAAGACGTGACAGACACCGAAGCCCCCGCGAACGCCGTGACCGTGACGGCGGCGATCCTTGTCATTGGCGACGAAATTCTCTCCGGCCGCACCAAGGACAGGAATATCGCCGCGATCGCCGAGCATTTGTCCGCGATCGGTATCGACCTGCGTGAAGCCCGCGTGGTCGGCGACGACGAGTCCGAAATCATCGTCGCTCTCAATGCCTTGCGCGCACGGTACGATTACGTCTTCACGACCGGCGGCATCGGGCCGACCCACGACGACATCACCGCGGACAGCGTCGCCAAGGCTTTCGGTGTGGCCATCGCCCTCGATCCAGGGGCAGACGCGCTGCTCAAGGCCTACTATGACGCGCGTGGCCTGGACTTCACGCCGGCGCGGCGGCGCATGGCGCGGATTCCGAACGGCGCCGCCCTGATCCAGAACGTCATTTCCGGCGCGCCGGGCTTCCGGCTTGGCAATGTGATCGTGATGGCGGGCGTTCCCGACATCATGCGCGCCATGCTGCTGGCGGTGACGCCGTCGCTTCAGACCGGCGCAAAGCGCCATGTGGCGACCATCGCCGTCGATCGCCCGGAGAGCGAGATCGCAGAGATCTTCGCCGCGCACCAGCGCCGGTATCCCGACGTCGCCATGGGCAGCTATCCCTGCCTCAGAAACGGCCGGCCAGCCGCCGACCTCGTCCTCAGGGCAGTTGACCCGGCCCGACTCGCAGAGGCCGTAGAAACGCTCCGTAGCGCCCTCAGCATGCGGGTTTAGCAGTCCAAACCGATCTGCGACATTCAGACAGTCTCGCAAGACCATGACAGGTCTCGGTTTCTCATGTCGCAAATCGGCGGCGATCCGCCACGGTGCGTTGCATCAAAGTTAACTCCAAGGTCGCTCGTATCGTTTTTGTTTTGTTCTCGACCGATGACTTGGGAACGAGCGGAGGACTTGGCGCGTAGGCCCGCGCCGTCGATCGCAAAAGGAGTTGCCGCATGTTGATTAAGCGTTTGGGGCGGATTGCCCGTCGTGTCGTGGGGGCGTGCGCCTCGAACCTTGCGGTCATCGCCGCCGGATTGATTGCCACGGCGTTCGCGCCGTCGACGGCCGAAGCCAAAACCCCTGGGAAAACATACTGCTTCCATGGCGTCTGCCATCGCGTAAACACCATTGCCGAAATGGTCGCCCTCGTCGGCCGCGATTCCGTGATGAAGACGTCGTTCTACGATGACTGCAAACGCGATCGCTACAATCCGTGCGGCCTGACCTCCTCCGGCGAGAAATTCCGCCCCCTCGATCCCGACAACGCCGCAAGCCCCATCTATCCCAACGGCACGGTGCTGATGCTGCGCAACCCGGTCAACGGTCTGACGGCCGTTGTGCGGGTCAACAACGCTGGGCCCTATTGGGGCAAGCGCACCTTGGACGTCTCTCGCGGCGTTGCCGAGAGCCTCGGCTTCAAGCCGCGCGGCGTCGCCGACCTCGAAGTTCGCGTGGTCTCGGCCCCGACGATCGCGGAAGCCCGCTACAAAAAGAACCGTCGCTACGTCGCGGTGCCGGGCCCGATCGGGCAGTACGCTTCGCTTGATCGCGCCCAGGGCGGCATGATGGTGGCCATGGCCTTGAACGCCATGTCGGGATCGCTCTTTGCCCCGGCGGCTAGCAAGATGTTGCCTGGCCTCAGGACCGCGAAACCGGCCCTCGCCAACGTGCTGCGGGCGGGGACGGCAGTCGCGTCCCTCGAGACCCCGCTTGAAGGCCTGAAGGCTGCAGCGCGGCGCGCTTATGGAACAGATCGCCTGTTCCAAGAGCGGCGCATGGCGCCCTCGTCGTTGATGGCGGATATCGTGCCTGCCGTCGGCGCGCGGAGCCTTGGCCGTTCGGTCGCCGACCGGCGCGATCCAATGATCTATTGAGGATTAATTGAGCGACACGCGATCGCGGCGGTCACGGTTGCCGCGAAGCGTCGCCGGGCGACGCCGCTTTTTGGGCGGTTCGTCCTCGTCTTCGTCCTCGGCAAAAACGTCGTAGTGCGCTTCGAGCGCGTCCAGAAACGCCGCCGCCATATCCATCAGCGGTCCGAGCGCGATGCGCCGAGCGACGAGAAAATCATCGTCAATGATCAGATCATTCGGCGATGCAACGCGCGGCGCATTCGCGGCGATAAGGCCGCGGCTGCGGACGTAGGCCGTCAAACCGTCGCCGCTGTCGAAGTCCTCGTTGCGCGCGTCGTCACACTCGGCGACGGCATCGAGCAACGCCGACGTTCCCGACGCAAAGAGTTCGGCGACGGCGGCAAAGCGCTTGTCCTGCATGCCAAGCGCGCGCGCCTGTTCACGGGCGCGCAGGGCCCGCGCGATCAGCATGAGTTCGATGCTGCGAACCTCTTCCGCGATGCGACGTTGCGCCTGCGCCAATTCCACCGCATCGCCGCCTGTCGCCGCCGCGGCCTCGCGCCAATCCTGGCCGCGCGCAACGAGGTCCTCACCCGCCGCCAGCGCGCCGTCGAGGTGATCGGTCAGCATGTAAACGACGAGCGGAGCGCGCGGCGCGGTGAAGGCGGACATCGACGAATTCCCGTAGCGGGCATTGGCAACCCACTGGGACAGTGCACTGATTCGCAAATGCGCCGAAATTTGACGGGCCGCGCCGGACGCACGTTCCACATGGTCTGAGGATAAGGTGCGCGGGCGCCGAATTCCGCCGAGCCAGAACGTTTTGTCGCCGCTGCGTCCTAGTGGATAAATGGCGAACGCGGCCCAACGCTCGCGATGCGGGTAGTCAGGGATTGGCCAAGCACGCGTGTCGCCTGTCGCGCTTTGGAGATTAGCAAAACTTCTTTTGCCGTCTTGCCGACCAAGCGCGTTTCGGGACGGCGAACGCGAAACGGCAGCGACGTCTTCAGCGCGACGATTGACCAGGGCGCCGGACCCGGACGCGGCGTCGGCGCGGGCCGCGCGCTTGCGATGCGGAATGTTGCGGCGTGAGTCGAGGCGCCAGCAGAAAGCGAGCGGGCGGGAAGTCCCGGCGGCGGCTCATCGCCAGCCGAGTTCGTCGTCAAAGGCGCGATCCAGGCTTTGACGGCCGCACTCGGAACCTGCGCGTCGCATGCGTTCACGGTGTCCGCATGGCCATTTGCGTTTGGCAATGTTCCGCCGACGCTCGGTCTATCAATGACGAGCGGCCCCAGTGGTGCGGACGGCGATAGTACAGGGGTAGGTCGCCCACTTGGCGCCGAGGCTTCGGCCGGTGCGACGGCAGGCGGCGTCCACTTGGCGCCTGCCGGCTGCAACGTCGAGGCGATGGTCGCCGCTGCTACGTTTTCGGGAAGGGGTTGCCGCGCCCACGTCGGCGCTGACTGCGAAGGCCGAGGCTTGAAAGTCTCGCCCACCGCTAGGGTTGCCAGCACACTCGGCACAACCGACTTGACGACATCGGCGGCTTCGGTAGCCGCGGATTTCGCCGTCACTGCGGGCACTGGGCTCGAGACGTCGGCGACACGTTCAGCTGCCCGCTTGGAAGCGGGCGCAGGCGCGAGAGTTGCAACGGGCGCTGGCGCAGCGACCTGCGGCGAGGTGACTGCCGGCTTCGGAATAGCAGGCGCTTCGGACGGCTGAAGCGCAGACTTGGTAACTGTCTCGGCGGCCATGGAGTTGGCGGCTTTGGCGATTTTCTGTTCGCGGCGGGACCGGCTCCAGCGTGCCATCCAGAAGCAGAAACGCAGCAAAAGCCCCATCATAATGACAAATAGCAGGCTAGCGCCCAAAACATACGGCGGCACGATGCGACCTCCCCAAACACCCCTTACGCGCGAACAAAGTTCAGGAATTGCGCCCCGCCGTCAACACTCCTTTTGCACGACATTCGGCTACTGGACACCCAGGATGCAGATGTGCGTGGACCGGCGAGGAACCGCGACGGTGCAGCGGGGTTGTCATGCCATGAACGAGACCTTGAAACGCATAGGATTCGAACTGCGCCGACGCTATGAGGACGTCCTCAGGCGGCCCATGAATTGGCGCTTGATCGATGCGTTTGTGCGGCTTGAAGAGTTCGACGAAGACAAAGCGCGTAAGAGCAACGCCGGGGCTGAAAGGGCGCCCGATGCGAGCCGATCAGCCGATAACGTCGTCGAATTGAAACGCCGCGCAGACGATGGATCGTAACGCGCCGGGCGAGCTGGCAAAGTCGCGCTAAGGCTGCATGCGTTGGAAAATCCGCTCCCACAGAAACAGCAGTGCCGTGTCGGCTGCGCCGACCGCCAAGAAGGCCACAGCGATGGTTTGCGAAGAGCCTTCGGGCAACCCGAATTCGGCGCCGCGCAGCGCAACGGCCATCGCGGCGATGAGACTGAGGAGAGCGAGTACGCCAAAGACGATTTGGACGTAGATCAGAGAGCGGGCGCGCTCGTGTGCGACATCATCCATGAGGCAAGACCCCGACGCGATACAAGCTGAGACCCCAGCGGCGGGACACTAGACCGGCGCGACGCGGGAATGAAGCGGTTTTTAACCTTTCGTTAATCGCTTTTGGCGAACGCCTCGAGACGGGCGGCGAGCAGCGATGAATTGCTTGGGAAATCTTCTTGCATCCACCAAGCTTCGAATGCCGAGAGTATAGCGCCGACGCGCGGGCCGGGGGCCAATCCAAGCGCAAGAACGTCAGCGCCGCCAAACGGAAGCTTCGGCGCGGTCCAGCGTTCGGGCAGTGTCGCGCGCCGGCGCCACGCGTCATCGGACGACGGCGCGTCTGATCTCGCCCATGAGACACGGACGGCGCGCGCATAGGTTTCGGCGCCGTATCGATAAAGCGCGGCGCGCGCCGCGGCTTCTAGTGCGCCGCTGCCAAAGGCGTCGTTGGCCGCGACGGCGCTCGAGAGTTTCGTGGCGTCGGCGTTCGACAGGCGCAGCCGATCGGCCAGCACCCTTGCTTCCTCGGGCCGCTCGACGGCCAACGCGGCGAGCCGCGTGATCGCGTCAGGCGCATCGCCGAGTTCCATTTCGATTTCGTGCAGCCGCATGACGCGATCGGGAAAGCCGTTGCGCCCGATTGCGAGCTCGAGAATACCAGCCGCCTGCATAACTGCGGCGATTTCTCCTGCGCGCCGGCCCTGAAGCAGTTTCATCAGTTCTGCGCCAACGCGCTCGGCGGACAGTCTGGCGATGCCGTCGCGCAAGGCGATGCAGGCGGCGAGGCCATCGCCGTCGAGCGGCCCCTCGGCGAAAGCCGCCGAAAACCTGAAGAACCGCAGGATGCGCAGATAGTCTTCGCGGATGCGCTTTCCAGCGTCACCGATGAATCGGACGCGGCGCGCGTCAATGTCATCGAGGCCGCCGACGGAGTCGACGACGACCCCATCGCGCCGACAGAAGAGGCCGTTGATGGTGAAGTCGCGGCGAGCCGCGTCTTGGTTCCAATCGGTCGTGAAGGCGACGATCGCGTGGCGGCCATCGGTTTCGACATCGCGGCGCAGCGTCGTGACTTCAAAGGCCACGCCGTCCGAAACGACGGTGATCGTGCCGTGATCGACGCCGGTCGGATGCGCGGCGAGTCCTCGGGCGCCAGCGAGGCGGATGGTCTCTTCAGGCGTCGTCGTCGTTGCAAGGTCGATGTCGGAGACAGACAGGCCCAGCAGCGAATTACGCACTGCCCCGCCAACGACGCGGGCCTCGCCTCCGCCCGCCTCGATCGCATCGAAAACTTTCACAAGCGCGCGCGATATCAACCAGGGGGCAGCGATGCGGCGCGCGCCGCCTGCTCGACGGCTCATGGTTTTTGCGGCGTCGGCGTTTCAGGCGTGAAAACAGCCGGCGGCGGCGCGCTGGCGCCGGTCGGCCTCTCGGCGTGGTCGATTTCGCGTAGCGCGACGGAGGCGAGCGCGCTCAGCATCAGAAATGCGCCGGCGACGAACAGTTTGATCAAGGGTGCGGCCTTGATCACGGCGCCGAGCCCGGGCCACTCGTCGAGCTTGAATGCAGTCCACGCGATGTAGGTAAACGTCGGCAGCAGAAAGATCAGCGCATTCTCGATGACGATGCGGATCATGCTTCGAACAGTCTCCGGTGAAGGGCTTTCAGGATGCCCGCGGTTGCGCCCCAGATATAGCGCTGTTCGAACTGAATGGCATAGAAGCTCCGGTCCGCGCCGCGCCAGAACCGGCGATCGATGCGGTGATTGGCGCCGTCCATGAGAAATCCCAGCGGCGCCTCGAACACGTCGGCGACCTCGGAGGTATCGGGTGTGAGAACGAATTGAGGCCGCACCAGTGCGACTGCGGGCGTAATCAGAAATCCTGTTCCGGTGCGATATGGTTCGAGAAAGCCCAGCGGCTCGACGAAGTCGGCGTCGAGGCCGATCTCTTCTTTGGCTTCGCGAAGCGCGGCGGCGAGCGGGCCTTGGTCAACTGGTTCGATTCGGCCGCCTGGAAATGCGATCTGCCCGGCGTGGGCGGCAAGGCCTTCGGTGCGCACCGTCAACAACACGGTCGGTTCGCGCCGCGCGATGATCGGCACAAGCACCGCGGCAGCGCGCAGCGTCTGCGACGCCATCGATGCGGCGTCGGGATTGAGCTCGAAATCGCTCGGACTGGATTCCGACGGTTCCGCCGGCGTCGGCAGCAGGCGCCGCCGGGCCAGATCCCCGAATGCTTCGGCAGTCAGCGGGCTTGCGGTTATGGGAACGGCCAGCGCATGGGGAGTTGTCATAGTTAGCAGGCATCCTCAGCCGCCGATGCCCGGCAAAATGCGCCTGAATCATTATAAGGTCAAAGTCTCAGGCAAGGTGAGGCGCATGATCTTTTCCATGAGTCGAGCGGCGCGGCGTGGCGTCGTCTGGGGCCGTCTCGGAGTTCTTATAGCGGTCGTCGTCGCGGCGTCGCCGCCGGCTATCGCTCTGTCCACCGTCGATTTTCTGGCGTCGTTGTCGTCGTCGGAAGCCGAGCAGTTCCAGTCTTGGCGCGCGGCGAAGCGCCAATATGATGCGAAGCTCGACGCCTACTGGGAGAGGGTCGATGCGAAGCGGCAGGCCCGTAAGGGCAAGCGCGCCGCCAAGATCGCCTTCGAAAGCGATGACTATGTGATGACGCTTCCACCGTCCTTTGATGGTCCGAAGCTTTCGCCAGCCCTGGCGAAGAAATACGAGACGTTCATCGCCGAACAGGCGAAATCCGAACCGACGCCGAAAAAGGAGATGTCGACCGTTGCCGACTATCTGGCTGCGGCTAAGAGCGTCTACGGCTTCGTTCCCGAGCGCATCTCGGAGAAGGAATTCAAACGCCGCTATGCGATCGAGGCGCATCGGCTCGGCATCTCAAAGGATCAGGTGGTGCGCATTTATGCGCTGGAGACAGGCGGCATCGGCACCTACGACATGCAAGCTGGCATCCATCCGATCAAGAAAACCGGCCGAGCGATTTCGAGCGCTCTCGGTTACGCGCAGTTGCTCGACGCCAATTCGATCAATGAGCTGCACAAGTTCGGCGCGGAGTTCCTGAAGCGGCTCAACGCCTCGGCGAGCCTGCCGAACATCGCGCCCGAGCGCGCCTCGGCCTTGAACCGCAAGCTCGCCTCCTTGAAGAAGATGTACGCCAACGTCCGCGCGCAGCCATTCGAATGGGGCGCGCAGCAGGCCTACGCCAAAACTCAGCCAGGAATGGGCGTGCATGCGATCAACATCGACGGCGACATCGGTCCAATGCTTCAGGCGGTGAAGCTGCGCGGGCTGAAAGATACGGCCGAGAAGGCCGGTCGGAGCGCGCTATCCGGCGCCGAAATGGAATTGATGAATCTCGCGGGCCCCGCTACGGGACTCGAGATGATGCAGCCGGCTGGACGTAACGCGCCGACAACGAACTTCTTCGCGCGACGGGCGTACTACGTGAACAAGATGGTAATCGGGCTCACCGGCGAAGGCCTGCTTGCCGAACTTGAGCGGCGGATGGATCAGGCGGTGAAGACGCCGGGCTCGGTCGAGTTCGCCGCGGCGTTCGACGGCGTCGTGCAGGGCCGGGTTTCAGCAGGACAGTAGGATCAGTCGCGACGGCCCTTAGGGCCATTTCACGACTGGAGGCATGGACGAGAGGATGCTCTCGACGTTGCCGCCGGTCTTCAGACCAAACATGGTGCCGCGGTCGTAGAGCAGATTGTATTCGACGTAGCGGCCGCGGCGCACGAGCTGCTCCTCGCGCATCGCGTCCGTGTAGGTGAGCGAATAGTTGCCCCTGACGAGCATCGGATAGACGCTCTTGAAAGCATTGCCGACGTCCTGGGTGAAAGCGAGCGCCGCGTCCCAACCGCCCTGCTCGTCGGTTGGAGTGAGATAGTCGTAGAAAATTCCTCCGATACCGCGCATCTCCTTGCGATGCGGCAGATAGAAATACTCGTCACACCATTGTTTGAAGCGCGGATAGTCGGCGATGGCCTCGTGCGCGGCGCATGCGCCGTACATCGCGGCATGAAACGCGAGCGTGTCGGCGTCGTCTTGCTTGCGGCGCTTGTCTAAGACGGGCGTCAAGTCGGCGCCGCCGCCGAACCACCATTTGTTGGTGACCACCATGCGTGTGTTCATGTGAACGGCCGGAACGTTAGGGTTCCAGGGATGCGCGATCAGCGAAATTCCCGACGCCCAGAAATTCGGGTTCTCTTCGGCGCCGGGAATTTGCTTGCGAAACTCAGGCGCGAATTCTCCAAATACAGTCGACGTGTGCACGCCGACCTTTTCGAAAACGCGGCCGTGCATTATGCCCATGACACCACCGCCACCGTCGGATCCGGTATGATCGCTCCGCGACCAGGGCGTGCGGACGAATGTGCCGGGCGCCGTCTCGCCGTGCGGCGCCGACGCAGGAAGATCGGCCTCGAGCTTTTCGAGCGCGGCGCAAATGTCGTCGCGCAAATTCTCGAACCAGGCGCGCGCGGCCGCTTTTTTCTGGTCCAGCGGCTTCTCGGCGACGTTCATGCGATGCTCAGCCTGTTGTCTTGTTTTTGTCGGAAATGACCCTTACTGCGATCCGCGATCCGCTATCAAGTGCAAGCCGCTGACGCCCGCCGAGAAAGCTCGCGGGCGCGGGGCCATTCGTTTCGAAAGACGCTCGTTCATGCTGCGCAATATCTACAGCTGGTTTGAAGCCCGCATCGACCCGTTCGCGCGGCCTGCGATCCTGCAGCCGCCGGCGACGCTTGGCGCATTCTATTGGCACTACATCAAGCCGGTCTGGCCGGCGTTCGCCGTCATGCTTGTGGTTGGGTTCTTCGGCTCGATCACCGAGGTCATGCTGTTCGCCTTCATCGGCAAGGTCGTCGACTTGATGCGGGAAGCGGCGAGTCCGGCCGAATTCTTTGACAAAAACTCGTCGACGCTTCTTGCGATGGCCTTCCTGGCTCTCGTCGCGCGCCCGATTGTGTTCTTCCTGCACGACTTGACCAAGAGTCAGGTGGTGGCGACGACGTTCACGAATCGCGTGCGCTGGCAGACGCACTCTTACATTCTGCGCCAGTCGATGGGCTTCTTCCAGAACGATTTCGCCGGCCGCATCGCCAACAAGATCGTGCAGACGGCGCCGGCTCTGCGCGAAAGCGTCGTGCAGCTGATCGACGCGCTGTGGTACGCGACCGTGCAATTCTTCGGTGCGCTGGTGCTGTTCGCCGCCGCGGATGTCAGGCTCACGATCCCGATGCTGGTCTGGCTCGGCATCTATATCGCGGCGATTAGCTATTTCGTGCCGCGCATCAAGAAGCTTTCGACGGATGCGTCGGAGGCGCGCTCGATGCTGGTTGGCCGCATTGTCGACAGCTACACCAACATCCTAACGGTGAAGCTCTTCGCTCACGCCGACCGCGAGGATGCCTACGCGCGTGTCGCGTTCACCGAACAGATGACGCGCTGGCAGGCGTCCCTGCGCCTCATCACCACCATGGAACTAGCGCTGTCGTGCCTCAACGGCGTCATGATCGTCGCAGTGAGCGGCCTCGCTCTCTGGCTCTGGTCGAGCGGCCAAATCACGGTCGGCGCCATCGCCGTCGTCATCGCGCTCGCGGTGCGCATCGACACCATGTCTGGCTGGGTGATGTGGACGATCTCCAGCATCTTCGAAAACATCGGCGTTGTGCACGAGGGCATGGAGACCATCTCGCGCGCGCAGACGGTGCTCGACGTCCCCGACGCCAAACCTCTCCAAGTCACCTCCGGCGAGATTAAGTTCGATGCAATCAAGTTCCACTACGGCGTTGCCAAGGGTGTGCCAGGCGGCGACCCGGCGCGCGTCATCGACGGCCTTTCGCTGACGATCAGGCGCGGCGAAAAAGTAGGTCTGGTTGGACGCTCGGGCGCTGGCAAGTCGACGCTCGTCAATTTGCTGCTGCGCTTCTACGATCTCGAAGCCGGCCGCATCCTGATCGACGGGCAGGATATTGCGTGCGTCACACAGGACAGCCTGCGCGCGCAAATCGGCCTCGTGACGCAGGACACCTCGCTGCTGCATCGCTCGGTGCGCGACAACATCCTTTACGGACGTCCGGAAGCGGGCGACGATTCGATGATCGCCGCTGCGCGTCGCGCCGAGGCCGAGAGCTTCATTCCAAGCCTTGAGGATATGCGCGGCCGCAAGGGCTATGACGCCCACGTCGGCGAGCGTGGCGTGAAGTTGTCAGGCGGCCAGCGCCAGCGCATCGCCATCGCGCGGGTGCTATTGAAGGACGCGCCCATTTTGGTGCTGGACGAAGCGACGAGCGCCCTCGACAGCGAGGTCGAGAGCGCCATTCAAGAGAGCCTGAAGACGTTGATGGCCGGCAAGACCGTCATCGCCATCGCCCATCGTCTGTCGACGATCGCCGCCATGGACCGGCTCGTCATCATGGACGAGGGGCGGATCGTCGAAGAGGGTTCGCACGCCGAGCTGCTCTCGCGCGGCGGCATTTACTCCGCGCTATGGCGGCGCCAGTCGGGCGGCTTCCTCGCGAAGGACGCAGCGGAGTAGTCCGGCGCCAGGATTGGCCGTCACATTTGTGATGGACCCGGAAGCTGGCCCGTTTGCCGCAATGCTTCACCGAGTGCGAGCGCGGCAGCAGTCGCCAGATTGAGGGAGCGCAGACCGGGCTGGATCGGGATACGCAACCGGGCGTCGGCTAGGGCATGGGCGTCGTCCGGCACGCCGGCGCTTTCTCGTCCGAACAGCAGCGTATCTTCGGCGCGAAACGCGAAATCATAGATTGATGTTTCAGCATGCGATGTCAGAAGGATAAGCCGCCCACCAGATTTCGCGGGCGCTACGTCGGAACGCGCTGCGAGAAATTCTGCAAAGGATTCGTGACGCGTAAGCCGCACATGATCGAGATAGTCGAGCCCCGCGCGTCGCAGCGCCCGGTCGGTCATATCGAACCCCGTCGGGCCGATGACGTCGACGGGCGTCGCCAGGCAGGCGGCGAGGCGGAGGATGGCCCCGGTATTCTGCGCGATATCGGGCTGGTAGAGCGCTAGACGCATGGTCTGAGCGGTAACGGGCTAAGCCCCCGAGGCAAGCGCGCTTCGATGCGCCAAATTGCCTCCCGGCCTGCGGCGAAGCCGGGCTTGAGAGGCGGCGCAAACGCTGTCAGAAGGTCAGGTATTGGGCGTCAAGCTGCGTGAGGCGCTGGAACCCGCGCTTCTCGCGTTCGAAGTGGTCCGCGCACAGGCTCCGCGCCGTATCTTCGCCCTATCTTGGAAAGTCCGGCTGACTGCGGCCGGTCCGCTTCGGAGGCGCTCGTGACATCTCACGCCGATGACTCAAATCGCCGGGACATTCTGGTGATCGCCGGCAATACGTTCGCGGCAGTGGGCGCCGCCTCGCTGCTTTGGCCATTCATCCAGCAGATGAATCCGGACGCGAGCGCAAAAGCCCTGGCGTCGACCGAGATCGACCTGGCGCCGGTGAAGGAAGGTCAGGCGATCACCGCGCTCTGGCGCGGCAAGCCGGTGTTCATCCGCAACCGCACCAAGGATGAAATTGAGTCCGCAGCCAGCGTCGACGTAAAGACGCTTCCTGATCCGCTTGCCCGCAACGACGGCTTGCCCGCCGAAGACCTCGCGACCGATCTCAACCGCACCAAGGCCGGGCACGAGAACTGGCTGATCCTGGTTGGCATCTGCACGCATCTCGGCTGTATCCCGAAGGGCCAGTCGATGAACGACGCCAAAGGCGATTTCGGAGGCTGGTTCTGCCCCTGCCACGGCTCGCACTACGACACCGCCGGCCGCATTCGCAAAGGCCCGGCCCCGCGCAACCTTGAAGTGCCGCCGTACGAATTCATCGCCGATAGCAAGATCAAGATCGGCTGAGGAGCGAGCAAGCCATGGGCGGACATACCTCGAGTTATGAGCCGACGTCGCGTTGGGGCAAATGGTGGGACGAGCGCCTGCCGATCGTGCGCCTCATGCATGGATCGTTTGTCGATTTTCCGACGCCGCGTAACCTCAACTACCTGTGGACCTTCGGCGGCATCTTGAGCTTCTGCCTCGTCGCGCAGATTGTCACCGGGGTCATCCTCGCGATGCACTATCAGCCGAGCGACGCGGGGGCCTTCAATTCAATCGAGCACATTCGCCGCGACGTCAACTACGGCTGGTTGATGCGCAACCTCCACGCCGTCGGCGCGTCGATGTTTTTCATCGCCGTCTACATTCATATCTTTCGCGGACTGTACTACGGCTCCTACAAAGCGCCGCGCGAGGTGCTCTGGATCCTTGGCGTGGTTATCCTGCTGCTGATGATGGCGACGGCGTTCCTCGGCTACACGCTGCCTTGGGGCCAGATGAGCTTCTGGGGCGTCACCGTCATCACCAATCTATTTTCGGCGCTCGACACCATTTGGCAGGGGCTTGGCACGGCCATCGTCGAGTGGCTGTGGGGTGGGTACTCGGTATCCGGTGTGACGCTCAATCGCTTCTTCTCGCTGCACTATCTGCTGCCGTTCGTGCTGACCGGCGTCGTCATCCTCCACGTCTGGGCGCTGCACACAGCCGGCCAGAACAATCCGACGGGCCTTGACATTAAGGAGCCGGCAGACTCAGTGCCGATGCATCCCTACGCGACGTCGAAGGACGTCGTCGGCTTGTTCGCATTTCTGTTGCTGTTCGCCTGGTTCGCGTTCTTCCTGCCCGATTACCTCGGTCATGCTGATAATTACATCGAGGCAAACCCACTGGTGACTCCGCCACACATCGTGCCGGAGTGGTACTTCCTGCCGTTCTACGCAATCCTGCGCGCCTTCACCGGCAACTTCCTCGGCGTCCCGCTTGGCTCGTACGCCAAGCTGCTCGGCGTCGCAGCCATGTTCGGCTCGGTCTTCATTCTGGCGTTCGCGCCCTGGCTCGACACCAGCCGCGTGCGCTCCGCCAAGTATCGCCCGTGGTACCGCATTGCGTTCTGGGTCTTTGCGTTCACCTGCGTAGCGCTTGGATGGCTCGGCTCGAAGCCGGCGGAAGGCGTCTACGTTCTGTCGGCGCAGATTTTCACCGTGCTTTATTTCGCGTTCTTCCTGATCGCCATGCCTCTGCTCGGCCTCTTCGAAACGCCGAAGCCGCTCCCGAAGTCGATCAACGAGGCCGTGCTCGGCGAGGGCGGACACGCGATGCCAGCGGGCGCCGCGGCGTCGGCAGAATCGCGGTGAGAGGCATGGAGAAGGTCATGAAGCCACGTCTCAGACTGTCGATCGTCCTCGTTGCCGGCCTTGCCAACGTCTCAGGCGCCGCGCTTGCCGCTGATAGCGGACATGGTCCGGAGATCGAACGGCAGGAATGGCCCTTCGCCGGATTCCGCGGCCAGTTTGATCAGGCGCAACTGCAGCGCGGCTTCCTCGTTTACAAAGAAGTGTGTTCCAGTTGCCATGGACTGAGCCGCGTCTACTTCCGCAATCTCGTGCAGCCCGGCGGACCGGAGTTCCCGGAAGAAGCCGTGAAAAAGCTCGCCGCAGAATGGCCAAACCAGATCACGGACGGTCCGAACGACGAAGGCCAGATGTTCGAGCGCCCGGCTAAGTTGTCCGATCCGATCCGCGGACCCTACAAGAACGACAAGGAAGCCCGCGCCGCTCAGAACGGCGCGTTGCCACCCGACCTGTCGATCATTGCTAAAGCCCGCACCGTCGAGCGCAGCCCGGCCTGGTACGTTCACCCGTTCTTGATGCTCGGCGATATCGCCAAGAGCTACCAGGAAGGCGGCGCTGACTATCTGCATGCGCTTCTCGTCGGCTACGTCGATCCCCCCGCTGACGTGAAGGTCAACGACGGCATGTATTACAACACGGCCTTTCCGGGTCATCAGCTCGCCATGCCGCCGCCGTTGAGCGCGGAGCGCCTGACCGAAAAGGACGGCTATAAGGTGCCGCCGACTGTCGAAAACTATAGTCGCGACGTCACCGCGTTCCTGGCCTGGACAGCCGATCCGTCGCTAAACCAGCGTAAGCGCATCGGTTGGCAGGTGATGCTATACCTGCTGGTCACGACCGTGCTGCTCTATCTCGGCAAGTCGCGCATCTGGGCGGCGATCAAGCACTGACCGCGACTGTCACAATCGCTCGACGTTCCAAAAGGCCTCGCATGCGGGGCCTTTTGTCTATTGGAGGCAAACGTCATCCTCGAACGGGCGAGCCCGCGAGGCCGTTCGGGGATCCAGCGATGAGTGCGCCGAAGGCGCAATATTGCGATAGTGGTTTTGAGCTGGATCCCCGGCCGTCGACACGCCTTCGGCGTGCTTGGCCGAGGATCAAGGCGTGCGGTTGGCGCAGGGGGAGCGTGGCAGTATGACCAAATCTGTTCTGGGCATCGTCGGCGGCAGCGGGTTCTACAATCTGCCGGGCCTCGAGGACGCGCGCTGGGAGCGCGTCTCGTCACCCTGGGGGTTGCCTTCAGACGACATCCTGTTCGCGGAGATCGACGGCCTTCCCGTGCGGTTCCTGCCGCGCCACGGCCGCGGCCACAAGATTTCGCCGACCGACATCGACTACCGCGCCAATATCGACGCGTTGAAACGTGCCGGCGTCACGGATCTCGTGTCAATATCGGCCTGCGGCTCGCTGAAAAAGAAGTACCCGCCGGGCGACTTCGTGCTGCCCGATCAGTTCATCGATCGCACCTTCGCGCGCGAGAAATCATTCTTCGGTACGGGCTGCGTCGCGCACGTCGCGATGGGCGATCCTGTCAGCCCACTGCTCTTGAAGGCCATCGACAAAGCCGCCAAGGCCGAAAAGATCGACTGTCACAAGGGCGGCGTCTATCTCGCCATGGAAGGCCCCCAGTTCTCCACGCGGGCCGAGAGTAATCTCTATCGCTCGTGGGATTGCGACGTCATCGGCATGACCAATATGCCGGAAGCCAAGCTCGCGCGCGAAGCCGAGCTTTGCTATGCCAGCGTTGCCATGGTGACCGACTACGACTGCTGGCACGAGGACCATGCGCACGTCGACGTCGCGGCGATCATCGCGGTGATGACCAAAAATACGGAGAAGGCGCAGCGGCTTGTGCTGCGGCTGGCTCGGGATTTCCCACGCGAGCATCCGGCCTGTCCGATCGGATCCGATCGCGCGCTCGACGTCGCGATCATCACCGCGCCGGATGCGCGTGATCCCGAACTCTTGAAAAAGCTCGATGCGATCGCCGGCCGTGTTCTCGGGTGAGCGTCGCGCTGGCTAGCGGCAGGGCCGTGAACTAATATCCGCGGCAAATCCCTGCGGCGTGGACGCGTACTTGATTTCCTTGCTGGCCGAGCGTTTCCAACTGGCCCACCGGCCGCCGTACTCGAAGTCCGTGAAGGATTGCCAGCTTGAAATTGCGTCGGCCAAGGCGATCGGCTTCGTCCTGCCCGCGCCGCTGCCGTAATGAAAATGATCGGACATGCATACGCGGCCGGCTTCGCGGCGCTGCTCGTGCATCGAATCAAGTCCGCCGGAACTCTGAGCATGAACAATGGATGGCGCCAGAACGACGGCGGCCAGAACTCCGGCCAGCGCTAAAGTCCGCATCCAAAAGGCTCCTTGAGACGAAAGAATCGCTTCGCCGATAAAACCTACGAGCGCAATTGAACGCGAGCAATATGGTGACGGCGCTCGCTTGGGATCGTGTGGCCGAGACGCCGCAATGATCTATTCTTGAGCGCTTGTGGTGTGCACGTCGTTACTTGCAGGGCCGTGACTCGATCGTCGCGCTCCACCCGCTTTCCGCTTTTGCATACGAGATTTTCTGCGAAGCGGACTTTCCCCAGGAACCCCAATCCGAACCATATTCGCCGGCGGTGTAGGCGTACCACTCTTTGATCGCAGCGCTGCGCGCCGAATCCTTCGAATTGCCTTCGCCTGTCGCCGAATGGGCGTGCTCGGACATGCAAAGTCGGCCGCGTTCCTTGCGAAGATCATGCGACGCCGCGAATCCGGTGTCGTCGGCGCTGGCCTGTGCGTTGAATGCCGCGAGGGCGCAGGCGACGGAGAGCGCACGAGCCATGATTATCATGAGATGCGCCCCTCAGAGACGTGATGCAGCGGCAAAGTAGCCACTCGCGCGAGTCGCGACAAGGCGTAGGGCGCTGCTGCCGTCAGTTGGGGAAGCTGATCAGGATCTTCATCTTGACGAGGTCAGGGAAGACAGACTGAAGCAAGGCGCCAAAAACCCACAGAATGGCGGTGAGCAGGATCAGCGCCGGAATTGCGGCGACGACCGCCTTGAGGAAAAAGCTCGCAAGGTGGGCGAAAGGCACGTCGAAGCGCCGCACGACGGACGGGTAGGGCAAATCCTCTAGGACAGGCTGCGCATCAGTGCGGGGTTCCACTTGCGGCAGTGTCGGAGCAAATCGGGAATCGAGACCACCGGGAAGACTTGGCGCGGCGGCGCGTTCCTGGGCGGCACGTTCGAGCGCCTCGCGGGCGCGCGCTTCTTTTTCCCGGCGAAAGGTGCGCGGCAAGTCATCGGAGGACTCGTCCTCGAGAGGGCTGAAGTTGTGTTCCGGAATCGCCATCGAACCCTGTGTCATCGCCGTCCGCCTGAGCATCCATCGATTCGACCAGTGCCGCCAAATCGCCACGCGGCGCATTGGAGGCCGCGCATACCGTGTTATGAGCATTGTTGCTATTTTAGGCCGTGATTTTGACGGGAGTGCAGCGCCGAATGAAACTCGAGAAGTTGATCCGGAGTATCCCGGACTACCCGAAGCCGGGAATCATGTTCCGGGACATCACGACGCTGCTGGGCGACGCCAAGGGGCTCCGCAAGGCAATTAAGGCGATGGCCAAGCCGTTCGAGGACGAGGATGTGGACGCGGTGGCCGGCATCGAGGCCCGTGGTTTCATCCTCGGCGGCGCCATCGCCGACCGGCTTGAATGCGGCTTCATTCCGATCCGCAAGAAGGGAAAACTCCCACATAAGACCATCGGGCAGGAGTACACGCTGGAATACGGTGTCGATGTCATCGAGATCCACGAAGACGCCATTCGCGAAGGGCAGCGCATCCTAATCGTCGACGACCTGATCGCGACGGGGGGCACGGCGGAAGCAGCAGTGAAGCTCGTCAAACGCACGGGCGGCGAGGTCGTCGGTGCGACGTTCGTCATCGATCTGCCCGACCTCGGCGGCGTCGCGCGACTAAAGGCGATGGGAATTGAAAGCCGGACGCTGATTGCGTTCGATGGGCACTGAAGTTGGCGGCGGCATTGCCAGCGGCGCGAATGCAACGCGCAATGGCGCGGATTTCAGCCTGGCGAGCGCATCCGGACCAGACCGTCACGTGTCCCGTCTGCGACGCCGCAGGATTGCGCATTGTTGACCGATCGGCGCGTCCCTATGCCGAATGGTACGCCCTCTCCTGTGCCGCCTGCGGTCTGGAGGCGACCATCAACATTCCGATGCCAGGACCCGCGGGCGCCTTTTGATGGCTGGCGCGCGCCCTGAACTGGTGTTGCTGCCCGGTCTCGACGGCACGGGCCAGCTGTTCGATCGGCTTGAACAGCGCCTGAAGGCCGCATTGCAAATCACGATCGTGCGCTATCCGGCTGACGCGGCGATGACATACGCGGGCTACGCTGCGTACGTGCGTGACGTCATCGGCGAGCGTCCTGTCGCGGTGCTCGGAGAGTCTTTTTCCGGACCGGTCGCGATCTCTGTCGCGGCGGGCGCGCCAAAGCAAATTCGCGGCGTCATCCTGTCGGCGACGTTCGTGCGCAGTCCGTGGCCCAGCTGGCTCATCCGCCGCGCGGCGCGCTATCACCCTAAAACGGCGCCTGCTTTCGTCCGCAACGTAGTGCTGATGGGCCGATATCAAGACCCCGACCTCATCACGACGATCGAGGCCATTGTCGCAAACCTGCCGCCCAGTGTGCGGGCCGCCCGCCTACAAGCAGTGGCGGCGGTCGACGTCAGGCAGGAATTGGCCAGGATCGCCTGTCCGATCCTTACGCTGCACGGCGACGGCGATTGGCTTGTGCCGAAAAGATCGCTAGAGGTCGCGCTGCGATTCAATCGCAATGCCGAAATGGCTGTCATTCCGGGCGCGCATATGCTGCTGCAGACGCGGGTCAACGATGCAGCGCGAAGGATTATGGCCTTCATGGCCTCGATTGGACAAACTACACCATGAGATTAAACGGCGCCGCGATGCGCACGATCTGGCCTGCCGCCGATGGCCGTTCGGTCGAGATCATCGATCAGACGCGACTGCCGCACGAAATCGCCACACTCAAGCTGCGAACGCTGGACGACGCGGCCTATGCCATCCAGGCGATGCTGGTGCGCGGCGCGCCGCTGATCGGCGTGACGGCTGCCTATGGACTGGCGCTGGCGCTGCTCAAGAGCGCGTCCGACGCCGCGCTGGACGCGGCCGTACGACTTCTCGCCGAGCAGCGGCCGACAGCCGTCAATCTGCGCTGGGCGCTGGACCAAGTGAGCCGCACGGTGCGGTCGCTTCCGGAAGCGGACCGCGCGGCCGCGGCCTTCGCCAAGGCCGGCGCGATCGCCGACGACGACGTCGAGATGTGCCGCCGGATCGGCGCGTTCGGACTTCCGATCATCCGCGCCATTGCCGAACGCAAAGGCGGCAATCCGGTGAAAGTCCTCACCCACTGCAACGCCGGATGGCTGGCGTGCGTCGACTGGGGCACGGCGACCTCGCCGATCTACCAGGCGCACGATGCAGGCGTACCCATCCATGTCTTCGCCGACGAAACCCGACCGCGAAATCAGGGCGCCTCGCTCACCGCGTTCGAGCTGCTGCAGCACGGCGTGCCGCACACGCTGATCGTCGACAACGCCGGCGGCCATTTGATGCAAACCGGCGAAGTTGATCTGGTCATCGTCGGCACCGACCGCGTGACTTCTAACGGCGACGTCGCCAACAAGATCGGCACGTATCTGAAGGCCCTTGCCGCGCACGACTGTGGCGTGCCGTTCTATGTGGCGCTGCCGTCTTCCACCATCGACTGGTCGCTCGACGCCGGCGCCAAAATCCCGATCGAGGAACGCAGCCCCGACGAAGTCTTGAAGGTGCGCGGCCGGCTTGACGATGGCCGCGTCGCAAGCGTCGGCATAGCCGCGGCGGGAACGGTGGCCCGCAATCCCGGGTTCGATGTGACGCCGGCGCGCCTCGTCAGTGGTTTCATCACGGATCGCGGTGTGTGCGACGCCTCCGCTGAGGGACTGCTCTCGCTTTACCCGGAGCGCAGAGAGGCGGCCCAATGAGCAAAGCAAAGGCGCGGCGCTCAAACGAGAAAAAGCTTCGCCAGGCGGTCGTCGCAACGGCGCGCGACATGAGCTTTCTCGGGTTGTCGCCGGGTAAAACGGGCAACGTCTCGGCGCGTTTCGGCGACGGCATGCTTATTACGCCAACCGCTCTCGCCTACGACAAAATCGACGCCGACGATATTGTAATGGTCGATGGCGATGGCGGCGTAGCAGGCGGCCAGCTAGCGCCGTCGAGCGAATGGCGATTTCATCTCGCCGCCTATGCGGCGCGACTGGACCGTCATGCACTGGTCCATACGCATTCGATGCACGCCACAGCGCTTGCGTGCGCACGCAAGTCGATCCCGGCGTTTCACTACATGGTCGCCGGGGCTGGAGGTAACGACATACCATGCACGCCCTACGCAACCTTCGGTACATCAGAATTGGCTGCGCATGTCGCCGCGGCTCTCGAGACGCGCGACGCGTGCTTGATGGCGAACCACGGGCAGATCGCGCTCGGCGAGACGCTCGAGAACGCACTGGCGCTGGCCTTCGACATAGAGACGCTTGCCGAGCAGTTCCTGAAAGCGACGCTTGTAGGACCGGTCTTCATTTTACCCGACGACGAAATGGCGCGAATGGTCGAAGCGTTCAAAACCTACGGCAAGACCGCAACCGGCTAGGGATGGGGCACCATCTTCACATTGCGGGAAAAAGTCCTAGCTCGACAGTTTGTCGCAGGCTACGACTCCGCCGCGTGTCTGTCGGGCGCGAGCGGCCAAAACATCAGCTAATCTGATCCAATAATAAATATTGATAAGAAAACATAGAGGAAGCGATTGGCGAGCAGCGCCCGGATGGCGTCTATTCGCCTATAGGTAAAGCGAAGGGCTTAGGAATGACTACAAAATCGACACTGACGACGTCGGCAGGCGCGCCGGTCGGCGACAACCAGAATTCGCTGACGGCGGGCGAGCGCGGGCCGCTGCTGCTGCAGGACTACCAGCTGCTCGAAAAGCTCGCGCACCAGAACCGCGAGCGCATCCCTGAGCGCGCCGTTCATGCCAAGGGCTGGGGCGCTCACGGCGTGCTGAAGATTACCGGCGATCTGTCGAAGTACACCAAGGCCGCGTGCATGCAGAAGGGCGCCGAGACGCCGATGCTGGCGCGCTTCTCGACCGTCGCCGGCGAAGCCGGCGCCGCCGACCATGAGCGCGACGTGCGCGGCTTCGCGCTGAAATTTTACACCAGCGAAGGCAACTGGGATCTCGTCGGCAACAACACGCCGGTCTTCTTCGTCCGCGATCCCTACAAGTTCGCCGACTTCATTCACACGCAGAAGCGCCATCCGAAGACCAACATGCGCTCGCCGACAGCGATGTGGGATTTTTGGTCGCTCTCCCCCGAAAGTCTGCATCAAGTCACGATCCTGATGTCCGATCGCGGTCTCCCGGTCGATCCGATGCACATGAATGGTTACGGCTCGCACACATTTTCATTATGGAACGATGCTGGCGAGCGCTACTGGGTGAAGTTCCACTTCAAGACCGAGCAGGGCCACGCGCACTACACCAACGATCAAGCCGAAAAGATCGTCGGCAAGACGCGCGAGGGCTACCAGGAAGCGCTCTACAACGCGATCGAAGGCAAAAAATTCCCGCGCTGGAAGATGCAAGTCCAGATCATGCCGGAACTCGACGCCGAAAAAACGTCCTACAACCCGTTCGATTTGACCAAAGTCTGGCCGCATGCCGACTATCCGCCGATCGACGTCGGCTATTTCGAACTGAACCGAAATCCAGAAAATTACTTCGCCGAGATCGAGAACGCCGCGTTCTCGCCCTCGAATGTCGTCCCGGGCATTTCGTGGTCGCCGGACAAGATGCTGCAGGCGCGCATTTTTTCGTATGCCGACGCCCATCGCCATCGTCTCGGCACGCACTATGAGCAGATCCCGGTCAACCGTCCGCAGTGCCCGATGCACCACTATCATCGCGACGGGCAGATGAACACGTATGGCGGCCACCTCGGCAACCCGAACGCCTATTACGAACCGAACTCGTTCGGTGGCCCGGTCGAGAATCCCAAAGCAAAGGAACCACCGCTGCGCATATCTGGCGACGCCGAGCGCTACAACCATCGTATCGGCAACGACGACTACGGTCAGGTGCGCGTGCTGTTCGAGAAGGTCTTGAAGCTTGACGAGCGCGAACGACTGTTCTCGAACATCGCCGCGGCGATGGGGGGCATTCCGCAGCACATCGAAGAACGCCAGCTGGCGCATTTCGATCTCGTGCATCGCGACTACGGCGCCGGCGTTCGTCGCGCGCTCTCGAAAGCCGATGGCCGCGAGCGCCCGGCGATTTCTGTGACGCCCGCGACGCCACAGCAGGCCGCGGAGTAACTGACGGACACGGCCGCATCCAAATGAAAAAGGTCCCGAAGTTCGGGGCCTTTTTTCTTTCGGCGCCACTGAAATCGGCTCTGCAAAATCGCCGCCTAATCCCTGAAATACGGCTCGACCTTGCCCTTGAGCTTGATCGTCAGCGGTCGACCTTGGCGGTCGTTGGCCTTACCGGCGGCGACGCGGACCCAACCCTCGCTGACGCAATACTCTTCGACATTGGTCTTCTCGGCGCCATTGAAGCGGATGCCGACCTCACGCTTCAAAAGTTCGGCGTCGTGGAAGGGACTTTTCGGATCATTCGAGAGCCGATCGGGCAGCACGTCGGTCATGGTTTGGTCGTCTCCCTAGTTCGCGAACCTGAAATGCATCACGTCGCCGTCCTGCACAACATAGTCCTTGCCTTCGAGGCGCATCTTGCCGGCTTCTTTCGCGCCGCCTTCGCCGCCAAGCGCCGCGTAGTCGGGGTAGGCGATCGTCTCGGCGCGAATGAAGCCCTTCTCAAAATCCGTGTGGATGACGCCGGCTGCTTGCGGGGCCTTGGTGCCGCGCGTGATCGTCCAGGCGCGCGCTTCCTTGGGGCCGACGGTGAAGTAGGTGACTAGGTCCAGGAGTTGGTATCCGGCGCGGATCAGACGGTTGAGGCCGGCCTCCACCAACCCCATTTCGCTGAGAAATGCCGCACGATCCTCCGGTGCAAGTCCGGCGAACTCGCTTTCGATCTTCGCCGAGATCACAACGGACTGAGCGCCTTCAGCCTTGGCGCGCGCCGCGATCTGCCTGGAAAAGTCGTTTCCGCTGGCCGCCGAGCTTTCCTCCACGTTGCAAACGTAGACGACGGGTTTCGACGTCAGAAGCTGCAGACCGCGGAACGTCGGCATTTCTTCCGGCGTCATCACGGCGAGGCGCGCCGGCTTGCCGTCGCGAAGCAGCGGCAGCACCTTGTCGATCACCGCCATCAGCACCTTGGCTTCCTTGTCTCCCGCCTTCGCCTTCTTCTCGTTGGCCGTAACGCGTTTTTCGAGGCTATCAAGATCAGCGAGCATCAGCTCGGTCTCGACGGTGTCGGCGTCGGCCAGCGGGTCGATGCGGTTCTCGACGTGCGTCACGTCCTCGTCGACGAAACATCGCAGCACGTAGGCGACGGCATCGACCTCGCGGATGTGCGACAGGAACTTGTTGCCGAGCCCTTCGCCCTTCGAAGCGCCGCGGACCAGCCCGGCAATGTCGACGAACGTCAAGCGCGTCGGAATGATCTCTTTGCTGGCGGCGATCTTCGCCAGCGTGTCGAGGCGTGGATCCGGCACGCCAACTTCACCGACGTTGGGCTCGATGGTGCAGAACGGATAGTTCGCCGCTTCCGCCGCGGCGGTCTGCGTCAACGCATTAAAAAGCGTCGACTTGCCGACGTTGGGCAGGCCGACAATGCCGCATTTGAAGCCCATGGGGTGATATGGTCCGATGCTGTTTCCGGGCGAGCCCTAACGCGCGCGCGAACGCTTGGAAAGGCGCATGTCGCCGCGCGGTCGCCGATGTGGATTATTTCGTGAATTTCGACAGCGCGAACGTCGAGTAGCGCGAGGGGCTTGGCAGGTTCGACTTGTCCGAAAGCGCGACGGCGAGGGCTTCGCCGATGTCGGTCCCAGGATCGGCGACGCGCACGGCGACGACGATGAACGGCCGCTGCCAGCTGGTGTCCTCCGTCTCGCAATCGGCGCAAACCTCGACATAGCGGCCGAGATTTAATGTCCAGATCGGGATTGAGCGCCCGACAGCTTCGCGCACCCATTCCGCTATGCGCGCAGCACGCAGTCCGGCGCGCTGCGTCTCGCGTTCGACCTCACCTTCCTGGCTGGCGAGCCCGACGGCGATCAGTTCGCGCGCCGAGCCAAGTCCCTCGCGAAGCTGCTGCGTGAACACTTCGCGCGAGATGTCATCGGGCGAAAGGCGCGTTTCTCCACGCTCAAGTTCTGTGGTCGAACCGCGCACCCAGCCGTACATTTTCGTCAGAACGACGACGTCGAACTTCGCAGCCCGGCCGTTCCGGTCGGCGCCGTCGATGGAGAATGCCAGCGTGCGATCGTTCCAGCGACTGGCGGTAATCGTGCGCAGCCCGGTTCTGTCTTTGCTGAACCCGCTGGCGGCGTCCTTGATGATGAAGCCGAAGACGCCGACCACATAGGCAAGCGACAGCAGCCCGATCAGGATATCGAACGTCGAGCCGAACAGCCGCCGCAATCGCGCGAACGCACCGCCGCCGTCGTCGTCGGAATAGGCGTCAACCATGACCACATCCGCTCTTCTGCAACTTGAACTCTGAACGCAAGTTCATAGGCCGACGTGCCTGAAACTCAAGGGGACTTGAACTCAAGAAGACTTCGGGTCCGATTTTCGCGCGCCGAGGAACTTTCGCAAATTCTCTGCCAGAGCCGATTTTCGTTTGCCCGCGCGCTCGCCGGCCGGATGGGGGGAGGATTTGGCAGGCGCGGCGGTCTCTTGCCCCACATCGTCGTTTTCGCCGGTCCGTCGAGCGATCTCGTTCAGGAAACCCGCGGTGTCGCCTTGGGCGAGATGCGGTGCGGCGTCTGCGATCGCAGCCAGCAGGTCATTGACCCATGCGCGCTCCGACTTGGCGAAATCATTGAGCACATACGGCGACACGGCGTCCTTCGACCCCGGGTGGCCGATGCCGATGCGCACCCGCTGATAGTCGTTTTCGATGTGCTGGGACATCGAACGAAGGCCGTTGTGGCCAGCGTTGCCGCCGCCCGTCTTAACCTTGATCTTTCCCGGGGCGAGATCAAGTTCGTCGTGAAACACGACGACGTCAGCCAGCGGGATTTTCAGAAAGCGCTGGGCGTCCTGAACCGATTGGCCGCTGTCGTTCATGTAGGTCTCGGGTTTCAGCAGCGTCACGCGCTCGCCACCGATCAACCCTTCCGTCACGAGGCCGGAAAATTTCTTGCGCCACGGCGCGAAGTTGTGCGTCGTCGCGATCCGCTCGACGGCCATGTATCCGATGTTGTGGCGGTGGCCGCGATACTTGTCGCCGGGATTGCCGAGGCCGACGAAGAGCTTCATCGTTATCCCGATCCGCTTCGACGTTGGGCGTTCGTGAGGGCGTCCGGCGCAGAGTACTCCGCGCCGGACTTGAGCTCGTTACTTCTTGCCGGCGGGCTTGGCCGCAGGAGCGGCGGCGGCGCCCTTCCCGGCCGGTGCAGCCTTGCCGGCTGGAGCAGCCTTGCCGGCGGCGGCCGCAGGCGCGCCCTTGCCGGCCGCAGCGGCAGGCGCCGCGGCGGTCGCTGCCGCAGCAGCTGGATCAGCAGCCGCAGTCGTAGCGGTCTCTTCCACTTCCGCCTTCAGCGCACCGGCGATGGTCGCAACCGTGAAGTCGCGGTTCTTGATGACCGGGCTGACGCCGTCAGGCATCTTGAGCGCCGAGATGTGGATAGACTTGCCGATTTCGAGGCCTGTGAGATCGAATTCGAAGAATTGCGGGATTTTGTCGAACGGGCAGAAAACTTCGACTTCGTGGCGCACGATATTCAACACGCCGCCGCGCTTCAGACCTGGCGACAAGAGTTCGTTGATGAAGCGAACCGGGATCGCCACGCGAATGACGCCATCCTTGCCGACGCGCAGAAAGTCGACGTGTAGCGGTGTGTCGCGGACCGGATCGACCTGGACGTCACGGGCGAGCACGATATGCTTCTTGCCGTCGACGTCGAGTTCGAAGGCGGTCGATGTGAAGTGGCCCTTCAGGACCTGCTTCCAGAGCGCGTTGTATTCGAGTGCGATCGTCTCGGGCGTTTTGTTGTCGCCGTATATGACGGCGGGCACATTTCCTTCGCGGCGTGCTTGGCGTGCGGCCCCCTTGCCGGCACGCGGGCGCGCCGAAGCCTTGAGCGGTATCAGCTCAGACATGGCATCATCTCCGTGCGGTTCTGGCGTGTGGCGACCATTCGCCAACGCCGAAAGTGCCGCGTGCCGGCCTCCAAGGGTGCCGGGCGGCGTCTCAGGACGTTCATCATGAGATGGGCGGCTTATATCCTCGGCGCCGGAAAGACGCAACCGAGCGCCATTTGGGTCCGGCGAGGGCGATTGCAGCCTTGGTAAGGCGCTGACTTTGGTGGGATTCGCTCCTATGTTGCTGTCAGTTGCCCGCTTAAGCTGACCAACGGACCAAATGCCTCGCAAGCCAACCAAACGCCGCTCGGCCGCCGACCAGGACAAGATCATCGTCGAAGCCCTGCGCGGTGTCGGCCGCCCTGTCAGCGCCTATGAACTCATTGAGCAGGTGAGGGGGCATGGCGTCACGGCCCCGCCGACGGTCTACCGGGCCTTGCAGCGCTTGATCGACGACGGCTTGGCGCATCGCCTAGAAAGCCTGAACGCTTTCGTCGCATGCAACCACCCGCACCACCCTGGCAAGGCCGTATTCGCCATCTGCGACGCCTGCGGCGTCGTAAACGAATTCAACAGCCCGGCGGCGATCAAAGCTTTGCAGTCATGGGCCACGGCAGCCAAATTCCGAGCGCGGTCCATGACGCTGGAACTCCGCGGCCGATGCGCGAAATGCAGCGACGTCGAAGACTAAGTTCGCCGCCGTCTCTATAAAATCTCCGGAGTTCGAACACCCTTCCTTCCGCTGACCGCCGCGGTCCTTTCCCTTAACTTTGCCGCGACGTTTTCGATCCGGCGTCGCTGGCGCCAACATCAACCGCATCCCGGACGACTATGCAGGCGCCGTGGGCTACATTGGCAAGCCGTACACGGAGAACGGCTTCAAGTCCGCGATGTCGTATATCCTGCAAGGCATCGCCGATCCGCCGCCGAGCAAGCCGCGCCCGCATTCGCTGATGCTGTCGCCGACGTTTACGTCGCAGTGGGCGGCGTAGTGCCGCTGGTGTTACCCGCGTAACATCTCTACATCGTAGCCCAACATATTGACGCCTCTCCCGGTTGGCGCGCAGTTTTGCGCGCCGGCAATTCAACAGAGGAGCGCAGTGACAATGAAAACTCCACGGCACAAAAACTTGCCGCAACTCGATGGCGGCATTTTCCTGTCCGACGGCGGACTCGAAACTTCCCTGATATTCCTCGACGGAATCGAGCTGCCGCACTTCGCGGCCTTTGCGCTGATGCGCGACGCGGCAGGTCGCAAGGCCATCCGCAACTACTACGAGCCCTACTTGAAGATCGCCAAAGCGCAGGGCGCCGGTTTCATTCTCGAGACGCCGACCTGGCGGGCGAGTTCGGACTGGGGTGCGAAGCTCGGCTGGTCGGAAGCGGAGATCACCGCCGTCAACAGCGACTCGATTGCGATGATGTTCGAGATCAAGGCGCAGCACGCCTCGCCGCGCCTGCCGATCGTCGTCAGCGGCGCCATAGGTCCGCGCGGCGACGGTTACGACCCTGGCCTCATCATGTCGGCCAAAGAAGCCGCCGACTATCACGCGGCGCAGATAGTCGCATTTGCGGATGCGGGCGCCGAACTCGCGAGCGCGTTCACGATGACCAACGCCCCCGAGGCGATCGGAATCGTCATGGCCGCGCGCAAGGCGAAACTGCCCGTCGTGATTTCGTTTACGCTCGAGACTGACGGGCGTCTGCCGACTGGCCAGCGGCTCGGAGACGCGATCCGCCAGGTCGACGCGGCGACGAACTCTGTTGCGGCGTACTTCATGATCAACTGCGCGCACCCGAGTCACTTCGAGGCTGAACTCAACTCGGGCGACGCCGCGATGGCGCGCATCCGCGGTCTTCGCGCCAATGCCTCACGGCGCAGTCATCAGGAGCTAAACGACGCGCCCGATCTCGACGCCGGCGACCCTGTCGAGCTCGGCGGCGAGTACTGCGATCTGATGCGTCGTCATCCGCAGATCGTCGTCGTCGGCGGCTGCTGCGGAACCGATCATCGCCACATCGGCGAGATCGGCAAGGCGTGCTGCGGCAAGAAAGCCGCCTAGCGTCACAGCGTGTCGAGCTTAGTAAAACAAGCTCGACACGCTCTCCTCGCGCGAAGTGCGCAAAATCGCCTCGCCGATCAACGTCGCGATTGAGATGACGCGGATGTTCTTTGCCGCCTTCACCGCCTCCGTCGCCAGGATCGAATCCGTGATGACCAGCGACTTAAGGTTGGAATTCTGGATCCGATTGACGGCGCCGCCGGACAGCACGCCATGCGTGACATAGGCCGAAGCCTCGGATGCGCCGGCTTTCAACAGCGCTTCGGCAGCGTTCACCAAGGTGCCGCCGGAATCGGCGATGTCGTCTATCAGAATGCAGCGCCGCCCGTCGACTTCGCCGATGACGTTCATGACTTCGCTTTCGCCCGCCCGCTCGCGCCGCTTGTCGCAGATAGCGATCGGCGCGTTGATGCGCTTGGCGAGCGCCCGCGCGCGCACGACGCCGCCGACGTCGGGCGAGACGACGACCACATCGTCGGTTTTTCCGAATTGTTCCTCGATGTCGCGCGTCATCACCGGCGCGGCGAACAGGTTGTCGGTCGGGATGTCGAAAAAGCCTTGGATCTGACCGGCATGCAGATCGAGCGTCAGCACGCGGTCGGCGCCGGCGCGCTCGATCAGGTTGGCGACGAGCTTCGCCGAGATCGGCGTGCGGGGGCCGGGCTTGCGATCCTGACGAGCGTAGCCGAAATAGGGAACGACGGCCGTGACGCGCCGCGCCGACGAGCGCTTCAGCGCATCAATGAGGATCAGCAACTCCATCATGTTGTCGTTCGCCGGGAACGACGTCGACTGCACGACGAACACGTCCTGGCCGCGGACGTTCTCTTGGATCTCGACGAAAATTTCGAGGTCGGCGAAGCGCTTGACCTGTCCCTTGGTCAACGGGATTTTCAGGTATGCGCTTATGGCGTCGGCGAGAGGTTTATTGCTGTTGCCGGCGACCAGTTTCACGTTGAGCTTTCCCTGGCCATCCGCGCCGCGGACGGCTGCTGCCCGCGGCTCGCCGTTTCTGGCATCGAAAGGCATGGCTTAATCCGCGACCCGCTAATGGGCGGGCTTGTAGCAAGGGGACCCGGACGTTTCAACCGCTCGGGTCCGGCAGATCGTCGATCAGCAGCGGGGTGGTGCGCAGACATGCGCATTGACGTTAATTTGCTGCTGTCTTCTGCGGCAGCAGTTTCAGGATGCCCGCCGCAGCGGCGGCGGCGGCCGCGTCGGCCGTTTTACCCCACGCGCCGTCAAGCGAGCCCTGCGGAACATCGTTCTTCTGCGAGACGGTTCCGAGCTTCTTGCCTTTCGGGTCGAGCACGTTCCAGTCGATTTGAATCGGCTGCTTGCCGTCCTTTGCCAGACCGATCGCCACTTTGCCTTCGACCCGATACGTGTCGGCAGTCGTCGCGCTGGCCAGCGAAACGCCGTTTCGTGTCAGCTCCCTTTGGATTGCGGCGGTCAAGGATGTACTGCCGTCGCCGGGCGCGCCTGTGATTGGCGGCACCATTGTCGACACAGGTCCCGTCGCTTCGATGCTCCCCGTGGTCGGAGCGCTGGGCGTCGCCGGCACAGCCGCGGTGGTCAGCGGCGCCTGATCCGGCGCTGGCGCCGCAGTCGTCGGCTTGGCCGCCGCGACCTGGCTGGCGCCTGCGACGGACGGCGCGCTGGCGATCGGCGCAGTGGCGCTTTGCCCTGGTAGCCAGCTGGCGATCTGTGTCGCCGTGCGGTCGGCAATGTTCTGGACGATCTGCGGCGTCACGGCAGACCACGGGTCCTTGGCGGCGCCGCCGGCGTTTTCTTCGCCGGTTATGCGGTGGACACGCTGGCCGGACTTATCAGTCACGTCCCAGATATAAGAGACCTTCGCCCCGGCTTTTTCGCGCGAAGCGACGATGTAGCCTCGCAGCACGAACTCGCCCGACGAACTCGCGGTTTTCGCAACTGTGATGCTGCGACGCTCGATCGCCGTCGTGAGCTGCATTTGCAGATCGCGGGCGACGCCTTCGGGAGAGCCGATGATCGGAGCGATTTGGATCTTCGCATCTTGCGTCGATCCAGGCTGACCGTCCGTTGGCGCAACCGAGACATTCGGCCCGCCGGCGGCGCCGTCAGGGAGCACGCTCGAACCGGAACTGCAGCCCGCAAGCGCCAGCGCGGCAAGCGCCGCGCAAGTCAGTGCTTTCAGCGGAGTCGCGCAGCGTCGTGCCGATGCAGAGTTCAAGGTCGTCACGTCGACGTCCCCCCGTTTATCCAACCGCACACGCATGGCGACCGGAAACTACATCCGCGGCCCCAACACCTCACTCGCTACCGGTACTGATGCTTAAGCTGTAAGACAGCGGTTCAGCGCCCGTCCAGATGGCAGCGGCGTCAAAGTGCGATCAACGCCGCAAACGTTGGCCCGCACCGTCAAAACTCTGTGGATTGTGCAGTTAAGCCACGACAATGGCGGAGATTTGGCGGCCGTAATCCGCCTCTTTGCGATGCGTCGCGCGGCGAAAGCTGAAAAATTCCGATTCGTTCTCATACGTGCAGGCAGCGGCGCTCGCGACGTTGGCAAGACCGGCGCGGCGGAGCCGCATGGCGGAGTAGCCCGGAAGATCGAAATAGCCCCTACCGCCCGCGACTAGGCGCTTGAAGAAGATAGCGCCCTCGGCGTCACGGGCGATGACGTCGCGTTCGAACTCGGGTCCGACCTCGTAGGAATCCTGGTTAATGCAGGGCCCGACAGCCGCCGCAATTCGCGACCGGCTGGCGCCGATGCGCTCCATTTCTCGGATCGCGCTTTCGAGAATGCCGGAGGCGGCCCCGCGCCAGCCCGCGTGCGCAGCGGCGACGACGCCCGCGACTGGGTCGGCAAGCAGCACCGGCGCGCAGTCGGCGGTCAGCACCCCGATGAGGAGGCCGGGCGTCGCGGAGACGACGGCATCGGCTTTGGGCAGCTTGTCGCGTGCGATCGGTTGATCGACCGTGATCGCGGTTGCGCCGTGCTCCTGATAGAGCGTGATAACGCCGCCGCTAGTGCTGCCGAGCGCTTCGGCGACCCGGCGGCGATTCTCCAGCACGCGATCGGGATCGTCCGATGAGCCAAGCCCACAGTTGAGGCTCTGATAGGGTCCCTCGGAAACGCCGCCCTGTCGCGTAAAAAATCCATGGAGGATTCGCGGCAGCCCGGTGAGATTGGATGCTTGTCTTGGGAGCATCATCGTAGTCTCTAAGTTTGCGCCGCCGCCGCGAAGCCCGGCAGCGGTGGAACATCCGAGCGCCTGACGCCGATCACCTTGAACCGTGCGCCCATGCCAGTTGGCGCCAACAATCGCGCGACGCCTGTCTCGATTTCACCCGCGCGGTCTGGATTAGCGCTCATCAAGCGTGATGCGCGCTCGACGATGCCGAGTTGACCGAGAAACTCTGCTTGCGTCACCGGTCCGTCGATCGCGAGTCCGGCGCGATGCAGCGCGACCGCGAGCGCGTGAAAGTTGACGTGCGTCGAGAGATCAGCCTCGCCGGGGCTTGCCAGCGGATGTTCGATCGCGTGGTTGCGCAACGCCTGCAAAGTGTCGCCGGCGCCGGGCGTCGTATAGCCGTAGTCGATCAGCAGCGCCGCGAACGGACCGCTGTTGCCGATCGCGGACAGTGCGCCAGCAAAGCGTGTGACGTCCAACGTCTCATAGATGACCCCTTCGGGGGCGGAAGCATAGTCGGCGTCGAGCTCATCGTGGATCGGCCCGCCGGCGAGCGCGGTGAAATCCAGATCGCCCGCTGCATTGAGGCCGACGGCGCGCAGCCGCCATCCATCTGCGGTCTTGATCCATTGCGTGACCGGCCACGCGTCAAGAAATTCGTTGGCGATGATGATCGCCGGCGCTGGAAAGCCGGCAAGGTTCTGGCTCCAGGCGACCGGCGCGCCGGCGTCTTTCAAGGCCGCTTCCTGCATCGACTTTAGGATTGGGCTCATTTCCACGAGGTGCAGACTGACGGCGCCCTGAAATCCGGGCACCACGCGGCTCGAGCGCACGGCGTCCCGGATCAACGCGCCGCGCCCCGGGCCGTATTCGGCGAGCGTCACACGAGCCGGCGCGCCGAACGCTTCGCGCCAGACGACGCCGGACCAAAGTCCGATGAGTTCGCCGAAGATCTGGCTGATTTCGCCCGCCGTGATGAAGTCGCCGGCGCGGCCGATCGCTTGTTTCGTCGCGTAGTAGCCGTGCTGCGCGTCCCACAGACAGTAGGACATGTAGTCGGCGATCGGCATCGGCCCGTCTTGGGCAATGCGATCCTTCAGAATGCGTGCGAGGGGCGTATCGCGGCGCTGCGCGACGTCAGAATTCACGCTGCGGCCTTCTCGCGCTGACGGTTGTGATGCGCCTTCCAAATCAAGTAGGCGCCCAAGGCGATCATCGGCACGGAATAGATTTGACCGGCGGTAAAGGGGCCGATGTTCAAGGCGTGGCCTTCGTGAGGTTCGCGGAAGATTTCGGAGAATGAACGCGCCAGCCCATAGCCTAACACAAAAACACCCGAGACGAGTCCGGGCTTTTTCAGCGCTTCAAAGCGGTGCGTCAGCACGCGCAGAACGATGAAGAGCGCTACGCCTTCAAGCAGCGCTTCGTAGATTTGCGATGGATGACGCGTCGCCGGTTCGACGGCGGCATGCTGGATGGACGCCTCGGGAAAAACCATTGCCCACGGCGCATCGCTGACCCGGCCGAACAACTCGCCATTGATGAAATTGGCGACGCGGCCGAAAAAGAGGCCGATCGGGTTTGCCGCAGTGCAGAGATCCATCGCGGAGAGCGCATTGTATCCGTTGCGCCGCGCGAACAACACAATTGCCAGCGCCGATCCGATGAGCGCGCCGTGAAAACTCATACCGCCTTTCCACACCGCCGGAATGTCCTGCGGGTTGGCGAGGTAGTAGCTCGGCTCGTAGAGAAAGACGAAGCCAAGCCGGCCGCCGACGATGACGCCGACCGTCATGTACAACAGCAGGTCATCGACGCGCTCGACTCCGAAGGGCGCTTTGCCCGCAGGCCACAGTGACGAAGTTTCAAGCAGGCGGCGCACGTAGAGCCAACCGAGCAGAAGCCCGGCCATATACGCGAGGCCGTACCACTTGATGGCGAACGGCCCGATCTGGAGCGCGACCGGATCGATCGAGGGGTACGCGAGTGCGGCGAGAGAATACATGCGGCGCTCCGGACGTGCGGCCAGAAAGTCTCCGACGTTCAGTGCCTTGTTCGAGATCGCAATAGCAAAGTCAAGATTGGCGCGGCGCGGCGCGCCTGCTTGCGGGGGCGGCCGCGCCGGCCCATATAGTTGAGGCCAAGCCTATGGACCGTCGGGACCTTCAATGACACAGACCAGCAACCGTATCTTTGACGATTTCGCCAAGCTCATGACCGAAGCAGCAGGGGCCGCGGAGGGAATGAAGCGCGAAGCCGAAACTCTGGTCAAAGGCCAAGCCGAACGATTTCTGCGCGAAATGGATATGGTCGCGCGCGAAGACTTCGAAGCCGTGAAAGCCATGGCGCAGAAGGCGCGTGAGGAAAACGAGGCGCTCAGCGCACGCTTGGCGTCGCTCGAAGGGGAAGTCGCGCGGCTCAAGGGCGCGTGACCGGCGCGCACCGCTCGCAGAGATCCACAGCCGTCGGCCGAGTTCTCACCAGAAAACAGCATCCAGCGTTGATAACACCGCGCATTTCTCGCGTTCGCCCCCGCGCGGCCACTTTGCCCGTGGACAAGGCGACGGGTCTAATCCGCCCGCCTTGCGACTCGGGGGCGCCTCTGTTTTCGTCCGACGCACGCCGCGCCCGTCATTGAAGAATTTACTTCGCAGGCGCCGGGGCAATGGAAGGATCGACGAATATGGCATTGGCCGAACGCCGCTCGGATCGGATCAACAATCCGATCGATCTCATCGAGCACTTGGCCCAGGGCCATGATTGGCCGACCGACCGGTCAAGCGACGATGAACTAACGCTGATCGTCGCCGGCACTTGGGCCGACTACCACGTCTCGATCAATTGGCGCGAAGACCTCGAGGCCCTGCATCTGGCCTGCGCCTTCGACTTCCGTGTGCCACCGAACCGCCTCGCTGAAATGTACCGCCTGATCGCGCAAATCAACGAGCAGCTTTGGCTCGGCCACTTTGATCTTTGGACTCAGGAAGGCTTGGTGATGTTCCGCCACGGGCTGCTGCTGAACGGCGCCGTCGCGACGACCCACCAGTGCGAAGCGCTACTCAAGGCGGCCCTAGAAGGTTGCGAGAAATACTACCAGGCCTTCCAGTTCGTCGTCTGGGCGGGTAAGGAAAGTCGCGAAGCCCTCGAGTCGACGATGTTCGAGACGCAAGGGCAGGCCTGAGTCGCGCCGTCGCGGCTCGTCACTCGATCGGCCGACGCGCATGTCATTTACCCTCAACGGACCGTTGGTTCTTGCCGGAGCCGGCAAGATGGGATCCGCGCTGCTCGGGGGATGGCTCGCGCGCGGGCTCGAACCTTCCTCCATTATTGTTCAAGAACCAGCGGCCGGACCCGAGATGCAGCACCTGATGCGCAACCGCGGCGTCAGATGCGTCGAGGCCATCGCAAAGTTAGACGCGCCGCCGGCCGTCATCGTCGTCGCGGTCAAACCGCAATCGATGGACATCGCATTTCCACCGCTGGCGAGGTTCGCCGGCGCCGACACGGTGGTGCTCTCGATCGCGGCCGGAAAATCGATCGCCAGCTTTGAACGCCATCTTCCGCCGAACGCCGCCGTCGTGCGCGCGATGCCGAATACGCCGGCGGCAATCGGGCGCGGCATAACCGGCGCGGTTGCGAACGCGCATGTCACGGCTTCACAGAAGTCCGATTGCGACGCGCTGTTGGCGGCGGCGGGCGACGTCGTCTGGCTGAAGGATGAAGCGCTGATCGACGCAGTCACGGCCGTTTCGGGCTCGGGACCGGCCTATGTGTATTTTCTGGTCGAGTGCATCGCGGAGGCGGGTGTCGCCGCCGGCCTCGACGCCGCAACCGCGATGGCGCTGGCGCGCGCCACCGTCAGCGGCTCAGGCGAATTGCTCCATCGATCGCCGGAGGATGCGGCGACGCTGCGCGCCAACGTGACATCACCGGGTGGCACGACGGCGGCGGCGCTCGAAGTTTTGATGCGCGAAGAAGGCGGCTTGAAAGCGTTGATGCGCGAAGCGGTGCTCGCCGCCAAACAGCGAGGCCGCGACCTTGGACGCTAAGCCGGCTGGGTGTCGGCTGTCGGATCCAAAATCGCGGCCTAACCGAACGTTTCGCACCCCGAATGGATCGCCGCGGGTTAGGTCGGCGATACCGGCGATCGGGGTCGACCGGGTAGATCACAAGCGCTTTGGTCGTTGGAGGACACCGAGACCGTGGCGCGAGACAGGCTGTTGGTGAAGCTGTCTGACCCAAATATGTAACTTCATAACATAACAGGCAAGTCACGAGGCCGTGAGCCTCGAAAACCGTGAGTTTTTCCCGGCAAGTTCGGTCCCGGGCAGCTAGAGCGGCAGTGAAATAATGGCCCTGAGGCCGCCCATCGAGCTTTCGCCAAGGGCGATTTCACCGCCGTGGCTCTTGGCGATGTCGCGCGCTATGGCGAGCCCGAGGCCGCTGTTGCCTTCGTCCTGGTTGCGGGCGTGGTCCAGCCGATAAAACGGCCGGAACACATTCTCGCGCTCCGCCCGCGGAATACCGGGACCGTTGTCATCAACTTCGATGCGAACCCATTGACCTTCGGTCGCGGCGCGAATGACGATTTTGTCGCCGAAGCGCGCCGCGTTGGTGACGAGGTTGGTAATGGCGCGTTTGAGCGCCTGGCGCTTCAACGGCAGGATGAGATCGCCGCGGCGCTTGCGCAGCTTGAGTTCGATCGTGCTGCCGTAGATCTGGCTGTCCTCATAGATCTCCTGCAGCAGTTCGCGCAGGTTCGTCGGCGTCGCCTCTTCACCGCCGTCGCCCTTTGCGAAAGCGAGATAGTCCTCGAGCATGTGCTGCATTTCGACGACGTCGGCTGAGAGCGATCGCGCTTCAGGGGTGTCGTCAAGCAGCGCAAGTTCGAGCTTGAATCGCGTCAACACGGTTCTGAGGTCGTGACTGACGCCGGCGAGCATCGTTGTCCGCTGTTCGACATGGGTTGTGATGCGGTCGCGCATTTGTAAAAATGCGCTTGCCGCCTGGCGGACTTCGCGAGCCCCGCGGGGGCGAAAATCCTCCGGAATGCCACGGCCCTTGCCGAAGGAATCGGCGGCGTCGGCGAGGCGCAGAATCGGACGGATCTGATTGCGCAGAAACAGGATCGCCACAGTCAGCAGGATGACCGACGTACCCACCATCCAAAGCAGGAAAATGTGCGAATTGGAGGCGTAGGTCTGGCTGCGCGTCGCAACGAAGCGCAAGATGGCGTTTTCATACTTGACGCGAATTTCGACGTTTCGCGTCTCTCCCACCGTGTCGATCCAGAACGGCAACTGCACGTGGCGGCGCAGTTCGTTCGACAGCGCCTTGTCGAGCAGCGCGAAAAACGGTTTCGGGCCAGGTGGCGGCAAATCGCCGGCAGGCAGGATCTCCATCGTCAGCCCGAGGCGGTCGCGGGCGAGGTCGATGATCTTCTGAGCTTCATTTTGCTGCTCGACCGCCTTGTACATGTCGATCAACGCCGCGATATCGCGCGCCGTCGATTCAGAAAGGCGGCGCGTCACGGCTTGCCAGTGTCGCTCCATGAACGCGAAAGCGATGACGCCCTCAAGCACGACGATCGGCGTGATGATGATCAGCAGCGCGCGTGCATAGAGGCCTTTCGGCAGAAGCTCGGCGACAATGTGCCCGATTTGCGCGACGAGCGGATATCCCCGCAGGCGCTTGAGCCACGACGCGGGAGGGTTGAGATCAACTGATGTTTCGCGGGCGACGACCATCGGTGCTGTCAAGTCTCGGTCCTGAGGCCGTCATAGCGGCGGGCGAAACAGCGGCTAGTCCGTATAAAGGATGTAGCCTTTGCCGCGCGCCGTCTGCAGGTAGACGGGGTTCGCCGGATCGGCTTCGATCTTGCGGCGCAGGCGATTGATCTGCACGTCGATGGCGCGCTCGCTGCCGGTGCTGTCGTCGCTCGACAGCTCGTGGCGCGGCACGGGCATGCCGATGCGCTGGGCGAAGAGCCGCATCAGATCGCGCTCGCGCTCGGTGAGCTTGATCGGCTCGTCGTCGCGCTTGAGTTCGCCGCGAGTGACGTTGAACACGCACGGCCCCATGCGGATTTCATCGCGCGGCGCGCCGGGCGACTGCCCGCGCCTCAGGATGTTCTTGATGCGCAGCAGAAGTTCGCGCGGCTCGAAGGGCTTCGGCACATAGTCGTCGACGCCGGCTTCGAGGCCTGAGATGCGGTCTTCGGCATCAGCCAGCGCCGTCAGCATGCAAATCGGAACGGGGCGCGTCGCCTTAAGATCGCGGGCCAGCGTCAAGCCGCATTCGCCCGGCATCATAACGTCGAGCAGCACGAGATCGAAGGCCAGTCCGCGCATGAAACTTCGGGCCGCGACCGCGTCGGCGGCCTCCGTGACGCGAAAGCCATTGGACACCAGGAAGCGTCCTAGCAGCGCGCGAATCTTCTGGTCGTCATCGACGACGAGAATGTGCGGCGCGTTGTCAGGCAGCGGCTCGGCGCGCCCGGTGGTCGATTGCGCTTTCATGAGCCGCGTCCAGGCGCAGGGCGAAGTGCGCCGCCGGTTTCAATCAACGCTTGCACCTTGGCGTGATCCTCGTCGGCGATCATTGCGAACAAGAAGCGCTGCGCGAGGGCGCCGGCGCTCGGTCCGATCCGCAAAAGCGCTGCTTCGAGCCGCTTGATCTGGATTTCCGTGAGCTTGTCGGTCAGGCGCGTCCCCTTAGCGGAAAGGTAAAGCCGACGCTCGCGTCGATCTGCGTCGCCTGCTCTCTGAATGATGAAACCCTCATCGACCAGCTGTTTCAAGACTCGCGCCAAGCTCTGCTTGGTGATCTTCAGAATATCGAGAAGTTCGGCGACCCTAAGGCCGGGATTTCGATGCACGAAATGCAGCACCCGATGGTGTGCCCGCCCAAATTCGTACTGCGCAAGGATGGCGTCGGGGTCACGCGTGAATTCGCGGTAGGCGAAGTAGAAAAGCTCGGCGCAGGCAATCAATTCGTCTCTGCTGGCAGCGGCGCCCGCGTTAAGGGATACGCTAGGTTTGACCGGCGAAACGGCGGGTGTACTGGACGCGGACGAAGGCCCGGAAGATATGTCAGTCATGTTGACTTATTGGCCTTGATCGGTCCATCTTTCAAGTCGAATTGCCGTTTCGGTAAAGACTCGCAGAAGCGACTTGCGAGCCCGAGGCGGCATAGGTATGGCGTGTCGCAGTGCGGCACGGCAGTGGTCGCGCGACCCACAACGGCGGAATGCGTCCAGCGGACCAGCGCCATCGGTAAGGATCTCGGACGGCATGGCGGACCTCGTTCCCTATCACGATCGCGACGGCCTCATCTGGCTCGACGGCGCGCTGGTTCCATGGCGCGACGCGAAAGTGCATGTGCTGACCCACGCGCTGCATTACGCCAGCGCGGTTTTTGAGGGTGAGCGCGCCTACGACGGCCAGATCTTCAAATTGACCGAGCACTCCGAGCGCCTCGTCGAAGGCGCCCGCATTATGGATTTCGAAATCCCATACTCGATTGCCGCGATCGACCAGGCGTGCCGCGAGGTCGTCGACGCCAACAAGCTCGGCGATTGTTATGTACGACCTATCGCGTGGCGCGGCAGCGAGCAGATGGGCGTCTCGGCGCAGCACTCGAAAATCCACCTGGCAATCGCCGCGTGGAATTGGGGCTCCTATTTCCCGATGGAGCAACGGCTGAAAGGCATCCGCATCACGCACGCGACCTACCGACGGCCCGATCCGGCGTGCGCGCCGTGCAAAGCCAAGGCCGCCGGACTTTACATGATCTGCACGATCGAGAAGCACCGCGCAGAGCGCGCCGGCTACGCGGACGCGCTGATGCTCGACTATCGCGGCCGGGTGGCCGAATGCACAGGGGCCAATGTGTTTCTGATCAAGGACGGCGCTATCCACACGCCCGATCCCGATTGTTTCCTCGACGGCATCACGCGGCGCACCGTGCTTGGTCTGGCCAAGGCGCGCGGCATCCAGGTAATCGAGCGGGTCATCCTGCCGGGCGAACTTGGCGGGTTTTCCGAATGTTTCATCACCGGCACGGCCGCCGAGGTGACGCCGGTTTCCGAGATCGGCGAGCACATCTACAAGCCGGGCGCAATTACGGAAGCCCTGTTGAACGACTACATGGCGCTGGTCCGGCCGAAAGTTCGCGCCGCCGCCGAGTAGTCAACAGCACTGGTGAATTGCCAGGCGTTTACTGTGCTGCGCCGTTGCGCATAGCCCGCGAGAGAGTCACTCTTGCTGGGCTCGTGTACGCATGGGAGCCGGCGATGACCTGGACGTTCAACCGCAAGACCTTCATCGGGATGGCGGCCACCGCCATTCTCATGACGCTGTCGACCCTTCCGTCGGCAGCGCAGGAAGGTCCCGGCGGCATAATCAATCCACAGCGCGATTGCCAAACGATCCTGAACTGCAATTTCACTCGCAGCGGGCGCTATCGCGGCTGCGTGTCGAGCTACAGCTGCCGCTCCTGCAGCTTCGTGCCCGCGCGGTGTTCGATCGCAGGCAGACGTGGCGGTGTGTGTCAGCGATTGCGCTGCGACTGGGGAGCGTGACGCAAGATCAGTCTCTAAACATCACCGGTCCGCAGATCAGCCCAAGGAACGCGGTGATCGCACAGCCAAGGCCCACCAGAGCGTTGGTGGGCACCGGCGCGTCGGCGAGGGCGCCGGCGGCCGCGACAGCGGTCACCCAGAACGCCGCAGGAAAGAGCGTCGCGATCATCAGTCCGAGCAGGCGGTACGCGTCGTCGACGTGGATGGCGACGTCGCGAGAGGTCGATGCCAAGTGATTTGCGGCGAGAAGCATGCGCAGCTCCAGTGATTCGCAGGCGATCAGTCTAAACACTGTAAAGGTAGGAATAACCTCTTAACCAGTCGTTAAAGTCGCCGGTGCACAGGCGCGACATTGCCATTCGCGCCGAACCGGGCGAGACACAGCGCATGAACACGCGCCAATACGACGTTGCTGTCATTGGCGGCGGCCACAACGGCCTGACGGCCGCCGCCTATCTGGCGCGGGCCGGCTTGAGCGTCGTTCTGCTTGAGAAGAACCCTGTCGTCGGCGGCGCGGCGTTGACGGAGGAGTTCGCACCGGGATTTCGCAACTCGGTGGCGTCCTACACCGTGAGCCTGCTCAATCCGAAAGTGATCGAAGAACTCAATCTGAAGCAATTCGGCCTAGAAATCATCGAGCGACCAGCTGGAAATTTCTGGCCGATCGACGACGAAACGGGCGTTCTGCTGCCCTACGACACGCAGCGGCGCATCGCGACGATAGCAGCGCTGTCGGAAAAGGACGCCAAGGCTTATCGTCATTACGCCGCGGCGCTCGAGTGCTCGGCGGCTGTTCTGCGCGATTTCGTCAATCGCACGCCGCCGAACGCAGGTGGCGGCATCCTCGATCTCGTCAAGGGCGGAGCCATCGGGCGGCGCGTGCTCGGGCTCTCGATCGCAGAACAGCGCCAGCTTCTCGAACTCTTCACGGCCAGCGCCTCGGACTTCCTCGGCCGTTGGTTCGAGAACGACTTCATCAAGGCGTCGTTCGCCTATGACGGCGTCGTCGGCGCCTACGCTTCGCCGCAGCACCCCGGCACGGCTTATGTGCTCCTGCACCACTGCTTCGGCGAAGTGAACGGCAAGACGGGCGTGTGGGGTCATGCGATCGGCGGCATGGGCGCCATCACGCAGGCCATGGCGAAATGCGCCATCGCGCGCGGCGCCGAGATTCGCACGGATGCGGGCGTGGCCCGGGTTGCGATCGAAGAAGGGCGCACAGCGGGTGTCACGCTGACGAGCGGCGAAACGGTGCGCGCGCGGAGCATCGCTGCCAACGTCGGCGCCAAATTGTTGTTCCGCGATCTCGTCGCGCCGGGCGACGTCGCGGACGAGGCGCGCGCGCCCTTCCTCGCCACTAAGACCGGATCCGGGACATTTCGCATGAACGTCGCACTGTCCGAGCTTCCAGATTTCACCTGCCGGCCTGGGACGCGCCAACAAGAACACCACGAAGCCGGCATCATAATTGCGCCGTCGCTCGGCTATCTCGAACAGGCTTACTCCGATGCCCGCACCTTCGGCTGGTCGAAGCAGCCGATCATTGAAATGTTGATCCCGTCGACGATCGACGCCACGCTGGCGCCGATAGGGCGCCACGTCGCGAGTTTGTTCGTGCAACACGTCGCGCCGCGGTTGCCGGACGGGCGCAGCTGGGAAAACGTCGCTGAGCGCGAGGCGTTCGCCGACCTCGTCATTGAAACGATCACGACGTACGCGCCGAATTTTAAGGCCTCGGTGCTGCATCGCCAGCTGCTGTCGCCGCTCGATCTCGAACGCCGCTTCGGCCTCGTCGACGGCGACATCTTCCACGGACAGCTGAGCCTCGGCCAGCTGTTCTCGGCGCGGCCTGTGCTCGGCCATGCCAACTACCGATTGCCGGTCAAAGGATTGTACCTCTGTGGTTCGAGCGCGCATCCTGGCGGCGGCGTCACCGGCTCGCCCGGCCGGAACGCGGCGCGGGAGATCGCCCGGGATTTCAAGCTGAGGCGGAACTAGAGGTCCGCCATGCGCATCACGCCCGACCTGGAGATTTCAGAAACCGAACTGGAGGAGCGCTTCGTTCGCTCGTCCGGCCCCGGCGGACAAAATGTCAACAAGGTCTCGACGGCGGTGGAGCTGCGCTTTGATCTCAACGCCAACACATCGATCCCGCCCGGCGCTAAGGCGCGATTGGTCAGACTGGCCGGCCGACGCCTGACGCTCGACGGCGTGCTGATCATCCAAGCCGATCAGTTCCGAACGCAGGAGATGAATCGCTCGGACGCGCGTTCGAGGCTGAAGGAACTGATCGCGGCGGCGCTTGTCGCGCCGAAACCGCGCATCAAGACGAAGCCCGGTCGCGCCGCAAAAGAGCGCCGCCTCAAGGCCAAGACGGTAAGGTCGGGCGTAAAGAAAATGCGGCGTGGCAAAGTCGATTTTGATTGAGTCGCAAGTATCGCCGCACGTCCGCGCTTGCGGCCGGCTCGACGGAGGAGGTTCGCACGCGCAATCGGAATTGGTAGCGGGAGGCGGACTTGAACCGCCGACCTAAGGATTATGAGACCTTCGCTCTAACCACCTGAGCTATCCCGCTGCGAGCGGCGGATATAAGGAGCCCCACGGAAGACTGTCAAGCAAACGGACTTGGGGGCGGCCTCGGCGCACACCGCGCGCCGTCGACTCAAATCGCGTGCGTCTTCTCGAA
>JBJXHD010000028.1:0-27284 GCA_046160845.1 Hyphomicrobium sp.
TCGACGTCGGACCCGGAGACGGTCCCGGTGACGGCGGTATCTTCATTGGTCGAGCGCGACGCCGTGGCGGCGACGGTCGGGGCGTCGTTCACCGCGGCGACGGCGACCGAGACGGTCTGCACGGCCGAGCCGCCATTGCCATCGGAGACGACGAGTTCAAACGAATCCGCGCCGTTGAAATCTGCATTTGGAGTGTAGGCATAATCGCCCGTTGCGGCGTTCAGCGTCACCGTGCCGTTTGCCGGACCCTGACCGAGCGACCACGTCATCGCATCGCCTTCAACGTCGGACGCCGTCGCCTGGCCGCTCACAGACGCGTCCTCGTCGATCGCGTGCGAGGTCGATATCGCCGTTACAGGCGCATCATTGACGGCGTTGACCGCAATGATGATGTCCTGGGAGGTCGAGCCGCCATTGCCATCCGAGATGACGACCTGAAACGAATCCGATCCGTTGAAATTTGCTCCTGGGGCATAGACATACGCCCCCGTCGCAGCGTTCATCGTCAGCGCGCCGTGGGCCGGACCCTGAGACACGACATACTCCAGCGCGTCGCCGTCGGCGTCCGTCGCAGCGATGACGCCGGAGAACGCGGCATCTTCATTGGTGCTGATGTTCACAGTCGCCGCGGCAACCGGCGAGTCATTGACCAGCGCACTCAGCGGCGTCACGATGCCGTCGACCACGATCTTCATGGCTTCGACCGTGGACACTGTCGCGCCAAGCGCCGATAGCGTAATCGAAGATCCGGTCGCTTGCGCGGCGAGCGCCGCCATCGAGCCGGCCGACGTGGTCTGCGCAGCAATCCAATCGCGCAACGCCACGAGATCGTTGAGCATTGCTTCTGTCAGATTGGCCGATGCGACTTCGAATACGAACGTATCGACGCCTGCGCCGCCGTTCAGAGTATTGACGCCCGCGCCGCCGTTGAGCGTGTCGTTTCCGGCGCCGCCGTTGAGGACGTCGTCGCCGTCGCCGCCGAACAGCTGGTCGTCGCCACCGTCGCCGTACATCGTGTCGTTGCCAGCGTCTCCGTAGGCGATGTCGTTGCCGCCGCCGCCGAAGAAACCGTCGTTGCCGTTGCCGCCGTACAAGGTGTCGTTGCCGGCGTCGCCGGTCAGCGTGTCGGCGCCCTCGCCGCCAGTGATGATGTCATCGCCCGCGCCGCCATTGATGCGGTCGTTGCCCAAGCCCCCATCGATGATGTCGGCTCCGGTTGTCCCGGTGATGACGTCATTGCCTGTCGTGCCCGTAATCGTGGCCATTCCGAATGCGCCCGTGCTCTGCCAATTGCCCCAAGTTAAGGCGCACCCTAAACGTCAGAGGATAAAGCGGCGTTCGGCGTCAGCCGACAATTCGCCATGCATTTGTGAGGTCGGATTTACTGGCGCTTAGGATTTGGCGCGCGGGATTGTCGGATCCGACGATTTCTGTGGAAACGGGCAGAGATCGCGGATCACGCAGCGCCAGCATTCGGGTCGCCGCGACTTGCAAACGTAGCGGCCGTGCAGGATCAGCCAATGGTGCGCATGCATGCCGAAGTCCGGCGGCACCACCTTCATGAGATCGCTCTCGACGGCCAAAGGCGTTTTACCTTTCGATAACCCTATGCGGTTCGAAACGCGAAAAACGTGCGTGTCGACGGCCATCGTCGGCTGGCCGAAAGCCATATTCATGACGACGTTCGCGGTTTTGCGACCGACTCCGGGCAGCGCTTCGAGCGCGTCGCGGTTTGCGGGCACCTCGCCGCCGTGGTCGGCGATCAGGCGCTCCGACAACGCGATGACGTTCTTGGCCTTGTTGCGATAGAGGCCGATGGTCTTGATGAGGTCGCGAACGCAATCCTCGCCCAGTGCCAGCATCTTTTGAGGTGTGCGGGCGAGTTCGAAAAGCCGCCGCGTCGCCTTGTTGACACCGGCGTCAGTGGCCTGAGCCGACAGCACGACGGCAACGAGGAGCGTGTAGGGATTGACGTGTTCGAGTTCTCCTTTGGGTTCCGGGTTTTGGGATTTGAATCGCTCGAAGATGGCCTTAGCGTTGCCGATATTGCTAGACTTGCCTTTTGCTAGCGAAGGCTGGATGTTCGTGGGGTGTTTACCCGTCGGTCGGCGCGGCATGGGTTCCGTTCAGGATCGGTTAGGTTTTTTGAGCCCGACCATAAGCGGGCCTGAGGGACGTCGAAGTTTGGAATGAATGCAAGCATGACCGAAAAGCAAGATGCGCGGCAGTCCAATTTCGTTCTCCATCCGCATCGGTCTTTGAGCCCTCGCGGCTTTCTGATCCTGATGACGTTGATCGGCGGGATCAGTTTCGCCATTGGGATGGCGTTTGTGGCCATTGGCGCATGGCCGGTCCTCGGTTTTTTTGGTCTCGATGCGGCACTGATCTACGTGGCGTTCAAACTGAACTACCGCTCTGGACGGCTCTACGAGACCGTCAACGTGTCGCCGGACGCCTTGACGCTGACACGCGTGTTTCCTTCAGGCCGGCGCGAGAACTACGAGTTCAATCCCTATTGGGCGCGCGTGAAGCTGACGACCGATCGCCCAGACGGTCGGACATCGATGCGGCTGGCCGCCCAGGGACGCGAGGTGCTGTTCGGTCAATTTCTCACGGACGACGAACGCCGCGATTTCGCCGACGAGTTGACCGGCGCTTTGCTGACGGCGCGCGGCGGACCGCGCATATAGGCGCGTTCAACCTTTGACCATCGTCAGCGCGGCGTTGCGGTCGCCGGACTTGAGTTTGAGAAATTGGCTTCGCGCCGCCTTGATGTCTTTCTCGGACTTCGATTCAGCTGCGAGCTTCAGTGCTTTGGTCGCCGCGTGATCGGCGCCGCAGATGAAGCTGAGCGCGCCAGCGAGTTTGCCCATCATTTCGGGATCGATTTTCGACTCGTCGGCCATAGAGTTTGCCGCCGCTACTTAAAGCGGCCGCCCTTCTGCAAGACTTCGATTTTGTAACCGTCGGGGTCTTCGATGAAGAAGAATTCGCCAAACGGTTTGCCGTCGTGGCTCATCTGTTTGATGTCGTTGGGTTGATAGCCGGCGGCCAGAATGCGCGCGCGTTCGGCTTCGAGGTCGTCGACGACGACGGCGATATGGCCATAGCCGTTGCCGAGGTCGTAGGCGTCACTACGGCCCTTATTGACGGTCAACTCGACTTCAAAGTCGTTTTCGGGATTGCTCATGTAGGTGAGCGTGAAGTCCGGCCATTCGCGCCGGTCCGCGACGGCGAGGCCAAAGCACTTGGAATAGAACGCGACGGAGCGCGCCTCGTCGAGCACGCGAACCATCATGTGAACGGCTTTGGCCATGTCGTCATTCCCCAGAGCAATTAAAGCCAAGGCCGCTCGGACCCGGCCTTCTTTTCGTAGGCCGCAATCGCGGCATCCTTCTGCAGCGTCAGGCCCACGGCGTCGAGGCCGTTCAACAGGCAGTGCTTGCGGAACGGGTCGATGTCGAAACGGATTACGCCGCCGTCGGGGCCGCGAATTTCCTGTCGTGCCAGATCGATTGTGATTTTCGCGTTGGCGCCGCGGTTGGCGTCGTCCATGAGTTTGTCGACGTCGGATTGCGGCAGCTTGATCGGCAGGATGCCGTTCTGGAAACAGTTGTTGTAGAAAATGTCGGCGAAGTCCGGCGCGACCACGCAGCGGATGCCGAAATCGAGCAGGGCCCAGGGCGCGTGTTCGCGCGACGAGCCGCAGCCGAAATTGTCGCCCGTCACCAGGATTTCGGCGTTGCGATATTGCGGCTTGTTCAAGACGAAGTCGGCGATCTCGCGGCCGCTCGCCGGATCGAAGCGCATTTCATAGAACAATGATTTGCCGAGCCCGGTGCGCTGGATCGTCTTCAGGAATTGCTTTGGGATAATCATGTCGGTGTCGACATTGCGCAGCGGCAACGGCGCCGCGACACCCGTCAGCGTGGTGAACTTGTCCATGCGTTGCTCCTGTTCCTGCCTCAGCCTGCGCGGTCATGTGCGCAGAGCGTCGGCGAGCGCGCGAAAAAATCCTTCGGCCGATGCGAACCGGCGCGCCTGCCGAAACGCACCGGTTTCTAAAAGCGCCGCCTCGAGGTCGAAGGGTTCGAGATGTTCAAGGCGACGTTTAACGCCAGCGCGCTTGCGTCCGTCAAGATGCTGCTCCAGCGCGCCCATGAGCGTCTCCACGTAGCCCGAAATGCGCCCCAGTTCGCGAGACGCCGCCAGCAGAGCGGGGCGATCCTCGGGCGCGCGTTCGAGTTTGGTTAGCGCTGAAGCCGCTCGCGCCAGCGTTGCTGCGACTTCTTCGGCGTAAAGCGCCGCCTTTTCGCGCCGCCCGCGATCGACGGCGGCGACGTCGCCAGCCCAGGCATAAACCGTGCGGGCCAAGTCGGTCAGGCCCTTAACGTAGTCGACAAGACGCATCCACGCCGTCCTCAGCTCCAACTTCGGAGCCAGTTTAAGGCCGGGCGCAAAGGCGGGGATAAGTTATTTGATTGACGGGTCGTCGTAGCACTTGCGCATGTATTCGCAGCGGTAACTGCCCGAAAAATGCATACTGTCGCTCTTGGCCGGGGATATGAACGCACAGACCTCTTCCAGACCTTCCGGCGTCAACCATCCGTAGCGGCGGCCGCGCTGAACCGCGAAGCAGTCGGCGGTTTCCTCATCGGGGCCGCGAAACTGATGGCCGCATTCGTGGGCGAAAATCCATTGCTTGACGGGCGTCGAAACCTTGTCGAGCAGACGCGGGTTCATGATCAGGAAGCCCGGATAGGCCGCGCCATAGTCGTCGAGCTTGTGATCGATGACGGTGGGGCGCTGGCCGCAGGATTGCCGCTTGCCGTCGAGCTTGAATTCACCCGGCTGGACGATCTGGGCCTCGCCGCCGACATGATCGACGTACTGTTCGGGGCTTGGAGGCGGCTCTTCGGCGCGCACGTATGATGCTGCGCCCAACGCCGCGACGAGCAGCGTGCACCAAGTTAGCCCCATGGCCGGCAGAAATCGGCTACTCATCCCAGAAGTCGCGCTTTTGATTGTCCCCGGCCTCGATCGTCCCGTCTCGGCCCTGCAACATGGCGCGAAACCGCGCCATGCACAACCCGGCATAGGCCGCGTTCCGGCGCTTTGCCTCAGGTCATGGCCCGCGCGTCACGCTTCGGCATCGGCTTCCACGGCTTCCATGTCATCGTCGGAAAAGCCGAAATGGTGGCCGATTTCATGGATCAGCACATGCGCGACCAGGTGGCCCAAGTCCTCGCCCCCGCTGGCCCATTCATCGAGAATGGCGCGGCGGTATAGAAACACCATGTCGGGATCGCGTGGCGCGTCGAGGACACTCTGCTTCTGCAGATTGACGCCCTGATAAAGACCGGTCAGATCGTAGGGATCGTCAATTTCGAGTTCATCCAGCACCTCGTCGGCCGCAAAATCCTCGACTCGAATGATGAGGTCGCCGGCGACCTGGCGGAAGGTCGCGGGAAGCCGCTCCCAGGCCGACTGAGCCAGGGCTTCGAAATCGGCGAGACTGGGCGCGGCTGCGGTCTGCCAGTTCATGGTGAGGCTGTCCGTTCCAGGCGTCGCGGTTGAACGGGTGCAGACATAGTGCGCAATGCGAGCCAATGGAAGCGGCGTGTCGATTTCGGGCCCCCATTATCGAAGCGCTAACGCAAGCTGCGCATTCCGCCCTGCAACCGAACTCTGCATTCATTGGGTTTCCATCCGGCGCGCTCATATATCGGCCATGACCGCCGATCTCGCGAAATTGCCGCCCGATCTTCGCAAACGCGTCGCCGAGGAAATTTCGCTGGGCGAAAAGGTGCTTTACGCCGGCCGGCCTGATTGGCGCGCACTGACCGGGCAGCTGTTGATTCTCGTTGCGTTCGGCTTTTTCTGGTCGATGCTTTGTTTCCCGATGGCGTTTTTCGTTTGGGGTGAGGCGCTCGGCTTTGGGCCGGACGATCCCAAGCAACGGATGGGCTCAGGCCTCGCGATCTTCTTCTCAATATTCATGGTCCCATTCGTCGTCATCGGCGCGGCGATGCTGGCCTCGCCGTTCTACGCTGCGCGTCGGACGGCGCGCACGGTTCATGTCGTGACTGACCAGCGGCTGATCAATGTGATTGCAGGCGCGAAAACGGAAATCGAAAGCTTCAAGCTCGAGGCGATTAATTTCATCAAGCGGCGCGACGGCAAGGCAGGCAAGGGTTCGCTATCGATCGGGTATGGCGTCGAAAAGGATTCCGATGGCGATACGCGCCCGCTGACGACAGACTGGCCAGGCATCCCTGACGTCAGGCGTGCTGAATTGGTCATACGGTCCGCTGCTTCGCATCTGAAGCCGCGCCACTGAGCAAAAAAGTTATCGCCCAGATCCGCCAATTTGCCGCATGCCGGACGCGAACGCTTCGCCCCACCTTTGCGTTTCAGACAACGTCGCATCGTGTGCGCAGCAATTGGAATGACCCGATGGCCCTGCCATTCGCCTTCAACCCGCGCCAGTCCACAAGTCTTGGCAGCGGCGCAGAGCCCCGCTTCGAACTCAAAATCCTAACCGACGAACACGAACGCGAAGCCGCATTTGCGCTTCGGGGTCGCGCTTACGCTGCTATGGGACATCTGCACGTCGATGAGGCCTCGTCCTTTACGGATCGTTTCGACCAACTCGCGACGACGGCGCTTTTCGGCGCCTACGACGGAAGACGCTTGGTCGGCGCCATGCGCGTTAGCTTCAGTCATCCCTGGCTGAACATGTCGAGCTTGCCGTGCGCCGCGTACTATCCGGCGCTTGCCGATGTGAAGCGGGCGGCGCCCGGTAGCTTGATCGAGATTTCACGCATGGCGATCGATGCGGATATCGACAATCGCTCCTATCGCACCACGCTCTATGCGTCTCTGGTGCGCGCGGGTTATCTGGCTGCTGAAGCCGCACGCGTGTCGAAGATTCTTATCGCCACCAAACCGGACTGGGTGCGATTCTACCAATACATGTTGGGTTTTGAAGTGATCGGCCAGCCCGCCAAATATCCGCCCGGCGATTTCCAGATCACGCTGCTCGGCGGAAGTCTCGGTCAGGCGCAGAAGCGTCAGAGGATGCAAAACGCTTTCTTCAGGATCACGCTCGATGAGATCGCGAGCATGCGACGAGCGCTTGCGCCGCAGTTGGCGCGGCCGGCCGCAGCCGCATCTGGAAAAAGCGCGGCGGTGCGCTAGGCGCTAGGTCCCCACGCCCGCACATCGACGAAATGCCCTTCGAGCGCCGCCGCAGCCGCCATTATCGGCGATACGAGGTGCGTGCGGCCCTTGTAGCCCTGGCGTCCTTCGAAGTTGCGATTCGAGGTCGAGGCGCAGCGCTGACCGGGCTTTAACTGATCCGGGTTCATGCCCAGACACATCGAGCAGCCGGGTTCGCGCCATTCGAAGCCGGCGTCCTTGAAAATCTTGTCGAGGCCTTCGGCCTCGGCCTGCTCTTTGACGAGGCCCGAGCCCGGCACGATCATCGCGTAGGCGAGGCGATTTGAAATTTTCTTGCCATCGACAACTTTCGCCACCACGCGCAAATCTTCGATGCGGCCGTTGGTGCAGCTCCCGATCCAAACAACATCCAGCGGGATGTCGGTGATCTTGGTTCCCGGCGCCAAGCCCATGTACTCCAGCGCGCGCTGCATGGAGGCGCGCTTGTTGTCATCCGTCACGTCGGCTGGGTTTGGCACTGCGCCGGCGATCGAGACGACGTCTTCGGGCGACGTGCCCCAGGAGACGATGGGGGGAAGTTTTGCGGCGTCGAGTTTTACGACGCGGTCGAAATGCGCGCCGTCGTCGGTCGTCAGCGTCTCCCAGTATTTCATGGCGAGGTCCCACGCTGCGCCCTTCGGCGCTTTCGGGCGATCCTTGATGAAGGCGAAGGTCTTGTCGTCCGGCGCGATCATGCCGGCGCGCGCGCCGCCCTCGATCGACATGTTGCAGACGGTCATGCGGCCTTCCATCGACAGCGCGCGGATGGCTTCACCGGCATACTCGATGACCGAGCCGGTTCCTCCCGCCGTGCCGATTTCGCCGATGATGGCGAGGATGATGTCCTTGGCGCCGACGCCTTTCGGCGTCACACCGTCGACCTGGACAAGCATATTCTTGGCTTTTTGCTGGATCAGCGTTTGCGTCGCTAGAACGTGCTCGACCTCGCTGGTGCCGATGCCGTGCGCCAGCGCGCCAAAGGCGCCATGAGTGGAGGTGTGGCTGTCGCCGCAAACGATCGTCGTGCCCGGCAGCGTGAAGCCCTGCTCGGGACCGACGACGTGGACGATGCCCTGTCGCTTATCGCGCTCGTGGAAATACTCGACGCCGAAATCCAAAGCGTTCTTCGCCAGCGTCTCGACTTGGATGCGGCTCTGCTCATCGGCGATGCCCTGGGAACGGTCGGTCGTCGGAACGTTGTGGTCGACGACGGCGAGCGTCTTTTCGGGGGCGCGCACCTTGCGGCCGGCCATCCGCAGACCCTCGAACGCCTGGGGACTCGTGACCTCGTGGACGAGATGGCGATCAATGTAGAGGAGGCACGTGCCATCGTCGGCGCGCTCGACCACATGATCGTCGAAAATCTTGTCGTAGAGAGTCTTTGACATGTCGCGGGGCGCCTCGAGTGTTTTCGTCATCCTCGACTGAGCGCACCGCTTAATGTGCGCGAGCGTCGGGGATCCAGCGCAAAATTTGTCCGAAGGACGCGAATTTGCGGCTTCGCCGAGTCCTGCGCTGGATCCCCGACCATCGTTGCGGCTTCGCCGCACTCGGCCGAGGATGACGGTGTTTGATTGGCGTTTAGATAGCGCTCGGCCGCCCAAATCGCAAACACCGCCCTGTCGCGGGGCGTCGATGGGGCACATCAGGGCGATTTATCGACGAAAAAAGCCGGGCTGATTGCTCAGCCCGGCAAGATAAGGGAAACGATCGTTCCAGACGAGGAAACCGCGACGGCGGTGGCAATAACATGCCGCCGCAACCTCCGCCTCATGTCACCATCTACGAAACCGCAGCGTTTCGGATCAGATAACTTTGCACAGGGGCTATGCCGAGATGCCGCTTGCTACTTCGTGCGTCTGGCGTTGGAGACCAGGAAATCGCGCAGCAGCTGGACCTTTTTCGACGATTTCAGCTCTTCGGGATAAGCGTAGACCATCTGCAGCGTTGGCTGGTCGATCTCGGCGAGCACCGGCACCATGTCGCTTTCCGACTCGATCATGTAGTCCGGAATCATGCCGATGCCGATGCCTGCGCGGACCGCATACTGGATGGCGACGACGCTGTTGACGCGCAGCACAGGCTGGCGCCGTTCCAGGCCCTCGCGGCCAGCGGTTTCGATCCACGTCATGGCCGCCAGATGCTGGGCGGGCTGGCCGGAGTAGGCGATAACCCGATGGCGATCGAGATCGCCGAGCGTTTTCGGCGCCCCGAAGCGGCGAATATACTGCGCCGACGCGAAGGCGCGCACCCGGGCTTCGAATAATGGCCGGCGGATGAGGTCGGTCTGGTCAGGGTCTCGCGTCCAAATCGCGACGTCGGCTTCACGCATTCCGATGTCGACCTGTTCGTCATTCAAAATCAGTTCGACGCGGATATCGGGGTAGAGGTCGGTGAACTCCCTGAGCCTCTGCGTCAGCCAGACCGTGCCGAACCCGATCGGCGCGGTGACCCGCAGATCGCCGGAGGGTTTGCTGGTCGAGTCCGACAGCAGAGTTTCAGCCGTCTGCAGCTTGGCGAAGACCTCCGTAACCGTGCGATTGAGCAGTTCGCCCTGTTCGGTCAGCACGAGACCGCGGGCATGTCGGTGGAACAGCGTGACCTTCAGTTCGCCTTCGAGCGAGGAAATCTGCCGGCTCACCGCCGACTGGCTCATGTGCAGCTGTTCGCCGGCATGGGTGAAGCTGCCGGCCTCCGCGGCGGCGTGAAAAATTCGAAGTTTGTCCCAATCCATTGGAGGCTATCCTGCTCAGCGCGGATCGCAGCACAGGCGCGCCGGTTTTGCAGGCGGCACTCTAGCCATTCCATGGTGCGTTGCAATACAGTGTAGAAGCGGGAATTTTACTCCGCCGCGGCGGCCTTTTCCGCGTGGTGAGCGATGAACTTCTCCGCCTCCAGAGCCGCCATGCAGCCCATGCCGGCGGCAGTGACGGCTTGACGGAAGACTTCGTCCTTAACATCCCCCGCGGCGTAGACGCCGGGAATGGTCGTCGCGGTCGAATCCGGCGCGGTGATCAGATAACCGGACGGCGTCATGTCGAGTTGGCCTTTGAACAGCTCCGTCGCCGGCGCATGTCCAATGGCGATGAACACGCCGCTGGCGGCGCGCTCGGAAATCTTCCCGGTTTTCAAGTTTTTCAAGCGCACGCCCGTCACCGACTTTGGCGATTGCTCGCCGACGATTTCCTCGACGGCGCTGTCCCAAACGACTTCGATCTTCGGATGCTTGAACAGCCGCTCCTGCAGAATCTTTTCGGCGCGGAACGCGTCACGGCGATGCACGATCGTCACCTTGGAGGCGAAGTTGGTCAGAAACAGCGCCTCCTCGACGGCGGTGTTGCCGCCGCCGATCACCAGCACCTCTTTGCCCTTGTAGAAAAAGCCGTCGCACGTCGCGCACGCCGATACTCCGTGACCCTTGAACGCTTCTTCTGAGGGGATGCCAAGCCAACGCGCCTGAGCGCCGGTTGAGATGATCAGCGTGTCGGCCGTGTAGATGTCGCCGCTGTCGCCTTCGAGCCGAAAGGGCCGCGATTTGAGATCGACCTTGTTGATGTGGTCCATCACGATATCGGTTCCGACGTGCGCGGCCTGCGCCTGCATCTGCTCCATCAGCCATGGGCCCTGGATGACGTCGGCGTAGCCTGGGTAGTTCTCGACGTCGGTCGTGATCGTCAGCTGGCCGCCCGGCTGGGAGCCCTGAATCAGCAGCGGTTTGAGCATGGCGCGGGCGGCGTAGATGGCGGCTGTGTAGCCTGCGGGGCCGGAGCCTAGAATGACCGTTTTGGCGTGGCGCGGCTTCGACATGATGCGAATCCTGGGAACCTTTGGGAACCGTAATTAGGGGGCGGCGCCCTCGAACGTCAATGACGCCGCCCTTCGCGGGAGCGTTACAGGATTTTGCTGCGGCGAGGTCGCGCAAGCTCTGCTATGTCATTGTCCGGCATAGCATATCGACGCGGAGCTTATCGCAGGTGGATCGACCCACGCTGGACGCAGATCAGAGCGCCGCCCAACGCATTCGCGCGATCCTCGTCGGTTCTTCGGGCAATCTCGTCGAATGGTACGACTTCTATGTCTACGCGGCGTTCTCGCTGTACTTCGCCAAGGCGTTTTTTCCGGAGGGCGACCAGACCGCGCAGCTGCTGAACACAGCCGCCATTTTTGCGTTCGGCTTCCTGATGCGGCCGGTCGGCGCGTGGCTGTTCGGGCGAATGGCCGATCGCCATGGTCGCCGCCTTGCATTGACGTCCTCCGTCCTGCTGATGTGCTTCGGCTCGGCACTAATCGCCGTGACGCCGACCTACGCCTCGATCGGCGTGGCGGCGCCGGCACTACTGCTGTTTGCTCGGATGCTGCAAGGGCTGAGCCTCGGCGGCGAGTATGGAACCAGCGCCACGTATCTCTCGGAGATGGCGACGCCCGAACATCGCGGTTTCTATTCGAGCTTTCAGTACGTCACGCTGATAGGAGGCCAATTGACGGCCATGCTGGTGCTGATCGCGCTGCAGAAGTTTGTGCTCACGGGCGAAGAGCTGGAAGCATGGGGCTGGCGAATTCCATTCGTGATCGGCGCGTTTCTGGCTGTCATCGCGTTCGTCATGCGGCGCGACATGCATGAGACCGACGCCTACAAGTCCGCCGAGCGTCGCGATGGGTCGCTCGCGACGCTGATGGCGCATCCGCGGGAGGTCGCCATCGTTGTCGGGCTGACGCTCGGCGGCACGGTGGCTTTCTATACGTTCACGACCTATATGCAGAAGTTCCTCGTTAATTCATCGGGCTTCGCCAAGGATACAGCGACGCTAATCAGCGCGTCGGCGCTGTTCCTCTACATGCTGATGCAGCCGCTGGTGGGCGCGCTGTCGGACAGAATCGGGCGTCGGCCCATCCTGATCGCATTTGGCGTGCTTGGCGTTTTGTGCACCGTTCCACTTCTGACGGCGCTCGAAGCGACGCGCGACCCATGGATCGCTTTCGCGCTGGTGCTCATCGGGCTCACGATTGTCTCGGGCTATACGGCGATCAACGCCGTGGTGAAGGCCGAACTGTTCCCGACACACATTCGCGCGTTGGGGGTCGGTCTCCCTTACGCGATCACCGTCGCGCTGTTCGGCGGCACGGCGGAATATGTGGCGCTGTGGCTGAAATCGGCCGGTCACGGCGCGTGGTTCTATTGGTACGTGACCGCGTGCATCGCCGTCTCGCTGGCGGTCTATTCGTTGATGCGAGACACACGCAACGAGAGCGCCATGGACGTCGAAAGCGCCCGTCGTGTGAACCTATAGCAGCCGCAACGCCTTGAAGCTTGCGTGACCATTGCGGCCGACGATGATGTGATCGTGCACGGCAACGCCGAGGGGGCGCGCGGCATCAACAATCTGTTTGGTCATGTCGATGTCGGCACGGGAGGGCGTCGGATCGCCGGACGGGTGGTTATGCACCAGGATGATCGCCGAGGACGAAAGCTCCAGCGCGCGCTTGACGACTTCGCGCACGTAAACTGGTGTGTGATCGACGGTGCCGCGCCCCTGCACTTCATCGGCAATGAGGTTGTTTTTCTTGTCGAGAAACAGGATGCGAAACTGCTCGCGCGTCTCAAATCCCTGCGCCAAGCGGAGATAGTCGAGCACTCCCGACCATGACGACAGTGTCGGCTTGGCGGCGATCTCGCCGCGCATCAGCCGTTCGGCGGCGGCCTTGATCAACTTCAGTTCGTCGACGACGCGATCGCCGACGCCGTCGATCTCTTTCAAGCGTTCGGCCGGCGCCGACACCGCTTCGGCAAACGACCCGAATTTCGCAATCAGCTTTTTCGCGATCGGCTTGGTGTCACCGCGCGGGAACACCCGGAACAGGATCATTTCCATCAGTTCGTAGTCGGGGACCGCCGGCGCGCCGCCGGCCCGGAAGCGATCGCGAAGCCGGGCGCGATGGCCAATTTTGTCATCGACAATGGTGTCGGCTGGCTCGGTGTCCGCGCTATTCGCATTAAAAAACGCGCCCTGCTCAGCCGCGCTCGTCGCAATAGGGGTTGGCGGCTTGGCGCGCGGCATGGCTGAGCCTCGCTAGGCGGCGGCAGACTGGCGATAGGGCGGACAGTGAAGTCCAGCCGGCGAAACGGTGAAGACTTCGCAGCCCGTCTCAGTAACACCGACCGTGTGCTCGAACTGCGCGGACAGTTCGCGATCTCGCGTCACGGCGGTCCAGCCGTCCGACAGGATTTTCACATGCGGCTTGCCGAGGTTGATCATCGGCTCGATGGTGAACAGCATGCCTGGCTCGAGCACGACGCCCTCGCCGCGCTCGCCATAGTGCAGAATGTTGGGGCGATCGTGAAAGACGCGGCCAAGTCCATGGCCGCAGAAATCGCGCACGACGCTGCAGCGCTCGGCTTCGGCGAATGTCTGGATAGCGTGGCCGATATCGCCGGTGGTCGCTCCAGGCTTCACCGCCGCGACGCCGCGCATCAATGATTCGTACGTGACTTCCATCAGCCGTTCGGCGCGTCGCGACACCTCGCCGACCGCGTACATGCGGCTGGTGTCGCCGTGCCAGCCGTCGAGGATCAGCGTCACGTCGATGTTGACGATGTCGCCGTCCTTGAGCGGCTTGGCGTTCGGCATGCCATGACAGACGACGTGGTTAATCGAGGTGCACGACGAAAATCGATAGCCGCGATAGTTCAGAGTGGCGGGCAGCGCGCCGTGATCGAGGGCGAAGGTTAAGATCATTTCGTCGATCTCGCCTGTCGTCACGCCCGGGCGCACTTGCGGCGTCAGGCTATCGAGGGCGCGCGCCGCGAGCCCGCCGGCTTTGCGCATTGCGGTAAAAGCTTCAGGCCCGTGAAGCGGAATCTTGCCGTCGCGACCCGCGGTTTTCGACAATTCGACATTCGACATCTGTTCTCGCTGAAGTTGGCCTGTCCGCTCTCGCCACATCAGCAATTTAGTGCAAAACTTCGGCCGCGCAATCGACCGCCGCATCAAGACGGACGGCGAAAACCGGGAGAACGCCCATGCAGAAATTCATTGCAGTCCTACTGTCGAGCGTCAGCCTCGCCGGTGTCGCGGCCCAAGCCGAGTCGGCGTCGGGTGATGTGCCCGCCTGGGCGGCGGAAGCAAAAATGAACCCCGATTACCAAGCGCCTATCCCTGCCGGCGGCGCGGAAGCGCCCGCTGCGGCCGACACAGTTCCAACCGCCGACGCTCCGCCCGCCGACACTCCGGCCGCCGACGACGCAAAGGCGGCTGAGGAAGCGGAAGCCAAGCGCAAGGCCGAAGAAGAGGCTGCAGCAGCCACCAAGGCCGCCGAAGAAGCCGAAGCGAATCGCAAGGCAGAGGAAGAAGCTGCCGCCGCTGCAAAAGCCGCCGAGGAAGCCGAAGCCAAGCGCAAGGAGGAGGAAGCAGCCGCGGCCGCCGCCAAGGCCGCCGAAGACGCTGCCGCCGCTGCGAAATCTGCCGAGGAGGCGAAGCGCCAACAGCTCGTCGAAGCCTGTCGGGACTCGTTGAATGCCGAAGCTTTGATCGGAAAATTGACCTTTGGCAGCAGTAAGTGGGATGTTCAGCCCAAGAGCTATGGCGCGCTCGACAAGATCGCGCAGGTTGCAAAGGACTGCGGCGACGTCGTGATCGAGATCGGCGGGCACACCGACAATCAGGGCAAGTCCGAAAGCAACATTACGATTTCGCAGCTTCGCGCCCAGTCGATCCTCAAGTACCTGACGAAGGCTGGGGTCGACGCCACTAAACTGAGAGCTGTCGGCTACGGAGACACCAAGCCCGCAGTGGCGAACGATAGCGCGGAAAACCGGCGGAAAAACCGTCGTGTCGAATTCCTGGTCACTCACAAGGATTCGCAATCGTAGGGCGCGAGGTTCCAGCGCCATTCCACCAGCCGATGTCGTTCGGCCGGTGGTGATCGGAATAGTGATGGTCCGGCCACTGTCGGCGCGGCTGAGAGTTCACGTTCTCATCACCATCAAGTGAAATGATATAACATGGTCGAATGATTATGTTTCGTCCGTTCGCAGTTTTTCGGATGGACCGCAATGCTCAGAATTCTGATGGTGACCGGATTGCTGGCACTGGCGGCGGGGGCCGCCGCTGCGGCTGATGTTCCGCCGCCGAAGTGGGACATCACGGATGCCTGCGCGGCCATAGGTCAAGGTGGCGTCTGCCCTCGCGCCGAAAGCGACGCGCGCCGCGCCCTGCTCGATCGCTGGACCGCGCTACCGGTAGACATGCGCAAGACGTGCGCCGGTGAGGTAGAGGCGGAAGGTCAACGCAGCTACCGCCGCCTCACCGCCTGTATCGACGATCTCGCATTCAAGGCGTTCGACGCGGAGCGCGGCGACCGTGCGACGGCACAGTAAGCATTCAGAATCATCGCGAAAAAAAAGCTCCGGAGATGATCTCTCCGGAGCGCTGAATTCTCGATCGATGGTTTGGCCGACTTAAGCCTGCGCCTCTTCAGCCGGGACTTCGCCGGCGGTGATCTCGGCCAAAAGCCTCTGGGCCTGGCCAATCCAATCCTGCTTTTCAATCGCGCCCTTCAAGGCCAACGTCTCGTCGATGTTGGCGATGTCGTCATCCGACATCGTGGCGACCTGCTCGATCTTGTAGAGGTTGAGCTGCTTCAGGCGGCCCTGGAGTTCAGGCGTGATGCCCTTGATCTGTGTCAGATCATCCGGCTCGCCTTTCGGCTTCTTGAAACCTTTCCAAGCGGCATTGAGGCGGCGGGCGCGCGCGTCGGTGCGTTCGAAAATGCGCGCCGCCTTGCCGCGACGACCGCGAAGATAATACAGCTTGGCGCGGCGGACCTTGCCGCGGCGAACGACTTCGATTTCGGCGATGTGCGGCGAGTACACCGGGAACACGCGCTCGACGCCTTCGCCGTAGGAAATTTTGCGCACCGTGAAATTCTCGTTCAAGCCCGAGCCTGAGCGCGCAATGACGACGCCCTCGTAAGCTTGGAAGCGGACCGTCGCTTCCTTGGCCGTCTTGGCCTTTTTCTTGTCCTTGGGGTCGACGTCGGCGGATTCAACCACCTGAACCAGCACCTTGACGGTGTCACCGGGTCCGAATTCGGGGACACCGCGTTTTGCGAGAATGGCGTCCATCTGCTCGCGCTCGAGCTCTGCGATGATATTCATCTCATTGATTCCATTGTTTATTTTTCATTACGCAGAGGATCGGCTTGGCGTCAGAGACCCGAACCGGTCGTGCAAGCCCTTTGTGGGCGCCCGTTTGAGGGAAAGTTTGTTGGGCGGGAGATAGCCGATGAGGTTTGGTTTGTCGAGGGGCGCGGCGGTTTCGCGCTAGGGGCCAATTTTCGCGGGCTGGACGAGCGCATCAGCTGCAAGGCAGCGTCAGTTGAAGCTAGGGCGTCATGCCACAGCGCGTTGGCCGCGCACAGCGATCGCGCGCCACGTCATGAAGGGGCGAAGCTCGGTCAGTTGACCGTCAGACAGGCGCGCCAGCGGCCAGGCGTCGGGATCGCAGTCGATGATTTCGGCGCCGACCCAACGATCGAACAGCGCGGTGTCGCACTCGTGTCCTGGTCGGCGCACGAGATACATGATCTCAATTCGATCGCCGGGCGCGAGGTCAAATTTATGGGTCATGCGGAGCGACTCGATTGTTGCGCGAGTTGCGACTGCTTAGTCCAGAATCATATCAGTTTTACGTCCCGGCACGAAGCCAATGGGTTCGCGGGTGCGAGGGTGCGCTGCAAGGCGTTGCGTGTGGGAATGGCGCGGTGCAGTGCGGCTAGAAACTCAGACCCAAAGCGTCGCCGATCATATCGCCCACCGTCGCTTCTTTGCGGCGTTGGTTCGGCGCGTTGGGTTTTTGTTGCGCTGCGACGGCGGGATTGAAGCGGGGCTGCACCGGCGCTAGGTGATCGCGCCCCTTATTGATCTTCTGCCACTCGCCGTCGAGCGCCTGCGTGACGCGACGTTCATGGCCATAGATGTCGGGAAACGCCCGCATGCGGCCGTCGTCCTCGACCCATGCCGTGAAGTAGGCGAGATGAATCGGAATTTTGGACTGCATTTCGATCTCGTTATTCAAGGGGCCTGAGCGGCTGATCTCCGCAACTTTCGCGGCGTCCCAGCCCTTGTCCTCTTTCAGAATGATCTCGGCGAGATTCATCGGCTTTTGCACGCGCAGACAGCCGTGGCTCAACGTGCGCTGGGCTGACCGAAACATCCATTTGTCGGGCGTGTCGTGCATGAAAATCGTGTGCTGGCTCGGGAATGAGAACTTGACGTAGCCCAGCACACTCTTGGGCCCGGGCCGCTGCAGCACGATGTAATTGCGGATGTCGTCCTTCGACCAGTCGATGCGCCGCCAGTCGCGCGGTTCGCTGCTCTTGGTTTCGATTTCGAGGCCATATTGGCGCATCAGGCCGCCGCCGCGCAGCAGGCTCGGCCACAACTCATTGACCATGATGCTTTCCGGCACGCGCCACTGCGGCCGAAGCACGACGTATTTGAGCGGTCGCGAAAAGACCGACGATTGCTTGTCGAGCATGCCGACGACGATCTTTTCGGAGCGGATGACCTCGCCGTCCTTGTAAACGCGCTGCATGAATTCTGGGATATTGTTGAAGACGTGCAGGCGACCGAGGTCGTCCCACATCCACCGCCACATCTCCATGTTGGCGCGGAGCCGTTTTGCTGAGGCATTGAGTTGCGCCGGTTTTCCGTCAGATCGCGCCGGCGGCAGCGCCGCGAGGTAGGCCACTCGCAATTTCTCGAACTGCGGGTGCTTCGGGTGCAAACTGCGCAGGTAGACATCAGGTTCGGCGGCGTTGGCGAGGCCTTCGAGCACGACATTTGGAGCAATCAGCTGCGCCTTGCGATCGAGGTTGCTGTTCAACATGCCGGCCGGATCGGGGATGCGCCCGCCGCGGGCGTGGCGCGCATAGGTGAGCGCCGAGGTCGTCAGCCGCATTTCGAGTTCGGCGGGCGGGAGTTTGAGGTCTGGGATGGCGAGCAGACGAGGTTCGAGGCCGTAGTTCGCGGCAATCGCAAGTTCGCGCGCGAGATTTTCAGCTTTCGGGGTCGCGCCCGCGTCAGATGTCCAGAGCGGCTGGTAGGTCCGCGTCTCGTAGAAGGCGACCATCGCGTCACGATCGGCGCGCTCGGGGTCGGTTTGGCCGGCCGCAGGCTTCAATAGGAGTTCGCGCAGCGCACCTGCCGCTTGAGCCGGCGCATTGGCAGTCTCAGCGACAGCAAGTGTCGCGGACGCAGCAAGCGCCATCGCGGCCAGCGCGGCGACGACACGTAAGCAGCCATTTGCCTTTGCTCGAAGCATATCCTCGCTCGCCTGCGAATCGCGTTTCTCCCGCCAGTGTGCCGGCGAAATGCGGTCAGCGAAAGGTCCGTGGGCGCCGGGGCCGTCGGGTCAGCGTTTGCGGGGAGGCGCAGGGGCGCCGGCCGCTGGGCCCGGCAAATCGGGGCGACGCTCGGCGGTGATGCGGCGCGCCTCGTCTGCGCGCCACGCGGCGATTTTCTTATGGTCGCCGGAGAGCAGAACGTCGGGGATCGCGCGGCCTTGCCACACGCGAGGCTTGGTAAATTGCGGATATTCGAGAAGACCCGCTTCGAAGCTTTCGTGATCGAGGCTTTCGGCGCCGCCGAGCACGCCGGGCAACAGGCGTACGCAGGCGTCGAGCAGGACGAACGCGGCGATCTCCCCGCCCGAGAGCACGTAGTCGCCGATCGAAATTTCTCTGAGCCCCTGGGCGGCGATCACACGCTCGTCCACGCCCTCGAAGCGGCCGGCGAGCAGTGTGACGCCAGGGCCGCGCGCCAAGTCGCGCGCAATTGCTTGCGTTAACGGTTCGCCCCGCGGCGAGAGATAGACCAGCGGCGCGTCAGGAGATTTTTCGCGCGCGTGGTCGATAGCGGGACCAAGGACATCGGCGCGCAGCACCATACCTGCGCCGCCGCCGGCCGGCGTATCGTCGACCTGGCGATGCTTACCGAGACCGAAGTCGCGGATCTGGATGGCGTCAAGCGACCAAATTCCCGCGTGCAGCGCTTGACCGACGAGCGAGACTTCGAGCGGACCTGGAAACATCTCGGGAAACAGCGTGAGCACGCAGGCCCGCCATGGCGCTTGCTGCTCATCGCTCGCTGGGACGTGCGGCAGCGCTAGACCCCTTCTACGATTGTGATGTCGATCGCTCCGGCGTCCTGTCGCAGCGCCTTGGCGGCCGCATACTCCGGCGATGTCGCATAGCCGCGCGCGTGCTCGTAGCTTGGGAACTCCAGCACCACATTGCGCATCACCCCATTACCTTCGATGATCTCGCACTTGCCGCCGCGCACGATTGGTTTGCCCTCGTACTTGTCGAGCGCGATCTTGGATGCGACGACGTACTCCGCCCACTTTTCGGGGTTTGTGACCGTCGCGTGGGCGATGACGTAACCTTTGGGCATGGCAAATCTCTCTGGCTTTGGAAGGGTCGCATGGCCCAGAGGCATAGACCGCGCGCTGCCGGACTTGCAACCAGGCGCTTCAAGCCGCCGCGATGGCAGCAACGAATTGTTGAGCGGCCCGCTTCGGGTCGGCGGCGGCGGTGATCGGCCGGCCGACGACGAGGTGGTCGGCGCCTGCGCGAAGCGCTTCAACTGGCCCCATGATTCGCGACTGATCGCCAACGTCGTCGCTGGCCATACGGATGCCCGGCGTGACGATCATGAAGTTCGGTCCTAACGCGGAGCGTATCGCCCCCGCCTCCTGTCCCGATGCAATGACTCCCTCAATCCCGGCGGCGCGGGCCATGCGGGCGCGGGTCAAGACTAGCTCTGATGGCGTTGTCGCGAGGCCCTGTTCGTCGAGGTCTGTTTGGTCGAGGCTGGTCAGCACGGTGACGGCCAATAGCTTCAGCGGCGCATCCTTGCGGCCCTTGATTGCGGCTTTCAAAGTCTTCGTGTCGTGGCCGTGCACGGTCAGGAAGTCGACGCCGATGACGGCGGCGTTGGCGACGGCGCGCTCAACGGTATTGCCGATATCGAGAAACTTGAGATCGAGAAAAACGCGCTTGCCTTCGGTCTTCAGCTCACGCGCCAGAGTCAGCCCTTCGGCAAACAGCAATTCAAGTCCGATCTTGTAGAAGTTGACCGTATCGCCGAGCGCCAACACGAGATCGCGCGCGTCGTCGTAGGTCGGCACGTCGAGCGCGACGATCAGCTTGTCACGATCCGCGTCGCGCATGCAGCAAGATCCTCTGGCAATTCCGTCTAGCCGTGCAGCACGTGGGCCGCGCGCGCCAGTTTCTGGATGAGCGATTTGAACTGCTCTTGGCTGTCCTTGTTCTTCAGGTGGTTGTTCTCATCGAACGCGTCGATCGCGCGGGGGACGGCGAACTGGTCCGGCAGCACAAGGGCTCCGATGCCGTTTTCAAGTACGAGGCGCAGTTGCGACATGCCTCTCAGGCCTCCCATCCCGCCTGGCGAGGCCGAACCGAGCGCGAAAACCCGCGTCTTGTAAACTTCCATCGGTGCTTCGCCGGCGTCGCGGATATGGCTGATCCAGTCGATGGTGTTCTTCAGAAGCGGCGTGAACGACGCATTATATTCCGGGCTGGCGATAAAAACGCCAGTGTGTACCTGCATCAACGCCTTGAGCTTGCGCGCGTTTTCGGGAGGGCCGTCGCGCGCTTCGATGTCGCCGCAGTAAAGCGGCATTGGATAGTCGGCGAGATCGGCGAAGGTCGCCGCGATGCCGTTCGCGTGGGCGATCGTCGCGCCGAGCCGGGCAAGTCGCTTGTTCCAGGATTTCTCTCGGGCGCTGCCGGCGAAAAACAGAAGACGCGGCTCGGAAAGCGGGGCGGCCGGCATGGGTCAGGCGTATCCTGTCAGTTGGCGTTGCGGTTCGGGAGAGACGTCGAGTTTGGGGGAGCACTGAACCGTATCGGTTCATGCGTATAACGCTAATTCGTCGACTAGCCGCCCTTGCCTTCGAAAAAATCCTTAACGCGCGTGAAAAAGCCGGAACTCTCCGGGCTCGTTTCCTTATGGCTTGCGCGCTCGAACTCCTCGAGCAGTTCGCGCTGGCGCCGGGTCAGGTTCTTCGGCGTTTCGACCTCGACCTCGATGTACATGTCGCCCGTCAGCTTCGAGCGCAGCACGGGCATGCCCTTTTCCTTGAGGCGAAACTGCTTGCCGGTTTCCGTGCCTTCGGGGATTTTTACGCGCGTCGTCGCGCCTTCGAGTGTCGGCACGTCGACCTGCCCGCCGAGCGCGGCGGTCGTCATCGAGATTGGCACCTTGCAGAAGATGTCCGAGCCGTCGCGCTGGAAGAACTCGTGCGGCTTGATCGACAGGAAAATGTAGAGATCGCCGGCAGGGCCGCCGCGGAGTCCTGCTTCGCCCTCGCCGGCGAGCCTGATGCGCGTGCCGTCTTCCACGCCTGCCGGAATGTTGACGGACAGCGTGCGCTCCTTCGTAACGCGGCCGGTTCCGTTGCAGGGCTGGCAAGGCTCGTCGATGGTTTCGCCGCGTCCCAGGCACGACGGGCAGGGGCGCTCGATGGTGAAGAAGCCCTGGCTGGCGCGCACCTTGCCCATGCCGCCGCATGTCGAGCAAGTTCTCGTTTTGGTGCCGGGCTTGGCGCCAGAACCTGAGCAGGTTTCGCACGACACGCTCGCCGGAACTCTGATCTGCGCGGTCTTTCCGGCGAATGCTTCCGTCAAGCCGATTTCGAGATTGTAGCGCAGGTCCGCGCCGCGCTCACGGCCATTGCGCGTGCGGCCTGGGCCCTGGCCGCGGCGACCGCCCATAAATTCTCCGAACAGGTCGTCGAAGATGTCCGACATCGAGGATGCGAAGTCTGGGCCGAAGCCGGCGCCTCGCCCACCCATGCCGCCTTCGAACGCCGCGTGTCCGAACTGGTCGTAGCTGGCGCGCTTTTGCGGGTCCTTCAGCGCCTCATAGGCTTCGTTGACTTCCTTGAATTTGCGCTCCGCATCCTTGTCGCCGGCATTGCGGTCTGGATGGTACTCTTTCGCGAGCGAGCGATAGGCGGATTTCAAATCCTGGTCGTTGGCGGTTCGCTTGACGCCCAAGACTTCGTAGTAATCGCGCTTAGCCATCGCAGCGGGTTCTCAGACGGCTGGCCTCCGGGCGGCCAACGTGCCTTGTCGCAATCACAACACTTTTCGCATCATCGCCCCCGGCTCGGCATGGCGGCATCAAAATCGAAGCCGCTTCGCCGCGCCGAGGGCGCTAAATATCGTTCGTATTCCGTCTTAGGCCGATTTCTTCTTGTCGTCTTTGACTTCCTCGAAATCCGCGTCGACCACGTCGTCGCCGCTCTTGGCTTCGCCGGCCGCCGGGTCTTCACCGTCAATGCCCGCAGCGCCGCCCTTGGCGGTGTAGACGGCTTCGCCGATTTTCATCGCGACCTGGGTCAGCGCCGTCGTTGCGGCGCGGATCGCCTCAACGTCTTCACTCGCGGTCGAATCCTTGACCGTAGCAATGGCTTTCTCAACGTCGTCCTTAATGGACGCTACGGCGGCGATCGACATATTTTCCGCAAGTGACTTCTCGACGCCGTGGACCAGAGCCTCTGCGTGGTTTCTGGCCTCAACGAGTTCGCGCTTCTTCTTGTCTTCGGCGGCGTGCGATTCCGCATCCTTCACCATTTTGTCTATATCGTTGTCGGATAGACCGCCCGACGCCTGGATGCGGATCGACTGCTCCTTGTTGGTCGCTTTGTCCTTGGCTGATACGTGGACAATGCCGTTGGCGTCGATGTCGAACGTGACTTCGATCTGCGGCACGCCGCGCGGCGCCGGCGGAATGCCGACGAGGTCAAACTGGCCTAGCACCTTGTTGTCGGCCGCCATCTCGCGCTCGCCCTGGAACACGCGGATCGTGACGGCGCTCTGGCTGTCTTCGGCCGTCGAGAACGTTTGGCCCTTCTTGGTCGGAATCGTTGTGTTGCGATCGATCAGGCGTGTGAACACGCCGCCCAGCGTTTCGATGCCGAGCGAGAGCGGAGTGACATCGAGCAGCAGAACGTCTTTTACTTCGCCCTTCAGCACGCCGCCTTGGATCGCGGCGCCGATGGCGACGACTTCATCCGGGTTGACGCCCTTGTGCGGCTCCTTGCCAAACAACTGTTTGACGAGTTCCTGCACCTTCGGCATGCGCGTCATGCCGCCGACGAGCACGACTTCGTCGATCTCGGCAGCCTTGAGGCCGGCGTCTTTCAAGGCCTTTTCGCACGGACCTTTGGTGCGGGTGATCAGGCTGTCGACAAGGCTTTCGAGCTTGGCGCGCGTCAGCTTCATTGTCAGATGCTTCGGACCCGAGGCATCTGCCGTGATAAAGGGCAGATTGACCTCGGTCTGCGGCGCGCTCGAGAGTTCGATCTTGGCCTTTTCAGAGGCTTCCTTCAGGCGCTGCAAGGCGAGCTTGTCGGAGCGCAGGTCGATGCCCTGCTCCTTTTTGAATTCGTCGGCGAGATAGGCGACGATCAGCAGGTCGAAGTCTTCGCCGCCGAGGTGGGTGTCGCCGTTCGTAGATTTCACTTCGAAGACGCCGTCGCCGATTTCGAGAATCGAGACGTCGAAGGTGCCGCCACCGAGGTCGTAGACCGCGATGGTTTTCGCCTCTTTTTTCTTGTCGAGGCCATAGGCCAGCGCGGCGGCCGTCGGCTCGTTGATGATGCGCAGCACTTCGAGGCCGGCGATCTTACCGGCGTCTTTGGTCGCCTGACGCTGGGCGTCGTTGAAGTAGGCTGGAACGGTGATGACCGCCTGATCGACCTTTTCGCCAAGTTTGGCTTCCGCCGTCTCTTTCATTTTCTGCAGAATGAACGCCGAGATCTGCTGGGGCGAATACTGCTTGCCGTGACTCTCGACCCATGCGTCGCCGGTCGGACCCTTGACGATTTTGAACGGCGCCAGCTTCTGGTCCTTGGTCACTTCGGGGTCATCGAAGCGGCGGCCGATCAATCGCTTGATCGCATAAAATGTGTTGGTCGGATTCGTGACGCCCTGGCGCTTGGCGGGAAGTCCGACAAGCCGCTCGTCGTCAGCCGTGAAGGCGACGATCGAGGGCGTCGTATTCGCGCCTTCGGAATTCTCGAGCACCTTGGGCTTTCCGCCGTCCATCACCGAGACGCACGAATTGGTGGTGCCAAGGTCGATACCGATAACCTTACCCATCTTCTAAAATCCTCTTCTTCTTTACGGCAGACCGGGTAGACCCGTTTCCGGCGTTCCAAATGCGCCTGCCCAAAATGGGCGTTTCGGCGCCGGTCCCCAAGATTTGGTTGCGTAACCGATGTGTATATAGGGGGGGCTTCAAGGGGCGCAACGGCTGCGGCGCCACTGAGCGTGGTCAAACTGCCGCTTTTCGACAGTCGAAGCCTGCGCCGGCGCATTTATGCGATCACGCTTGGTCGTTTCCCGCGGCAGGCGGCGTGGCTCCGTTTTCGGAGGCCTTTGCGGGCTGCTGCCCGCCTCTGGAGACCACGACCATCGCGGGCCGGAGGCAACGGTCGTCGATCAAATAGCCGGGCTGGAACACCCGCAGCACCGTGCCCGATGCGACGTCGGCGCTTTCTTCCTCCATCACGGCCTGATGATGGTGCGGATTGAACGGCTGTCCGGCTGGATCGAGGGTTTTGACGCCGTGCCGCTCTAACGCCTTTTGAAAATCTCGTTCAGCCAGCACGACTCCATCGAGCAGAGTTTTCAGCGCAGGGTCGGCATTGACCGCGTCTTTCGGGACGGCGTCGATGGCGCGCTGGAAATTGTCGCCGACGTTCAAGATGTCCATCGCGAACTTGGTGATCGCATACTTCGCCGTATCGTCCTTCTCCTTCTCGAGACGGCGGCGAACGTTCTCCGTTTCGGCAACTGCGCGCAGAAGTTGGTCGTGCTTTTGCGCGACTTCCGTAACCTTCTTGTCAACCTCAGCCTGCAGCGCGATGATCACGATTTTCAATTGTTCGAAGCCGATTTCGCCCGAAAATTCTGCGGAGGGTTCGACGCTCGGCTCGACGGATTGTTCGCCCGTTTCGGCAGACTCCGGTGCGGTTGACGATTTTGCCGCGGGCCGGTCGTCGAACGGATTGACGCTGACATCCGGCGTCGATTGGTCGGCAGGCTTCTTGTCATCGCTCATCAGGTCACGGATCTCTCGATGCGGGTGTTTAGAGTCGGCTGCCGCCGGTCGCCCGATATCGGCTCCGGAGGTGAAAAAATCAAGGCATTTGGCGCTGCGACTTTGGCGCGGGCGCTTGCCGCCGGGAGTCGCGAGCGGCCGATGTGACCTCGTATCGGGTTCGCGGCTCAGGTAATGAGGCGGCCGATCAGTTTCGCCGTGTAGTCGACCATCGGAATGATGCGTGCGTAGTTGAGTCGCGTTGGTCCAATCACACCGAGGACGCCGACAACGCGCCGCGTCTCGTCGTGGAACGGCGCGACGATGAGCGAAGAGCCTGACAACGAGAACATTTTGTTCTCCGCGCCAATGAAAATGCGCACGCCTTCGGCCTGGTCGGAGGCGCCAAGCAATTGCACCAGTTCGCGCTTGGCTTCGAAATCGTCAAAGAGCTTGCGGATGCGCTCGAGATCGTGGGCCGCAGTGACGTCCTTCAGCAGGTTTCCTTGGCCGCGCACGATCAGGCTCTTGCGTTCGTCAGCCGCGCCGGACCACTCCGCAAGACCTGCCGTGACCACCTTTTGAGTCAGGACATCGAGTTCAGCCTGCGCCTGCTTCAAGCTTTTCTCGAGCGCGGCGCGCGCTTCCGCGATCGTCAGGCCGCGGGTGTGCGCGTTGAGGTAGTTGGACGCCTCCTGCAGCGCCGATGGCGGCAACCCGGCGGGCAGCGCGATGATGCGGTTCTCGACGTTTTGGTCTTCATCGACGAGGACGACCAGCGCCTTGCCCGGCTCCAACGGCACGAACTCGATGTGCTTCAGGCGCGCCACTTGCTTTTCGGCGAGAACGACGCCGGCGCAGTGCGACAAGCCAGAGATCAGTTCGCCCGCCTCGGCCAGCAACGCGTCGATCGAATTGGCGCGCCGATGGGCGATCTGCTGCTCGATCTGCCGGCGTTCATCGGAGGTGATGTCGCCGACTTCGAGAAGACCATCGACGAACAGTCGAAGGCCAAGTTCGGTGGGCAGCCGTCCGGCGGACGTGTGCGGGGCGATGATGAGACCCAAGTGCTCTAGATCCGACATGACGTTGCGGATCGAAGCGGGGGACAGGGCCATGGGCAGCGCGCGCGAAAGGTTGCGTGAGCCGACGGGTTCGCCGGTCGCGAGGTAGCTTTCGACGATCCGGCGCAGGATCGCCCGCGAGCGCTCGTTCAGCGCCTGCAGTTGCGTCTTGCCATCTGTCAGAGGCGGCAGGGGCTGTGGGATTTCAGGTTTCAATCTGGCTCTGGGATCGTTTTTGTTTCGTCGTGCTCACAATACGAAGGACTGTAGACGAGCCGACATTGCGGTTCGCTGGATTCCATCCTTATCACTAAAATTAGTGATCCCGTCCCACGCCGTCAAAGCGGTCAATATTGGGATAGAAACGTCTTAGAGCGGCGTTAGTTTGCGCTGGACCGTGCGGCGTTTGCTCATATCTTCAAAAGCAGGCTATTAGGGTCGCCGCGACCGCGACCCGAAATTCAGGAAACCCATGCGCCCTTCCAAACGAAAGTCCGACGAACTGCGCCGCGTGTCCGTCGATCGCGCCGTGTCGAAGCACGCCGAGGGCTCGTGTCTGATCAAGTTCGGCGATACGCACGTGCTGTGCACGGCGAGCCTCGAAGAGCGCATTCCTCCTTGGCTCAAGGGTCAGGGGCGCGGCTGGGTGACGGCCGAGTACGCTATGCTGCCCCGTGCCACCCATGACCGCACTCGCCGCGAGGTGACCAGCGGGCACCCTTCGGGCCGCACGCAGGAAATCCAGCGCCTCATCGGCCGCGCGTTGCGCGCCGTCGTCGACTTGCCGAAACTCGGCGAACGCCAGATCACTGTCGACTGCGACGTCATTCAGGCCGACGGCGGTACGCGCACGGCGGCGATCACCG
>JBJXHD010000029.1:0-42045 GCA_046160845.1 Hyphomicrobium sp.
CGCCACCTCCTCAACATCGCCATCGCGCTCGGCATCGTCGTGCTGATTTTCATGATGCTGCAGGACGCCGGCCGCACCGAGTGGCACTTCTGGGCGCTCGTCGCGTTCTCGCTGATCGTGGGCGTGACGCTCATCATCCCCATCGGCGGCGCCGACATGCCCGTCGTCGTCTCGATGCTCAACTCCTACTCGGGTTGGGCCGCAGCCGGCATCGGCTTCACGCTTGGCAACATCGCGCTGATCATCACGGGCGCGCTTGTCGGTTCCTCAGGCGCGATCCTGTCCTTCATCATGTGCAAGGGCATGAACCGTGCCTTTCTCTCGGTCATTGCCGGCGGCTTTGGTGGCGAGACGGCAGGTCCAGCCGGCGAGAAGGGCGAGCAGAAACCGGTCAAGCTCGGCTCGGCCGAGGACGCAGCCTTCCTGCTCAAGAACGCAAGCAAGGTCATCATCGTGCCCGGTTACGGCATGGCGGTGGCGCAGGCGCAGCATGCGTTGCGTGAGATGGCCGACAACCTGAAGAAGGCCGGCGTCGAGGTGAAGTACGCCATCCATCCCGTGGCGGGCCGCATGCCGGGCCACATGAACGTGCTGCTCGCCGAAGCCAACGTGCCCTACGACGAAGTGTTCGAACTCGAAGACATCAACAGCGAGTTTTCGCAGGCCGACGCCGTCTACGTCATCGGCGCCAACGACGTGGTTAACCCCGCTGCCGAGGACGACAAGACATCGCCGATCTACGGCATGCCCGTGCTGCAGGTGTGGAAGGCGGCGACGGTGTTCTTCAACAAGCGCAGCCTCGCTTCCGGCTACGCCGGTATCGACAACCCGGTGTTCTACCGCGACAACACCGTGATGGTGCTCGGCGACGCCAAGAAAATGACGGAAGAGATCGCCAAGGCGTTGGCGCACTGAGGCCACGTCTGTTGCCGCTTCGTCATCAGCCGATCTCCGGCCTTCTCCGTGGTCTGTGCGGCCCTGAGGCGCGCGTGCAACACACAGGCCGCGCTCAGCTTTTTCCCCTTCGTGTTTCCGCCACGCGCTTTGCTATAAGGGTCGGATCGCGTCCAGGAGTACCGCCGTGCCGCCCCCGCTGCCCTCGCAACAGTTTCTCGAAGACCTGACAACGATCGAGACTCTGGCCTGGACGCCCGTGCGCAGAGCGTCCGACCTCGCGCGCAACCTCGACGACATCTACCAGCGCGCCGCCAACGCCAAGTTCGCCTATTACGATCTGAACGCCGTCGCCAGGGCCGCGCCTGACCTGATGTACCGGCTGTTCGATTTGCGCATCGCGCTGCGCTCCCGCATCCCGGAGTTCGAGCAGAAGGGCTTCATGACCAAGGAGGTCGCCCAGGGACTGCGCAACGTCTTCCGCGTTCTGCGCTACGTCTCCGACATGCTCGGCGAAATCGCCATCGGTCACGAGCGCCTCGAGCACGGCGAGCCGACGCAGCGCGCCTTCACCGGCGGCGACCGCAACACGCTTGTAAACTACGCCTACCAGAAGGGCGTCGACCTGCCGCTGCAGTCCGGCGACGTGATCTTGGTGCGCGGACACCTCCACAACAGCGCCGCGATCGCTCGCATCGGCGACGTCGACAGCCAGTTCAGCCACATCGGCATCGTCTACATCGACGCCGACAAAAAGGGCTGGATGGTCGAGAGTTTGATCGAGGAAGGCGCCGTCATCTCGCCGCTCGGCGCCGCGCTCGACCACGGCTTGGTTCGCGCCGTTCTCTATCGCCACAAGAACGACAAGCTAGCGTCCCGCGCCGCCGAAGCGATCCACGCCTATGTTGCGGCGTCACGCGGGCCGTCGGGCAAGCCCATCCTCTACGATTTCTCCATGCGGCTCGACGAGCGCCGCGATCTGTTCTGTTCAAAGCTGGTGCGCCTCGCCTACGAAAAGGGCAGCAACGCCGAGATGAAGCTGCCGAGCTACCAGACGCTCATCCACATGAAGAACGACGACTTCCTCCGACGTATCGGCGTCGCGTGCGAAACCACGTTTGCGCCGGCCGACATCGATCTCGAATCCTGCTTTGATCTCGTCGCCGAATGGCAGGACTATCGCGAGACGTCGAACACCCGCCTTCAGGACTTCACCATGGACAAGCTGTTCTCGTGGATGGAGACGCACGATCTGAAGTTCCAGGAAACCTTCCTCATTCGCGTGGTGGCGATGCTCGGTCGCTTTTCGGCGAAGTTGTCGTCGCGCGCCCGAGACCTGCTCGCCTCCGTGTTCCCGCGCGTACCGCCGAACATGCGCAAGCGCACGATCGCGACGGTCGCCATGCTGCACAAGACCGCCGAGCCGCTCTATCACGAACTGCAGGAGTACGAGCGCCGCCGCATCGCGGAGACCGGCGCGCCGCTGCACGGCCTCGAGATCCTCGATCTGCTCGAAGGCATCCGCATTCGAGAGAAGAACCGCATCGGCTATCTGAGGCCGAGGCGCGGCTCGGGCACGCCGGCCGCGGCGCGAGTCGCCGAGGCGAGCCGCGACGGCGCGCAGCTGCAACCCGGCGGCGCGGGCGCGTGAAAGCAGCGCTGATCGCGTTGGCGGCGCTGTATGCGGCTGCCGTTATCATCATGTACGTCGCGCAGCGCGCTTTTCTGTATTTTCCCGACGCTGAGCGCGTCGCGCCGGCTGCCGTCAATCTTCCGACCGTCAAGGAGCTTTGGATCGCGGCGCCGGACGGCGAGAAGGTCCTCGTCTGGTACGGCAAGGCCAAGCCCGGACAGCCGACGCTGCTCTACTTCCACGGCAACGGCGGCTCGCTCGCCATCCGCGACGTGCGCATCCGCCGCTATATGGCGCTGGGGCGCGGCGTCTTCATGATGTCGTATCGCGGCTACAGCGGTTCCACCGGCAAGCCGAGTGAAGCGGCCAACGTCGCCGACGCCAAGCGCGCCTACGATGCGCTGATCGCCGAGGGCGTCGCGCCGGACGACATGATCATCTACGGGGAATCGCTCGGCACCGGCGTTGCGGTGCAAGTCGCCGCCGAGAAGAAGGCGCGCGGCGTCATCCTCGACAGCCCGTTCACGTCGATCGCCGAGCGCGCCAGCCAGCTCTATCCGTGGCTGCCGGTCAAATGGCTTCTGCAGGACCGCTACGACAGCCGCAGTTACATCGCAAAGGTGCGCGCGCCGCTGCTGATTGTCCACGGCGAGCTCGACCGCGTGGTGCCGGCGCAGATGGGACGTGAACTTTTTGTGCTCGCCAACGAGCCGAAGCAAATAGCGATCATCCCCGGCGCCGGACACGAGGACCACTATCTGCATGGCTCATACGAGCGCATCAACGAATGGATCGACCGGCTGATCATCGGTCGCGTGCGGTGACGCCGGCTAGGGCCGACCCGCCAGCGCCGCCGACAAGTCCGATCGAATGCGCGACAGCGGCAAGGCGTGGTTGGCCGTGCCGCCCATCGGCGCGCAGCCGCCTTCGACATGAACAGCGACAATGCGGCCCCGGGCATCGAGCACGGCCGAGCCCGATGATCCGCCCGCAGTCGAGGCGGTGTGCAGCAGGCGCCGGCCCGTCACCGGACCCGCCGCGCCGGCTGAGACTTTCTTGTACAGGCCGTCGGGATGTTGAATGACGACGAGCGGCGTGCCGAGCCGCGCGCCGCCGTAGGAAACCTTGTTCGCGCCCAAGGCGAACTCGCCGATTTGCTCGGGCGAGCCCGCGATCCTGAAAATCGCATAGTCGAGATCGGCTTGCGGTTCGCCGTCCGGCGCTAGGAGACTGCGGACCGTGAACGTGACGTAGGGGCGATCGGCGTATGCGGCGAGCGTGTTGGCGGCGACGGGGCTCAGATCCAGCTGCCGATTGAAATCGGCGACCAGCAACTTGGCGAATTCCTTCGACGTCAGGAAAACCCGGGCGCCGCGGCGCTCGTAGCTCGGGAACTCGAGCCCTTCGCTATCCCAGTGCTCGCGCGACACGCAATGACCGGCCGACAGCGCGATGTTGCCGCCGATCAGCGTGCCGGTGCAGATGCCGGAGTCCTTGCCGGCGTAACCGGCGAAGCCGCCGAGCGAGAATTTGTCGGCGCCGGGCCGGTTCGGCGCGATCTCGGTGCGGAAGATTTCTTCGGCGAGCGGCTTGTGCGTGACGCGGAGCCTCAGGGTCGATTTCTGCCAGCCGAGCACGTCGCCGCGTGCGATCGTATCGGTTCCGGCAAACTCCTCGACGTCTTCCATGGCGCTGTCGGCGCAGATGCTTTCCTTGGCGCCGATCGGCGCGCTGGCCAGCACGTCGGCGATGGCTTCAAACACGCTTGGATCGTCCGACGGCGGGGCGGCGGCCTGTTTCGAGTGCGAGGCCGACGATCTCGGCGCGGCGGCGTGCGACGTCGGATCGAGGCCGCCCGCTGGGTCTAGACCCGAGCATCCCTGGCACGCGACGCTGAACAACAGCGTTATGACGCTCGCCGATCGCAACGAGACCTCCGCCCGATTACTGAATGACGTAGGACGGCATCGACGGACCGCGGCCGTAAGACCGCGAGCGTCCGCCGCCGACGCTTTCCTTGGCGCCGCCTTTGCCTCCGCCCGCGCCCGGACCATCCGATGCGGTGGCCGACCGCGTCGTCAGCGCCGTCGACACGAAAAGGTCGAGCTGCTGCAGCGTGCACAGCCGCGCGTAGTTCTGCACGATGTTGTGCGCGACGGCGGCTGTCGTCACGTTGGAAATCGGGTTGGCTTTGATCGAATCGTAGAGGTCGACGACGTCGTGGAATTTGTATTGGTTCTGCGCGATGACGACTTGGTTCCACAGCGCGCCCGAATGCTGGGCGAAGAAGAATTCGTTGTTGTAGGATGTCATGACGTTGCCGACGAAGGATCCCGCGGCGGCGACGATGCCGAGCGCCTTCTGCGAGGTGCTCGCAAGACTCATGAATGTATTCGCCGCGGCGAACGCCGACGCGGTCGTGTCCTTGATGAAGGACGCCTGCATTTTGGACTTCTCAAGCGCCGAGAAGTAGTTGTTGCAGTGGTGATCGGAGTAGGCGTAACCGGCCCACACGTAGTCCGATCCGGTGAGAATAGGCCCCGTCGCGAACGGCTCGAACATGCCGATGTAGTCGTTGATGTTGGTGGGCGTCGGCAATTCGACCGATTGGGCCAACAGATTGGCGCACCCACTAAGACAAATTCCACTCATCACGACGGCGTAAAGCCGTCGCGGCACATGACGCCGACGCATACGAACCCCCCACGCAACGCTACGAAAAAAATCGCCGTCCCCACGGCGCTGTCTGAACAGCGGTAACCTTAATCACGCTGTCCACATATCGTCCACAGGCGTACGCTGCTGCGACGTAAATCGACAACGTCGTGTGGGTCGCAAACCACATTCACTCGCAACGACCGATGCGCAGACAGCAACGCTCAGCGTTGCACGCCGGAGGAATTGGAGTCGCCGCGTCAGCCGCTTACAGCGTGTGGGCTCCGATGATCGACGAACATGTTCGCAATTGAGCGCGCGAGGTGATCGCGCGACGCAAAAAAAACGGCCCGCGCAAAGGGCGAGCCGTTCAAATGTGTTTCAGTGTGACGTACGAAGCGCGTTCAGCGATTGCCGAAGCCGCCACCACCGCCGCCAAAACCACCGCCGCCGCCGCTGCTGTAACCGCCGCCACCGGCACCCTGACCGCCCCCAAAGGCGCCGCTGCTGCCTCCGGGACCACCACGACCGCCTCCGGGACCGCCCTTACCGCCGGCGCCGCGCACGGGCGCAGGCTTGCCGGGCAGGAGACCTTCGCGCTGCAGCTTCTTGCGGGCGAGCTTGCGGGCGCGGCGAATGGCTTCCGCCTTCTCGCGCGCTTTCTTTTCGGAAGGCTTCTCGAAATGACCGCGGAGCTTCATCTCGCGGAAAACGCCCTCGCGCTGCAATTTCTTCTTCAGCGCCTTGAGAGCCTGGTCGACGTTGTTGTCGCGGACGAGAACCTGCAAGAAATTGTTTCCTTCGGATAATGCGTTGATATGGAAGCACGAAACCACGAGTTCCAGGGCCTTCAGCCTCCGGAGCCCGCGCCATGATGTGCGCGCGGTATATCAAACGCAGTTAAAGAAGGCAATCGGGGGCTTTCCAGCCCGCGTCAGCTGGAAATCGAGGCGTTAAGCGCCGTCAGAGGCACCTCGAGTTTATAGACGACGCCGCCAGGATCGAAGCTCAGGTCCGCCTTCGCCTGGAGCTGGGCGACAAAGGCGTGCTCGATCAGTTTCGACCCAAAGCTTCGCCGGCTCGGTTTCTGCACCACGGGCCCGCCCGTCTCCGCCCACGTCAACAAGAAGCTGTCGCGCGCGCCCGTCACCGTCGCATCGAGATCGACGCGCCCGGTCGAACGGGACAGAGCGCCATATTTGACGGCGTTGGTGCACAGCTCGTTGATCACCATCGCGAGCGGCAGCGCGGCGGCCGGCGCCACGTCGATATCGGCGCTGCGCATCGCGATCTGCGGCTCAGAAGTGGTGAGATAGGGCTGGATCCCGACCTTGAGGATCGCCTCCAGCTTTGTTTTCGACCAGTTCTTTTGCAGCAGCAGATCGTGAACGCGCCCCAGGGATTGCAACCGGCTTTCGATCGCCGTCCGCCCTTCATCAAGGTTCTCAGCCGATCTTAAGCTTTGCGATGTGATGGCTTGCACCGTCGCGAGAATGTTTTTCACGCGATGGTGCAGCTCTTCCATCATGATCTGCTGCAGCTTCTGGGCGACGACGTGCTCGGCGTTCGTGACGCCGGCCTCGGTCAGCAAGCGACGCAAGTCGAGGTTTTCCGCCGCCAGTCGAAAGTCATCGTCATAGCTGGTCATTGATGGGGGGAACTCGGCGGCGAGACGCGCTCTGTCTGGCGCAGGAATTCGCCATGTTTAGAGGTTAGCCGGCGCGGAAGCGAGCGACTAAAGACCCAGATGCTGGGTAAACGGTCGATTTGCCGCCGTTTCTGACGCCGTTAGGGCGCTTTCGCCAGCCGCCGGTTGACGTGGCCCATCTTGCGGCCGGGGCGGGCGTCCTTCTTGCCGTAGTGGTGCAGGATGGCCCCTGGCTCGGCGGCGATGGACTGCCAGGCGAGGATATCGTCGCCGATCAGGTTGATCATCTCGGCGCCGGGCGCGGTCATTTTGGTCGAACCAACCGGCCAGCCGGCGACGGCGCGGATGTGCTGTTCGAACTGCGAGGTCTCGGCGCCGTCCATGGTCCAGTGACCGGAGTTGTGAACGCGCGGCGCCATTTCGTTTACGAGCAGCGCGCCGTCGGCGAGCGCGAAGAACTCGATCGCGAACACGCCGACATAGTCGAGGCGGTCGGCGATTTTGTGCGCGATGTCGATCGCCGCATTGCGGTCCGCAGTCGCGATGCGCGCCGGAGCGATCGAGCGGTGTAGGATGTGGTTGCGGTGCTCGTTCTCGGTGACGTCGAAGGCGCAAAAATCGCCATCGACGCCGCGCGCGGCGATCACGGAGACTTCGCGCTCGAAGCTCACGAAGCCTTCAAGGATGGACGGCGCGCCGCGCATCTCGTCCCAGGCAGCAGTGGCGCCGTCGGGCTTGAGAATTTTGGCCTGTCCTTTGCCGTCGTAACCGAAACGGCGCGTTTTTAGCACCGCAGGAACGCCGATTGTCGCCAGCGCCGTCGCCAAGTCGTCGCGCGAGTCGACCTTGGCGAACGGCGCCGTTCCGGCGCCCAGCTCCCGAGCCAGCGTCTTTTCATTGATGCGGTCCTGCGCACAGGCAAGCGCCTTCGCGCCGGGGCGCACGGGGATCAACTTAGACAGAAAGTCCACCGTTGCGACGGGAATGTTCTCGAACTCGTAAGTCGCGACGGCGACGCCGCTCGCGAAACGCTTGAGTGCGGATTCGTCGTCATAGGCGGCGATCGTGTGCGCCACCGCAACGTCGAACGCCGGGCTGTCGGCCTCGGGCGCGTAGATGTGCGACTTCAATCCAAGTCTCGCCGCGGCCATGGCGAGCATGCGACCGAGCTGCCCGCCGCCGAGGATGCCGATCGTCGAGCCTGGCGGAATTGCGTTGGCGGTCATGCGGCGCTTCAACCGTCGTCCGGCGCATCGGCCACGGCGGCCGTGTGCTGCGCGCGCCAGACGTCGAGGCGCTTGGCAAGCGCCGCGTCGGCGAGCGCCAGGATCTGCGCCGCAAGCAGACCGGCGTTCTTTGCGCCGGCTTCGCCGATCGCGAGTGTGCCGACGGGAACGCCGGCCGGCATCTGCACGATCGACAGCAGACTGTCCTGACCCTTCAGCGCCTTGCTCTCGATCGGCACGCCGAGCACGGGCAGCGGCGTCATCGACGCGGTCATGCCGGGAAGATGCGCCGCCCCGCCGGCGCCGGCGATGATGACCTTGAAGCCCGCGGCGCGGGCGCCCTTGGCGAAGTCGTAGAGCCGGTCGGGCGTGCGATGCGCCGAGACGATCTTGGTCTCATAGGCGACGCCGAGCTCGTCGAGGACCTCGGCGGCGCATTTCATCGTCGGCCAGTCGGATTGACTGCCCATGATGATGCCGACGATGGGTTTGGCCGGGGCCATGAACCGCGGAGCTCCGATGCAGGAAAACGGCGGGTTTAGTGGGTCGGCGGCGGGAAAGCAAGGGGCTGAGAAACGCTCCGGTGAACAGGTGGATTCTCTGCGGATCGGGCGCCGTGGAATTGCTGCGGGCGCGAGGCGCGCGCTGGCGCAAAGTGGCGCGCTAATCCAAATTTGCAGCAGGGGTCCAGCGTTCAGGCCAGACATCAGGAGTTTGTCCCATGTCCCGTCTCGGCCGCGGTGTCGTTGCTTCGCTTGCGCTCGGCGCAATCGCAATCGGCGCCCCGTGCGCTGTCGCCAAATCCACGCCTCCAGCAAACAATCCGAAGGCCACCATCTGGGACGACAGCATCAAGCCCGTCGATCCGAACGAGAACCCAAAGACGCTGGACGACGAGAACGCCGCGACGGCGATCCGATACGCAAAACCGCCGAAGCCAGAGCAGAAGTAGCGTTCCAACCGAAGTCACCCCATCGCAGTGCTCCATCGTTCACCGCACAAAGTTTCGGCGGCGTGCGCGAAGCGCAGGCGCCATTTGCTGTGGCAGGTGCGCCGCGCAAATCCTAAACTCTCTGCAAAAAGGCCGATGACGGCTCAAGGCATTGCGACGTCGCGAGACGTTGAGGGGAACCGCGCGGGACAAGGAGGTTGACGGCGGGCCGCAGCGGCGCCGGCGCGAAATTTGGGGGACGTGACGCATGATGCAGCGCGCAAGCAGGCGTCTGTCTTCGATCCTTGCGATCCTCACGGCCTCGTTCGTGATGGCCGAACCCGCAGCCGCCGCGTCAGATCCCGGCAACACCGCCTTCCTGATGCTGTCGACCGCGCTGGTGCTGCTGATGACGGCGCCGGGCCTCGCGCTGTTCTATTGCGGCATGGTGCGCAGCAAGAACGCGCTCACGACCCTGATGCACGTCTTCGCCACCGTCTGCATGGTGTGCCTGATCTGGCTCGTCTACGGATACAGCCTTGCCTACACCAACGGCGGCGGCGTCAACGCTTGGCTCGGCGGGTTCTCGAAAATCTTTCTGGGCGGTGTGACGACAACCTCGGAAGTCGCGACCTTCTCCAATGGCGTGACCGTGCCCGAGTACGCCTACGTCTGCTTTCAGATGACGTTCGCGGCGATCACGCCGGCGCTCATCGTCGGCGCCTTCGCCGAGCGAATGCGGTTTTCCGCGATGTTGGCGTTCATGGCGCTGTGGGTGACGTTCGTCTACATCCCGATCGCGCATATGGTCTGGTATTGGCCGGGCCCGGACGCGATCGCGACCGCGGCGGCGGCGGTGAGAGACGCCGTGGGCGCTGACAAGATTGCCGCCCAAGCCGTGCTCGACGCCACGCTCGCCGACGCCGGGCTCATTTTCCGTTGGGGCGCCATCGACTTCGCCGGCGGAACCGTGGTGCACATCAGCGCCGGCGTCGCGGGGCTGATCGCCGCGCTGACGATCGGGCCGCGCTTCGGCTACGGCCGCGAGCCAATGCAGCCGCATTCCCTGCCGCTGTGCATGATCGGCGCAAGCCTGCTGTGGGTCGGATGGTTCGGCTTCAACTGCGGCTCCAATCTCGAAGCCAATGGCACGGCGGCGTTGGCAATGGTCAACACCTTCGGCGCGGCGGCGGCGGCCGGGCTGTCATGGATGTTCACGGAGTGGATGGTGAGGGGCCGCCCGACGATCCTCGGCGTGCTGACAGGCGTTGTCGCGGGGCTGGTGGCGGTGACGCCCGCGTCGGGATACGCGGGCCCCATGGGCGCGATCGTGCTTGGCCTGTCGGCGGGCGTGATCTGCCTGTTCTTCTGCACGACGATTCGAAACCTATTCGGTTACGACGATAGCCTCGATGTGTTCGGCGTGCATTGCGTAGCGGGCATTGTCGGCGCGCTCGCCACCGGCGTGCTGGTCAATCCGGATTTCGGCGGCACGGGCGTTCTCGATTACGTCTCGAAACCCGGCGAGGCGGTCGTCACCTACGACATGGCGGCCCAGGTGACTGCTCAGGCCAAAGCCGTCGGCCTGACGCTCCTATGGTCGGGCGCCGGCAGCGCCGTCATCCTCGCAATAGTCCATCTCGCCTTCGGCCTTCGCTCGCCGATCGACGACGAATTCGACGGCCTCGACATCTCCGAGCATGGCGAACGAGCGTACACCTGATCAGTCTGGCGCACGCATGCGGCGTCAATACTTGTCGACGGCGTCCTTGGCCTTGCGGGCGTCGAATTGCCTGGCTTTATCGTTCAGCTCGGCGTTTTCGTGGCCGATCTGCCAGATCTGCCAGAGCACGTAGAACACGATGGCCGCAATCACCATCGGCCGTTCATAGCCCTGGAACGGGTAGATCGCCCCGACATCCTTGAGGTCGACCGCCCAGCTCGAAAGTCCAATCGTCAACATGGTTGGCTCCTGTGGGTCAGCGGCGGGCTAATGCGGCGATCGCCTGGTGTTCGGCGGCGGCGACTTCAGCGACGGCCGCGTCGTAGGCTTCCTGGCCGACGATATCGAGGCCGGCGAGTTCGACTTCCGGCGGCACCCTGAGCAGTCCTAGCGCATTGAGGATCAGCGCCAGGATCAGCCCCGGGAAGAACCCCAGTCCGAAGAACATGATCAGCGCGCCGATGAAATTGCCCATCGGCGAAATCGTTGCGTAGCCTTCGTACGGCGAGCTTGGCGCGCCCCACAGCAGGAATCCGGCGGCGACGACGCCCATGAATCCGCAGTAGCCATGCACCGCGACCGCGCCGACCGCGTCGTCGATCTTGAACACCCGCTCGACGAAATAGTGCAGTTTGTAGGCGACGATCGGCAGCAGCGCGCCGACGAGCATCGCCTGCACCGGATGATAGAGATCGTTGCCGGCGGAGGCCGAGATGACGCCCGCAAGACCACATGAGTAGGTCCAGAAGGCGTCGCCCTTCGAGATGAAATAGCCGCCCATCATGCCGCCCGCGAGCGACAGCATAAAGTTGACGGTGATGGCGCTGAGCGTGGTCGGCGTCAGATAGATGTTGGTCGCGGTCCAGGTTTCACCGGTGATCTGGCCGGCGATCGCCGCCGGACTGATGACGGGGATGTTGCACGCCGCGTAGAAACCCCAGAAGCCGGTGTAGATCAGGAACAGGCCGATCGTCACGAGCCAGGGGTTGTGCGGCGGGATTTCGCGCGGCGTGCCGTCGGCGCGGAATTTTCCGATTCGCGGTCCGAGCACGATCAGCACGGCGAGCGCCGTGCCGCCGGCGATGGCGTGCACCACGCCGGACGCGTAGGCGTCATGATAGCCGAGCAGCTTCACCATCCACCCGCTCGCGCTCCAACCCCAGGAAGCGTCGAGGATCCATGTGCCCGAGCCGATGAAGACGGCGATGATCCAGAAGGCGCCCGAGCGCACGCGCTCGATGATAGCGCCCGAGATGATCGAAGCAGTTGTGATGGAGAACAGCAGGAACGCGCCCCAGAACACGCCGTTGAGGCGGTGCCAGATCGCGGCGCCGGATGCGCCGTCGGCCGTAATGCCTGCTGCGGTGTCGGTAGCGTTCACTCCGGAAAGATGGGTGCCCATAAGCGGGCTCCACGGCGCCGCGACCTTGTCGGGCTCATAGGAAAGCGGCGCATCGACGAAATTATAGAAGCCGAATCCGTTGGTGAAAGCGAAGTAGATGTACCAGCCGAAGAAGTAGAACGTCACCGTGACCAGCGGAATGGCCATCGTATTCTTCATCAGCGTGTGCATGTGATTGCGTCGCCGGCTGACGCCGGTTTCATACATGCAGAAGCCAACATGGATCAGGAACATGAAAACGATCGTCACCCAGTAATAGAACTCGGTGAAGACGACGGTCAGCGCGTTGAGATTGCCTTCCATGGAGCACCCTGCCTATGACGATCCGCGAACGCTGTTTATTGTTCGCACGCGACAGCAAGCAATAGGCGATTAAAATTACGCAGTGTCGGAGTGCCTCGAGAACCGAGGCGAATGCGGATTGCAATGGTGGTGAAAGAGACGCCGCGTCTTGCGCGTTGTCAAGCTGAGGGCGAGCCACTCTGTCCACGAATCTGCAAATTGCGCTGCAAATCCGTTTTGCGCTGCAGTAAAAAGTGTTTCGCGGGGCGCTGGCGCCTAATTTCTCACCCTTTGCCGATCAGACCCCTGACGGTTGGGAGGATATCGGCCTCCGCGGCGGGCTTGTCCCATCGGATACGGTGGATGCGCGGAAAACGCATCGCGACCCCGGACTTATGGCGCGTCGAGATCTGCACGGAGTCGAAAGCGACTTCGAACACGAGGTCTGGCGCGACGGCGCGCACCGGTCCGAACGTCTCGGTGGTGTTGGCGCGAATCCAGCGATCGAGCTGGCGCAATTCGTCGTCGGTGAACCCCGAGTAGGCCTTGCCGACGGGAACCAATTGGCGGGCGCCGGCTTCGTCATCGGAGTCGCGCCAGACGCCAAAGGTGTAGTCGGAATAGAACGATGACCGCTTGCCCGAGCCGCGCTGGGCGTACATCAGCACGCAGTCGAGCGTGAGCGCGGCGCGTTTCCACTTGAACCATTGGCCTTTGACGCGGCCGGCCTGATAGGCGGCGTCCCGCCGTTTCAGCATCAGGCCCTCGACGCCCGCGTCACGCGCCGCCGACCAGAGCGCGGTGAGTTCGTCGAACGTCGTGAAGGGCACGAGTTCGGAAAGTTCGGTCAGCGGCGGCGCCTCGCGCGCATGCCACGCTTCGAGCCGCCGCCGCCGCGCGTCGAAGGGAAGTGCGCGCAAGTCTTCGCCGTTCTCGAACAGCAGATCGTAGAGCCGGACGTGGGCCGGATATTCGCGCAACATCTTGGCCGTAACGGATTTCCGGTTGAGCCGCTGCTGGAGATCGTTGAACGGCGCGATTTCACCGCCGCGCATGACGAGGAGTTCGCCGTCCGCGACGCAGTGTGCGTTGGAAAACGACGCGCGGATTTCGGGAAACGCCGCCGAGACGTCATCACCTTGGCGCGAAAACATTTTAACCTCGCCGCCGGCCGCCGCGACCTGCACGCGGATGCCGTCCCATTTCCATTCGGCGGCGAAGTCAGCGGCCTCGAGTTTCGCCCAGTCTTCGTTTTCGATCGGATGCGCCAGCATGACCGGCCGGAACACCGGCTTCTGGCCTGGGTCGGGCTTCGCCGAGCGGCCATCGAGCCAGGCGAAAAGATCGAGGTAAGGTGGCTCAAGCGCGTGCCAGATGTCTTCGATCTCATCGACGTCGCGGCCGTAAGCACCCGCGAGCGCCGTACGGGCGAGGCGCGCGGAAACGCCGACGCGCGGTGCGCCGCCGATCAGTTTGAGCGCCGCCCACCGGCCCGACGGATCGAGCGCGTCGAGGATGCCGCCGAGCGTTTCGGTGCGCTCGGCCGTTGTGCCGGATTGCATGGCAGTCACGACGGCGTCGAGGGAGAGCGCGAGGGCGTGACGCCGATCCGGCCAAAGCAGCGCCACCGTCTCGGCGGTGTCGCCGACGTAGTCGCGGGAGAGTTGATAGAGCACGGGGTCGATGAAGCGGCCCGTCAATTCGCCGAGCATACGGCGCAAGGCCAGGCGGATCGGCAAGCCGTCCGTCAGCGATGCCAGCGCCCAGCCGCGATCGGGGTCCGGCGCGGCGCGAAAATAGCGGGCGAGCAGCGCGATCTTGCGATTGCGGCTTTGCGCGTAACCGAGGCCGTCAAGAAGCGCGGAGAACCGCTGCATGCTAATCCTCCTCCTCGTCGCGCCCGACGAGCGCGAGGGCGCGGCCCGACTGGCCCTTCGTCGCGAGATGATGCAGCAGCGCGTCGTCGCGGCCGTGCGTGACCCAGATGACTTCGGCTTGAACCTCGTCGAGGGTCTGCAGCAGCTCCGGCCAATCGACGTGATCGGAAATGACGAGGGGCAGTTCGACGCCGCTCTGGCGCGCGCGCCCCCGAATCCGCATCCAGCCGCTGGCGAAGGCCGAGACGGGATCGCCGAAACGGCGCGACCAGCGATCATGAAGCGCCGAGGGCGGACAGAGCACGACGCCGCCGCGCATCGCCTTGGCGTCGGCGCCGGCAGCGGGACGGATATCGCCGAGCTCGACGCCGAGGTCCTGATAAAGTTCTGAAAGCGCGATCATCGCGCCGTGCAGCCAGATCGGCTTGTCGTAACCCGCGTCGCGCAGCAGGCGGATCACGCGCTGGCATTTGCCGAGGCCATAAGCGCCGATGAGATGGGTCCGGCCCGATTCCGCTTCGAGCGACGCCAGCAGTTTGGCGATTTCGCGCGCCGCCGGCTCGTGGCGGAACACGGGGAGCGCGAAGGTTGCTTCTGTCACGAAGACGTCGCACGGGACGAGTTCGAACGGCAGGCAGGTCGGGTCGGCGGCGCGCTTGTAGTCGCCGGAGACGACAGCACGTGCGTCTTTCCACTCCATCACGATCTGCGCCGAGCCGAGGATGTGCCCGGCCGGGACGAGACGCACGGTGACGCCGCTGATGGTTGTCGTCGCGCCAAGAGCGGCGGCCTCGAATGCGCCGGCGCAGGCCGCGCCGTAGCGCACCTTCATGATGGCGATGGTCTCGGCCGTCGCCAAAACGGAACCGTGTCCCGAACGCGCATGATCGCCGTGGCCGTGGGTGATGACCGCGCGGTCGACGGCGCGATGGGGATCGATGTAGAAGTCGCCCGGCTCGCAGTAGAGGCCGCTCTCGGCGGGGTAGAGCCAGGTTGCGACTCGTTTTGATGGGGGCATCACTAAACTTAACGCGCCAAGCCCGAGGCAGGTTCAGGCGGCGCGATCCCGCGGGCCGATCAGGCGATGATGTCGGGCAGCAACCTGTCCTCGATTTGAGTGATCTGGTCCTTGAGGATGAGTTTCTTCTTTTTCAATCGCTTGACAAGGAGCTGGTCGGCCGACTGGCTGCCTTCGAGGGCCACGATTTCGCTATCGAGCTGACGATGCTCAGCGCGCAGTTGAATTAACGCTTCTCGCAGATCGCGTTCGTCGCGACGCTCCATTGGAGATGCCCGCCCCACTCTTGGCCGCTCACACTGCGCTATTTGGGCGATTGGGGCGGGGTTGGCAACAGGCAAAAGCCGGCGCGTCTCGTGCCTGGCAAAGTCCAATCAATCCCAGGGTTTCGGTGGCTTTTTCGCAGTGCAGCGAGCAGCCTTGGGCGGCGCAAACGAGCGCGTGGACGTTGGACAATCGGCGGCGCCTGTGTCACATTTATCCCGTCGAAAATCTTTGCTGGAGGTACTGATGGCTATTGGAGCTCATCTTGCGGAACTGGCGGAAAAGCACCGGGCGCTTGAGGAGAGGATAGACGAAGCGGTGGCGAGCCCTGGAAGTGACGATGCGGAAATCAGGCGCCTGAAGCGCGAGAAGCTGAAACTCAAAGATGAGATGGAGCGCCTAAGTCAGGCGACGCGGCACTAAGCCGAACAGTAGAGTAGATCAGGATCGAGCCCTGCCCCGCGGCGTTTCAAGCCGCAAGGCGGGGCTTTTGCGTTTCTGGCAGACCACAATTGCCTCCGCTACGAGCCGTTCGGCAGCCGCATGTCCGCCGGAGCGGGCCGCAAACGGTCCCTGCGGGAAAGCGCCCCCGTATTCGGGGCGAACAGAAACGCCGCGATGAACAGCGCCGACTGGATCAGCACGATGCAGGGGCCTGTCGCGCCGTCGATGTGATAGCTCGCGATCGTGCCCGCGACGCTTGATCCAACCGCGACGGCTGACGCAATGATCAGCATACGATCGAATCGGTCGGTCAACAGGTAGGCGATCGCGCCTGGCGCGACGAGCATCGCGACGACGAGAATGATGCCGACCGCCTTCAGCGACGCGACGATCGTCAGCGACAGCAGCACCAGCAGCCCGTAGTGAATGACCTTAACCGGCAGGCCGATGGCGCGCGCGTGCTGGGGGTCGAAGCAGTAGAGCAGGATGTCGCGCCGCTTCGCGAGCACGATCGCCAGCGTGCCACCCGCGATCAGCGCCGTTTCGGCGACGTCGCGCCACGTCACGCCGAGCATGTTGCCGAACAGGATGTGGGTCAGGTGCTGATCGGTCTCGATCTTCGTGAACATCACGAGGCCGAGGCCGAACATGCCGGAGAATACGATGCCCATGACTGTATCTTCCTTGATGCGGCTGTTCTCTTTCAGGTAGCCGGTGAGCAGCGCGCACGAGAGACCGGCGCCGAACGCGCCGATGGCGAGGGGCAGTCCGGCCATAAACGCGAGCACGATGCCGGGCAGCACGGCATGCGAAATCGCGTCGCCCATCAGCGACCAGCCGCGGAGCACGAGGTAGCATGAGAGCACCGCGCACACGGCGCCGACGAGCACCGCGACCACGAGGGCGCGCTGCATGAATTCGTAGCCGAGCGGCGTTGCGAAGAAATCCCAGATGGCGGTCATGGCGCGATTTCTCCGCCGGCCGCTTTGCGTCGGCTGGCGAGCAAGCCGTGCTTCGGTGCGAAGACGAATGCGACGAGAAAGACCAGCGTCTGCAGCGTGACGATGACGCCGCCCGTGGCGCCGTCGAGGAAAAAGCTCAAGTAGGCGCCGATCATGCTCGTCGCCGCGCCGATAACGACGCTCAAAGCCAAGAGTCGATCGAAGCGGTCGGTCAGCAGGTAAGCCGTCGCGCCTGGCGTCACGACCATCGCGATGACGAGGCAAGCGCCGACGGTTTGCAACGCCGCGACGGTGCAGGCGCTGAGCAGCGTGAAAAATAGGATCTTGAGGGCTGCGGGATTTAGGCCGATGGTTCGCGCGTGCGACTCGTCGAAGAAGACGACCATCAGGTCCTTCCACTTGAGCAGCAGGATCGCCAGCGATACGGCGGCGATGACGACGACCTGTACAGCGTCTTCGTCGGCGATGCCAAGGATGTTGCCGAGCACGATCGATTGCACGTTCACCGACGTCGGGTTTAGCGAGACCATCAGCAGGCCCGCCGCGAAGAACGACGTGAACACGACGCCGATCACGGCGTCCTCGCGGAGCTTGCACTTCTGACGCACGAACCACATTCCGAGCGCCGCGATGAGGCCGGCGAGGAAGGCGCCGGCTGCGAAAGGAACCTTGAGCATGTAGGCGGCGGCGACGCCTGGAACGATCGAATGCGCGAGCGCGTCGCCCATCAGCGACCAGCCCTTGAGCATCAGGTAGGCGGAAAGGAAAGCGCAGACGGCGCCGACAAGGCCGCTGACCCAGATGGCCTTGACCATGTAGTCGTATTCGAATGGGACGAGCAGTTCGCTCATTCGGCGCCGCCCGTCTTGGGGGGCGAGCCGTCCTTGCGCTCGCCATAGAAGACGAGGGGACGCTCGTCATCGGTCAGCACCGTCACTGCGCGACGATCGTCGTCGTCGTGAAGGTCGGCGCCTTCGAGCTTGAAGTGGCGAAGCACGCCTCCGAAGGCTTTTTCGAGGTTGCTCTGCGTGAACGTCGTCGGCGTCGGCCCGGCGGCGAGCACCGTGCGGTTGATGAGAACGACGGAATCGCAGAAATCCGGCACGCTGCCGAGATTGTGCGTCGAGACGAGAATGAGGCCTCCCGCCGCGCGCAGTTCTCTCAATAAATCGATGATCGCGCCTTCGGTCTTGACGTCGACGCCGGTGAACGGCTCGTCGAGCAGAATGATGGGGCTCGCCTGAGCGAGCGCGCGGGCGAGAAAGACGCGCTTTTTCTGTCCACCGCTCAACTCGCCGATCTGGCGTTTGCGGTAGTCCAGCATGCCGACGCGCGCCAGAGCCTCGTCGACCTTGCGGCGATCATCCGACGAGGCGATGCGCAGAAATCCCATGTGTCCGTAGCGTCCCATCGTCACGACATCCTCGACGAGAACGGGAAAGTTCCAGTCGACGTCCTCGCTTTGGGGCACGTAGGCGATCATATTGCGTTTCAGCGCGTCGCGGACGCTGAAGCCCGAGATCGAGACGGAGCCGCGCGACGGCGTCAGGAAACCCATGATCGACTTGAAAAGCGTCGACTTGCCGCTGCCGTTGACGCCGACGAGACCGCAGATCGTGCCGGGTCGGAGTTCGAAGGAGGCGTCGTGGAGCGCGATGTGGCCGTTCGGGTAGGCGACCGTCACGTCGCGCACGCTGATCGACGGGGCGATGGCGAAACTGGATTTCGAGGCGGTTTCGCCGATCTTCGATTTGAGTTCGGCGGGCGTCAGGACGTCGGCCTTCACGAGGTAAATCCTTTCGCGATCGTCTCGACCGTGACCTTGAGCAGATCGAGGTAGGTCGGCGCCGGGCCGTCATCAAGCGTCAGGCTATCGACGTAGAGCGCGCCGCCATAGCGCGCGCCGGTTTCCTTGGCGACCTGTTTCGCCGGCTTGTCGGAGATCGTGCTCTCGCTGAATACCACGGGAATTTTGTTGGCGCGCACGAGGTCTATGACCTTGCGCACCTGTTGCGGCGTGCCTTGCTCGTCGGCGTTGATGGGCCAGAGATAGGCTTCCTTCATCTTGTAGTCGCGGGCGAGATAGCTGAAGGCGCCTTCGCTCGAGACGAGCCAACGCTGCGCGTCCGGCACGGCTTCGATCTGTTTTCGGAGCGGCTCGTCGAGCGCCGTGATTTTCGCGGCGTAGGCCTTGGCGTTCGCGGCGTAGGCGTCGGCGTTTGCTGGATCGTATTTGGCGAGCGCCTTGCGGATGTTCTCGACGTAGATCAGCGCGTTCGTCGACGACATCCATGCGTGAGGATTCGGCTTGCCCGTGTAGGGGCCTTCCTTGATGCCCATCGGCGCGACGCCTTCGGAGACGACGACGCTCGGCACGTCCTTGACGTTCTCGAAGAACTTCTCGAACCAGCGTTCGAGGTTCATGCCGTTCCAGATGACGAGATCGGCCGACTGCGCCTTGACGATGTCGAGCGGCGTCGGCTGATAGTCGTGGATTTCGGCGCCGGGCTTTGTGATCGATTCGACGATCGCCGTCGTGCCGGCGACGTTCTGGGCGATGTCCTGGATCACCGTGAACGTCGTGACGATCCGGAAAGACTTTTTGGCAGCGACCTCGGCGGCCGCCGGCGCGGACACAGTTGTGAGCGCAAGCGCGCCAAATACGGCTCGCGCCACGAACGTGCGGCGGCTCCAGGATTTCCAAGCGGCGGTCATCAGCAAGCGGACCTCAAAAAATGACTCTTTCTGCATATAGGAATGATTTGCAAATAGCAAGCTAGTTGCGAATGGTTCTCAAGAACTTGACGCGGCAATACTGAGGCGGGTCGAGGGCGCGGCCGTCAGGGCAGGGGTTAAACGCGGTTCACCGTCCCTCACGCCTCTTTCGCCATTTCGCGCAGTTTGAATTTCTGAATTTTTCCCGTCGATGTCTTCGGCACTTCGGCGAAGACGATCGTGCGGGGCACCTTGTACTTGGCGAGGCCTTGCCGGCACCAGTCGAGCATCTCGTCGCTCGTGGCCGCGGCGCCCGGTTTCAGTTCGATGAACGCGCACGGTGTCTCGCCCCACTTCTCGTCGGGCTTCGCGACGACGGCGCAGAACGCCACGGAGGGGTGCTTGTAGAGAACGTCCTCGACTTCGATCGAGGAGATATTCTCTCCGCCCGAAATGATGATGTCTTTGGAGCGATCCTTGAGCTGGATGTATCCGTCCGGGTGCAGCACGCCGAGATCGCCCGAATGGAACCAACCGCCGTAGAAAGCTTCGTCCGTGGCCTTGGCGTTTTTCAGATAGCCTTTCATCACGATATTACCGCGGAACATGACCTCGCCGAGCGTCTCGCCGTCGGCGGGTACACGCGTCATGGACTCGGGCTCCATGACGGTCAGGTTTTCGAGCGCGACGTAGCGCACGCCCTGACGGATGCGCTTGGCGCTCTGTTCCTCTTGGGGCAAATCGCTCCAGGCCGGATCCCATTCGTTGATCGTCGCCGGGCCGTAGGTTTCGGTGAGCCCATAGAGATGCGTCAGGCGGAAGCCGGCCCCCGACATCGCTGACAAAACCGAAGGAGGTGGCGGCGCCGCCGCGTGATTGAAGGCGACGACGTGGGGAATGTCGCGCTTTTCGTCGGGCGTTGCGTTGAGCATCGTCGCCATCACGATCGGCGCGCCGGAGAGATGGGTGACTTTGTGGTCGAGAATGGCGTCGTACATGGCCTTCGCGCGCACCCAGCGGAGGCAGACGTGCGTGCCCCCGACCATCGACACCGACCACGGGAAGCACCAGCCGTTGCAGTGGAACATCGGCAGCGTCCACAGATAGACGCTGTCGCGTGTCATGCCCGTCGCGATGGTGTTCGCGTAGCACATCAAGGCCGCGCCGCGATGGTGATAGACTACGCCCTTTGGATTGCCCGTTGTGCCGGACGTGTAGTTGAGCGAGATCGCGTCCCATTCGTCCGCCGGCCAGCGCCAGTCGAAATCGGGATCGCCGGCGGCAAGGAAGTCCTCGTAGCCGAGGTCGGAAAGCGCCGCGCCGGATTGGGGAAATTCCGGATCGTCGTAGTCGACGATCTGTGGCTTGACTGCCGCCAGGTCGAGCGCCGCCGTCATGGTGGTCGAGAATTCGCGGTCGGCGATCAGCAGCTTCGTCGCCGCGTGATCGAGCTGAAAGGCGATGATCGCTGCGTCGAGTCGCGTGTTGATCGTGTGCAGCACGGCCCCGGACATCGCGACGCCGTAGTGCGCTTCGAGCATCGCCGGCGTGTTCGACAGCATGACCGACACGGTGTCGTCGCGCCCGATGCCGCGCTGGGCCAAGGCCGAAGCCAGCCGGCGCGCGCGGACGTAGAACGCGCCGTAAGTGGTGCGCGCCGCGCCGTGAATGATCGCCGTCTTATTCGGGAAGGCGAGCGCGGCCCGCTCGAGAAACGACAGCGGCGTCAGCGGCTGATAGTTAGCCGTGGTCTTGTCGAGATGGTCGTCGTAGGGGTTCAGAGGCATCGGCGGCCCTGTGCTAAAGTAGCGTGCGCTGCGGCAACGCTACCCAATGCCTCCCACGGCAGCAATGGCCGACTTCCGATTGCGACCCCGAGTTTCGGCGCGCCTACTCCTCGACGGGCGCGTCGTCCTCCTTGGTGCTCGCCATACCCTTGAGCTTGGCGAGAACGCGCGCCTGTTCCTGCTCGGGCGTTTCTTCGGCGGCGGCTTCGGCGGCCTTCGGCGCGAGAATTTCGGCCGTCGTCGTCTTGGCTGAAGCAGCGACCGTCTCGGCGGCGGGCAGCAGCGTGCCGGCCTTGGTCTGGCCCTTGCCCGACTCCTTGCGCTCGCGCTCGAGGCGCTGGGCGGCCTTCTTCACTTCGGCGTCGAGGTCGGTCTGCGAGCACAGCCCCAGCGTCACCGGGTCCTGCGGCACGAGCGTCGCCGACTGGCCGTGCGTACGATCCTTGATCTGCGCGATCGTCGGCTTCGTGGTGCCGACGAGGCGCATGATCTGGCTGTCTTTCAGTTCCGCGTGGTTGCGCAGCAGCCAGAGCACCGCGTTCGGCCGTTCCTGCCGACGAGAAACTGGCGTGTAGCGCGGGCCCTTGCGCGCGACCGACGGCGGAGGAAGCTCGACCTTGCTCTCCGCGATGCGCAGATTGTGGCTGTGATCCTTCTCGCCGATGGCGATCTCTTCGCGCGTCAGCTGGCCGTTGTTGACCGGGTCCATGCCCTTGATGCCCTGCGCCACGTCGCCGTCGGCGATGCCTTTGACCTCGAGGGGATGCAGTCCGCAGAATTCGGCGATCTGGTCGAACGCCAACGCCGTGTTCTCGACCAGCCAGACGGCGGTCGCCTTAGGCATCAGGGGTCTGCGGTCGCTCATCACGGTCCTTCGTCTTCGCCTTTGCGTCGGGGGCGCAACGGCGACTGATCCAAGTAGAAATCGGGAATGGCGGTTCCTATACCGCCGCTGAAGGGCGCGAAGCAACCCGGAAAAGCGCCCCAAGGCCTGCAACAAGGCCGCAGCCGGGCGTATTGCGGCGCCGTTGCAGCGCCTTGGCGGGAGAGATAGTGTCTGTCGACGCGCCGCCAACGAAGGCGCAGCGCCCCCGCGTAAGGACGCCTTTTAATGCTCGCAACCGCCGGTCGGACCAAATATTTCGAGGATTTGCAGGTCGGGCAGGAGGCATCCATGTCGCGGGTGGTGTCGGAAGCCGACATCGTCGCCTATGCCGCTCTGTCGGGTGACTACAACCCGGTGCATCTCGATCCCGAGTACGCCTCGCGCACGATTTTTAAGGAGCGCATCGCGCACGGCATCCTGTCGGCCGGCTACATCTCGGCCTTGTTCGGCATGAAGCTGCCGGGGCCGGGCGCCATCTACATCTCGCAGTCGCTGAATTTCAAAGGCCCGGTGAAGATCGACGATCGCGTCGAAACCATCGTTCGGCTGGTCGAGTTGTTTCCCGAAAAGCGCCGCGCCAAGTTCGAGTGCCTGTGCACGGTGAACGGCAAGCCGGTGCTGACTGGCGACGCGATGCTGATGGTTCCGGGGCGGCCGAAATAACAATCGAACAGAGCCGACGCGTCTTGAGACCGCCCGCCCCATGCAAGTCGTCCACGGCCACAGCCACGTTCCCATCACCGCCCGCGCAGCCGTCGTCGCCATCGGCAATTTCGACGGCGTGCATCGCGGCCATCGCGCCCTGATCACCGAGGCGATTGCGCGCGGCAAAGCGCTCGGCCGCGCGCCGGCCGTCATGGTGTTCGAGCCGCACCCGCGCGAATTCTTCCAGCCCGACGAAGCGCACTTCCGCTTGACGCCGCTGACACGCAAACTCGCCATTTTCGAGAAGCTCGGCGTCAGGGTCGCGTTTGTGCAGCATTTCGACGCTCACATGGCGCAGATGTCGGCCATGGAATTCATCGAGCGCGTGCTGGTCGCAGGGCTCGGCGTGGCGCACGTCGTCATCGGCTATGATTTTTATTTCGGCCACAAGCGCGGCGGCAATCCCGAGACGCTTGCCGCGGCCGGCGCCGATCTCGGCTTCGGCGTCACGATACTCCCGCCCGTTGCGGAAGCGGGCGAGGTGTTTTCATCTTCGCAAGTTCGCTTGCATCTGGCGCAGGGCGACGTCAAAGGCGCGACCCACATGCTGGGCGCGCCGTGGCGCGTCGCCGGCAAGGTCGTCGGCGGGGCGCATCGCGGCGCAGGGCTCGGCTATCCAACCGCCAACGTGCCGATGCCGAAAGGGACGACGCTGGGGCACGGCATCTACGCGGTGCGCGCGCACGTCGGCGACGAAGCGCACAACGCCGCCGCCTATCTCGGCACACGCCCGACATTCGATGATGGCAAGCCCGTGCTCGAAGTGTTCCTGTTCGATTTCGACGGCGATCTCTATGGGCGCGACATGGAGGTCGAGTTCGTCGACTTCATCCGCCCCGATCGCAAGTTCGAGTCACCCGAAGCGCTCGTGGCTCAGATGCACGAAGATGTGGCGCGCGCAAAGGCGGCGCTCGCGGCCACATAACTCTTTTGTCATCCCGGCCCGCTGCGCAAGCGCAAGCGTGGCGAGACGCGATGCGCGTCGCATCACTCTCTTGTCATCCCGGACGCGATGCCGTGCATCGCGATCCGGGACCCAGAGCCGCGTGTTCCGTCACGTTGAACCCTGGGTCCCGGCTCGTCGCTGCGCTCCGACCGGGATGACAGGTGATTTAGGGAACGAGACACGCGCAACGCCGCCACTGTCATCCTCGCGCGTGTCGCGAGGATCCATCGTTCCGCGATATCCGCGTTTGATGAGAAATAGGCCATAGGGACAAGCCCGAGGGTGACAGGCGCGGTTGTGAGGTACAGCGGCTTTGCGCCCGCGTCGCGACCTTGCTAGAACGCGCAGCTGATTTGCCCGAAAGATGAAAGACCTTCGATGTCGAAAGACAAAAGCGCGTCTCCGGCGCCCGCCGGCGGCGCAGCCGCCAAGGCCGAGGGACGCGACTGGAGCCAGACGCTGTTTCTCCCCGTAACGGATTTTCCGATGCGTGCAGGACTGCCGGAGCTCGAACCCAAACTGCTCAAGCGCTGGGAGGACATGGGCCTCTACCGCAAGCTGCGCGCGCAGGCGAAGGGGCGCACGCGCTTCGTGCTGCACGACGGCCCGCCCTACGCCAACGGCAACATTCACATCGGCCACGCGCTGAATAAAATTCTCAAGGATCTCGTCGTCAAATCGCAGCAGATGCTCGGCCACGACGCGCCCTACGTGCCGGGATGGGATTGTCACGGTCTGCCGATCGAATGGAAGATCGAGGAGCAGTACCGTGCGAAGGGCCGCGAGAAGCCGAACTTCTCCGACGCGAGCGCGATCAACGCCTTCCGCGACGAGTGCCGCAAGTTCGCGGGCGAATGGCTCGACGTGCAGCGCGAGGAATTCAAGCGCCTCGGCGTGACGGGCGACTGGGAACATCCTTATTCGACCATGACGTTCAAGGCCGAGGCCGTGATTGCGCGCGAGCTGATGAAGTTCGCGACAAGCGGGCTGCTCTATCGCGGCTCGAAGCCGGTGATGTGGAGCGTCGTCGAGAAGACGGCGCTGGCGGAAGCAGAGGTCGAGTATCAGGACTACCAGAGCGATATGGTGTGGGTGAAGTTTCCGGTGGTGAACGCCACCGACGTATCGACGACAATCGACCATGGACGGAAGCCCGACGGCGACATTTTTTCCAACTTCGATTTCGGAAATGCCTCCGTGATCATTTGGACAACAACACCATGGACGCTTCCGGGCAATCGGGCCGTTTCATTCTCATCTAGGATCAAATATTCGATCTACGAAGTGATTGAAGCACCCTCAGACAATTGGGCGAAATCTGGCGATTGGTACATTCTGGCCGACAAATTAGCAGAGGAAGTTTTCGAGAAGGCGCGAGTCAAGTTTCGACTCGTCACGCCAGTTAGAGCCGACGAACTTAGCCAATTGCTTCTCGCGCACCCACTGAAAAAGAAGCGAGATTACGATTTCGAAGTTCCCCTCCTCGACGGCGATCACGTCACCGACGACACAGGCACTGGTTTCGTGCACACGGCGCCTGGGCACGGCGCCGACGACTACATCATCTGGACCAAGAACCAGAAAGTGCTGCGCGAACGCGGCATCGACACCGACATCCCCTTCACCGTCGACGCTGACGGCGTGATGACCAGCGCCGCGCCGGGCTTCGAGGGCAAGCGCGTGCTCAAGGAAAACGGCGACAAGGGCGACGCCAACGACGCGGTGATCAAGGCGCTTCAGGATGCTGGGGCCATCATCGCGCGCGGCCGGCTCAAGCATCAGTATCCGCACTCGTGGCGCTCGAAAAAGCCGGTGATCTTCCGCAACACGCCGCAGTGGTTCATTGCAATGGATAGCGCGCCGGGCGGCCGGCTCTCCGGAGGAGAGTCGCCCGGCGCCAACGATGACTGGAGCCGGCCGCCAAGCGCGGAGCAGCGGAGTAACTCGCCGTCCCTTCGCCAACTCGTGCTCGACGAAATCAAGCGCGTCGAATGGGTGCCAAAAAGTGGGCAGAACCGCATCACCGGCATGATCGAAGCGAAGCCCGATTGGGTCGTGTCGCGTCAGCGCGCGTGGGGCGTGCCGATCACCGTGTTCCGCAACACAGAAACCGACGAGATCATCCCGGGGCCGGGCTTCGACAAATCCGACGAACTTGCAACGCGCATTGCCGACGCCTTCACTGAAAAAGGCGCCGACGTGTGGTTCGAAGCCGGCGCCAAGGATCATTTCCTCAAAGGCATCATCCCGAAGGCCGAGCGCGAGAAATGGGAGCAGGTCAAGGACGTGCTCGACGTGTGGTTCGATTCAGGTTCGACGCACGCCTTCACGCTCGAAGACCCGGAGTCATTCCCCGATTACAAGGGGCTGAAGCCCAAGAGAGAGGGCGGGCAGGACCGCGTCATGTACCTCGAAGGCTCGGACCAGCATCGCGGCTGGTTTCATTCTTCCCTGATCGAAAGCTGCGGCACGCGCGGGCACGCGCCCTATGACGTGGTGCTGACGCACGGCTTCGTGCTCGACGAGAAGGGGCAGAAAATGTCCAAGTCGCTCGGCAACGTCGTCGCGCCGCAGGACGTGATGGCGAAATCGGGCGCGGATATTCTGCGTTTGTGGGTCGCGGCGTCGGATTATTCCGATGATCTCAGAATCGGCCCCGAAATCCTCAAGACCTTTTCTGAAACCTATCGCAAGCTGCGCAACACGCTGCGCTGGATGTTGGGGGCCCTGGCGCACTTCAATCCCAAGACCGATACGGTCGCGCTGAAGGACTTGCCCGAACTCGAGCGGCTGATGCTGCATAGGCTTGCGGAGCTCGATCACGACATCCGCAAAGCCTATGAGACCTACGACTATCGCAAGATCGTCGGCTTGCTGTCGCAATTCATGAACACGGAACTATCGGCGTTCTACTTCGATATCCGCAAGGACGCGCTCTATTGCGAGGCGCCGTCGAGCGTCAAGCGCAAGGCGGCGCTGACGGTCGTCGATCATCTCGCCGATCGCCTGATCCGCTGGCTGGCGCCGATCCTGTCATTCACGGCGGAGGAAGCCTGGCTGCTCTACAAGCCGCATGAGACCGAGAGCGTGCATCTGGCGTCGTTCCCGAGAATCCCGCGCGGTTGGCGCGACGACAATCTCGCCGCCAAGTGGGACCGCGTAAAGGAAGTGCGTAGCGTCGTCACCGGAGCGCTCGAAATCGAGCGCGCGAATAAGAAGATCGGCTCATCGCTGGAAGCCGCGCCGCAGGTCTTCATCACGGACGCCGACCTGATGTCGGGACTCGACGGCGTCGACATGGCGGAGGTGTGCATCACGTCGGACATCGCGATCAGCGATAAGCCGGCGCCTGCGGGCGCATTCACGCTGCCGAACGAACCGGGCGTCGGCGTCGTCGTCGAACGCGCCGAAGGGAAAAAATGCGCGCGGTCGTGGCGCATCACCAAGGATGTCGGCGCCGATCCCGCCTTCCCCGATCTCTCTGCGCGCGACGCGGCGGCGATCCGCGAGATCGACGCCATGAAGGCCACTGCGTGATGGCGGTGAGTTCACATGGTGTCATCCCGGACGCGATGCCGTGCATCGCGATCCGGGACCCAGACTCGGCTTTGTCAAAGGCACGTTCCTTGGCCCTGGGTCCCGGCTCTCGGCGCGCAGGGCGCCTCGGCCGGGATGACAAACTTTGCTTTTGGATTGGGTATCGCATTCGAGGTCGGGCGGACATGAAAGCTGATTTGCTCGAGATCGGACAACCCGATGAGCGCTGAGGCGGAGGCCAATCCAAACGGCTACTTCTGGGGCCGCTGGTCGGGCCTCGGGCTCGCGATCGCGTTTGTGACGGCGGCAATCGACCAGGCGCACAAGTATTGGATGCTGAATGTCTACAACATCGAGTCGAAAGGCCGCGTCGAGATCACGCCCTTCTTCGATCTGGTCTATGTGAAGAACGTCGGCATCAGCTATTCGATGTTCGAGGCCGATAGCCACGAAGGTCAGCTCGCGCTTGCGACGTTCGCTGGCATCGCCAGCCTGGCCATGTGGATCTGGCTGTCGCGTGCCTCAACGGGCCGGCTGATGACCTGGAGCCTGGCGCTGATCATCGGTGGCGCCATCGGCAACGCCATCGACCGGTTAACGCTCGGCGGCGTCGCCGACTTCTTTTCGGCGCACGCTTTCGGGTTCTACTGGTATGTATTCAATATCGCCGATATGGCCATCGTTGCCGGGGTCGCCGGGCTCTTGTATGATTCGGTCAGGGGCGAGTCGTAATCCGGCCGCAAACCCGGCCTAACGGGGTTTTGTGGGGAATTGCGCTGGAGCGCGCAGGGGACCGCTTATGGCATTGAGATTTCAGTCGAAATTTGTCGGCGTTGCGGCCGTTGCAGGGCTCGCTTGCAGCCTGTCGGCGTGTGGGTTCGACGGCGTGGAACTCAACGGCAAAATCTTCGATGCGGTCGGTCTCAGCACCGGGTCGACCAGGTCCGCCGACCCCAAAATGAAGGATCGGGCCCCGCTGGTTGTGCCGCCGGGCCTCGAGTCGCTGCCAGAACCCGGCAGCGGCGCGGCCGCCGCAGATGCGCTGCCGATCAAAGATCACGACGGCGAGAAGCAGTTGACCCGGGCCGATCTCGAAAAGCAGCAGGCCGATTTCTGCGCCAAAAACTACGACGCGAACAAAGCCTTGTCCGACGACACCGCCATTTTTGCGAAAGGCCCGCTCGGCGATTGCCGCCCGTCGGTGTTGACGGCGATCGGCCAGATCAACAAGCCGGACGACGCCGAAGAAGGTCAGTAAGCCGCTGGCGAGAGCTGCGAAGTGTGCCGGCGTTAACGCCAATAACTATCAGTTTCCACTTTGATATTTCGGGCCGTCGAGATGAACGGCTTGTCATTTGACTTTGCGCCGCCAAATCCCCTTCCATAACGATAGTTCCCGTCAGTCCTCCGATGGCGCCGGCCATGGAGATGGAAATGTTATCCCCGCCCTTTCGGCGTGGGTTATCCTGGGGTCCGGCCCGAAAGTGCGCCGTATGAACAAGGTCCGAATGATGCCGCTACTGCGCCGCGCCCGCTCGATCCGCCTCCGTTTCCAATCCCTGCTCTCAACCCTTCTGGCGATGTCCATGCTCGCAGTGAACCCTCAAGCCTATGCCGCCGCGTCTGCCACCCGCGCGACGGAATTCAAGCTCGCAAACGGCATGCAGGTCGTGGTGATCCCCGACCGGCGCGCGCCGGTCATCACGCACATGGTCTGGTATCGCGTCGGCGCGGCGGACGAAGAGCGCGGCACCTCGGGCATCGCCCATTTCCTCGAGCATCTGATGTTCAAGTCGACCGAGAAGATCGCCGTCGGCGAGTTCTCGAAGATCGTCGGCAAGCTAGGCGGCCAGGACAACGCCTTCACCGGCCATGACGCGACGGCCTACTTCCAGCGCGTTTCGAAAGACCGGCTGCCGAAAATGATGGAGATGGAGGCGGACCGCATGGTCAACCTGCGCCTCGACGAGAAAGAAGTGCTGACCGAGCGCGACGTGATCCTGGAAGAACGCCGCTCGCGCATCGAAAACAATCCGGCCGCCGTGCTGGACGAGCAGATGAACGCCGCCCTCTATATGAACCATCCGTACGGCGTGCCGGTGATCGGCTGGTATCACGAGATGCAGAAGCTCTCGCGCGACGACGCCTTCAAGTTCTATCACCGCTATTACGCGCCGAATAACGCCATCCTCGTCGTCTCCGGCGACGTCACGGCGGAGGAAGTGAAATCGTTGGCCGAGGCTACCTACGGCAAAATACCGTCGAACCCGCAAGTGACGACGGTGCGTAACCGTCCGAAGGAACCGCCGCAGCTCGCCGCGCGCCGCGTCGCGTTCAAGGACCCGCGCGCAGGCAACGCCTCGTTCCATCGCTACTACGTGACGCCGAGCTACGTGACGGCGAAGCCGGGCGAGGCCGAGGCTATCGACCTCCTGATGAAGATCGTCGGCACGGGCTCGACCAGTCGTCTCTACAAGAAGCTTGTCGTCGAAAGTGGCGTCGCCTCCAGCGCCTCGGGCGACTTCTCGGGCAGCGGCCTCGACAGCGGCGCGATCTCACTCTACGCGGTCGCCGCCGATGGGACGACGCTCGAACAGGTCGAGGCGGCCGCTGACGCTGTGCTCGACGACGTCGCCAAGAACGGCGTGACACAGGCCGAACTCGATCGTGCGAAAAGCGGCTACCTCGCCGAGTACGTCTATCAGAGCGACAATCAGGCGACGCTTGCCCGACGCTACGGTTGGAACATGGCCGTGGGTCAGACCGTCGCCGACATCGAAGGCTGGCCCGACGCGATCTCGAAAGTGACGCTCGACGATGTGAAGCGCGTCGCAGGCCAGTATCTCGATGGCAGGCTGTCCGTCACCGGCTATTTGACGCCCGATAAAAGCGGCGTCGCGCAGCGCCCGGAAGAACCACCGCCAGCCGCCGGCCCCGGCCCCGGCAGCGTGCTGAGGTGAGGCAGGCCAGATGAGCAAATCACTCAGTATCACGGCTGCTGGCCTCCGCGCCGCAGCCCGTCTCGGCGCGACAGCGGGCCTAGCGCTCCTTGCAACCCTCACATCTCTAACCCTCAGTCATCCGGCCGCAGCCATGAACGTTCAGCAGATCAAGAGTCCGGGTGGCATCGAGGCCTGGCTGGTGGAAGAACGCAGCGTGCCGCTGATCGCGCTCCGCTTCCTGTTCGATGGCGGCAACAGCCAGGACCCACCCGGCAAGGACGGCGTCGCCAATTTCATGACGGCGATGCTGGACGAGGGCGCCGGCGACCTCAAATCCGAAGAGTTCCAGGAGCGCATGGAAGATATCGCCATGCGCATGAGCTACGACGACAGCAAGGACGCATTCTACGGCCAGCTCGAAACGCTGTCAGCCAACAAGGACAAGGCGTTCGAGCTGCTCAAACTCGCCGTCGAAAAGCCCCGCTTCGACGCCGACGCCGTCGATCGCATTCGCCAGCAGCTTCTCGCCAACATCATCTATTCCGACAAGGACCCCGACAAGGTCGCCATGAACGCCTGGTACGGTCTGGCGTTCGACGGCCACCCCTATGGCCGCCGCGCCAACGGCACGGAATCGACGATCGGGGCCATGACGCGCGACGATCTCGTCGCCTTCCACAAGCGCACGTTCGCCAAGAGCAATCTGAAAGTCGTGGCCGTCGGCGATATTTCCGCTGACGAACTCGGCAAGGTTCTCGACGAAGTGTTCGGCGGACTGCCGGCGACGGCCGACCTGCTGCCGGTCGCCAAGACCAAGCCGGTGAACGGCGGCAAGCAGCAAATCATCGAAATGAACGTGCCGCAGTCGGTCGCGGTATTCGGGCTCGGCGCCATGGCGCGCAAGGACCCGGATTTCATTCCGGGCTTCGTCGTCAATCATATCCTCGGCGGCGGCGGCTTCTCGGCCAAGCTGATGGAAGAGGTGCGCGAGAAGCGCGGCCTCGCCTATTCCGTCTACACCTATCTGCAGCCCTACCAGCACGCCTCGATTCTCGCCGGCAGCGTCGCGACCAAGAACGAGGCCATGGGCGAGAGCCTGAAAATCATCCGCGCCGAATTGAAGAAGATGGCTGATGACGGTCCTGCGCCGGCCGATCTCGACGCGGCGAAGAGCTATCTGACGGGATCGTATGCGCTGCGCTTCGACACCAACTCCAAGATCGCGACCCAGCTCTTGGGATTGATGCAGGAGGGCTTTGGTCCCGACTACATTGAAAAGCGCAACAAGCTGATCGAGGCCGTAACGATCGACGACGTGAAGCGTGTCGCCAAGCGGATGCTCGACGTTGACGGCTTGACGGTCACCATCGTCGGCAAGCCCATGGGGCTGGAGCCGACGCCGGTCGCTGCGCCGGCCGCAGCCCCAAAACGCGGATAGCCTGCCGGCGCCTACACTGCGCCCCACCCGCGGCGCCGTGGCTGTTGCGCCGCCGTCCGGATCAGCCGTGATATGGCAGCTGAGATCGGCTGAGACACGAGGGGATCATGACGCAAGCGACGGTATCTGCGGGGGTCCGCGCGCCGCTCTTTCTCCAGAACATCGATGGCTGCATGACGGGCGCGATCGGCGCGCACGGTCTGACCGACGCAGCTTACGCATCGTGGCTGGCGAAGACGGCCCCATTGATCGCCGGCTTGAAGCGGGAATACGCGGAGCGCTCGCTCGCGGTGCTGCGCATCGCCGAAGACGAGGCCGACATCGTCGCCGCTGAATCGGCGTTGAAGGCGCTGTCCTCGGGCGCAAGTACGATCGTATTCTTCGGCACGGGTGGGTCGAGCCTTGGCGGGCAGGCGCTGGCGCAGCTCGGCGGCTGGAATATCCCGGGCGGCGCTGACGCCAAGCAGCGCACGCGGCCGCGCACGCGCTTCTACGACAACCTCGACGGCCGCACGCTTCGGGATGGGCTGGCGGGTCTCGATCTCAAATCGACGCGCTTCATCGTCACGTCGAAGTCGGGTGGAACTGCTGAGACGCTGGCGCAAGCCATCGCCGCGCTGTCAGCCGTCAAGGCCGCCGGCCTCGAAGCCGAGATCCCGAACATGTTTCTCGGCATCACCGAACCGGCCGCGCCCGGCAAGGCCAATGGCCTGCGCACGCTGCTCTCGAGCTTCAACGCGACGATTCTGGAACATCACACCGGCATCGGCGGGAGATTTTCGTGCCTGACCAACGTCGGCCTTATGCCGGCCCTGGCGCGCGGACTCGACGCGCGCGCGTTCCGCGCCGGCGCGCAAAGCATCGTGCAGGCGCTGCTTGCGTCGCAATCGCCGAGCGATTTTTCACCCGCCGTCGGCGCCGCGACGGCAATCGCGTTGAACAAGGAGAAGGGCGTCAGGACGCTGGTGATGATGCCATACGCCGATCGCCTCGGACGTACGGCCGCCTGGTTCGTGCAGCTCTGGGCCGAAAGTCTCGGCAAGGGCGGCGAGGGCACGACGCCGCTGGCGGCGCTGGGGCCGCTCGATCAGCACAGCCAGTTGCAGCTCTACATGGATGGCCCGCGCGAGCACTATCTTACGGTGCTGCGCGTCGCGAGCGCCGGGATCGGTCCAAAAATCGACGCGAGCCTCGCGAAGATCGCCGGCGCGGACATGCTCGGCGGGCGCACGGTCGGCGACGTCGTCGCGGCCCAGGCTCACGCCATGCCGGAAGCGCTGGCGCGGGCCGGGCGGCCGGTGCGCACATTCGACGTTGCAAAACTCGACGAATTTTCACTCGGCGCGCTGTTGATGCACTTTATGATCGAGACGATTCTCGCCGGGCGGCTGCTGGGCCTCGATCCCTTCGACCAGCCGGCCGTGGAGCTGGCGAAGATCTTGACGAAAGAACGCCTCGCCAAAGGCGGGTGAGAGACCAAGCGACGAGAGGACTGCGTGGCGATCCGTCAGCTTTCCGCCGAGACGATCAATCGCATCGCAGCAGGCGAAGTGGTCGAGCGGCCCGCGAGCGTCGTCAAGGAGCTCGTCGAGAACGCCATCGACGCCGATGCGCGCGACATCGAAGTGGTCGTCGCGGGCGGCGGACTTTCTCTGATCCGCGTGACCGACGACGGCTTCGGGATGGGGCCCGACGATCTGGCGCTCTCCGTCGAGCGCCACGCGACGTCGAAGCTCGTCGAGGAAGACCTATTCGACATCCACAGCCTCGGCTTTCGCGGCGAAGCCCTGCCGTCGATCGGCTCGATCGCACGGCTGGAAATCCGCTCGAAACGGCGCGATGCAGACAAGGGATCGAGCATCGTCGTCGAGCGCGGTGCCAAGGGCGCGGTGAAGCCGGCGGCGCTGAACGACGGAACGGTCGTCGAGGTCCGCGATCTCTTCTCCGCGACGCCAGCGCGGCTGAAGTTCATGAAGTCCGAGCGCGCCGAGGCGATGGCGGTCTCTGAGGCAGTGCGCCGGCTCGCCATGGCGCACCCAGGCGTCGGCTTCACGCTGCAAACCGGCGAAAAGAAGCCGCTGCGGTTTCCGCGCGAGGCGACAAGCGCGGAGGGTTTGCTCTCCCGGCTCGGCGCGATCATGGGCTCGGAGTTCTTCACCGATGCGCTCGAAATTGCAGCCGGCGGCGCCGGCGCGTCGGGTCCCATGCGCGTCTTCGGTTTCGCCGGCCTGCCGACGCTGCATCGGCCCGACGCCGGCCAGCAGTACCTGTTCGTCAACGGCCGGCCCGTGAAGGACAAGTTGCTGATCGGCGCCGTGCGCGCCGCCTACGGCGATTTGATTCCGCGCGGACGCTCGCCGCTGCTCGCCGTGTTCCTCGAATGTCAGCCCGGCGACGTCGACGTCAACGTGCATCCCGCCAAAGCCGAAGTCCGGTTTCGCGACTCCGGCCGCGTGCGGGCGCTGATGATCGGCGCGCTGGGCGAAGCGCTGGCGAAGGCCGGTCATCGCGCCTCGGCGCAGGGCAGCGCCTTGACCGTTGAGACGTTCGAACCCGGCGTCCTGCCACGAGACGCGCCCTCGTCATTCCGCTTGCCGAACGGCTTCGCCGAGGCGATGCAGGCGCCGTTCGCGGCATTGGACCACGTCAGCGCCGACGCGAGCGCGGGCGTTGGGACGATGCCGGAGCAGCTGTTCGACCGTCCGCTTGGCGCGGCGCGCGCTCAGGTGCACGAAAATTATATCGTGGCGCAGACGCGCGACGGCCTCGTCATCGTCGATCAGCACGCGGCGCACGAGCGGCTGGTCTACGAGCGGTTGAAAGCAGGGATCGCCAATGGCGGCGTCGCCACGCAAGGCCTGCTTATTCCGGCGATCGTCAGTCTCGACGCCGATGACGCCGAGGCGCTGACGCGGCGCGCGGCGGAATTCTCGCAACTCGGCCTCGTGCTGGAAAGATTCGGCGAGGGCGCCGTCGCCGTGCGCGAAACGCCGGCGCTGCTTGGCGACGTCGACGTCGATGGCTTGGTGAAAGACCTCGCTGCGGAAGCCCGCGCCGAGGGCCCGTCGCGATTCCTGCGCGACCGTCTCGAAGCCGTCGCGTCCCGCATGGCCTGCCACGGCAGCGTCAGATCGGGTCGGCGGCTGACTGCCGAAGAAATGAACGCGCTGCTCCGGCAAATGGAGGCGACGCCGTTCTCCGGCCAGTGCAACCACGGCCGCCCGACCTATGTGGCGCTGAAACTCGCCGACATCGAGCGGCTGTTCGGCAGGCGGTAGCCCACCGCGCCGTCGAAAGATTCCTCTGGCCGAAAGCGCGGCAGTCGCATTACCTTCGCTCCGTTGAGGGCAAGTTTTTTCGACGTTTTGGTTTCCTCGAGTTTTTGACGGGGCGCGTATGGCTGCGTATCGGATTTTGAGCCTCGACGGCGGTGGGTCGTGGGCGCTGATCGAAGTGATGGCGCTGCAGGCCATCTATGGCGAGCATTGTCCGGGCCACGAGGTTCTCAAACATTTTGACCTCGCGACGGCCAATTCCGGCGGCAGCATCGTGCTGGGCGGTCTGTTGACCAACAAGCCGCTGAGCGAGGTCTTGAACTTTTTCCTGCAGGCCGACGCGCGCACGCGGGTGTTCGATCGGCTGCCCTTCGATTTCGACAAGGAAGGAAAGCCGCTGCGCTCGGTCTGGAACCAGACGCTGAGCTTCATTTCTCCGGTCGGCGCCAGGTATCGTACGTCCTCGAAATTCACGGGCCTGCGCGGCCTCCTCGATCCGACCGGCGACCGGACGCTGCAGGACCTGCATCAATACTTCGTCATGCGTTACGGCAAGAGCCTGCACTTCCTGATCTGCGCCTTCGATTATGATCGCAAGCGCGCCAAATTCTTCCGCTCGAACGCGCAAAGCATGGCGGGAAGCTCCACCATGCAGAAGCCGTCGTTCGTGCCGTCCCAGACCTCGGCGCCGGGCAAGGACTGCTCGCTCGCGGAAGCCATCCACGCATCGACCAACGCCCCGGTCAAATACTTCATCGAACCGGCGGAGTTCGGCGGTCAGCGCTATTGGGACGGCGCCATCGCCGGCTACAACAATCCGGTGCTAGCCGGCGTTGTCGAGACGCTCGCCAACCGCCGTCACGGCGCGCCGCAGGTGAGCGACATCCAGGTGCTCAGCATCGGCACCGGCACGGTGTCTCTGCCGCCGCACGACAGCGGTGAAGCGGTTGACAAACGCCTGAAGCAGCCGGGCCGCCTCGTCTCCACCCTGCTTGGCGACGTCGGCATGCTGGCCACCAGCATTCTCGACGATCCCCCCGACAGCGCCACGTTCACCGCGCACGTCATTCTCGGGCAGCCGCTGCCCGATCCGATCGGACCGCCGAAGATCTGGCCGCCGGTTTCCGGTTCCGTCGTCCGCATGAGCCCGCTGATGCGGCCCGTGCGCTCGACGCCGACGGACCCCTGGCGTCCGCCGGAGGGGCTCGACGTCGAACGATTCATCAAGATCGCCGAACTCGATCTCGACGTCATCGAGGAGGACGACGTGGGCGATCTCGTCAAACTCGGCGAGCTTTGGATCTCAGGCAAGATCCGCAATCAGGCGATCCGCGAGAACAAGGATTTCGAGCTTCAGGTCGGACACGCGACGTTCGCGGAAGCCCGCAGTCACTGGAAAAAAATTTCGGGACTCTAGGCATTCGCGCGCGGATCGTCCGGCTCGACGAGATCGAACTCTGTGCGCAGACCGCTCGCGCTCATGCGCTGCACCGGCACGAACACCTGCTCGTCGCGCACCGCGCCGAGGTCGTGGTCGCGATCGGGATAGACGAGCGTTGCGCTCCTCCCGACCCACACGATCACCATGCCGCCGTCCCGCGCAGCCTTAGCCGACCACTGCTTGAACACGCCGTAGAACGGCGCCATTCGCCAGGCGTCGGGCCGCACCGGATCGACGTGAATGACGATGCGGTCCAACTCGGCTTCGTAGTTGATGACGAACTTCGATTTCGACGGCTTCCACCTTTCGTCGACCGTATCGATCCGCCGATAACCGCAATAAAAGGCGCGGCATTCGCCGGGCCGCGCATCGTATATCCTGCAGCCGCGCCTCTGATTGCAGTGCGGGCACCAGACCGCGCGCGGTTTCTCGATCGACTCGACCGCCAGCAGCTTGCAGCACATCGTGCAGTCGTCGCACGAGCGCCCCGCAACCAGCTCGGTCGAGGCGACGCCGGCCGGCATCGCGTCAGTGGCCCTCGGACTCGTCCGCCCCGTCCGACTGCAGCTGGCCGTAGTTCTCGATCCCGATCCGCTTCATCAGATCAAGCTGCGTTTCGAGGAAGTCGATGTGGCCTTCCTCGTCCTTCAGTAGCTCCTCGAACAGCTTCATCGTCACGTAGTCCTCGTGCTGGCGGCAGATGTCGCGCGATTTGGAATAGCTCTCCCGCGCGATGTGCTCGCCCTTAAGGTCGCACTCGAGCACTTCCTTGAGGTTCTCGCCGATCATCAGCGGTGCGACATGCTGCAGGTTCGGATGGCCGTCGAGGAAGATGATGCGGTCGACGAGCTTGTCGGCGTGCTCCATCTCTTCGATCGATTCCTTGCGCTCTTTCTTGGCGAGCTTGGTGAACCCCCAGTTGGCGAGCAGCCGATAGTGCAGCCAATACTGATTGATCGCGCCAAGCTCGAGCTTGAGGGCCTCGTTAAGACGCGCGATGACTTCCTTGTTGCCCTTCATATGGCCCTCTCCTGGCGAAGCTCGATTGAATTTAGAATTTTTCTAACATCCACCGTCGCGCCTGCCAAGTGGGCGCGCGGTCGCGACCAACGCGCGCGAATTCAACGAGGGTCGACGGGGGCTCTAGGCGACGCGCGACAGGTGCGCGCGCTCCGCGAGCAGCGCATCGCGCTGCGCCTCACGGCGCTGGCGGCGCACTTCGAGGCGGATCAGCTTGGCGCGGGCTTCGGCGAGGATGAACGGGCACACACGCGTGCCGGCGGCGAGGCGGTCCATGGCGGCGTAGATTGTCGCAACAGCGACAGGCGCGCATTTGCAGCAATTCATCCGCTTGCTGAGATGACGGAAGACGACGCCGGGCGTTGGGATCGGCGCATTTGGCGCGCCCATGATGTCGATGACGGCGAACTCGATGTCGCGGTCAGAAATAACGTTGCAAGAGCAGACGATCACGAACCCAAGTCTCCAATCATTCGGGGTTCAAGGCCCCGCCGTCGGATGCCTTTCGTTGTCGAAAGGCTGACCGAAAATGCGCCCGGCGGAGCGGGCCGTCAAGTGCGATAGTTGACGCCTTCCGTCACCAATATCGCGCTTCTTTGTTAGAGAACTTCTAATATAGGGGGTCAAATCGCCCGGTTTCACCCGGCTCGCTGCTTGCGGCGTGCGCGGGGCAGGCGATGCGCCTAGGTTCGCTTGCGTGGCAGGGGGAGCAAGCAGGAACGAGATGAGGGCGAAAAGCGGGGACCTGGGGCCGATCCTCACCATCGGCGGGCTGTTCTTCATCTTCGGATTTGTGACATGGCTCAACGGCCCGCTGATCACCTTCGTCAAGCTCGCGTTCGACCTCGATGACGTCGGCGCGTTCCTCGTGCCGATGGCGTTCTATCTCTCGTATTTTTTTCTCGCGTTGCCGTCGGCGGGCATCCTTCGGCGAACCGGCATGAAGCGCGGCATGGCGTTCGGGCTGCTGGTGATGGCCGCCGGCGCGGTGATATTCGGCCACTACACGACCTTGCGCGCCTACCCCGGCGCGCTGACGGGCCTGTTCGTCATCGGCACCGGGCTGTCGCTGCTGCAAACGGCGTCGAACCCGTACATCAGCATCGTCGGACCGATCGACGCCGCCGCGCAGCGCATCGCCATCATGGGCATTTGCAACAAATTTGCGGGCTTCCTCGCACCGTTCGTGTTCGGCGCGCTGGTGCTGACCGGCCTCGACGATTTCGACGCGCGCGTCAAAGCCGCACCCGACGCGCAAGCGCGCGATAGCCTGCTCAACGCCTTCGCGGCGCAGGTCTACTGGCCCTACATGGTCATGGCGGCGCTGCTCGCCCTGCTCGCCCTCGGCATCGCGCGCTCGAAGCTGCCGGACATCATGCCCGAAGCGGTCAATGAGGCGTCAGCGACGGAAGGCGATCGGCGCAGCATCGCCGGCTATCCCCATCTCTGGCTCGGCGTGGTCGCGCTGTTCCTCTATGTCGGCGTCGAGGTGATGGCGGGCGACGCCATCGGCATCTACGGCGCGGGATTCGATCTGCCGCTCGACGACACGCGGTTGTTCACATCTTACACGCTGGCCGCCATGGTGATCGGATACATCGCCGGCGTGCTGATCACGCCAAGGATCGTCACGCAGCAGACCTATCTCGCGATGTCCGCCGCGCTCGGCGTGGCGCTGACCATCGGCGCGGTGCTGACGAGCGGTTACGCATCTGTCGCCTTCATCGCCGCGCTCGGCTTCGCCAACGCGATGATGTGGCCGGCGATCTTTCCCCTCGCGATCCGCGGGCTTGGACGACACACCGAGACGGGTTCCGCGCTGCTGATCATGGCCATCGCCGGCGGCGCGCTGATGCCCTACGCGTTCGCGCTGCTAAAGCAGCACATCGATTTCCAACTCGCCTACCTCGCCCTCGCCGCGCCGAGCTATGCGTTCATTTTGTTTTATGGCTTGCGGGGGTGGAGGGCGGGGGCGTGATTGCGACCTGGCGCGTGTCCGCTGTTGACCCTGGCTGTGTGAAAACGCGCAGCCTGATCTTGGAAGGCTGCGGCGTGAATGTGAGGCAAGCAGAGGCCGGGATCAGCCCGGACCTCCGCCGTTTTCAGTTCTTTTCAGAAACAGTCAGCAATTATGACTTGCACTTGTTAAAGTCGGGACGGTTCGGGGCGCAGAAACTGCCGCCGTAGGGGCCTGGCAGCGACTTTCCATTGAACCTCGCCCTGACGACCTTGGACTTGGTGATGTCCAGGCGCGAATTCGGGCAGCCCGCCTTCGCAGCTGCAACGCACGCTGCTTCCGAGTCGGCGCTATCTTCTTTGTCGCAAGATTTCGAGCCACCGCACTTGCTGTAGGATTCGCTCTCCTTGCCAGGGCAGGCGGTGCGGATGGTATGGACGATGCATTCGCCGGCGAAAGCGGGCGATGTCAACGACGGGCCAAACGATCCGAGAGAAAGGCCAGCCAAAGCTGCGAGAATGATTGTCTTGTTCATGGAATTCCCCTTTTTGCCGCTACGCTCGAGCCGCCGGTTCCGCCTTCGGCTTGCCGCAACTCGCGCCGGCTTTTCCGAAATCGATATAACAAGCCGATGACGCTAAGCAGCGCAGCCCGGCAGATGTCTTACTGGCCATCAAGGCCGTGAAGATCGCGCCCTCAAGGACGTCCGTCATCTTTTGACGCGGCGCAGGAGCGATCTCGAAATTGCGTCAAAGATCGGTAAAGGCTCAACGATATCTGTGATCCAGGATCGGGTGGACTCGCTCCGATAGCGCACCAGGCCCGATCAATACGCCAAACCGTCTTAAAAGCTTTGTTTGCGTTGGCTAGAGACGCTGACGCGCGCTCAAAGCGGCTGGGAATAAGGCGCTCCCCGGCAAAAATCTGTTGAAGTCATCGAGGCCCCATGACACCCAATCTCAAGAATGGTCTGACCTTGTACAAGAACGGTCTGACCTTGGCTGCGATCGCATTCGCGGCCGCTTCGGCTCTCTCGACCCCGGCGTTCGCGCGCGACGAAATCCGCGTCGTTGGCTCGTCGACAGTCTACCCTTTTACGACTGCGGTCGCCGAGCAGTTCGGCAAGGCGGGCGGCGGCAAAACGCCGGTCGTGGAATCGACCGGCACGGGCGGCGGCTTCAAGTTGTTCTGCGCCGGTGTGGGTGAATCGACTCCCGACATCTCAAACGCCTCGCGTCCGATCAAGAAGGCCGAATTCGAGGATTGCCAGAAGAACGGCGTCAAGGACATCGTCGAGATCAAGGTTGGCCTGGACGGCATCGTCCTCGCCCATGCCAAGAACGCACCCGAGTTCAGCCTGATGCCGGAGGAGATCTTCCTGGCCCTCGCCGAGCAAATTCATGACGAGAACTTGAAGTTCATCCCGAACCCTAACAAGACTTGGCAAAACGTCGATCCGTTGCTCCCGGATACGAAGATCGAAGTTCTCGGCCCCCCACCGACTTCCGGCACGCGCGACGCGTTCCTTGAACTCGTCATGGAAAAGGCCGCCAAGGGTTTTGGTGGGTACCGCGAAATGAAGGATGCGGACGAGAAGGATGGTACTAAGAATTACGAGAAAGTCTGGAAATCGCTCCGCCAGGACGGCGCTTTCGTCGAAGCCGGCGAGAACGATAACCTGATCGTGCAGAAGATCGAAAGTAACCCCAACGCGGTCGGTATCTTCGGTTTTTCGTTTCTCGAAGAGAACAAGGCAAAGATCAAGAGTATCCTGGTCGGCGGCGTTGAACCCACCTTCGAGAACATCGCGAGCGGCAAATATCCCGCCTCGCGTGCGCTCTTCATCTACGTGAAGAAGGCCCATGTCGGCGTGATCCCGGGCTTGAAGGAGTTCGTTGCCGAGTACGTTTCAACCAAAGCGATCGGTGAAGAAGGTTATCTCGAAAAAAAGGGCCTGATCCCGATGCCCAAGGAAGACATGGAGAAGGTCGCGAAGATCGCTGCAGATCTGACAGCGATGGCCGCGCCGGAAAAGTAAGACACGAGGCCGGCGCTTGACGCGCGAGGATCGAGTACGACGGGCGTCCACCGGCGTCAGGTTCAGCCTCAAACACAACGCCTCATCCCCCACCGTTCGCATCCGCGGCATTGCTGTCGAAGCGGCGGATCCCCGCCGTTCACCCTCCCCAAAAAAACTCGCGACACGATACAAAAAACTTATCCCCGCTCGTTGGGCCGCCCGCATACTCGCTTCATCCACCCGCTCCGCGAGGGGCTTCCGGAAGCGCCGAAAGCGCGGGTGGAGGTGTCGTGTTGGCGTCTGGCCGCGTCGTGTCACGGCCTCGCAAGGTCGCTGCCTTGCGCGCCAACGGGCGGGATCAGATTGAACCTCGCGCGCGGGCGACCGCACGCGGGCAGGTCCAGGCGCGAGGCCATG
>JBJXHD010000030.1:0-2688 GCA_046160845.1 Hyphomicrobium sp.
AGAATGCCCATAAATCAGCTGCTTTCCAGACAGCCGGCCACAGAACCCGATATCGGCGTGGACAACCAACTGAAATTGTTCGACTAACGTTGGGACACTAGTGACGAAAACAGAAAACGAACTCGAAGGGCAGGCGTGTTTGCAGCGCCGACACCGCTCGATGTTTACACCGCCTCGCACATTGGGACGCACGGCTGTTTACAGACAACGGACGAAATCGCTGCCGCGATAGCCGCTGCGCGGGGGTGCCCTACCGATAGCTTGCGATTGGGGAGAGCATCGATAGCGGGGCCACAGCCATCGATTGCAATTGTAGCGGCCAGATCTTCTTCGACCGTTGAACGCGGGCTGCTACAGTGCTCTGGCTGGTCGCGTAGATCGCCTGCCGCCACTTCGTGAGAGACTCATGAGGAACGCTGCCGTCGAAGAGACACGGGGGACCACAAAGCACTCGGCGTCGCCCTTATTGCGCGCACGTCAGCCATTCGTGCTGTGCTGGCCTTCTACTTCGGTCACGATCCGAACCGCAACCTCCAGTCGAAACGAAGGTGTTGCCGTTTTGCTCAAGCCATTGGAATCACAAGTGACCCCAGAATTACTTTCCCCTAATTACTCAAGATCTGTGCCAGCAAGCGCGGGTTGTGGGCGCCCGCTGGTCCCAGGACGTCGGCGTCACGACTTGACAATCAACCGACCTCCTCTGTGTCAGCATTCCGATCAGGCACGCGTAGAGCCCGCCGCACCGTAGTCGCCCGACCTCCCGCGATTTCGTCCCTTGGCGCTTTTCGAACGCCTACCGTCGGCGCGCGTGGACAGGGTCGTCGTGGAGGCGTCCGAAAACCTGCACAACTGCGGACTCACTCGCACAGCCGCGACGGCCTTTAGAGTTGGTTCCGGTTTCGGGTGGTGAGCAGAAGGCGGGGTTTCGCCGTGACAATGCCCTGCCGGCGGAAGTCGACACGACGAGGATTGTCAGCGTCATTTAGATGTGTACGGTAATGGGGTGGGTGCTCAATCTTGGGTGGGTGATGTCCTCGCGTTCCATAATAGTCTGCGATTGGTTGTTCATGTTGCAGCGCACCTCAGCGCTTGATGACAACGCGCTCGCGGGCCTGGCGGCTCGTGGATGTTGCGGTTCTTGCACTTCTGGTCGCCGAGCGGTTCGTGGAGGAGGAGATTCATGCCCGCTCAACATTTGGACCGGAGTAACTTGGTGCGTCACTGTTAAAGGTGCTGCAAACGTAATTGCTCACCCCTCGCGACCTGTGGATCAGGCGGCGACGGGCACGGCGAGAGCGTCGCGGATGGCCGTGAGAGCGCTCCGGCCGTTGCGTCGGCCGGTTTCGACAATGGAGCAGAGATCGGCGTAGACCTTGGCGCCCCACTCCGAGCGAAAGCCGTTCGTGACTTTGCGGAAGATCACCGAGGGCCTGAGAGCCCTCTCGCTTTCGTTGTTGGTCGGCTCGACGTCGCGCCGGTTGAGGAACACCAGCAGCTTGTCGCGCGCATCGACGAACATGGTGTCGCGCAGATGTCGCCCTTCGGCGTCGGTCGTCTCGAGATCGAGCAGGCGGTCGAGTTCACGCATGAGGCGGCGGCGATGCGCGGCAATCGTCGCGTCAGCGAGGTCCGGCCGGCGGCGGCCAACAGCGCAGGCATCCTTCAGAAACGCCTTGAACTGCGGCGCGAAGATGGTGTCGCCGTGATCGATCGCGAACTGCGCATCGCGGATCAGATGCGCGAGACAGAACTGATGCGCGTCAGCGTGCGTGCACTGCGCCGCCAGACGGTCGGACAGCCAGACCTTCGGCTTCGCGCCGTCGAGAAAGCCTGTCGGTACGCACTTTCCGCGCGTCGGGGCGATCAGGTGATACACGGCCGTGGCGCATCCGAACGTCCACTGCCACCAGGTCTTTCCCTTCACGCGCGCGCTCGTTTCGTCACTGGCGATGACCTCGCTCGCGCGCACGGTCGCGGCGATCGCATCGGCGTGGACCGCGAACGGCTTGCCGACGCGGGCGAGCATATTGGCGATCGCGCCCTGCGAAACGTCCAAGCCGAACAGGCCGTCGAGCGCCTCGGTCAGGCGCTTGAAACTCATCAGTTGGCAGCCGTGCAGATAGGCGACGGTCGCGGCGATGCCCGGGCCGAACGGCGAGCCTTCCGGCATGTCGGCGGGCGCCGTCGCGGTGACGGGGCGCTGGCAGCACGGGCAGGTGGCACGCAGAAGATTGATGCGCGTCGTGATCGGCTTGATCGGCGGCAAGTCGATGTGATCGTAGGCGCGCGCGATCTGCTGGGCGCTCGCATCGAGCGTCGTGCCGCACGCACAGCGCTCGGCCGCGATGTTGCGCGTGACGTCGGGGTTCGGGCTCAGTTCGCGCGCAACGCCCGGGCGGCCTTTGCGTCGCTTCTCCTGCGATGGCGCGGCGTTTGCCTTTTGCCCGCGCGACGGCGGCAGTGAAGAATTGTCAGGCGTCTTGGGCGGCGTTCCGAGCTTGGCTTCGAGTTCGGCGATGCGGGCGAGAAGCGCCTTGTTCTGCGCCAGCAGCTCATCGATCCGGCCGAGCAGCGACGCGTTCTGCGCCACGATGCGCAGCACCAGCGGCTTCAGTTCGGCGTCGAGCGAATCGATGATCTCGGGCGGCATGCCGAGCTTGAATCAGCCCCGAACGTCACGCTCAATGC
>JBJXHD010000031.1:0-18964 GCA_046160845.1 Hyphomicrobium sp.
CTGCCCAGTGTTGCAACAGGATCGCAGCGGTTCGCCGCCCGCGCTCCCTCGCGCCGAGTTGGCGCATCGCGACTCCCCTCCGGGGAGCCGGCCGCGATGCGCAGGGGCGGAGCGTTGGCTAAGGCGCCCGCGTTCACCCGCAACCAAAGGAAAGGATGACCCTTGACGCTTCCAACGACACCCGATGACGACGAGCCGGACGGCATGAAGGAAGTTCTCGCGACGATCAAGACCTTCGCGGCGCAAAAAGCTGCGCCTGCCACGGCGCCCGCGGCGCGCATTCGCGCGGCGGACGATTTCCGCGCCTGGCGCAAGCAGACCATCGCCGAGCTGCTCGGCCTGCCGCGCGTCTGTGTGCATCGGCGCTGTCGCCGACGCCGGCGCTGTGCGGCCCCTGACGCGCCCTGCGTCGCACGCCATCGCACTGTCGTCAGGGACCGCCTCTGCGTGCTTCTCGGCTATCAAGAGAAAGAGCTGTTCGCGGACGACAACGACGATCTCACCTGGTAGCGCGGCTTCACGCGGTAGAACGGCGGCGCTAGACCGTCTCGCTCCGTCGCACCAGCCGCGGGCGCCAGACGCCGAGCACGATGTTGGCGATCGAGAGCGCCAGGATCGCCGCGAGCGAGGTCCACTCGGTATGCAGGCCGCTTGCCAGCGCGTCGGGCGGCGCTTCTCCGCTGGCGATCTTGGCCGAAAGCTTGGCGGCGTAGTCGGCCTTCGATCCGATGATGCCGAGCGTCGCCTCGAAGGTGCTCAAGCCGAGCAGCGCCTTCACCCAGACCCAGCGCATGGCCTGGAACGGCGTGTGCGCCGCCATCGCCAGCAGGCCGGTCACGAGCGCGACGGCCATCGACGGCAGGAGGAGATAGTTGCAGATTAGGCTGATGGTGTGGCGCACGTCGGCGTAGGCGCGCGGGGTGTCCTGGGGCGCATAGACCAGGACGATCATGTACCCGAGCAGCGCGCCGACCAGTCCGCAAGAGGCGAGCGTGTGGAGGAACTTGAGCGCTTTTCGCATACGTTGTTCTTGCGTGACGCGCGGCGGGAGCGCCGGAGCCTAGTGTTTACGGGCGGCGGCGGCAATCGGTTCGGGAATATTGGGGGGCTGCCGCCGGACTCGACGTCGCGCAACTTTACGGCCACGAAGTCGTTATATGTCGAGAGAACACGCCGTCCGAATCGGAGCCTGCCATGAGAGCCGCCCTCCCGTTGTTCGCCGCCGCCGCAATTTTTGCCCTGGCGCCGCTGGCGTCCGCGCAGGCCGCGCCGCGCGAATACGAGCTCAAGCGCGAGAAACCCTTGCCGCACTACGGCGGCTATTCGGTCAAGAAATCGCACACCATCGACACGCGCAAGTTCACCGATCCCTCGCTCAGTGTGCGGGCGCAGGGCCAGCCGTTCGACAACGGATTTTTCTTCGAAACGCCGCGCGGACCGTTCGGCGGGTACACGCCGTATATGCACTAGCTTTCAAACGCGGGGGACTGAATGGCGCTTCGAGGGTATCAGCGCGGCGAACTGCTGGGCGTTTTCCTGATCCTTGGATCGGTCGCGACGCAGATGTTCTATCTCGATCCGCTGAAGCGCGAGATTGAGTGGCGGCTTGTGGCTTTCAACATTCAGCAGTCTGGCCAGGTTCAGACCAAAACCGCGTTCGCCAATCAGCTCGCGCTGCTGCGCGCCGTGAACGCGCCCGCCGAGCAGATCGCGTCGGCCGAGGCCGAGCGCGATCAGACACTCAAAAAGTATCAGACGGCGGACGCCAACATCTCCGACTATCTGATCGAAAAGGAGCGTGTCGAAGACTATCTGCAGTGGGTCGTGATCGCGCTCTTCGCGCTTGGCAGTCTGCTGACGGGATTGGGCCGCGTCATGGAAATGGCGGCGGTTCCGCGGGAGACGTAGAGCGCGGCGCTCACACGGCCAGCGCCGACCTGATCTGCTCCTCGTACTGCTGCACTGCCGCCAGCGCGCGGGCTTTCATGACGGGGTCGGCGTCGGTCGTGGCGGTGAAGCCCTCGATCGCCTCTCGCGCCTGGGTCATGATCCGGCCGGCGGCGGCTTGTGGATTGAGCTCACGCGCGCAGATCCGTTGCAGAAGCTGCGTCAGGATCACGCCGGTCGCGAGCGCCATACCCGACAGTTCGGCGTTCTCGCGCGTCAGGCGGTCGATCGCCGCGGTTACATCATTCGTATCAGCCATGGCGCCCTGCTCCCAGAATTCCCAAATCAAGCCGGTGCTAATACAATGCCCCTGAGGGATGCAAGGACAACATCGCCGCTGCCGGTCGGCCGGCGGGTCGATCAATGAGGGGTTAGGCGTGACATCCGAGATTCTCAACGGCGACGGCAGGTTGTTTCTCGAAGACCTTGCGGTCGGACAGCGCTTTCAAAGTCGCACGCATACGATCACCGCCGGTGAGATCAAAAGGTTCGCCGCGGACTTCGATCCGCAGCCGTTTCATCTCGACGAGGGCGCGGCGGAGGCGTCGTTCTTCAAGGGCCTCGCAGCGAGTGGCTGGCATACGGCGGCGATCACCATGCGCCTTGTAGTCGAAGCGATGCCGCTTGCCGGCGGCGTCATCGGCTCCGGCGGCGATTTGCGATGGCTCAAGCCGACTAGGCCCGGCGATGCGCTCACCGTCGAAATGGAGGTGGCAGAGATTACGCCTTCGCGCTCGCGGCCCGATCGCGGCAGCGCGCTGGTGCAGATTACGACGCGCAATCAACACGGCGAGGCGGTGCAGACCTTTGCGGTCAAGACGCTGCTGGCGCGGCGCGAGACGGCCGCCGACTGAGGCTGCGTCGTTCTCTCCCTGCGCCAGTTTGAGTCGTCTGCGCGCTGTGGTATTTTGAATGCGATCACAGAGCGGGGGCGCGACGTTGATGCAGCAAACGCCGTTTCAGCCGGGGCCTGGGCGCTCGGCGCTGTCGCGTCTGATCCGCAATCCGATCGCCATCATCGGCGCGCTCGGCAGCATTTTCGTGGTGCTCGCCAACGCCGGTCCGGCGATCGACGGCGCGGGCGATCTGTGGCGGCGATATACCCAGTCGCCCGCCCGGCTCGATACGACGTGGCAGGGCGATTGGAAATCGCGCGACGGATACCACTACGCCTTCGCCATGCAGCTCGGCGTCACGGACGCGGACGACGCCGATGGCGAGATCAACTGGCAGCTCGTCGCCACGCCACCGGGTTCGCACATCGCCAATCGTGTCGGCGACAGCGGCATCGAGTATGTCTCGGGACGCTACGACCGCAAGAAGCGACTTGCGACGCTGGCCGGTTACAAACTCTCCGACCCGACTCTGCTGGCGCTCGACACCTACAAATTCCAGATCAAGTCCGACAACATTACATTTATCGGCATGACCAAGCATCGCGGCCAATGGGAAGCCGAGGCCGGCGGCACCGTGATCGTGACAGAAGCGAAGTAGCGCGGCGCGCATACGAATCTGTAAATTCGCGCGTCGCTCTCGTGTGTTGCCCGGCGCCGCCATGCGGCCTAGTTTCTCTCGCTAGACGAGTCGACATGTGGGAACTCAAATGAACACCTTGGGATACGGAGCGTTGGCCATCATCGTCGTGCTCGCTGCGTCGAGCGCCGCCTCGGCCGGAGAGTGCCAACACTTGTCGGCGGCCGGTGACGGGCTGACCAAGGACATCGCGGTCGTGATGTCCACCCACGGCCTCGCGAATATCATCGAGGGCAAAGGGCTGAGGCCGCAGGGCGAGATGAAAACCGCCTGCAAGGCCGGAAAATTTATGACCGAGTGCACGTCGACCCAGTCGGCTTGCAAGTAAGCGCTCGAACCAGGCCGTCACTCAAGAGACACACCTTTTGGCATCAAGTGCCGGCACCGGGAACCCGGCGCTGTGATCGGCATTGGTTGGATACGAGGGCCATATACTTCTCAAACCAACCTTCGAGGGACTCGCCATGAAGTACGCTGTACTTGCCACGATTATCGCCGCAGTCGCGCTTGGCGCCTGCCGCCGCGAAACGCCCTATGACAATTACGGCTCCATGAAGCTCGGCGTACCGGCCGAGGACGCTGGCGCGCGCCGCTAATTCGACAGTCGGCGCACGCACTCGGCGACGCCGAAGCGCCAGTCTGGCAGGCGGACGCCGAACATATTCTCGAGCTTGCCGCAGTCGAGTTGCGAGAATGCCGGCCGTATGGCCGGTGTCGGGTAGTCGGCGGTGGCAATCGCTTCGATGTCGTGAGTCCGAGCAGTCAGATCGGCAGCGTTCTCTATCATTTCTCGCGCTACGTCATACCAACTCGCACTGCCCGATCCGGCGGCGTGATAGACGCCCCACGCCGCGTCACGTTCATTTGCTATGGCGCTGACGCGCGCCGCAACGGCCAGGATTGCATCGACGAGGTGCGGCGCGTAAGTCGGGCTGCCGGTCTGATCGGCGACGATGCGCAGCGCATGATCTTCGCGAGCGCGCGCGAGCACGGTCTTGACGAAATTGCGTCCAAACGGACTGTAGACCCATGCGGTGCGGAGTATGACGTGGCGAGGGTTTTCCTGCTGCACCGCGCGCTCCCCTTCGAGCTTGGTGTGGCCGTAAACCGTCGTCGGTCCGGTGGGGTCCGTTTCGCGGTAGGGGCGGGTCGCGGCGCCGTCGAACACATAGTCGGTCGAGAGGTGGATGATCGGAACGCCACGCCGCGCCGCGGCCGCCGCCAGAAGGCGCGCGCCGTCACGATTGAGCGCCATGGCACGCTCGGGTTCGCTTTCGGCCTGATCGACGTTGGTGTAGGCGGCCGTGTTGATGACGACGTTGGGGCGGATTTCACCGAACGCGCGCTCAATGGTGCGCACTTCGCAGATGTCGAGGGCCGGGCGGCCGACAGCGAAGGCCGTAATCTCGCTGCGCGAAGGCGCCACATCGACGAGCGCTTTGGCAATTTGTCCCTGGCCGCCGGCGATTAGCAGGCGCATCGCCGCGCCTCGCGCACGATTTTTGAACTTCGCGACATCGTCGACCTCAAAGCCCTTCGTGACTCGCGGCGCGAAGCTACTTCCAATCACTGTGGAGTCATAGCCCGCACCGTGACGCGGCGGATTGGCCGCTGTTTCACCAAATTGCTGAACAACGCCCGGCGGCGACTGTCCTTAGCGAGGCATCCGGACCATACTCGATCCCTCGCGGCGCGGAGCCGCCGGAAGAATTCGCCGGAATGCCCATTTCTTTGCGCGCCATCAATCCGCTGGTCCTTATCGCAGCCCTGATTCTGATAGGGTGCGTTGCGCTGCGCATTGTCGATCCTCCGCCGATTGCAGGGCTGCGCGCCTCCGTGTTCGACAGCTATCTGCGCGCTGCGCCGCGTATCGCCGATCCGGGATATCCGGTGCGCATCGTTGCGATCGACGAAGCCTCGCTGGCGCGCGTCGGCCAGTGGCCCTGGCCACGCAGCAAGCTTGCCGACCTTGTGGTCAGGCTCGCCTCCGCAGGCGCCCGCACCATCACCTTCGACATCATGCTGGTCGAGACCGATCGGCTGTCGCCCGGCGAACTCGCGCGCGCGCTCGTCGGCGAAGCGGCGCTGAGACCGCTGCTTTCGGAAATCGCCAAGCTGCCATCGAACGACGCGCAGCTCGGCGCGGCGATCCGCGCGGCGCCTGTCGTCATGGGCGTTGTCGGAGATCAGCAGGCGAAGCGCGGCGTCGATAAGCCCCGCACCGGATTTGCGGTAGCGGGCGATGATCCCAAGAGCTTCGTGCATCCGTTCCCCGGCGGCGTCGCGAACCTGGCTGAGGTCGCGGCGGGCGCTGCCGGCATTGGCGCCGTCAACTGGCTACCCGCCGACGATCTCGTAGTGCGCCGCGCGCCATTGCTGGTGACGATCGCCGGCGAGCTCTTTCCCTCTCTGGCGCTCGAAGCGCTGCGCGTCGGCGCCGGGCAATCTTCGATTTTCGTCAAAGCGTCGGGCGGCAGCGGCGTCTCCGCCTTCGGCCAGCGGACCGGCGTCGAAAGCGTGCGTGTCGGCGGCACGGTGATTCCGACCGATGCACAGGGCGAGATGTGGCTGCGCTTTTCGCCTTCTGATCCGAAGCGCATAATATCCGCGCACGCCGTGCTCGACGGCGCCGTCGAGGCGTCCGAGGTGCGCGCTCGCGACATCCTCATCGGCGCGACGGCGGCCGGGTTGCTCGATCTCCGGGCGACGCCGCTCGACACCTCCGTTCCGGGCGTCGAGATCCATGCGCAGGCGCTCGAGCAAATGCTGTCGGGCGATCACCTGACGCGACCCGCATATGCGACCGGCGCGGAAATCGCATTCCTGGTGCTCGCTGGTGCGCTCGCGACGTGGCTGATCGCGCGATCGGGCGCGGCGGTCGCCGCCATCGTCGCCGCCGCGGCCATTGCGATCATCGTGGCGACGTCGCAATTCGCGTATTCGAGCGCCGGCGTGTTGCTGGACCCCGTCTACCCGAGCGTGTCGCTGGCGCTGCTGTATCTTGGCACATCACTCACGTCCTATCTTCGCTCCGAGGCGGATCGCGCGAAGATCCGGTCCGCGTTCAGCCACTACGTCGCGCCGTCGCTGGTCGCGGAGCTTGTGCGCAATCATGACAAACTGAAGCTCGGCGGGGAAACTCGCAATGTCACGTTGTTGTTCGCGGACGTGCGGGGGTTTTCGCGGCTGTCGGAAAACATGCGCGCCGAAGACGTTGTGGCATTCGTCAATCGCCTGTTCACGCCGCTGTCCGAGACTATCCTCAGCAACCGCGGCACGATCGACAAGTTCATGGGCGACGCTGTTATGGCATTCTGGAACGCGCCTACTGACGACCCGGACCATGCCCGCAACGCCTGTAGCGCGGCGCTGGCGATGCTAGAATCGCTGTCGCAGTTGAATGCAGAGATTGCGGCGGAAGCCGAGGCTGCGGGCCGGACAGCGCTGCCGATCCGCATCGGTATTGGCATCAACACCGGCGCCTGCGTGGTCGGCAACGTCGGTTCGCCCGAACGCTTCGACTATTCGGTTCTGGGCGACGCGGTGAATGTGGCGTCGCGTTTCGAGGAAGCGACGAAGGCGTTCGACGCCGACATCATTATCGGCACGGCGACTGCGGCGGCGGCCCCTGACTTCGCCCACGTCGAGATCGGCGCGGTGACGCCGCGCGGCAAGGACCGGTCGGAGTGCATGTTTGCGCTGCTCGGCGACGAAAGGCTCGCCGATACGGCGGAGTTCAGAATGTTGAAACGCGACCATGCCGCGTTGTTGGCGGCCGGCAAGGGCTCGGATCCGACAAAGGTTGGAGCTGCCCTTGCTGCGTGCCTCGCGCACGCGCCGGTGAACGCCCGAGCGCTGTATGCGAAACTCGCACAACAGTTAGGCGTTGTGGCAGCGGGTGGAGTCTAGTTCGGGGTCCGGTTGTGACCTTTCATCCCGCCGCGTCCGCCCCTTCCGATACTGCCAATGCCAATACCGATGATGACGCTCGCCGCGGCGGCTGCCGCTTCATCATCATCGCTTGAGGGTTTTGGACGCTTAGCTGTCTTGGTGCGCTTAGGCTGGTCGTCATCCTTCTTGACGCGCTTCACTTTGCCAGTCGGCACGACGACGCGGACGTTGTCGTCACCGCCACTGCGCTTCGTTGTCTTCTTTTTCGGCTTCGACGGCCCATCGCCGCCGTCAGGACCTAGGTCGGCCTTTTGCACCTTGATGGGCGGCTTGGCGTTGACGCAGTCCTTGTCGGGCGCATCGGTCAGCGCACCGTTGATGACGGCGGCTCGGGTCAAAACGGGCGTCGGGTCGATTTGCGGAGGTTTTTCGACAAATGGAAACGCCGTGTCGAAGATCGACGAGTCGGCGCCTTCCAGTTTCGACCAGTCGACGGAGGGACCGACGACGCCGTCCTTCGAGATTCGCACCAGGCGGCCGGGCTGATCGAGCACGCGGCACGCGCTCTTGCGACCCGTGACTTCGAGGCCGCCCGAATGGAGCAGCAGCCACACGGTCTCGTCCGGCAGGATGAACGTGTCGAATACGGTGCCGCGCACGGTGATGGAAGCGTTGGGCGTCTTGATCACGTAGGTCGGCTTGGTCGCGATGCCGGTGATGAAGCGGAACGCGCCCTTCGTCATATCGAGGACGATGGAGCCGGCTTTCTTGTCGCTGTCATAGACGAACTTGTCGAGCACGAGGCGGGCGCCCGGGCCGAGCGCTAGCTTGGTGTCGTCGTCGAGCTTAAATTCACCGCGTGCGTCCAGCGTGACTTCGATGGCTTCGTCCTGACGAACATCGTCGCCGACGGCGAGCGTGCGCTGGCTCTTGGCATAGTCGGCGAACACGGTGTTCTGGATCGCGACCGCGTCGCCGATGCGATCGCCCGATTCGGCGTTCGCTGAAACCAATGGAATCGCTGACGCCAGCACTGCGATGGCGAGGCGGTTCGCTGAGCGGGACGCGCTAAATTCGCGGGTGAGACATTCGCATGGTCTGATCATGACGGAGCCTCTGCGTTTCGCTAGGCGGTTGGATGGGCGTGGAGCCTATCACGGCGGGCGTAAATTTTGTATCGAACCGCGGCTTTTGCGCGGCGAGAGCGTTAATCCGTGGCGGCGCGCAATATCTTCAGTTGTAAATATACGTCACGAGAAAGGTCCGGTCGGCCACATTCGAGCCATTGGGAGGAAACGGATAACTCGTCTGGCGGGCCGCAAAGACGACTGACTGGTTGAGATTAGAGTCGGCCGAGGGGCGTGTGACCTCGACCTCTTTGATGTTGCCGTTCTCGGTCAGAAAAATTCGCACTGTCACGCGCCCGCTCGAGTTGCGCAGTTGCGGCATGGTCTGTTGCAGCGCGCGAATGACGGCCCGCGCGAAATCGTCGTTGGCGCCAGAGCGCGTGATGCCCGGCGGACGCGAAAAGCCGGCAGAGCGACCGGCGGCGCCGGGCGGCGCGTCATAGCTCGGCGACGGCGGCGTCAGATCAAGTTTCGCGGTTTTTTGTTGCGCCGGATTGGCGGGCGGCTTTTGCGCCGGCTTGGCGGGGGACGCGGCCGGCTTCACGGGCTCGCTTTTTTTCTTGGCCGTTGCGAGATCAGGGATCGAGAATAGGTCCGGCGCCAACGTGTCGATCGGCGCTGCGGCCTCGCGCGGTGGTTCGGGGTCCGGCTTCGTTTCTGGCGAATTGGTCGCGGGTGGCGTCTCGGGCCGCTCGGTTTTTTTCAGTTCGGGCGCCGCCTGCTGCGGCGGAGGCTTTTGTGGCTGCACGGGCGGCGCCGGCGCGCCGGGTGCGGAGTCGAGCTTCTCGGGCTTTGTCGTGCGGCTGAGAAAATCGGCTTCCGTCACCAGCGACACGTTGATCGCATCGTCGGCGCCGTTGGCTTCGCCGAGTCGCTTCGATTTTGCGCTCAGCGCGCTGAGGAAGACGGATCCGTGCAATAGCGACGCGACCGCCAGCGCGATCCAGAAGTTGCGCTCAGGCGTGCGCCCCGCGAGCGCGCGAAACTCGCCGGCGGCGCCGATCAGATCCGTCGTGGCCTCGATAGGAGCGGCGCTCACGTCACCAGCGGCGATCATCGACGACGTGTCGCTTCTTCTTGTAGATGCGGCGGCCGTCGACAGCGCGAGGATACTGGATCTCGTCGAGATGGCCCCAGCGCTCGAGCTGCTCGTAGTCGTACTCGGTCACCGGTCCGCCGGCGCGGGCATTGGCGCGCGCGTGTTCAACATCCAAATAGCTCTCTGCGAACGCAGCGCTGGAAAGCCCCAACGTCAACGCCAAGGCGCCGAGACAGCGAAGGTAAGCTCGTGTCATTTTCTTCGCTCCAGAAACACGGCCGCGCCCTGACGCCCAATGCTGCGGCGCAGGATGTCGCGACTCTTCCATATCTCTCGATATAGGACGTTGCGCGCCGTAGTTCCAGCAGCATGCGCGCCGGATGTCAGCAAAAGGCCGATCGAAAGGCCCCATGAGTTACGCTGGCGGCGGCGCCGTGGCAAATTTGGCGAGGTTCGCGAGGCCCTTTTCGTACATATCGCCGACCATCTTGTCGGCGTTGAACAAGATGCACATCGCCCGCGTCAAGAACGGCCGTTCGCCAGTCATGGACCAGGTGACGCGGGTACCCTCGCCTTCCGGCACGAAGGTGAACAATACATCGCTGGTGCTTGAAAAGGGCTTGGCGAAATCGAGGCGGATCTTCAAGCGCTCGGACGGCGTGGACTCGACGATCGCCATCGCGCCCTGGCCGATCTCGTCGTTGCCGGCCCATTTGAAGATCGCGCCCACGCCGGAGTCGGGACCTTCGAACTCGGTTTTCGCGTTGGGATCGAGCTTGGCCCATGGCGACCAGTCGTCCCATTTCTTCAAAGTGTTGACGTGCGGGAAAATTCTGTCGGCGGGCGCGGCAATGACGGCCGAGCGCACCACGGCGCCGACGGCGGGCTGCAGAGCCACGTAGCCTAAGAACGCGGCGATTACCGCGAGAACCACAAGGGCGATGGTTTTCAGCATGACGCCGTCTCTCCGTTACGTACTTAGCGCTTTGACTGAACGGCAAAAACGGCGGCTATGCGGCGTGACTCAAGTTAGCGACATCGGACATCCGCCGGGGCCAGTTGCGGCGGGCTGGCTAGCGAGGCGCACAAAGATCTGCAGCGTCTCGTCAGATGTCGCGTTGTCGACGGCGCCAGCTGACACCTGCTCGCGCGTCCAAAGCCAACTTTGCGCCGGATCGTGGCGCATGGCCCAATCGGGAAACAGCCGGGCCTCCGCATCGGCCTGCAGTTTCAGGGCAATGTCCGTATGGCGATCGTCGCGCACGATGCGCGCGTATGTCGAAGTGACGGCCTCAATCGGTCCTTCCAGAAACTGTAAATAAACGTCTTCGCGGCAGACCAGCGCGCCGGTGACGCCGTCGCGCGCATTATTCAACCGTGCGGTCGCGAGGATGCTGCTCAAAGCCAGATCGTCGAAGCCGAATGGGCGCGAGGCGTAAATCAGACGCGTCAGCGGCATCGACGGTGCTCCTCAAGTTGGGCGCGGCGATGTTATCATGCCGATGGCGAAACGCCGAACGCCGTTTGCGAGTGCGAGTGCGAAGTAGGCGCCCCGCGGTACGGCTCATGACCGTCACAAGTGAAGACGCCGCCACGAAATCTGCACGAATCTGTTAGAAGGGAGAGAAATTCGCAGCCTGTGGCGAGACGAATGCCGCAATGCGACCCAACGGCGAGGAGCCAAGGCATGTCGGACCGGACCCAACTCGCAATCGGACACGCGTCGTTCTCAGTGCCGCGCGTGACCAAGCGCCTCGTCGAAATGGCGATCGGCGTGGGACTGACGGGCGGCGTGGCGCTGGTCATCCTTGTGCTAAATAACGTGCTGACCGGACGCGGCGGGTGGCTGAACGGGTTTGACGTCTGGATGGCTTTCATTCGCCAGCCCGACATCCTCGGGACCATGTTGCTGACGGCGTTCGTCACCGCCATGTACATCGCTTGGCAGCGGCATCAGAGCAACGGTAAGCGCTGAGGCTTCGCCTCGCCCTTCGCAATCTTCAGGCGTTGCGCCACAGACTTCGCTGCTGTGAGCCATTGCGCGGCGGACTCCGTAGGCGCTAGGTGCGCTGTTACACGGCGCTGTATTGTATGGGGTCCGCCGATGAACGCCACACGCCGCCGGCGTCTGTCCAGCCTATCTCTAGCGCTTAGTCTAGCGTCGCCGGCGCTCTCGGCCGACGCGGAGGCGCCAATTTCGGCGCGGGACGCCGGCGCGCGGTTCGGTCAAGCGCTCGGCACCGTGGAAATTTGCATCGGCTCGAAGATCACGAGCAAGGCGAGCGCGATGGAGGCGGCTTATTCGGGCGCCGATCTCGATGCGTTCAAAACGCAGGCCGCCAAGGTGTTCGACGCCTGGCTGAAGGTGAAAGCCTGCGCCAAGCAGGTCGATCCCAACCAGTGTAAGATCATTATGGACAAGAGCTGTGCGGCGGCGGAGGCCGAGATCGGCCCGGCGGGCTCGGTCGCGCCGGGCCTCGTCGATTTCCCGACACGCTGATCGGCGTGCGGTTCTGTTAGCCGCCGCTCTGCCAGACCTTGATGGCGTCGATCGGGTAAATCAGCATGATGATGTTCAAGGCCAGGTTGTCACGAATGAGGTAGGCCATGGTCGCTTCGCTGATGATGGCGAAAGTGATGATGACCCAGGCCGGAAATTTTGACACCAGCCAGAAGCCTAACGCCATCGCGCCGATGTCGGCGAGCGAGTTGATGACGCTATCGCCATAGTAATCGAGCGAAATCGTCGCCGCGCGATAGCGCTCGATGATCAGCGGCGAGTTCTCGAGGATTTCCCATCCTGTCTCGATGACGAGTGACGCCAGCAAGCGCGCCGCCATCGGCCACTCCGGTTTCCACCACCAGAACAGCGCGTAAAATGCAAAACCGTGCAGCACATGCGAGAAAGTGTACCAGTCGGTGAGGTGCTGCGAGTTCTCTGAGCTCTGGACGACGCCGTGCCAGACCTTGATGACGCCGCACGTGCACATCGGCACGCGGCCCATGGCCAGCAGAATGGCTCCGGTTGCGCCGACGAGCGTCAGCGCCACCGCCCAGGCGTTTCGCTGCAACATTGCCGGCGTCATCAGTCCCCGCTTTCCGTGCGTGCTTGCATCCGGTGCGGGCACCTGGGCCCGCGCGGCCGTTATCAGATTTGCGTCTGCCCCAGCCCGCTTCTAGCCGAGCCGGCCGCCCTTGTCAGGTTGCGCCGTCCGACGGGTGCGCGTATCTGAACGGCGCGGTTAAGGCAGCGGACATGGCGGATCTCTCAAGGTTGAGCATTGGACTGACGGGGACGGCTACGGCGCTTGTCACGAACGAGCGGCTGGCGCCGGCGGTCGGAAGCGGTGGCGCGCCGGTGCTGGCGAGCCCGATGATGATCGCGCTGATGGAAGCAGCCGCTGTCGACTGCGTCGAAGCGTTATTGCCGAGCGGTCATCAAAGCCTCGGCACGCATCTCGATGTCGCTCACACTGCGCCGACGCCCGCGGGCCTGACCGTGACGGCGACAGCGACGCTGAATGCCATTGAGGGCCGCAAGCTGACGTTCGCGGTCGCGGCGCACGACGGCGTTGAGACCATCGGGTCGGGTACGCACACGCGCGTCATCGTCGATACGCCGCGATTCATGGCCCGGCTGGCCGCAAAAACGCCGCCGAAAGCCTGAGCGGGCGGATTTCAACCGGAATCGTTTGACAAGCGTGGCGCGCGGCGGTGCTGTTCCGCGGCTAAATCGAGCCCCAGGAGTTAAGGCTAATTACAACCATGCAGATCACGACACGTGACGGGCGGAGAGTTTGGGGGCGGTGCGTTGCCCTTGCCAGCTTTGCGATAGCGATGGCTGCGACAGACTTCGCCGGCGGAGCGGAGGTAGCCGGTGCTACACCCTGCACGCGCGCTGACTTCGCGGCGGCCGTCGATCGCTCGGGGGCGCAGCTTCGCGAGTTCAACATGGATGCCGGTCCGGCATTGCAAGAGCGGATGCGCCGCTATGCGGAAGCAGCCAAGATCTCCGAAGATCGCGCCGAAGATGCCGCCTTCGAAGCGATCCAGGACGAGAAGATGCTGGCGCTCGACGAGCAAAGCGCCGGGCTTCTGCTCAAAATCGATTCCCTCGGACGCGTCGAGCAGAATGCTGCGCCCGATTGTGGCAAGCTCGACGAGATCAAGACCGCGTCGGCCGTGCTGCTGGCTGTCATGCGGCAGAAGTCGGATTACATGCTGGCGCGCCTCGATGCCCGCATTGCCGAGGCCGACGAAAAAACTTTAGCGGCGGCGCCGAAAGACGCGCCGAACGTCAACCCGCCCGAAAAAGCGAGCCCCGCTCCTGTCGATAGACCGAAAGCCGAGGCGGCGCCTGCACCGGCCAAACCTGTCGCTGCAGTTCCGACCTCTCCCCAACCCGGTACTTGGGCCGCGGACGCCAAGCCGAACGACGCCTACGCGCCACTGCCGGAGGTCGCGATTACAGATGCTACGCCAACGCCGCCAGCGCCGCAGAGCGAAGTCGGCTACTCGATCGACGAAATCCGTGATGCAACGCGCGGCTTTTTTGGATCGGTCTCGACCAACCTTGCGAGCGTGATCGAACATGCCTTCAAGACGTCGGGGCGGCCAACGGCGTACGTACTTGGCACCGAGGGCGGTGGCGCCTTCCTCGCGGGGCTTAGGTTCGGCAAAGGCACGCTGTATCTGCGCGATCAGCAGGAGACACGACAGGTCTATTGGCACGGACCTTCGGTCGGCACGGATTTCGGGGCGTCAGGATCGCGAACGATGTTCTTGATCTACAAGCTGCGCGACGCCAATGCGCTCTACCGCAGCTTCACCGGCATCGACGGTTCGGCATACTTCGTCGGCGGCGTCGGCGTGACGCTGCTCAAGGGGGGCGAGGTAATCATGGCGCCGATCCGCTCGGGACTCGGCCTGCGGTTCGGGGCCAACATCGGATATGTACGGTTCACCGACAGCCCGACGTGGAATCCGTTCTAGTTCCACTGAAGGAAAAGCCCGGCGGTGCACCGGGCTTCAAATATTATTGGAGGGGGACTGCAACGACGCACCGTTGCGTCAGTAGGCCTTCGGCGGCTGGGCGGAGACCACTTTGGTTCCGCCCTTGCGAAGAATGACGCGTGGCTGCGCCGCGGCACCGTAACCATAACGACCCGGCTTGACGTTGGTTGCGCGTTTCTTGGAGAAGGTAGGATTGTAGGGTGAAGATTCGTAGTTGGTCGGCGAATAGCCGAAGAACCAGAAATCGTTCTGTTGCGCCACTGCGACTTGCGGCGCGCGTTTCGGTTTTCGGCTGGCGTAGACCGGGCCACTTGTCTTGGGCGTGCCGTAGACACTGACTTGCGTCAGCTTCAAACCGTGGCGATGCACGAGATTGTAAAAGGTCTTGGCGTTGGCCGGCGCCAGGCGAATGCAGCCGTGCGAGGCTGGAGAGCCGAGCGCGCCGGTATGCGTCGTCGCGTGCACCGCGACGCCGCCGTTGATGAATACGGCGTGGGGCATCGGCGCCCAATCGTATTTGCGCGAGTACCACATCTTCGACGTCCACTCGGGGCGGAACGTGCCGCGCGGGGTCGGAAACTGCGCCGTGCCCGAGGATATCGGCCAGATGAACTTTTCGACGCCGTTCTCGGTGACGACCATGCGCTGTTGGGCGAGATCGATGTGCGCGGTGAGCGTCGGCGAAGCTGGCGGCGCAGGCTGAGCGGCCCCTTCCTTCGTCGTCGAGGCAGGAGTGGCGGTCGCGACTTGCGTGGCGGGCTTATCGGCGACGGGCGCGGACGCAGCGCCAGCTACGGCCGGCGAGGCCGGAGTTTCTTCGGCCAGCGACGGGCTGGCTGAAATCAAGGCAAAACCGACGATCGCCGAACACACAAACCGAAACATCAAACGCTCCCCTACGCGAAACAGGTTCTCAGCGGACGATACACTGGCGATGCCGACTGATCCGTTAATCGCGGCGGTAAAATAATGTCCCTGATGTTGATCGTGCAACTACGGTTGGCCGTCCAGACTGTTGTTTGGGCAGAGAAATTCAGGATGCGGCAGAAGCTCTGCGCGGCGTGGTCGATCGAATGCCGTAGATCGCCGCAAGAATTGTTGGGAGCCTGGCCGAATAGGTCGGCAAAGTTGTAGCGGCTCACCGAGTAACGAGCGCAACACTCTTATGATTGCGCGGCGACCTTCACCGCTTCGTAAGCTCCGAGCGCGCGCGCCCGCGCCGCCGCATGGTCGACGATCGGGTGCGGATAATTTGCCCCAAGCGTCACGCCCGCCGCTTTCAGAATCTCCGCCGGCGCCAGCCACGGCGCATGAATGTCGGCGTTGGGTAGCTTCGCAAGTTCGGGCACGAAACGGCGAACGTAGGCGCCGTCGGGATCAAATTTTTCGCCCTGAGTCATAGGATTGAAAATGCGGAAGTACGGCGCGGCGTCAGCGCCCGAACCCGCGACCCATTGCCAGCTCGCGGCGTTGTTGGCGAGATCGGCGTCGAGGAGCGTGTCCCAGAACCACGCCTCGCCAACCTGCCAGGGTATCAGGAGATGCTTGATGAGGAAGGACGCGACGACCATGCGGACTCGATTGTGCATGTAGCCCGTGGTCCACAACTCGCGCATACCTGCGTCGACGATCGGATAGCCGGTTCGCCCGCGCTGCCATGCTGTGACGTGCGCCGCGTTCTCCATCCACGGGAAGGCGGCGAAGTCTTTGCGGAACGGCACCTCGGGAAGATCGGGCCAATGGAAAAGCAGCGAGGTCGAGAATTCGCGCCAGACCAGCTCTTTTAGGAACGTCTCGTAGTCCTGATCGAGGCCGGATTGTTTTGCGGCGGCCGTCGATGCGGCGCGCCAGCACGCCGCTGGCGAGATTTCGCCGAAGTGGAGATGTGGCGATAGCCGCGATGTGCCGGTCTTGTCGGGTCTATTGCGATCCTCTTTGTAACCTTCAAGCGCGGTTTTGAGAAAATCGTCCAACCGCGCTTGAGCGCCTGCTTCGCCGGGTCGCCAGAGTTGATTCCAGCCATTCGCCCAATCGGGTTTAGAGGGCGTTAGATACCAGTCGCCGATGTCGTCGCTCAGCGGCCATTTCGCGGGGGCCACGAGCTGCGATGGGGCTGCAATCGGTTTTGGCGGCGCGTAGCCTTCTGACAACGCGCGCCAGAACGGCGTGTAGACTTTGTAAACGTCGCCGGTTTTGGTGCGCACGTCTTCAGGCTCGCGCAGCAGGAAGCCGCTGTATCGTTTAAACGCCACGTTAACCGCGTCGAACGTCGCCTTGAGTTCGCGTTCAAGCGCGACGGCCCAGGGTTCGTAGCAACGCGTGAAATACACCGCCGTTGCGCCGCATTCGGCCACAAGCTTCGGCAGCACAACGCGCGCCGCGCCACGCCGCAGTGTGAGCTTGCCGCCGCGCGCCGCGATCGCTTGTTCGAGTTCGGCGAGACTTTGCGCTAGCCACCAGCGCGACGCGCCACCCAGCTTCCACGTCCCTGGCGAAACATCGTCGAGGATATAGGCGGGCATGACTGGGGCGCCAGTTCCTATGGCGGCGGCGAGCGCGCGGTGATCAGCAAGGCGCAGATCGTTGCGGAACCATATGATGACGGGAGGTCTCGCTAAGGAGCTTCCCGGCGTGGCGTGTTCGGTCTCGATGCTTTTTGTCTTGGTGGTCATCAAGCCTTCGAGACATGCGAATTGAAGTGGCCGAGCCGTGACTGCTCGGAAATAAACGCGCCGCGATCAATAGCAGATCAACGGAACGGCGCTCCCGGCGCGCGTTAGTTGTTGAAAAGAAGGTCGAACAGGCTTTTCGGCTTCTGCGTGCGTTTCTGGGCACTGCGCTGTTCGGTGCGCGAGGACCCAACGCCTCCGAACGGTTCATTCCAAGGCGCCCAAGCGGCGCCCTTGGGCGCGCCGCGCCGCTGTCCAGAAGCTGCCTCGGTCGGCGCGACAACCGGCGCGCGCAAGGCAAACTCATCTGTGACGCCATCAATGCTCGCGACCTGAACGCGGTCATCTTCCCAGACCCAGCCTGCAACGCGAGGACCTTGGCGATGCGGCTGGATGCCGATCACCGTGCTCGTCTCGAGATCGATGATGGCGGCGAGTTCGGTGTCTTCCGGTCCGCTTTTTCCGGGAACGGCGCCACCTGAATAGCGTAGCACGCCGTAGCCCTGATGCGGCGCGGGTTTTGGCTCCCAGGCGACGAGCTGGGGCTTGCCCTCGCCCATCATTTCGAGCGGCACACGGAGCGCCGGATAGGCGTCGGCGACGGCGAAGTAGGCATTGGCCTTGGCCACAACGCGCCAGCCTTCGACGCCTAAGCCGGCAATCTCGCGATCCTCGTTGACGTCGGCGCCGGCGCCGAGCCGCTTCATGGCGTCGGAGGCGAGACGCCAGCCGGGCTTGATGGCGAGCGATTTACGCAGGTCGGCGACGGCGGGCTCGGTCTGCCCGCGCGACTCCTCGATCTCAGCGCGCGCCCAAAGAACTTCGGCGCTTTCGGAATCAATCTTCCACGCCGTCTCAATGTCCTTCTGGCCGATGTCGGGCTGGCCGTTCTGCTTATAGACGAAGGCGCGATACGCGAACGCTGCGGCGGAGCGCGGCGCGAGTTCGATGGCGCGGTTGAGATCGCCGTAGGCTTCGTCGAACGCGTCGGCCAACCCATTGGCGAGGCCGCGGCCCTGATAGGCTGCTGCCGACTTCGGGTCGAGTTCGATGGCGCGGGCGAAATCCTTGATGGCGGACGCTGTGTTTGACACCGCTAGATAGGCGTAGCCGCGCACCACGTAGATTTCGCTGTTGACCGGATCGAAAGCGATGGCGCGCGACAGATCCTCGATCGCCGCATCGTATTGCTCGACATTGAGGCGAGCTTCGGCGCGATTGCGGTAGGCGGAGGCAAAGCGCGCGTCGGCGTTGACGGCGCGTGAGAAGTCGCGGATCGCAGCATGTGGTTTCCCTGTCGCAAGAAACGCGAGGCCCCGGCCCGAAAGCGGCGGGGCGCTGGCGGGCAACAGTTCGATCGCCTTGGTGAAATCGGCGATGGCGTCCGGCAGTTGGCCAAGGCGAACGCGAGCGGCTGCGCGGTTCGAGTACGCGGCGGCGTAGCCCGGTGCGAGAAGAATGGCGCGATCGAAATCCTTCACTGCTTCAGCCGGTTGACCGAGCGACAGCAGAAGATTGCCGCGATTGTTGTAGGCGGCGGGATACTCGGCGAAGATCTGCACGGCGCGATTGTAGTCTTCGAGCGCTAGCTTCGGCTGACCGATGCGTACGTAGGCGACGGCGCGATCGTTGAGAAGCGCGGCGCGCCGGTCGTTGGCGAGGCCGGTGTCCTTAAGCGCTTCAGTGTAATCGGCAACCGCCTGGTTGGCGTTGCCGCGCAGCAGATTGGATGCCGCCTCATCTGA
>JBJXHD010000032.1:0-51535 GCA_046160845.1 Hyphomicrobium sp.
CGCTTCCGCATCGCTTCACCTTTACCCTCAGCATAAAAACCTTCGAAACAGATCTTTGGTAAATCTTTCACTTTGTAACTTCGGACCAGTATATCCATACCAGGGCTCAAAGGTTGAAAACGGCTGGCGCAAGTGCTGCGGAAGTTGCACGCACATTGGGCCGAGAAGCCGGTATTTCGACACTGGCGCTTGACGGGCTCGTCTCGGTTTGGCACCCTGCTGAAAAGTGATGGAATAACAACCCGGTACTTGGCGCTGAACAGGCGACATTCTGGTTTGCGAAAAGTCATAGCGATTGTCTGACCGAACGCGACGTCTCGGATTTGCTGCGACGAACGAAACGAACCGGCCGGCACAACGATCGGCCGGATAAAACACCGCGACGCGAGACCACCTGTGATCAAGTCTGAACTCATCCAAAAGATTGCTTCGGCCAATCCGCACCTCTACCACCGCGATGTCGAGCGCATCGTCAATGTGGTGTTCGAGGAGATCGTCGATGCTCTCGTCCGGCGCGACCGAGTTGAACTGCGCGGTTTTGGTGCATTTACCGTCAAGCACCGCGGCGCACGTAACGGGCGCAACCCGCGGACCGGCGCATCGGTTTCGGTGACCGAAAAGTTCGTTCCGTTTTTCAAAACCGGCAAAGAACTGCGCGAGAAGCTCAACGGTAACGGATTGAAGCGGCGATGAAACGCGTTCTTTCCATTCTGGTCGCCTTCCCGCTGGCAGTGATCCTGGTCGGCCTCGCCATAGCCAACCGGCAGTCGGTCCCGCTGAACCTCGATCCGCTGCGGCCCGAAAACCCTGCGATCCCCCCGCTGTCGTTGCCGTTTTATGTTTTCTTGCTCTGCGCGCTGATCCGTGGTGTCCTCATCGGCGGGATGTCGACGTGGATGAGCCAAGGCAAATTCCGGCGCATGGCCCGTGTCCGCACGGTCGAAGCACGCCGGTGGCAGGCCGAAGCCGACCGGCTCGGCCGCGAGCGTGACGACAACGTGACCGCCAGCCGCCCAAGCGAACAGCCAAAGGCGCTGGCGATCTCGGGCCGCGCCTGACCCTGAACAGGCAGTGATCGGTTCATCGCGGCTATTCACGTCAACGTGCGTCCATCCTGGCGAATTCGCCTTTGGGCGTTATCACCACACGCTAGTCCCGCGCGTTAGTCGTCATGAGTTGATTGCGCTTCTGACGTGCCGCCACCCGGCGCGTCGATAGGATCTTTTGCTGGGTGCGCCGAGTTGCAATGCTTGCGGTTCGCTAAGAAAGCGATGCGCCTGCCACATGCCAGCGCAAAGGAGACCTGAATGCCATCAGCCGTCAAAATTTGCGGTCTCACGACAGCAGAAGCGCTCGACGCGGCTCTCGAGGCGGGTACGGACTACGTCGGACTCGTGTTCTTTACCAAAAGCCCGCGCAACGTAGACACTGCTACCGCGACCGCGCTGGCAGCGCGAGCCCGTGGCCGTTCACAAATCGTGGTGCTGGTCGTCGACCCGTCCGATGAAGCGCTCGACCACATCGTCCACGAGGTCAGGCCCGATATCATTCAACTGCACGGCGATGAAAGCCTGACACGCGTCGCCGATATCAAGTTTCGCTACGGCCTTGCGGTCTGGAAAGCGATACCGGTCTCGTCGGCTGCCGACATCGTCGCGGCCGACCCGTATGCTGTGGTGGCCGATCGCGTGCTGTTCGACGCCAAGCCGCCCCACGGTTCCACGCTGCCCGGCGGCAATGGGGTCACGTTTGATTGGTCGTTGCTCGACGGCGTCGCAGCTCGATTTCCCTTCGTTCTGTCGGGCGGCCTCACTCCCGAGACCGTTGCCGATGCGATCGCGGCAACCCATGCGAGCATCGTCGACGTATCGTCGGGCGTCGAGAGCGCACCGGGGATCAAAGACGCAGCTTTGATCACCCGCTTTATTCGGTCGGCAAAGGCGAGTAGGGTCGTCCACGCTTAAGGAACCCGTTTATGGCATCGATGGAAGAACGAATGTCGGCCGTGGAGCGCGCGCTTCGGTTGCAAGACCGAGAGCGGTCCGTGCAGCGCGCTCTGTTCACGACGGCAATGTCGGATATTCACCTTCGCATTGACGACCTGACACTGAAAGTCGACGGTGTGAGCCAACGATTGGATGCGGTTCAGGCTGACGTCTCAGCCATGCAGGCCGACGTCTCAGCCATTCTGCGATTGCTGAACCAGAAGTTCCCTCCCGGTTGACGCCTGAAAAGTACAACTTTGCCGACCACGCCGGATTGACACGCCGAGGAAACACCATGTCGACGCCTGAAGATAAATCCGGCGAGCCCAAGCTCAACACCTATCGCGCAGGCCCAGACGAGCGCGGCTTTTTTGGCCAGTTCGGCGGCCGGTTTGTCGCCGAAACGCTAATGCCGCTGATCCTCGACTTGGAGCGCGCCTACGCGGCTGCCAAAGCTGATCCTGCCTTCCAGGCAGAAGTCACGGAACTCAACACCAATTACGCCGGGCGCCCGAGCCCGCTCTATTTCGCCGAACGGTTGACCGACCACGTACGGAAAACCGCGCCAGCTGGGATGGGCGCTAAAATCTATTTCAAGCGCGATGAGCTCAATCACACCGGCTCGCACAAGATCAACAACTGCCTCGGGCAAATTCTGCTCGCGCGCCGTATGGGCAAGACGCGCATTATTGCTGAGACGGGCGCCGGACAGCACGGCGTCGCCGTCGCGACGGTCTGCGCCAAGTACGGCTTGCCGTGCGAAATCTACATGGGCGCCGTCGACGTCGAGCGCCAGGCGCCGAACGTGGCGCGCATGATGTTGCTCGGCGCCAAGCTCAATCCCGTCACGGCCGGCGCCGGCACGCTGAAAGACGCCATGAACGAAGCGCTGCGCGATTGGGTCACCAACGTGAGTGACACCTATTATCTGATCGGCACTGCGGCGGGCCCGCATCCCTATCCGGCGATGGTGCGCGATTTCCAGTCGATCATCGGCAAGGAAACGCGCGAACAGATGATTGCCGCCGAGGGCCGGTTGCCGGACACGCTCGTCGCCTGCATCGGCGGCGGATCGAACGCCATCGGCCTTTTCCATCCCTTCCTCGACGACAAGGACGTCGCGATCTACGGCGTTGAGGCCGGCGGTCACGGCCTCGACGTTGAAAACGGCCACGCCGCCTCGATGACCGGCGGCACACCCGGCGTCCTGCATGGTAACCGCACCTATCTGCTGCAAGACGACGACGGCCAGATCCTCGAAGGCCATTCGATCTCGGCGGGATTGGACTATCCGGGCGTCGGCCCCGAGCACGCCTGGTTGAAGGATACCGGCCGCGTCACCTACGTCGCGATCACCGATAAGGAGGCGCTCGACGCGCTGCAATTCTGCACGCGCCTCGAAGGCATCATCCCTGCGCTCGAACCGAGTCACGCTCTGGCGCAGGTCATGAAGCTCGCGCCGAAGCTGCCGAAGGATAACCTGCTGGTGATGAATCTGTGCGGCCGCGGCGACAAGGACCTGTTCACGGTCGCGAAGCATCTCGGACTGAAGATTTGAGAATGACCCGCATCGACTCCCGCTTCGCCGGACTTGCCAAGCAAAATCGCAAAGCTCTCGTCACCTTTATTTCCGCCGGCGATCCGGACTATGAAACGGGCGCAAAAATTCTGGCGGGCCTGCCTGCCGCCGGCGCCGACGTCATCGAACTCGGGATGCCGTTCTCCGACCCGATGGCCGACGGTCCAGCGATCCAGGCATCATCTTTGCGCGCCCTGAAGGCCGGGCAGACGATGGTGAAAACGCTCGCCATGGTTCGCGAGTTCCGCGCCGCCGACACGACGACGCCCATCGTGCTGATGGGATACTACAACCCCATCTACGTCTATGGAGTCGACCGCTTCATCGCCGACGCAATGACTGCCGGCGTCGATGGCCTGATCGTCGTCGACGCGCCGCCTGAAGCCGACGACGAGCTTTGCATTCCCGCGGTCGCGGCCGGCTTGAATTTCATCCGCCTCGCAACGCCGACGACGGACGCCAAGCGTCTGCCCGCCGTGCTCAAGAACACGACCGGATTCGTCTATTACGTTTCAATCGCGGGCATCACCGGCGCCGCAGCTCCTGAAGCCGCCGACGTCCACGCGCAGGTCAGGCGCATCAAAGGCGAGACCAAACTGCCCGTCGTCGTTGGTTTTGGTATCCGCACCGGTGAGCAGGCGAAGGCCATCGCGAGAGGCGCAGACGGCGTCGTTATTGGATCGGCGCTGGTCTCGGCGATCGCATCCTCACTCGACGACCAAGGCCGGGCGACAGCCAAGACTGTTAACGGCGTGCTAACCTTGGTCGGCGAACTGGCTGCGGCGCTGAAGGCCTAGAATGCTGCGCCTAAGTTCCGCAATTCACCTTACTTATCCACCGCTTGGCCTGTAAGAGACGGCCCGCCGCACCTACATGTCGGTTGGTTGGCCTAGCGCTGACCGGCTTCGAGCGCTAAATTGCGCGGCTTGAAGCGAGAATTCAGCGCCGGCGGCCATACCGTTGCGGCGCTTGGCGCGCATCCGCGCCGGCAAAAAAGGCGCTCAGAAGGAGCCCAAGTCACGTGAACTGGATTAACAACGTCGTCCGCCCGAAAATCAGCGGGCTGTTGTCGTCGACCACCAAGCGCGACGTGCCGGACAACCTGTGGGTCAAATGCCCGGATAGCGGCCAGATGGTCTTTTACAAAGACCTCGAAGCCAACCAATTCGTCGTGCCCGGCTCCAATTACCACATGCGCATGGGCGCCGATCAGCGCCTCCGCCACATGTTCGACAACGGCGACTACAAACAGGTGCCGTCGCCCTCAGTACAACAGGACCCGCTCAAATTCCGCGACGGGCGCAAGTATGTCGACCGTCTGAAGGACGCCAAGGCCGACACCAAAATGGAAGACGCCGTGCTCGTCGGCGAAGGCGCGCTCGAAGGCCTGCCGGTCGTCGCGGCGGCGCAGGATTTCCGCTTCATGGCCGGGTCGCTCGGTATGGCCGCGGGCGAAGCCATCATCACCGGCATGTTGAAGGCCGTCGAACTCAAGACGCCGTTTATCCTCTTCGCCGCGTCCGGCGGCGCACGCATGCAGGAAGGCATCCTGAGCCTGATGCAGATGCCGCGCACGACCATTGCCGTGCAGCGCCTGCGCGACGCGAGGCTGCCCTACATCGTCGTGCTGACCGATCCCACCACCGGCGGCGTCACGGCGTCCTACGCAATGCTGGGCGACATCCACATCGCCGAACCTGGCGCGCTGATCTGTTTCGCCGGCCCACGCGTGATTCAGCAAACCATTCGCGAACAACTGCCAGACGGCTTCCAGCGCGCTGAGTATTTGCTGGAGCACGGCATGATCGACATGGTCGTGCACCGTCATCAGATGCGTGAGATGCTGGCGCGCATTTGTCTGCTGCTGATGTCCGGCTTCAACGCCGTGAAGTCGAAGGACGCGCGCCGCGTTAATGGCCGAGCCTACGCCAACGGCTCTGCCGTCGATGGGCGGGTGATCGAGACGGCGGCGCGCGAAACCGGCGCAGCAATCGAGCCTGAGATCGTCCCGCCGAGTCAGCGGTTCGAGCCCGGTCGCGCTGAAAAGGCCAAGCGCGACGGCGAGACGTCGACGGGTCAACCGGCGAAGGACTCGCCCCGCAACGGATAAGCGCCAACCTCGCCGCTGCATCCATCGCACGCCGTCCATTTGGAGCGGACCGCCTCTGCCATGACGATTTCCACCAAGCGCCCGACGAGCGACGCGCTGCTTGCCGAGATGATGCTTTTGCATCCGAAGCTGATCGACTTGTCCCTGGGCAGGGTCGACAGACTTCTCGCAAAACTGGGCCACCCTGAACTCCGTGTCCCGCCCGTCGTTCACGTCGCAGGCACAAACGGCAAGGGCTCCGTTACTGCATACTTGCGCGCGATCCTTGAGGCGGCGGGCAAACGCGTTCACGTGTATACGTCTCCTCATCTCGTCCGCTTTCACGAACGCATCGCCTTGGCCGGCGCCGACGGACGCGCGGCGCCGATCGGCGAAGACGCGCTCGTCGATGTGCTGATGCGCGTCAGAGCTGTCAACGACGGCGATGACATCACGCAATTCGAAATCACGACGGCAGCGGCGTTTCTGGCGTTCTCTGAAACGCCGGCGAACATTCTGTTACTCGAAGTCGGTCTTGGCGGCAGGCTGGACGCGACCAACGTCATCAAATCGCCGGCGCTCACTGTGCTGACGCCGATTTCCATGGATCATGCCGAAAAACTCGGGCCGACCCTCGTCAAGATCGCAGCCGAGAAAGCCGGCATCTTGAAACGCGCCGCCGTCGGCGTCGTATCCCAGCAACCGGACGAGGTGCTGTCCGTCATCGAATTAAAAGCCAAAGCCGTCGGTGCGCCGCTGATCGTTTGGGGTCGCGACTTCGACGCCTATGAGCAGAACGGCCGCCTCGTCGTGCAGCGCGAGGATCACCTGCTTGATCTGCCGCTGCCGGCGTTGATCGGCCGCCACCAGATCGTCAACGCCGGAACCGCCGCAGTTGCCGCGCTGGCGCTCACCGAGAGTATGCCCCATCTCGAGATTGACGAGGGCGCCATCGAGCGCGGCCTCAAGACGGTGACGTGGCCGGCGCGCATGCAGCGGCTGACGGGCGGCCCGCTGCCAAAAGTTCTCGGCGACGACTGCGAGCTTTGGCTGGACGGCGGCCACAATCCGGCTGCCGGCGATATGCTGGCCGACACGCTGGCCGCATTCGATGAGAAATCACCGAAACCGGTCTATCTGGTCGTCGGCATGATGGGTCAGAAAGATGCGCTGGGGTTCCTGGCGCCGTTTCGCGGGCTCGTCAGGACCATCTATACGGTGCCGATCCCGGGCGCTCATGAAACGCCCCATTCGGAAGAGGCGTTGGCGGAGGTTGCGCGCAGCGCCGGACTTCAGGCGATTGCGCGTCGCAGCGTCGTCGAAGCGCTGACAGCGGTCGCGGCGCTCCCCAAGGGTCCGAAGCGCGTTCTGATCTGTGGCTCGCTCTATTTGGCCGGCCATGTCCTGACGCTGCAGGAGCGGGCGGAACCGGAAAATCCCTGACGGCGAAGCATAGGCTCAGGCCATCCAAAAACCTGTCGAAGTCCTTGGGTTTGCCGCCTCGCGAACCGAGTCCGGCTGGCGAAACTCAAGCCAAATACAGGGGCTTCCGCCGCAGGTCACGAACCATGACCGCTGCCTTCGACCAAGGGATGAGCCAACGCCCCTGTTCGCATTCGGCCAAGGTGGTATAACACAGGCCCAAAGAACCAAAAAAAAGAGCAAATAAAGCACGACGCGACCGCACGTGGCGCGATCGTCGATCCTCAAGAAATGGGAGAGAAACTTATGCAACACGTTGCGATGGACAAGCTCAACGGTAAGCAGATCATCAAAACGCGCTACGACAACTACATCGGCGGCAAATGGGTGGTGCCTGTCCGCGGGCAGTACTTCAAGAACATCACGCCGATCACTGGTCAGGAAGTTTGCGAGATCGCCCGGTCGACGTCCGAAGATATCGAACTTGCGCTCGATGCCGCCCACAAGGCCAAGGACGCGTGGGGCAAGACTTCGCCCGCCGCCCGCGCGCAGATCCTGAACAAGATCGCCGATCGCATGGAGGCGAACCTCGACGTCATCGCACTCGTCGAGACCATCGACAACGGCAAACCGATCCGCGAGACGACGCACGCCGACATACCGCTCGCCATCGACCACTGGCGCTACTTCGCCGGCTGCTTGCGCGCGCAGGAAGGCACGATCGCCGAAATCGACCACGACACCGTCGCCTACCACTTCCATGAGCCGCTCGGCGTCGTCGGCCAGATCATTCCGTGGAATTTCCCGATCCTGATGGCGGTTTGGAAGCTCGCGCCTGCGATCGCCGCCGGCAACTGCGTCGTGCTGAAGCCGGCCGAACAGACGCCGATGTCGATCATGGTGCTGATGGACATCATCGGCGACCTGCTTCCCGAGGGCGTCATCAACGTCGTCAACGGCTTCGGCGTTGAAGCCGGCAAGCCGCTGGCCCAGAACAAGCGCATCGCCAAGATCGCCTTCACCGGCGAGACGACGACGGGCCGCCTGATCATGCAGTACGCATCGGAAAACATCATTCCGTGCACGCTGGAGCTTGGCGGCAAGTCGCCGAACATCTTCTTCGCCGACGTCATGGAAGCCGACGACGAGTATTTCGACAAGTGCCTCGAAGGCTTCACCATGTTCGCGCTGAACCAAGGCGAAGTCTGCACGTGTCCGAGCCGTGCGCTCGTGCAGCGCTCGATCTATGAGAAGTTCATGGACCGCGCGCTGGCGCGTGTCGCCAAGGTCAAGCAAGGCCACCCGATGGACGCCACGACGATGATCGGCGCCCAGGCCTCCAACGACCAGCTCGAGAAGATCCTGAGCTACATCGACATCGGTCGCGGCGAAGGCGCCCGCGTCTTGACAGGCGGCAAGCGCGCCAGCCTCGGCGGCGAACTCGCCAACGGCTACTACGTCGAGCCGACCGTGCTCGAAGGCCACAACAAGATGCGCGTGTTCCAGGAAGAAATCTTCGGACCGGTCCTCTCCGTGACCACGTTTGAAGACGACGCCGAAGCGCTCGCCATCGCCAACGACACGTTGTACGGCCTCGGCTCCGGCGTGTGGACGCGCAACGGCACGCGCGCCTATCGCTTCGGTCGGGAAATCCAAGCCGGTCGGGTTTGGACCAACTGCTATCACGCCTATCCGGCGCACGCGGCGTTTGGCGGTTACAAGCAGTCCGGCATCGGCCGCGAAACGCACAAGATGATGCTCGACCACTATCAGCAGACCAAGAACATGCTGGTCAGCTACAGCCCGAAGGCGCTCGGCTTCTTCTAAGGGTCGATCCGATACCGTTCGAAGGGGGCGAGTTTCTGCAAGGGGACTCGCCCCTTTCGCGTTTTGCGCGGCTTTCAGCTCATGTCGAGAGTATCGGATGTCTCTCACGGCAATCAGCGCCACGCCCGAGGCCCTAGCGGCGCTCCAAAGAATTACGGCCGAGCACGGCCCGGTTATGTTTCACACGAGCGGCGGTCGCGTAGGCGGTCGCAGTTATCCAATTTGCCTGCCGCGCGAAGAATTGCGCCTCGGCGCGCGCGATCATCTGCTCGGCCATATCGATGGCGTGCCGATCTACGACATGGAGGATCGCGAGGGGTTTGACGGCCGATCCGGCGATTTCGTGCTCGACGTAGTGCTCGGCCCGTCGATCGGCTTTTCGATAGACGCCGGTGCGGGGTTGCGCTTCTCCCTGCGCAAGATCATATCAATCGACGGCGAGCGGTCGGCCCAATCCTGTCAACCCGAGTCTTCTCAACCCGAGTCTTCTCAACCCGAGTCTTCTCAACCAGTGAGTGATGCCTAGCCATGAGCGCTGCAACGATCGAAGCAAAGGCCAACGCGCCCGAGCGCGTCTCCGCGACCGACGAGACGGTGACGATGATCGACAAGCTCATCGGCATGCATGGACCGCTGCTGTTCCACCAGTCGGGCGGCTGCTGCGACGGATCGGCGCCGATGTGCTACCCGCGCAGCGACTTCAAGGTCGGCGCGCAGGATATCTTCATGGGCGAGATTGGCGGGCAGCCATTCTATATGGGCAAGTCGCAGTTCGAATACTGGCAGCACACCCATCTCATCATCGACATCGTGCCAGGGCGTGGCTCCGGATTTTCGCTGGAGGCGCCGGAAGGCGTGCGCTTCCTGACACGCTCGCGGGTTTTCACAGACGCCGAAGCCGATGCGCTGGACGCTATCGGGCCGCCGCCATCAGGCGTCGATCGCCCGGCGGTCTGACGTCGCCGCCTCAAACCAGATAAAAAATATCGGGAGCAAACGGAATGGAAGCGTCAAAGACTCTGCGCGAACTTACCGGTATGGGCCAAACGCCGACCACCGTCGGCAAATCGGCGCTGATCCTGATCGACTGCCAGAACACCTATCGCGAAGGCGTCATGCAGCTCGAAGGCGTCGAACCGGCGCTCGAGCAGTGCAAGTCTTTGCTTGAGCGCTTTCGCGCCGCCGGCCGGCCTGTGATCCACATCCAGCACAACGCCGGTGTAGGCACGCCTTATGACGTGACGGCCCCGGTCGGAGCGATCGCCGATGTTGTCGCGCCACGCGACGGTGAACCTGTAGTGGTGAAAGCCTATCCGAGTTCATTCGAGCAGACCAACCTCGCGTCGATCCTCAAGGAATATGGCGTTGAAGAGCTGACGCTCGCCGGCTTCATGACGCATGTCTGCGTCAACTCGACGGCGCGCGCTGCCTTCAACCTCGGCTTCAAGCCTACCGTCGTCGCCGCAGCGACTGCGACGCGATCGCTGCCCTCGCCAACCGGCGGCGTGACGCCAGCCAAGACGCTCCACGACGCCAGCCTGACGGCGCTCTCCGATATCTTCGCCGTCGTCGTTCCGGCCGGCGCCGACGTCAAATAGAAAAAACCCCGCGGATGTCTCCGCGGGGTTTCGATTCCATCGTCGAGAAAACTTAGGCGACGACGCTCGAATTAATCCACTCTTCGAGCTTCTTCTTCTGCACGATCGCGCCGGTGTGCTGAGCGGCGACCTTGCCGCCCTTGAACAGCAGCAGCGTCGGCATGGCGCGAATGCCGTACTCGCCGGTGACCTTCGGATTTTCATCGACGTCGATCTTGACGACCTTCACCTTGCCGGCCAGTTCCGTCGCCACCTGATCGAGTGCCGGCGCCATTGCCTTGCACGGCCCGCACCACGTCGCGTGAAAATCGACGAGCACGGGCTCCGTCGCCTTCAAGACTTCGGCGTCGAAGGTCGTGTCCGTCACAGCATTGGCCATTGTTACGTCTCCTGTTTCGGACCCCCGGGGGCGGGTCCATCGGGGGGCTGCGCGCCGCCTCCCCCTGTTCGCGGACCCGGAACGTAGGTATTCGCCTACGGAGCGTCAAGGCTGGCGAAATCGAGGTTCCACAAGCGGCTAATGGCGTCGTCGATCACTTTCGCGGGAAGCTCCATAAGCCGCGGGCCGTCGGTCCAAAGCAAGGCTGCGCGGACCGACTTTCCTGGATAAATCTCCCGCAACGCCAAAATATAGGCTGCCAGCTGAAACAAATAAGCGTCGGCAACGCCCGCGACGTCATGTGGCGGCGGTCGATTGGTCTTGTAGTCGATGATCAAAACCGAATCGGCCGTGACGGCCAGGCGGTCGATTTGGCCCGACAAGCGCAATGCGGGTCCTGCCCCGCGGGGCCGGGGCAGCGATGCGGAGATGGCGACTTCTGAACGCGATCCAGGTCCGAACAGCGCCGCGAAATCTTTTGTCGAAAGCACGGCCATCGTCTCTTTGACGATGCTCTTGCGTACAGCTGCCGAAAGCGTGGCGCCGCGCGTCTCGACGAACGCCGCAGCCGCGCTCTCACGCTGCGCCGGCGCGATCTCCGGCAAATGCTGCAGCAGCGCGTGCGTGAGTGTCCCGCGCAGGAAGCGCCGAGAGTCCGCCGTCGCCAACGGGGAGGGGGCATCGCGCGCAATCGCTGGGTCGCCGCCGCTGCGCGGCACGACGGGCTCGCCTTCGGCGTCGGGCGCATAAGGCTCGAGGCGCGACGGCGCTAGCGGAACCGACAGTTGCGGCTCGGCTGGCGCGCGTCGGCGCGCAAAATCCGGCGGCTCGAGCGGCGCAACGCCGCGCTGCGCGTCGTCTTTCGGCTTTTCCGGTGGCGCGACTTGCTCGGCCTCCATCCGGTGAATTTTCCGGACGTCGCCCACATCGATCTCTGCCATAACCGGCCGCAGCTTTTCGTCGATGATGGTGTGCCAGCAGTCGTCGGGCCGCGCCTTCTTACCGGCGAAGCCGGCTATATACAGCCGATCGCGCGCCCGCGTCATCGCAACGTACAGCAGCCGGTTGCGTTCCTCAGTGTCGCGACCGTTCTTGGCGTTGCTGGCGCGCTGCACGGCTGTTAGCCGAGACGTGCCTTTGACTGCCCACAGCAGCGGATCGGGCAGGTTACTTGGACGCTCGACGCCCGGAAGCTTCAGCAACCGCGATCCTGGACTGTCGCCCGACGCCGTCGTGCAGGTGTCCGGCAAGAACACGATCGGCGCTTCGAGGCCCTTGGCGCCATGAACCGTCATTACCCGCACTTCATCGCGCGCCAGATCCATGTCTCGCTTCACATCGCGGTCTTCGGCTCTGAGATTGGCCAGGAAGCCGGCCAGCGACGGCGGCTCGTTCTCGTCATAGTCGAGCGCCAAGTCGAGGAACTCATCGATGGCGTCGGCCGCTTCGGGCCCGAGTCGATGTAGCAGCCGCGTGCGTGCGCCGTCGCGGTCGAGAACGCCCGAGAAAAACTCGAAAGGCGGCGTGAAGTCGGCCTTCGCGCGCCAGCGTTTCAAAGTTTCGGCTGCACGGACGACCTTAGCTCCGTCGCCAGCATTGGCGTGCGCGAGGAGCGCCTTCCACAACGCGCCCTTGCGGCCGTGCGCGATCGACAAGAGATCGTCGTCATCGAAATCGAAAATTGGACCTTTCAGCACCGACGCCAGCGCCAGGTCGTCCTCGGGCAACGTCAGAAAATCGCCGAGCGCCATCAGATCCTGTACCGCGATTTGATCCGTCAGCGTCATACGATCCGCTCCGGCTACGGGGATGCCGCGCTTCTTCAGCGCCGCCACCATCGGAACTGCAAACGGGTGACGCTTTCGCACGAGGATCAGAATATCGCCCGGTCGCACGGGTCGGTCTTCGGATCGCAGCCGTTCTCCAGACCTGAGCCAGCCGTCGATCGTCTCGGCGATCCGCTCGGCCAGCCGATTGGCCGGCGCCTGCTCGGTCGCGTCGTCAAGCGGTCGCCAGGCATCCGCCTTCTCGGAGTCAGTAGACTCTTCGACCGGCCACAGTTCGACGAGCCCGCCTTGATCGGCGCGCTTGGCGTCGTGCGCGATCGCCGCGCCCGTCGCCGTCAGTCCCGGCGTCGCCGCCGCATCGGCGAACACGAGATCAACGGCCTTCAGGACCGGCGCGACGGACCGGAAAGAAAGCGTCAACGGTACGCCGCGCCACGGCGTATTGGCGTCGCGTGCCAGCATCGCGAAGCGCCGCCCCATCTCGGCGAACTTTTCCGGCGCTGCGCCCTGGAACGAATAGATCGATTGTTTCTCGTCCCCGACGCCGAAAATCGTGCGCCGCCCATCGCGCGCGCCGGCGCCTGCGAAAAACTCCTGGGCCAGCGCCTCAATGATAGTCCACTGCGCCGGACTCGTATCCTGCGCTTCGTCGACCAGGATGTGGCCGAGGCCGCCATCGAGCTTGTAAAGCACCCAGTCGGCGACGCCTTTACCCGTCAAAAGGTTGGTCGTGCGCGTAATGAGATCGTCGAAGTCGAGTGCCCCCGATGTCTGCTTCGCCGCCGTGTAGCGCTGCAGCACCGCGCCGGCGAGGCGATAGAGCGCCGACGTCGCCGTGACGAGTCTGAGCCCATGGAACTGCTCGGTGATCGTCAGAAACAGGCTCTGCGCCGCGGTCGCGGTGGCATCGAGATCCGGACTCGTCTTTTGCAAGTCCGCGCCCAGCAGGCGCCCGCGCGCGCCGCCGGTCGTGGTCATGAACCAGTTTTCGAGGAGCTTCGCGCGCGCTGCTGCATCGTTTTGCGATAGCGCCTGGCGAAGCAAGTCGGCGTGCTTGCCGTCGGTCGTATTGCCGATATTCAGCAGCTCGGCGAGGTCGCGAAGATCAGAGTCTGACAGCACGCTCGCGCGTTGGCGTTCGAGGTCATCGACCATCGCGCCGGCGGGAACGTCGAGCGCGCGCCGCAGCAACGTCTCGGCGGCTGCGAAGTCATCGTCGCTTGCGCCGAGGTCGATGCGGCTCGCAGCCTCGAGCCAAGCGCGCTCCCCGATCGCCTTCGACAGCAAATCGTCGAACGTCGTGTCGGCGGCGTATCGGATCACAAAGCTCAATGCTTTTCCGAGCGCTGATTGGGGCGCGTCGGTCGCCGCCGTCAGTGTCGCGTCGATGGCGCGCGCCTTGAGTTCGCGTCCCTTCGAGTCGTCGAGAATCTTGAAGCCCGGCGTCACGTCGGCTTCGAGCGGAAAACGCTGCAGCAGGCGCTCCGCGAAGGCGTGGATCGTTTGAATCTTGAGGCCACCCGGAGTTTCGATCGCGCGGGCGAACAGCGTCCGCGAGAGTGCGATCTCAGCGTCGGTCGGCGTGCGCTGCAGAATGCTGGCGAGCGAATTTTTCTCAGTGCGATCGTTAAGTCTTGCGTCGTCGTCGATGACCCACTTCGCGAGCGTGTCGAAGACCCGCTTCGACATCTCCGCCGCCGCCGCCTTCGTGTACGTCAGACACAAGATGCGCTCTGGCGGCGCGCCAGCGAGCAACAGGCGCAGGACGCGCACGGTCAAGACGTGCGTCTTGCCGGTCCCGGCGTTGGCGTCAACCCAGGCCGAAGCGTCCGGAGCGGCGGCCGTGTCCACAGATCTGTTGGCGCTGTCGATGGCGCTCTGGGTCGCTGCGGTGGCGTTGATCTTCATGGCGCCGCCTCGTCATCGACATGCGCCGACCACTCCGCGACGCGCGCCAAATGCGCATAGTCGTCGAAATCATACCGGAAACCCGGCCGACGGATCGCGCGATAGGGAGTTTCGGCGGAGTCGAATTTCGCCACCAGTTCAGCAAGGCCGGTCAGCGCCGCTGCCGCCAACCCTGCGACGCTCTCGCATTTGATGTACTTTTCTTCGCCCGGCGGTTCGCCGCCGGACGCGCGAATGTAGCGCAGCGCCGCGACTGCGCGCGACGACGTGCCGGGGAAGCCGACTTCTCCAAGCGCGATCGCCGCCTCGAGTGGCAACTGCGGTGAACGCCCGGTGCTCACGACCCGGTCACCTGGAAGCGAGCCGGTCTTGTAGTCCGTAATCGTCAGCCCGCCTCGACCCTCGTCGATGCGGTCAGCCCGCGCGGTAATGACGAACGGACCCGCCGGGGCTGCAACGACGAGCGAACCGCTGGTTTCCGCAACCACACGGACGACGCCCTCGCGCCGCTCGGCCTCCGTCGCCGCAAACCAGTCGAGAAACCGCGCCAGCCGCGGCATCCAGAACGCGGCGATGCGCGGATGCCCCGTGTAGCTCTCGAGAACGCTCGCGGCGATGCAGTCGAGTTCGCGGCGCATGTCGTCGGGCAGGTGAACCGGATTGGCGACGGCGAACTGCGACAACGCTTCATGCACCAACGCGCCGCGCAACGCGGCGTCAGGCGCCGCGCCGAGCGGCGGCAGCGGCTCTAGTTTCAGGATCTGACGCGCAAACACCGCATAAGGATTTCGAATCCACTCTTCGACGCGCGTCACGCTCATGCGCCGCGGCCGCATTTCGACCGGCGGCTTCGGCGCCGGCGCCTGAATGCGCACGCGGCGCGCTTCGTCGATGGCGTCGCGAGCCCGCGCCCAGGCAAGCCAAGGCCTTGGCGCCTCCAAGGCGTCCTTCAAGCCCATGCCGTCGAGTAGCGCCTCGATCCGCATCAGCCAACGCGACGGCACGGCCGGTACGCCCTTGATCTTCTCGGCGCGCGTCAGCACGACCTGTTCGGCGCCGAGTAGAGACGTGAAATCATGCGCCGACTGGCCGATCGACGCTTCCGGGGCCGGCAGTCCGAGCGCTTGCCGCATCGGACGGTTGAGCCACGCGCCGGGCTCTGCGGTCTCCGGCCAGACTCCCTCGTTCAGCGAGCCAAGGATCAGAACATCGGGCTGCTGCAGGCGCGCCTCGAAGCGGCCCCAGATCGACACGCGCGGATGTGCGCTCGCATGTTCGCGCACGTTCTCGCGCGCGGTCAGACTGGCGTAGAGGTCGGCGTAGTCGCCGATCGAAATCGCGACATCCGGCGTGTCATCCTCGAGAAGGTCGCGCAGAAATGAATTGATATGTTCGCCCGCGGTTCCCTGCCACAGCGGATTTGCGGCTGGTTCGCCGCCATCTTCCGCCGGAATCGCGGCGAGCGCCTCGGCGGCGGCGATGTGAGCAGTGACCACGGCCTTCAAGCCAATCGAGCCGCCAACGCCGGAAAGCACGGCCAGCGGCGCAAACGCCGCTTTGAGCCGATGCGCAACATCGAGCGCGCCCGCGCGATCCTCATCCCACAGCCGCTCGGCGGCCGCGGACTGGCGCTTCTTTTGCAAGCGATCCGACTCGGATTTTTCCAGCGCCGAGATGACGCCGTCGAGGCCGCGTCCCAGATACGGCTTTCGGAACGCTGCGATCTCCATGGCGCGCCCAAAGCGTCGGATGTCGAATGCGGAGTACTCGATGCGGCACAGCGGATGCTTCAGCAGCGACATCGTCTCCGCGGGTGCAAAGCCGCTGTGCACGGCGTCGGCGACGAGGCTCAGAAATGCGCCGGGAACCGTCTTGTCGATCGGACGTCCGGCGCTGTCGTCGACGCGAATGCCCCACGCCGCCAGGCGAATGGCGACGCGACGCGCCAGCACGCGATCCGGCGACACCAGCGCCGCGGTGCGCCCGGGCGTCTCGACCGCTTCGCGCAGGATCAGCGCGATCGCTTCAGCTTCGTCCTGCGAGCCTGGCGCTTTGATGAGCGAGACGCCGGCCAGCGCCTGCCGTACCGCAGTCGCATCGGTGCCGGTAGCATAGGCGCGCCAGCGCGCCGTCGTCGCCGCCGGACGCATGGCCTCGCTGACGAAAGCCGCGCGAATTTCAAGCTGAGGCGAGATCGCCGCGCCGGGCAACGTCTTCACATCGCGCCGGGCCACGCCGAGGCGGTCGAGCAGCGTTTTCAACCCGTGCTGCGGATGCTCAGGGTGGCAGGGCGTGATGACGTCCCAACTCTCATCGTCGAGCTTGTCGTCCAGCGCCGGCAGCACGATCCCGCCGCTCGCGCGCGCTGCGACGGCGCGCATCAACGCCACCGTTGCCGGCACCGAACCCGTCACGCCCGCGACGATGACGGGCGTTTCGGGCGGAAGCCGCGAGATGCGTTCGGCCTCGGCCAGGATCATCGCCGTGACCCGCGCCCGCGGTGACGACAATCCCAGTTCCTCAAGATGCGCCGGCCAGGCTTCGGTGACGATCTTCAGAAAATCGACGGTCTGGCGCCAATGTTCAGAATAACCGTCGGGCACGAGCTGTTCGAGATTGGCCAGAGACGCGCCTTCGCGCTCGACGTCGTCCATCAGCTTGGCGAGCTCGGCTGCTAGGTTTGCGGACTGAGCCGGCGTGCTGCGATTGATCGGAGCAATGTCGTCGCCGCGGGCCAACGCCGCACGCCATCGCTGTACCAGCTGCATCAGCGTCAGCATGCGCCTGAGCGGCGTCATCGCCGGCGCCAAATTCAAAGCGTCGGCGCCGCTCGGGCCGATGCGCGCCAGGGTCTCGATCAGGTTCGCGTCTTCGTCCTGCTCCGAGATAGGCCGGATCACCGGCATCAGCAGCGCGCGGGCGCCGGCTGCGTCGAGAAACGCCTCCTGCGCCGCGCGCGCAGCGCGCGCTGTCGGCAGCAGTAGCGTGATCGACGGCAAATCGAGCAAAGCAGGTTTCGCGCCGCCACCTCGCGGCAGATCGCCGTTGAGAACGGCGCGGGCGAGTGAAGGCAGAAACGGCGCGCCCGGCGGCACGGTGAAAATGTTGACAGTCATGCGCCGCGTGCCTGCTCGGCTGCGATTGCGGCGTCCGCTTCCGCGAGGGCCTCCGGCGTGCCGACATGCATCCACAAGCCTTCCAGCGTGACGCCATAGAGCCGGCCGTCGGCGATGGCGCGATCCCAGAGTGCGTTAAGGGAGTATCGCCCTTGCGGCGCGCCATCGAACATCCTCGGATGCGCGATCGAGACGCCGGCGAAGACATGCGGCGCGGCGGGGCCGTGTCGAGGTCGCGCAAGCGCGCCGCCTCGCGTCATTTCGAAATCACCGCGTCCATGATAGCCGAGACTCGCCGCCGCCGGCGCCAACAGCATCAGGCTATCCATGCGGGCGTCGTCCCACGCCGCGATCATGCTCTCAAGCGCCGGCGCGCCGCGCTCGATCCAAACCGAATCCGAATTGTGAATGAAGAAGGGATGCTCGCCGAGTAGCGACAGCGCGCCGACGACGCCGCCGCCGGTATCGAGCAGCGCGCCTCGCTCGTCCGCAAAGACGATTTCAGGCGCCGCGCGCGCCGCCAGATGCGCTTCCAGCATGTCGGCGAGATAGTGCACGTTGACGACGGCGCGGCGGACGCCGGCGTCGCGCAGGCGATCGAGCACGTGATCGATCAGCGTCCGCCCGGCGAGTTCGATGAGCGGCTTCGGGAGCGCGTCGGTCAACGGCTGCATCCGCACGCCCATGCCGGCGGCGAGCACCATCGCAGTCGTCGGTCGCGCGCCGGCAAGCGTCATCTCTCGCAGTCCCCCTCGTCAGATGCCAAGCGCCCGGTTGCGCACGCTCGTCGGCAGGTGCGTGGCATACCACGTCGCGAGCGGCGCGAGGCGCGGATGCGCGAGGTCGCGTTCGAGATACCCCCAGATGCGTGGCATGTGCGCCAGGTATTGCCGTTTGCCGTCACGAACGGCAAGCCGCGTAAATATCCCGAGGATCTTGGTGTTGCGTTGCGCGCCGAGCGCCGCGTAACTGAATGCAAAACGCGCTTCATCGAAATCGGGTTCAGCCGAGCGCGTCTTCTCAATATAGCGCGCCAGAAGCGTCGCTTCGAGATCGGCGGCGACGTCGACGCGCGCGTCCTGTAACAGAGACGCAAGATCGTACGCGGCAGGACCGCGCACCGCGTCCTGAAAATCGATCAATCCGACGTCACACGGCGGATCGCGGCCAGTGAGCGCAAGTAGGTTCGGCGAGTGATAATCACGGAGCATCCAGGCGAGTGGTTCGGTGAGCACCGCGTCGAAGATTTGCCGCCACGCCGTCTCGAAGTCGTCGCGCGCCGCTGGCGGCGCAGGCGCGCCGATGGCGGCCGGCCAATACCAGTCAAGCAGCAGCGCTGTCTCGATTTCGAGCGCGCCGGCGTCGAGGCGCGGCAGAAAATATGACATCGCATTCGGTAACGCCATTTCCTCTGGAGGTGGCGCGGCGCGCAACCCGACGAGCACGTCGACGCCGCGCGCCCAGTAGCCGGCCTGATCGCCGCCGCGGCGCGCTTCCGCGCCGAACACATCGTCGCCAAAGTCCTCGATCAGCAGCAGTCCGTGTTCGAAATCTGCGGCATAAATCTCAGGCGCCGAAAAGCCACGGGCTCGCAGCGCGTCAGCCACCGCGACGAAGGCGCGGACGTCCTCGGCAAGAAGCGCAATGCGGCTGTAGGATTTGCCGTCGCGGATCGGCGGGCCGTCTCCTGACGCGGGTGCATCCATCAGGATGGCCTTGCGCGCTTCGCCGCCGTCGATCCGCGCATAGCGACGTGGCGACGCGTCGCCCTGCAGATAGCTAAGGCGAACGTCCGAGCCGCTCCAACCGGCTGAGGCGAGAAAAGCGCGAATTTCGGCATAGCGCTTGAGTCTGTCGGTGATCGTCGGCCCTACCGTGAGTGTCGCCGTCCGACGTTGGTCATCATCGGCCTCGTCGAGCCGTAGATTCCAATGCCCCGCCGGCATCCGTCCGACGGCGCGCTCCGGCCATTCGATCAGCGCTACGCCGACGTCGAGCGCCGACTCGAGGCCGAGTTCTTCAAGCTCATCGGGGCTTTCGAGACGATAGAGGTCGAAGTGCGATATGAGGAAGCGCGGCGACTGGTACGATTGGCGCAGCGTGAAGGTCGGACTTGGAACTTCTATCCCATCATCGTCTGCGGCGGCGCGAATGAAAGCGCGGGCGAAGGTCGTTTTCCCGGCACCGAGTTCGCCGCTGAGGGCCAACGCATCGCCCGGCGCCAGCATGAAAACGAGATCCTGGGCGAGGCGAGAGAGTTCATCCTCGGTGAGGTCGGGCAGCACGAGATGGTCGATCATCGGCGCGGACGTTACGCCAACTCAAGGTGGCGCGCCACCGGTGGGGGCGTCGTCGTGAGTGGCTCGTCTACAGGCGGGATCGGCCGCTCCGGAATGCGCACCGTCACTGTCGTTCCCTGATTCTCGGTTGAATCGATTTCGAGGGTTCCGCCGTGCAGTTCGACAAGGCTCCTGGCGATCGAAAGTCCGAGTCCGGCGCCGCGATGCTTGGAGCCTTGGCTGCGGCTTTCGAAGCGCTGGAACACGCGGTCGATCTGGTCGTTCGGAATGCCGACGCCGTGGTCCTGCACGCGGAAGACGATGGAACCGTCCTCGCGCCAACACGTCAGCATGATCGAGCCGCTGACCTTGGAGAACCCGACAGCATTTGAGAGCAGATTATAGAGCACCTGCCGCATGCGCGCTTCATCGGCCATGAACTCGGTGACGTCGTCGGCGACGGCGATCTCGATGATCAAACGTGCGGCGTGGGCGCGGCCGCGAATGCCGGCGATCGCCGCCTCGATGAGCACTCTGGCGCCGGTCGGCGCAAGCTTCAATTCGAGGCTTCCGGCGTCGATCGTCGCGAGGTCGAGGATGTTATTGATAACGGCGAGTAGCGTTTTAGAGGAGTCGGTGATGTCTGCGACGTACTCTCGTTGCTTTTCGCTGAGCTCGCCGAAGTAGAGGCCGGCTAGCATTTCACTGCCGCCGATGATGGTCTGCAGCGGCGTGCGCAGCTCGTAGGAAATGTGGCCGATGAATTTTGTCTTCAGCTGGTCGGCGGCGACCAGCGCCTCGTTGCGCTCAACCAGCGCCCGTTCGACGCGTTTGGCGTCCGTTACGTCGGCGAAGGTCAGCAGCGATGCGCCATCCGGCAGCGGCATCAGCGCGAAATCGATGACGCTTTGATCCAGCCGCGTCATCTGGCCTTCGAAAGCCTCGCGCTCGTCGAGAAACGCCGTCACGGCTTGCGTGATGCGCGACCACGTCTCGGGGTCGTCGTGAACCAGCGCGGTGCGAGCGATCACCTGATCGACATGAGGGAACTCAGCGAGCTTCAGAGATGGAATGCCCCAGATGGTTGAAAACGCCCGGTTGAAAAGTTTCAAACGGCCGTCGGTGCCGAACACGGCGACGCCTTCCTTCAGGCTGTCGAGCGTTTCGCGCTGTACGCCGATCAGCGCATTGTAGCGGCTTTCGAGCGCCAGGCGCTCGGACTGGTCGGCAAACAGGTATGTAACGCCGCCGTCCGGGCGCTTTTCGGCGATGACGCGCACGATGCGCCCATCCGTCAGATGCCAGACGTCTTCGTGCGCATCGCTCGATTGATAGCTAGCGAGCGCCTTGGCCTTCCAATCGCGATAGTTGACGACGGGCGGCAGCTTGCCTTGTTCGCGCAGCCGGTCGAGCAGCGCCCCGTCGGTCGGGCGGCTCTTCAGCCATTCGGGATCGAGATCCCAGAGCCGATAGTAGGCTTCGTTGAAAAACGTCAATTGCTGATCGCGATTGAAAATCGCGACCGCTGTCTCGACCCGGTCGAGCGTGCGATCGTAAGTGGCGATCTGGCGCTCGAGTTCGTCCTGCGCCGATTCGAGCGCCGTCACGTCGAGCGCCGCGCCTGCCGTCACGCCGTCGATGGGCAGCACGACGATATCATGCGCCTTGCGTTCGCCCCCGACCACAAGGTGGGCGCGTTCCTTGTACGTCGCGCCTTGCCCGATCGCCTTGGCGGCCGAGCGGCGCTGACGGCTCTCCAGAAGTTCGATCTGTCGCTCCAAAACCTCGGCTTCGCTCTGCGCCTCGACGGCCGAAACGTAGGCGCTGTTGACCCAGATCAGCCGGCCGTCCGCTCCCTTGATCCACGCCGGCATGGGCAGCGTGTTCATCAGCGCCCGGCTGGAACGGATGTCACGCGCCAGCGTCGCGTGCTTCTCCTGGATCTCGGTCAATTCGAGTTTGTAGCCGAGGATGTCTTTCAGACGCAGCACGGCGCGGCCGCCGGCGGCGCGGCCTTCGGCTTCAAGCCGCCCGCCAGCGAGCGTCTTGACGATCAGGTTGAAAGACCGCCCGTTGGCGAACAGTTGATCGAGAGCGTCCTTGAGCGCATCCGCTGCGCTTGGCTCCAACCATTGGCCAAAGCGCATCAGTTCGGGCTCGCTCGCCGGCAGACCGGGCGCGTTGGGCAGCGTGTGCGCGACGATGCGCACGGCCTGCCCCGGCTCCCAGAGGATGAGCACCTGCGGTTCGGTTCGTATGATGGCGTCAGCTGCCGCGAGGTTGCGACGGAGCTGAATGCTGTCCGCTTTGGCGGATCGCGCTTCAAGCTTGGCCGCTCTCGTCATCCGCCACACGATTACGCCAGCTGCGAAGCCCGCCGCACCGACGACTGCGAACAACGCGACATGGCGCAGATCGAAACCGTCGGGCTTGAGATTGTGGCCTGCAGTGAAGATCGCGAGAAGGCCCGTGACGCAGGCCATCGACGCCAGCAGCAGCATCGCCAGATGCCGCCGCGTCGACAGGTTCGGAAATGTGCCGGCGGAAATGCGCATCGACTCTCTGGCGTGGCTTGGCGGCGTGAACGGCGGTGATACGCACAGAGCGCGCAAACAAAATGCTCCGGCCGGAACAATCGGCCGAAACGCTGAAAATATCGCGCGTCCTCGCGAATCGTTTGAGCAAGTATGCGGTCCCCACAACCCCGTCGCCAGCCCCGCCCGGCGCGCAAAAACGAGAACAGCGCCAGAGTGTTCCCCTGGCGCTGCATATCCCCTGCTTTTCGCGTGCGGCTGCGCCGCTGGGCGTCAATATCGGTAATGGTCGGGCTTGAACGGGCCGTCGGGCGTGACGCCGATATAAGCCGCCTGATCGGGCCTGAGCTTGGTCAATTTCACGCCAAGCTTGCCGAGGTGAAGCGCGGCGACTTTTTCGTCGAGGTGCTTCGGCAGCGTGTAGACCTTTTTCTCGTACTTGGCCGAATTCGCCCACAGGTCGATCTGCGCAAGCGTCTGGTTGGAGAACGACGACGACATCACGAACGAGGGGTGCCCCATGGCGTTGCCGAGGTTTACCAGGCGCCCTTCCGACAATAGGATGATCCGGTTACCCTTCGGGAACTCGATTTCATCGACCTGCGGCTTGATGTTCGTCCACTTGAAGTTCTTGAGGCCCGCCACCTGAATCTCATTGTCGAAGTGGCCGATGTTGCAGACAATGGCCCGGTCCTTCATCTGACGCATGTGATCGACGGTGATGATGTCCTTGTTGCCGGTCGCGGTGACGTAGATGTCGGCGCGCGGCAGCGCGTCCTCGAGGGTCGCCACCTCATAGCCTTCCATCGCCGCCTGGAGGGCGCAGATCGGATCGACTTCGGCGACGATGACGCGAGCCCCGGCCTGGCGCAGCGACGCCGCAGATCCCTTACCGACATCGCCGTAGCCGGCCACAAATGCCACCTTGCCGGCCATCATCACGTCGGTGCCGCGGCGCAGCGCATCGACGAGTGACTCGCGGCAGCCATAAAGATTGTCGAACTTCGACTTGGTGACAGAATCGTTGACGTTGATCGCCGGGAACAGAAGCTTGCCCTGTTCGGCGAGCTTGTAGAGGCGGTGGACGCCGGTGGTCGTCTCTTCCGAGACGCCCCGAATGCTCGTCGCCACCTCGGCAAACCAGCCCTTGGGCTTCTCTTTCAGCAGCCGCTTGATCAGCGCGTAGAAAATCTCTTCTTCTTCCGACTCCGGCTTTTCAAGGAAAGCCGTGTCGCCTTGTTCCGCGCGCAGACCGTGATGCACCAGCATCGTCGCGTCGCCGCCGTCGTCGAGGATCATGTTGGGCGTGCCGCCGCCGTGCCAGTCGAACAGCCGCGCGGTGTAGTCCCAGTACTCGGTCAGCGTCTCGCCTTTGTAGGCGAAAACCGGAATGCCGGCCGCCGCGATGGCCGCCGCAGCGTGGTCCTGCGTTGAGAAAATGTTGCACGAAACCCAGCGGACGTCGGCGCCGAGCGCCTTCAGCGTCTCGATCAGCACCGCAGTCTGGATGGTCATGTGCAGCGAGCCGGCGACGCGCGCGCCCTTCAAGGGCTGCGCCGGGCCATACTCCGCCCGGATCGCCATCAATCCCGGCATCTCCGTTTCGGCGAGGTCGATTTCTTTGCGACCGAATGGGGCGAGACCCAAATCCTTGACGACGAAATCTCTGACGGTGCTCATGGGCGCTCCTTGGCGTCGGGCTGAAAATCGCGCGGGGGCGACCGGCGGGTTCGGACGTGTGGCGAAATCGCCGGATCCGTCGGCGATCCCTACGCCGCAGGAAAAAAATTCGATGTCCAATGCCGTGTATAGCCGGGCCAACCGAAGATCGCAATAAGATATAAGCAACTCTTTATGTCGCGGCATGAGCTGCGACGACGTTCGCATCGGCTAACCCGTTGATGATACATGGAAATAATAGATATTTTATAGTATTTAGAAGTATAAATATTGAATAAGACGTAAACATGAATGATATTATTTGAATAAAACTGAGAACATCTCAGATATTTGTACAAAATTTTACTAAAATTATGTCGCACAACTTAGCGATGCTTCAGCATCCAGCAACTTATGGTCTTCTGGCCAATATAGGAGCAGGAGACCTACTATGTCGATCGTCATGGAGAAGCGCGTCGCTGTCGCTTCGCCGTCTGCCGCAATCCCCATCAAGGGTTGGATCGGAGGCTTCAAAGCCCGACGCAGCTTGGCGGAATTCGCGGAAGATACCGCCGGCGCGGTCATGCTTTTGTTCGCGCTGATGGCCTTCTCGGTGCTCATGATGATCGGCCTGGCAGTTGACTACGGCCGCTATATCAATGCGCGCGACGCCACCATCTCCGCCATCGACGCCTCGGTGCTCGCGGCCGGCCGCGTATTGCAAACCGGCGGCACACAGGCTGCGGCGATTGCCGCGGCCAACAAATACTATGCCGCGGCCGTCGCAAACCGGCTGAAGCTCGTAGGCAACTCCGATACGGTTCAGTTCGTCGTCACCAACGACGGCACGGCCGTACAGGCCAAAGGCAACGCCAAAATCGAGACGCCGTTCATGAGCTTTGGCGGCATCCACGAACTGGCCCTGCTCAAGGATACCGAAGCCGATCAGGCCAAGGCTGTGCTCGCCGTTGGCGGAAACTCGGAGCTGAACCTCGAAATTTCCATCATGCTCGATGTCTCCGGGTCCATGTGCAACAACAACAATTCGCCGTGCTCGACGGGCCGCAAGCTCGACGACATGAAAACGGCGGCGAAGGACCTGATCAACATCGTCGTCTGGGCCGACCAGAGCGAGTACACGTCGAAGGTTGCCATCGTTCCGTTCTCGGGCGACGTGCGTCCGCCGACGTCATTGCAAGGCGCGATGGTCGCCACGACGACAAACAAAAAGTATCAGAAGAACTCTAGCTCCTCCAACTACTGGTACGCCTCGACGCCATGCGCCGCCGAGCGCGCGGGCACAAATCGGTACACGGACGTCGCGCCGAGCGGGTCGGCCGACAAGATCTCGCGCGTCTATGACTCGGTCAGCAGCAGCTCGGCCACAGGCGCCTGCGCGATCCCGACGGCGGCTGTCGTCTTGCCGCTGACCAGCAACAAGACGACGCTGACCACCGCCGTCAACGCGTTGACCGCGCAGGGCGGCACCGCCGGCCACATCGGCACCGCCTGGGCGTATTACATGCTGTCGCCGAAATGGAGTTCGTACCTGACAGGCATGTCGCTTCCGGCCGCATATGGCCAGGAGAAACACAAAAAGATCGCAATTCTGATGACCGACGGCGAGTACAACTACACCTACTCAAAGCTGAAGCCGTCGCAGAACGGCGCCGCCTTCAGCCCGATCGTCGCCGTGCCGACCGGGTCTACCGGCGAAGAATCGAATACGATCAACTCCCAGACGTCGCCCTATCAGGCGATGCAGATCTGCACGCAGATGAAGGCCAACGGCATCGAGGTTTATACGGTCGGTTTCGAGCTTCCAAACGATATTGCGAAGAACACGTTGAAGAGCTGCGCCACCGACTCGACTCACGCCTACGACGCCAAGAACAGCGACGAGCTGAAGCAGGCGTTCCGCGACATCGCCCTCAAGGTGTCGTCGCTGTACCTGTCGAAGTAAAGCGGCGCCTCAGGCGGCGCGAAGTCATCGCGAGAGCGCCGGAAACGGCGCTCTCGTTTTCGTTTGCGCACAGCGAGCCGCCTCACGCATCGCCGACGCACTCCTCGTCGAAGCCCGCCTCGACAAGCGCCACCAGCGCCTGTAACGCGTCAGGCCCCTGCGGTCCTTCGGCCCTGATATGTAATTCCGACCCGGGCCCCGCCGCCAGCATCATCAACCCCATAATCGACGTGCCGCCGACCGACTGACCGTCGCGCGACACGGTGATCTTGGCGTCATAACTCTCGGCGCATTTGACGAATTTGGCGGACGCGCGGGCGTGCAGGCCCTTGACGTTGCGGATGATCACGACCGCTTCGGGCACGCGGCTGTTGGCGAGTTCAGGCATTGCGCCGCGCCCGCCCTTTCACTCGCCGGCCAATTCTTGACTGGCGACCTTGATGTATTTGCGACCGGCATCGCGCGCGAGCATCACGGCTTGAGGCAGCGCCATCTCTCCGCGAATGCTGGCGAGTTTCACCAGGATCGGCAGGTTGATGCCGGCGATGACTTCGGCCTTGGCTTCGTCCATCACCGAGATGGCGAGGTTCGAGGGCGTGCCGCCGAACATGTCGGTCAGGATGATGACGCCGCGGCCGGCATCAACGCGCGCCACCGCTTCGAGGATTTCCAGGCGCCGCGCTTCCATATCGTCTTCGGGACCGATGGCGACGGTTTCCAGGCTGTTCTGACGGCCGACAACATGCTCGAGCGCGTGGCGGAATTCCGTCGCGAGGCCCCCGTGCGTGACGATGACGAGACCGATCATGAAGCGGGGGCCAATCGAGTGTTGCGCATGTCATCCGGCCACGGTCCGGGCGGCCGGATGCGCGGGAAAGTGACAAGGGTTCGTGCGCCGCGCAAGTGCTTTCTAGGCCTCAGCGAAGCTCGCTGCGCGCTGTAAGCGCCACCTCCGGTAGCTCGGGAAATCGCAGCGCAGCCAGTACTTTCGTCGCAGCCGAAGCCGCAAAAGCGTCCAACCTGAGGATCGGAATGTTGAGCCCCAGCAGCTGCTCCATCGGCCAAGGAGCGGGGAATCGCGGTTGCGGCTCATTGGCCCCAAGATCGACGATCAGGACGACGATCGCCTCCAGCGTGTAGTCCAGCGTCACGATCCCGACCCCGCGAACCTCCAACCGCCCCGCAATCGCCGCCGGAGCGCTGGCGATCAGCGTGATCCCTCTCCGCGTAACCAGCGTCTGGTCGTCGGCGACAAGCTTGGCGGCTATGGGAGTAACAGTCGAAACGCCGATCGAAAGGCAGCGCAGCGCCAGATCGGATTTTCCAGCCCCGGAGGGTCCGCGGATGAGTGCGGCGCGGTGACTGACCGAAATCGCCGTCGCGTGCAGGCGCTCAGTGGCGCCGTCCACCGACGCCCCCGCCGTTCAGCGCCAGCGGTAGGCGGACGACCAAGCGCGCCCCAGTTGACCCGCCATCGGAGGCCTTCGCGGGCAGATTTTCGGCGAAGATCAGGCCGCGATGGCTGGCGACGATTTCGCGCGAAATCGACAGGCCGAGGCCAGAATTCTTGCCCTGCCGGGCGTCCGTCGCCGGGCGGTCGCTGTAGAACCGATCGAAGATCGCGCCAAGCTTGTCGGACGGAATTCCCGGCCCCTGATCCTCGACGCACACGTCGATTTTGGCGCCGTTCGGCCGCGCGCGGATTGTCACAACGCCGCCCTCGGGCGAGAACGACAGCGCGTTGTCGATCAGATTGGTGAACACTTGGCCGAGGCGCCCGTCGTTGCCGATAACCGTGTAGGAAGCCGCGGACTCGGCGGGCTCGGTTAGCACGCGCAATTTGCGCCCGTCTTCGCTCAGCATGTCCGCGAAGATCGCGCTGACGCTGGCGATGACGGTTCGAACGTCGATTGCTTCCATTTGTTGGCGCGCCAGCTCGGCGTCCAGTCGCGACGCGTTCGAGACGTCGTTGATCAGCCGGTTTAGCCTTTGAGTTCGGTCTGGATTTCAGAGACGAGTTCATCGCGGTCGGCATCCGACTTGGCGTAGGCCAGCGATTCCGCCGTCGAACGTGCTGCGGCCAGCGGATTTTTCAATTCATGCGCCACGTCAGCGGCGAACTTTTCGCTCGCTTCGATGCGCCGGTAAAGCGCGCTGGTCATAGCGACGAAGGCTCGACCCATTTGGCCAACCTCGTCAGGCCGGTCGCTGAAATCGGGAAGGTCGCGCCGTGCTGCGATATTGCGGCTGACGTGATTGGCTGCGTCGGAGAGGCGCCGCATCGGTCCGGCGACCGTCCGCGCCAGCAGCAGCGACGAGCCGATCGCCACCAGCAGCGCAATCGCTGCGATCTGGAGGATGAGCCAGCGCTCGTCCCACAGCACATTGTCGATGTCGCCCGGCTGCGTCGAGGTGACGAGCACGCCGAGCACGCGATTGCCACGCTTGATCGGTTCCGCCATCGACACGATCTGCTCGCCCTTGGAAGTCAAAATCAGGATCGGTTTTTCGACGCCTTCCAGCGCAGCCTTCTTCACCTCCGGATAGAGAAAGCCATTGGCGGTGCCGAGTTCGCGGTAGACCTTCAATTCCTTGTTGATCAGCCAGTAGTGCAATCGAGTCCAGGTGTTCTTGAGCCGCGGAGCTTCCTCGGGTTCGGGCGGCGCCACGGGCTTAGCCCCGCCGCGCGAGAAAAGGACGTCGCTATCTAGGATCAGCGTCCCCTTTTGCGAATAGACGCGGGCCTTGAGGTCCGTCGGACCGACCAGTTTCTTCAGCACCAGCGCCGCCTGCTGGGGATCGATCGGCAATTCGAGCGCGGCGAAGGCGTCGTCGCGCTGGGCGCGGGGCGTGGCGCGCTCCGGAAGTCGGTCGGGATCGAACACGGCGCGTTCGTTGACCGCGCGATAGGCGATGGCTTCGGCGGTGATCCGCGACACCGTCTTGACGACGTCGACTTTGGCGTCGAGCAGCCAGCCGTGATGCAGGCTGAGATACAGCATGGCCAGCAACAGACCCATGAGGCCGACGACGTTGGCGAGCAGGATGCGGCGCTTCAGGCTGGCGCTGAAAAATCGGCCGATGGGCTGACGGGCTAACCGCTCACTAATCGTCGCCGCGACCTTGTAGGCGTCGAACCGCCACGGCGGGATCTCTCGCGCGACCCCTGAATCGCTCGCTTGCGCCGCACCGCTTGCGGATGCGCTGGCGTGCGCATTGGCGCCTCGCGCCGCGACAGCGGGCGATGGGTCTGACAGGGCGGCGTCAGGCGAACCGGCGCGCGCAAGCGCAACCCCGGCTCCGACGTCGTTGCTGTCCAGCGCCATCCCACCTCCCGCCGGCGACTGCCGGCCCCAAGGCTACCGATTGTTACTCCTTGAAGCGGTAGCCGACGCCGTAAAGCGTCTCAATCACGTCAAAGTCGTCGTCGACCTGCTTGAATTTCTTGCGCAGGCGCTTGATGTGGCTGTCGATCGTGCGGTCATCGACATAGACCTGATCGTCATAGGCGGCATCCATCAGAGCGTCGCGCGTTTTGACGACGCCAGGCCGCGTCGCCAGCGCCTGCAGGATGAGGAACTCCGTAACCGTCAGCGTGACGTTCTTGTTGTCCCAGTGACAGGTGTGCCGCTCAGGATCGAGCTTGAGTTTACCGCGCTCAAGAACGCGCTTGCTTTCTTCTTCGACCGCCGCCGGATCCTTCGGCGCGACCCGACGCAGCACCGCCTTGACGCGCTCGACAATGAGACGTTGCGAGAATGGCTTCGCGATGTAGTCGTCGGCGCCCATCTTAAGGCCGAAGAGTTCGTCGATCTCTTCGTCCTTCGACGTCAAGAAAATCACCGGCATCATCGACTGCTGACGCACGCGGCGCAGCAGTTCCATGCCGTCCATGCGCGGCATCTTGATATCGAAGATGCCGAGGTCGGCTGGCTCCTCGGTCAGCGCCTCCAGCGCCGAGACGCCGTCGCCGTAGGTGCGCACCTTGTAGCCTTCGGCCTCGAGCGCCATCCGCAGGGACGTCAAGATATTGCGCTCGTCATCGACCAACGCAATCGTGCTTTTCTCTTTCATCGGTTCCTCTCCGGCCCCCGGGGGTGGGGCCCGCCTGCCCGTACGCACTTTCGGCGTTATGGCCGCAAGGTGCAGCAATTGTGGCGGAGGGTTTCTGGCTCCGTGCGCCTGAATGAGAACTGAATAGGCGACAGGGGCGGCCCCCGCAAGCAATTGGGCGGCGTTTTGAGCCTCGATGCGCAGTAAGGCTGATCGCGCTCCCCGGCCGCAAGCCTCCCCGGAAAAGCCATCGAAATGAGCGAGTTGCCCACAATTTCCGCATTCAACTTTTGGCGTTGGACCATCGGATACCTTGAGGTCGCCCGACCGACTGCTTACGCTCTTGTCACCGCCGAACAGGCGTGCGGGATGCGCCGGGCCAGCCGTTCGCGGCGCCCTTACGGCCAGGAACCTCGCCAGGAACGTCGACAACATGACCATTCAGCTTTTCCCGCTCGACGCGACGCAAAAGTTGCGGCGCAACACCGAGGCGGCGGAGCTTGTCGAAATCGCCGTGCGCCGGGGTGAAGGCCGCCTCGCGTCGACCGGGGCGTTCACGGTTGAAACGGGGCAGCACACTGGCCGCTCGGCGGAGGACAAATACATCGTCCGCGACGCGGAGAGCGATGGCGCGATCTGGTGGGACAACGCCAAGCCGATGACGGAAGAGCAGTTCGATCGTCTGCTCGCCGACTTCATCGGCTTGGCCAAACATAAGGAACTTTTTGTCCAGGATCTCTTTGCCGGCGCCGACGCGCGACATCGACTGAACACACGCGTCGTCACCGAGTACGCGTGGCACGCCCTCTTCATCCGCCATCTGTTGCGACGTCCGGCGCGCGACGAACTCGCGGCCTTCGTGCCGGCCTTCACCGTCGTCAATCTGCCAAGCTTTCGCTCTGCCCCGCTCTATCACGGCACGCGCACCGAGACGGTCATCGCTTGCAACTTCTCGCGCCGCATCGTGCTGATCGGCGGCACCAGCTACGCCGGAGAAACCAAGAAGGCGGTGTTCTCGTTTTTGAATTACATCCTGCCCGAGAAGGGCGTGATGCCGATGCACTGCTCGGCCAACGTCGGTGCGGCAGGCGACTCAGCGGTGTTCTTCGGGCTGTCCGGCACCGGCAAGACGACGCTCTCGGCCGATCCCGCACGCACGCTGCTCGGCGACGACGAACACGGCTGGAGCGAAGACGGCGTCTTCAATTTCGAGGGCGGGTGCTACGCCAAGACCATCCGGCTCTCGAAGTCCGCCGAGCCTGAAATCTGGAGCGCTTCGAACCGCTTTGCGACCGTGCTCGAGAATGTCGTGCTGAAGGGATCGGCGAACACGCCCGACTTCGACGACAATCGCCTCGCGGAGAATTCGCGCTCGGCCTATCCGTTGGAGGCGATCGAAAACGCCAGCCCGACCGGGACGGCGGGGCACCCGAAAAACATCGTGATGCTGACGGCCGACGCCTTCGGCGTGCTGCCGCCCATCGCCAAGCTGACGCCCAGCCAGGCGATGTACCACTTTCTTTCGGGCTTCACCGCCAAGGTGGCGGGCACTGAGAAGGGTATGGGCTCGGAGCCGAAGCCGACGTTCTCGACGTGCTTCGGCGCGCCGTTCATGCCGCGCCACCCGAGCGTCTATGGCAATCTTCTGCGCGACCTCATCGCCGAACACGGCGTCGACTGCTGGCTGGTCAACACCGGCTGGACCGGCGGCAAGTATGGCGAGGGCAGCCGCATGCCGATCAAGGTCACGCGCGCGCTTTTGAACGCCGCGCTCTCCGGCGATCTGAAAAACCAGACCATGCGCGTCGATCCGACGTTCGGGTTCAAGGTGCCGATAAACATGGCCGGCGTCGACGCCAAACTGATGACGCCGCGCGACACCTGGGCCGATCCGAAAGCCTACGACGCGGCGGCGGCCAAGCTCGCGGACATGTTCACGAAGAACTTCGCCAAGTTCGAGGCGTATGTGGATAGCGAAGTGTTGAGGGCTGGGCCACTCGTGGCGCGGCAGGCGGCGGCGGAATAGAAAGAGCGCGATGCGTTCAGCCGACTATCCAGCGCTTCAAAGTCCGGTAGACAAACCAAATCGCGATAAATGGCGACGCGATCGTCAGCACGACGGCATCGGAACTGAGCGCGACTGCGCGTTTCAAGACCGCGGCAATTCGATTGCCCGGCTCTACGCGCGGCTTGGCTCGAAACTCGGCGGCGCGTATCGGCACGGTCGCGATCGTCATGTCGCCGGTCCCCTGTCCAAATTGGGATGGCGGCATCGGCCGCGGCGGTATTTTGAGTTTTGTAGGCGTGACGGGCGAGGTGGCGATCGCGCGGACCGGCTTGGCCCGATCAAGGTTCGGCGTTTTTGAAGCCGGCGCAATCGGCGGACGCGCGTGGCGCGTTCCTGTCGGGGGTCCTGTCGTTTCCGATGTACTCACCAGCTCACCATTCCGCGCCGATGCCGACGCTGCGCAGCACGCCCAAATCGAGCCGTGCGCCCTGGACGTAACGCGCCAGCGCGACGGAAGTTCGACGGTCGTTGACGAGACGCGTGACATTCGCCTGCGACGGAACGTCGTCAATCACAATGACGGCGCAGCGCGACTTGCGCAACTCCTCATGCACAGAAACATTTGATCGCGTCGCGTCGCGTCGCGTCGCGTCGCAGCGCGAGACGAACGCTCAGCGCTTGAAGTCGGCGAGCGTCAGCAACGGCTGGAATTCCAAACCTGCCGCCGCGAACGCCTCGGCCGCGCCGTCGAGGCGATCGACGACGGTGATGACGCGCACGATTGTGCCGCCCGCGGCGCGGATCGCTTCCGCCGCCTTGATCGACGAGCCGCCCGTCGTCGTCACGTCCTCGACAATGACCACTTTTTTACCGACCATTGTCTCTTCGCGACCCAAACCCTCGATCAGGCTCTTGGTGCCGTGCTCCTTGGCCTGTTTGCGCACAAAGAACGCCGGCAATCTGCGCCCGCGCGCGTGCGCAAGCGTCGTCGCGCTTGCCGCGATCGGCACCGCGCCCATTTCAAGGCCGCCGATAAGGTCGGCCTCTACGCCGTCGAGGGAATCGAGGATCAGCGAGGCGATCAGCCAGGCCCCTTCGCTGTCCAACATCGTCGGCTTCATGTTGAAATAGAACGTCGAGGTCTTGCCCGACGCGAGCCGCATTTCTGGGCCTTCCTGGAATGACCGCGCTGCCACGATCTCGACCAGCCGGGCGCGGCGCTCCGCATTCGATGAAGGTTTGGCGGTCATCCTGCGCGTGCGCCCCTTGCTTTTCCGAGCCAGGGTGCGCAATCACCTGAGCTTCGCCAGGGAGTCAAGGCGGGGAGGGGCAATGCCGGGCGATCGCGCGCATAGGGCATGGGCGTCGATCGACATCGCCGCCGCGCCGGGACTGGCTGCGAGCCTGGGGCTGCTGGCGTTGTGCCTCCTTGCTTATTTACCAGGCGCGCTGAGGCTGCCGGCCGTCGACCGGACAGAAGTGATCTTCGCCGAGACGACGCGCGATATGGTCGCCCGCGGCGCCTGGACCGATCCGCGCTACGGCGAGACGATCCAACAGTTCCGCCCGATCGGCACATTTTGGGCGCAAGGCGTCGCGGCCGCCGCAACCGGTCCCGAAAATGCTCGGGACATCCGCGTCTATCGGTTGCCCGGCGTCATCGCGGTCACGCTCGCCGTACTCGCCCTCTATTGGCTGACGGTGCCGCTCGTCGGCGCCACGACGGCGCTGATCGCGGCCGCGCTGTTCGCTGTCGCGCCACTCACGGTTCTGGTCTCCCAGCTCGCCATCGCCGAAGGCCTTTCACTCCTTCCCGCGACGGTCGCGATGCTGGCGCTGTTGAGGCTGTATGTTTCGGAGGACGACCGCCGCTCGCCGTGGCTCGCGCTGCTGTTCTGGGCCGCGCTCGGAGCTGCGATGTTGATCAACGCGCTGATGATCCCGATCCTTGTCGCCGCGACATTGATCGCGCTCTATGCCTTCGATCGCGACCTGACGTGGCTAAAGGCGACGCGGCCGCTGATCGGCGTCCCGCTCGCGCTCGCCATCGCCAGTCCGTGGATCATCGTCCGCGCCCACCAGGACGGCGCGCCGTTCGCCGGCATGGCGTGGGGCGAGTTCATCGAGGCGCTCGGCGGCTCGCAGGATATGAAACTGCGGGCCTTTCCAGGCACGTTCGTGCTGGCGCTGCTGCTTGGATTTCTGCCGGGAACGGCGCTGCTCGCGCCGGCCGCGCGGCGGCTTTGGCTCGGCCGCGACCAGCGCCTCGCGAGGTTCTTGCTCGCCTGGGTCTTAGGCTATCTCATCTATCTCGAACTGCTGTCGTCGAAGCCCGGCACCTACACGGTGCAGGCCATGTTTCCCGCGCTCGCGCTCGGAGTCGCGACGTTGGTCAGCGCGCACAAGGATGGAACGCCGCCGCCAAAGTGGTACGCGATCCCTTGGGCGGCGCTTGCAGCGCTGTTCGTCATCGCTGTGTTCGCAGTCGTCTACGGCGCCAATAGCACAACGCCGTCGCTGATCGCCGCCGCGCTGATCGCAGCCGTCGCCGCGCTGTTCTTTACGAGCGCCGCCGAGGGCCGCGCCGGCCGCCTCACGCGCTGGGCCGCAACGAGCGCCGCCGCGTTCGGAGTGTTCGCAGCGACGCTGCTCGGCGCCGTGCTGCCGGACATCGAAAAGCTTTGGCCCGCGCAACTCCTGCAGCGCACGATCGCCGCCGCCTGTCCCGCCGCCGCCAACGCCAGGCTCGGCGCGGTCGGATTCCGCGAACCGTCGGGCATTTTCACACTCGGCCTCCCGCATGCCACGCAATCGACGGATGCGCTGTTCGACGCCGACCCGCAGATCGCCATCGTCGAAAGCCGCTGGCTCAACCGCTATTTTGTCGCCAACGCCGCGCGCGGCCAGGGCCAGAACGTCGGAACCCCGCTCGGCTGCGTCTCGGCGCTGAACGTGATGCGCGGCTGCCCGCTGTCGTTCGCCATCTACCAGCGCGATCCCGCGCTCGCCTGCGCGCCCCAAACATCGACCGCAAAATGCCAGACGGCGGAAAACCTTCCCGCCCTCAAGAAAGCCTGCGACTGACGGCGCCCGTCCCCATATTATGCAGCTGACACAACTGAAAAAGGACTGCCCGATGTTCAGCCCCGAACGCCCGCCCGAAATCACCGCCGCGCGCTGGCTCAACTCGGACGGTAAGCGGACGCTCAAGGCCGAGAAGGGCAAGGTCGTCTTCGTGGCGATCGCGCAGATCGCCTGCCCGGGTTCGGTGAAATACGGCCTGCCCCAGGCGCAGCGCCTGACGCGCGCCTTCAACGCCGACGAAGTGACCGTGTTCGGCCTGCACATGGCGTTCGAGAATTTCGCGACGCAGTCGCCGGCGAAGGTCGAGGCGTTTCTCAAAGAGAACGGCTACGACTTTCCCGTCGCGCTCGACAAACCCGACGGCGATAAACTCCCCGAGACGATGAAGGCCTACGAACTCCAAGGTACGCCGGCGATTTTGTTGTTCGACCGCCAGGGCCGCCTGCGCCGGCATTATCTGGGCGCCGTCGATGATTTGCGCATGGGCGCCGAGATCATGGCGCTGCTGATCGAGGACGCGACGAGCCCGCGCGAAATGTCGATCGCGCTCGAAAAGAAGATGGCCGCGGCGCTGCGCGATCCGAACGAGCACGTCCACGGCGACGGCTGCGGCTGCGGACATGATCACTCCCACGATCACGGGCACGATCATGGCCACGATCATGCGCACGATCACGGCGCCGCGCACGGCGAGCCGGGCCACTTCCACGGACCCGACTGCAAGCACTGAGAAACGTCATCCTCGAACGGACGAGCCTGCGAGGCCGTTCGGGGATCCAGCGCAAGACTCGTCGAAGACGCAACATTGAGCCTTCGGCGCTTCTCACGCTGGATCCCCGGCCATCGACGCGGCTTCGCCGCGCTTGGCCGAGGATGACGATTGGTCAGGAGCGTGAATAGCGGGGATAAGTCATTGCGTCTTAACGCTGATTTCGATTGAGCGTGACGCTCGTTCGTGCTATTCTTCGCAAGCTGCCGAGACGGCCGCGGAACGCCGGTTCGTTTTCACGAGCCGGCGTTTTTGTTGGGCGCGCGTCAATTTTGGAGTTGGGGACGTCGCCCGCGCCGCGCGGCGTACTCGAATTTCACTTTGTCATCCCGCCCGACGCAAAGCGGCGAGCCGGGACCCAGGGCCGCAACAGACAACGCCGCGCCAGAACTGGGTCCCGGGTCTCGCCGCGTGGCGGCTCGCCCGGGATGACAACCGTTTGATTGTCGGCGACGGCGTGCGACGGGGAAAGGCGGGATGTTCGCCTTCATCCAGGCGCCCGAATCGCGATTGAGTCGCCGCTGCAAGTTGAGCAGCGAGGGAGCGCGTCATGGAGCGGGTGAGCAAGCGCGGAGCAAAGGGCGGCCGCGAAGGCGCCAACGCCGACGCATCACACCCTGTCATCCCGGCCGAAGCGATCGCGCGTCCGCGCGGTCGCGCAGAGCCGGGAACCAGTCGAGATCGCAACGACACGCCGCGTGGCTCTGGGTCCCGGGTCTCGCCGCGTAGCGGCTCGCCCGGGATGACAACAGCGGCGCTCCCGCGCCGGCGGCCGGCTCGCGGAACGCGAGTTGCCGGCGCGTACAAAAAAACCACCATCGCGCTCGTCTACGATTTCGACGGCACGCTGTCGCCGAAGCCCATGCAGGAATACGCCTTCCTGCCGAAGCTCGGCGTCAAGGCGAAGGACTTCTGGGCCGAGTGCTCACGCATCGCGCAGGCCGAGCGCGCCGATCCGCTGATCACCTACATGCGGCTGATGTACCAGAAGGCCAAAGCCAAGGGCCTGCGCATCGACCGCGCCGACCTGGTCGCTCAAGGGCAGCACGTCGAGCTGTTTCCGGGCGTCGAAGAGTGGTTCGACGCCATCGCGGCGTATGCGGAGGCGCGCGGCGCGGGCAGCGGCGTGACGGTGAAGCACTATCTCGTGTCGTCGGGGCTGACGGAAATCATCGAGGGCACGCGCATCGCCAAGCACTTCGCGCGCGTGTTCGCCAGCGAATACTGGTTCGACGCCTACGACCTGCCGTTTCCGAAGCGCGTCATCACGGACACCGGCAAGACGCAGTATCTGTTCCGCATCAACAAGGGGCGCGAGGACTACAACGAGACGATCAACAGCCACATGCCGGAGGACGAGCGGCCGATCCCGTTCTCGAACATGATCTATTTCGGCGACGGCGAGACGGATGTGCCGAGCATGGCGCTGCTGAAGAAGAACGGCGGCAGCGCGATCGCGGTGCATGCGCCGAAGGGCAAGCCGGATAAATGCGTCGAGCTGTTCAAGGCAGGCCGCTGCGATTTCTACGCCGGCGCGGATTATCGCGAAGGGTCGGCGCTGTGGCGGCGGACGTGCCTGCTGATTGATCGGATCGTTGCGGATGTGAGGGTGAAGGAGGAGGGAGCGGGGTTGGTTGAATGAAAAGCACAAAATCGACAAAGATATACCGGCCGGAGCCGCGACTGTCTGACTTAGAAAAGCGATTGATCAAATTTCTTTGTCAATTGCTTTTGGATTTTGAAAGTCAGCAGCCTTCGTCTCGAAATTTTGGTGACGATTGTGTGGTTCTAACTGACTATGAAGCCGAAAGGCTTCTCAATCTCGTGGCTGCTCTGCTGGCCGAAGAAAGGTTTTGGCGAACACTTCAGTACACAGATTTGGTCACTTCGCCTGAAAGGCATGACAAAAAGCTTAATCGCACTCTTTGGGAAGTATGCACTTGACAAAGATGGCTTGAGCCGCCATATTCACCTCATAACCGAGGTGATGTCATGTCTGTCGATCCCCGCGACCCGATGTTCCACAAAGAAGATAAGGCCCGCGCCTATTTCGAGGCGCAGCGCTGGCCGGACGGCCCCGTATGCCCGCATTGCGGCGAGAAAGAGCACGTCCGCCGCCTGGAAGGCGAAGCGCACCGCGTAGGCCTCCTACAGTGCAACGATTGCCTCGGCCAGTTCTCCGTTACGCTCGGAACGGTCATGGAAAGCTCGCACCTGCCGCTGACCAAATGGGTGCTGGCGTTCCACAAGATGGCCGCCAGCAAGAAGGGCATTTCCGCGAAGCAGATGCAGCGCGAGTTGGCCCTTGGCAGCTACCGCACGGCTTGGTTTTTGTGCCACCGCATCCGAGAGGCGATGGGGATCGACACTAGCGCTCCCCCGATCGGCGGCAAGGGCAAGGTCGTGGAAAGCGATGAGACGTTCGTCGGCGGCAAGAAAAAGAACGTCCATCGTGGCAAGCCTGAGCCAAAGAAGCACGCCGTTCACGCGCTCGTTGAACGCGGCGGCGCCGTGCGCGCTACGCATGTCCCCGACGTTTCAGCCAAGACGTTGCGCAAGGCAATTGCCAAGCACGTCGCCAAGGGCACGACCATGAACACGGACGACGCGCTGGCCTACTACTGGATGAGCAAAGAGTTCGCCAAGCACGGCGTCGTCAATCACTCAAAAGACGAGTACGTCAGCAAGGACGGCAAGACGCATATTCAGAACGCAGAGGCGTTCTTTGCAATTCTGAAGCGCGGCGTCATGGGCTCGTTCCACAGCGTCTCTGAACAGCATTTGCAGCGTTACGTGGATGAATTCGCGTTTCGCTGGAATGCGCGTTCGTCACTCGGCATCGAGGACGCCGAACGCGCTGCGCTCATGGTCAAAGGAGCAGCGGGCAAGCGGTTGACGTATCGACGGCCTGACGAGAAGCCGCAAGCCTAAGCCTTCTTCGAAACGGGGGCGCTAGGCTTCCGCTTCTTCTTCCCAAGCTTCATTTCGGAGTGAGGCTTGGGCGGCGTGTTAAGAGCGCGCCTGACGGCTTCGTCGCGGCGGCGCACAATCTCTTTGTCTTCTTTGTTTGTGGTTGGAGTTTTTGTCATGTCGACCACCTTGTTGCCGCCCTTTGAGGCATTTCCAGAAGAAGCAAAGCTCATCGGTCAGTTACTTGCTGGATACGCAACACTGGAAATTGATCTTATGAACTGCGTCTCCGTTGTTCGCGATGATCTGGATAGCACACTCAAAGCAATGTTTCGCGCCAGAGGAGAGACGCAGCGCATACAGGTTGCGGACGCACTGGGCCGTCAACACTACATTAAATTAAAACTTGGAACCGAATTCGAAATGGCGGTCGGAGCCGTGAAGTTTTGCATGAAGGTCCGCAATCAGTACGCGCATTGTATCTGGTATGACGACAACACCGGCTTTCTGGCGTTTGTGAACTTGGAAGAACTCGCAGAGCTAAACGCCTTTGTGCCCAGCCTAGTCGGACTGACGCGCCATCATGTAGACGTGCCGTTGCTCAGCGCGCAGATGACGTATTTCAAGTACGCCACATCATTACTGGCGTGGACTAACTTTGAGGGTCGTCGTCTGGCCGGAAAATTGACCAACCAGCCTCTTGCAAAGCCGCCAGCAATGAAACAGCCGCTGCTTCGCAATCCGTAGTTGGCGCGTGGCAACCTAAAGATCGGGAAATATCAAGCGCGAAATCCGCCGTTATGCGCGGCGGAAACACCTTGGCTTGGCCCATCGACACTTGCTCGGCAAGATCGCTTGAACACTCTACCGGCATTAGATTTGAAGTGCCGCCCTGTCGGCGCGTTTCATGCGCCATGGCGGGTTACTTTGTCAAGTGCATACTTCCCCACTCTTTTGAAAATGCGCGGTGCCGAATTTGCAGGAAAAAAGCCGGTACTTCCAGATTTGAAACTGAGTGAATTCAAATCACGCTTAGGCATTCGTCATCGCCGTAGTTCTGACGACGTCGCCGCAATGACGACAGAGCAATTTCTGAAGATGGAGCAATTGCTTCTTGAGGAACTAGGGGTTCAGCCCCGTGTAGTTATGTTGGTTATGGAAGTGGTTCGCAAGCAAGAGCCCGTCGCACGAATGATAATTGAAGCTGCAAACAGCGCAATTGCAGATTCCAACTATGTTAGGAATCGAACGTTTTCTCAAACGAGATCGTTTTACGATTCATTAAAGGAAGGAATCGAGCATGACTTAGTCAGGAATGTCAGTCGGGACAAAATAGCTGGCTTAATTACGGTAATTTCCAATACCGGCGTTTTTTTTACCACTCGCGATTGGAATGTGACAGGAGTGATTTCCGCGATGTGCGGAGGTCTCGCTATTGCGACACCTAGTCGCTAGCCGCAATACGGTCTGACAAATCAGATTGGTCGAGGTCCCCTGCCCCTCAAGGCGATGCGGTCGCCGCGCAAAGCGCGGCCCGCACGCGAAGGCGTGCGGCGAGCCTTCGGCTCGGACCGCAACTCCTTGAGGGGCAGGGTGGTGGCAATGCGAAACAACTTAAAGGGCTTGAGAAGAGCAAACACTCGCTGCGCCCAATTTGCGCACCCTACTGCGCCATTTCCTTCGCCGCTCGCCACAGACGCACCGCGCGCGGAACGAACACGCCCGACACGATCGCAGTTGAGATGGCCGCATAAAACAAGGCGCTGTCGCGGTCGATGTCGGCAGCCGCGAGCGCGGTGACGATCAGCGCGAACAGCGTCGTGTTCATCAGGTAGACGCGCCGCGGCCACGTGCGCATGTCGCGCGCCGAGTACGGGCTGTCGAGGCGCATGGCGCCGAACGCGTGCAGCGCCCATCGGACGATGCCGTGCATGACGAAAATGGCCGGCACGATGACGGCGCCGAACGACGCGTATGTGATCAGGACTTCGTGCATTGTCGGTCTCCCTCGAAATCGGCCGCGCGAGGCGCGACCGCCGGGAGAACGTGGTAAATGGACGCCGCAGTTGGCGCTGTTCCGTGCGGAACATTTTGTTTGCGCATTCCGACTCCGCTTCGCGGAGCCAGCCGGAATGCGTGGAGCACATACTGAAGTTGTCATCCCGGACGCGATGCCGTGCATCGCGATCCGGGACCCAGGCTTCTGGTTTCGACTGCGCGTTCAACCCTGGGTCCCGGCTCGTCGCTACGCTCCGGCCGGGATGACAAGTGGAGCTAGCCGCGCGCGTCCTCGGCCGGGATGACAAAAGGAAGTGTGGGCCGCAAGGCGGCGCGTTAGTTCACGGCTGCTCGCGGCGCCGACTTCGCGAGTTCGGTCTCGATCGCGCTAGTCGCGCGCTCCGAGTCCGGCGCGGTGGTGGAGAAGAACGACGTGATCGGCTTGCCGTCGCGGCCGATCAGGTACTTGTGAAAATTCCACTTCGGCGCGTTGAGCCCTGGGTCCCGGCTCTCGGACGCGATGCGTCCTCGGCCGGGATGACAAGAGCGAAATCAGTCGCACGCGTCATCGGCGGGTATGACGCTCTGCTGGCCGCGTCGTCCGACTCCGCTTCGCGGAGCCGGCCGGAGGGCGCGGAGCGGCGGCGCGCTGTGCTGCTCCGAAAATTGTTGTCATCCCGGCCGGAGCGCAGCGATGAGCCGGGACCCAGGGCCGCAAATCCGACTGCGCGTTAAGCCCTGGGTCCCGGATCGCGATGCACGGCATCGCGTCCGGGATGACAAGAAAGGGTGGGCCAGGAAGGCGCGGAGCGCCGGTGCGAGATGCTGGAAGGCGCGACCCGCTCAGTTCGTAGCGGTCGGCGGCGCCGACTTCGCGAGTTCGGCGTCGATCGCGCCCATGACGCCGCTCGAATCCGGCGCCGTCGTCGAAAAGAACGACGTCACGAGCCGGCCGTCGCGGCCGACGAGATACTTGTGAAAATTCCACTTCGGCGCGTTGAGCCACCCGAGCTCATTGCGCGCCCATTGATAGAAGGGATGCGCCGCGTCGCCGGTCACCGCATACTTTTGCGTGAGAGGAAACGTCACGCCGTACATGCCTTCGCAGAACTTCTTGATCTCTGCTTCGCCTTCGGTTTCCTGATTGAAGTCGTTCGAGGGCACGCCGATGACGTCGAAGCCTTTGCCCTCGTATTTCGATTGCAGCGCCTCGAGCGCTTTGTATTGCGGGGTGAACCCGCAGAACGACGCCACGTTGACGACCAGCAGCACGCGCCCTTTCAGCGGCGCAAGCGGCATTGGCTTGCCGTCGATCGCCGTGAAGGTGAAGTCGAAGGCGGATTTCGGTTGGGCTTCGGCCATGGCTGCGCCGCTCGCGACGGCCGCGATCACGGCCGCAATGATAGTGCGTCGGAACCTGAGCATCGGCCGTCATCCTCGATACGCGGAACTGAAACGCGGAGACCGGCCCGACGGATCAGCGAGCGGATCGCGGGGGCAGCGCTACTTGCCCTCGATCTTGATGCCGGGCAGGTCGACCTTCACCGTGGTCTGCTCCGACTCGTAATAGAGATAGCCGAGCACGCCCACAGCCACCACCAACACCCCGATCACCAATGATTTGACGTCCATCGCGCGCTCCCGAGTTCTCTTGTCTCTGCCGGATCGCCGTCCGGAGGCGAATCTGTACCACAAAGCGTCATCAAAGCGATGGGCCCAACTGCGAGGGGGCGGCGAACTCTGGCGCTCCGCGCGTGGCGGCCGGCTCCGCGGAGCGGAGTCGCCACGCGCAATAAAAAATTACTTCGAACGCTCGCGCTGGTCGTCCCAGAAGTCGATCGTGTCGCGGCGCAGCGTGTCGCGGCAATCGTGCTCACACCACGTCCAGTTGCCGCCTGGAGAGCGATACTGGGCCCCGAGCGACGTCATGCGCACCGGCGCGGACACGCAGCCGCGCCCATACGTGCTGCAGGCTTTGATCATGCCAAGACTTTCGCCGCGCTCGCGGCTTTGCGCAGACGTCGCCGCCGAAAGCGCCGACGTCGCAACGAAGATCGAAACAAGGATTTGGGTTCGCATGGTCGATGTCCTTTCTTTATTGACCCAACATGCGGCGGATGAATCCGCCAAAGCCGCCGCCCTCGCGCGTCGCCGCGCCGCTCTGGTCGACGGCGATGACGAGCGACGCCACGATGTCGGCGCCCTCCTCCGCGACCGCCATGACGATTCCGCCGCCTTCGCGCTGGCCTTCGCGGAATATGAAATCGCTGGCGTTCGTCGTGTCGGCGCCGGATCGCGCCTTGTACGGCTCGCGCGTCGCGTAGATTTTGGCGCTGACGTCGTCGGGAAAGTAGATCTGGCCCGTGACGAGCGTTTTGGCGTCGAGAAACGCCTTGACGTGGATATGGGGCGTGCGGCCCGGATACCAACCGGGATAGATGGTGCGGAACGTGACGCGGCCGTCGGCATCGGTAATTTGGGCGCCGCGCAGAAACGTCGCGCCCTTGGTCGAGACGTCGCCGCGTTCGCCCTGGCGATCGTAGCCCGAATAAAATCCCGTGGCATCCGCGTGCCAGACTTCGACGCGGGCGTTGGCGAGCGGCGCGCAGCTGCCGACGGCGATGACGCGCAAGGCCAGTGTCACCGGCGCGCCGGGCCGATCCTCCGCGATGTCGGCGCGTACGAGTTTCGGATCGAAATAAAAGGGACCCTCGACCGCTTGCGGCAAAAGCGTGCAGGCGCCGGGTGGTTCGCGCGATGGCGGATTGACGGCAGGCTCGTTTGCGCCCGCTCGAGTTTCGGCGACGGGAAGTCCCGTTGCGACGGCGCCGGCCGTGAGCGCCGACAGCGCCGCGCGTCGAGAAGGATGTTCGGCCATGATGCGGGTCCTGTCTTCGCCGTCGCATCCGTAGCGCGGCGTTTCGCGACGGCAACGGACTGGCGCGCCGTTTCCGTCGCGCGCCAGACCATGAGGCGCCAATCTATCGCATCGCGAGGCGCGCGTCGCCCGCTTCAGCCGGCGAGCACGCCGGTTCCGCAACGCACGCCGTGCACGCGCACGTCAGCTTCGCCGACGCTGACGCCCAGCGTTTGCAGAAGCGTGTCGATGACGCCGTCGAGCGGGGCGGCGACCGGGGCGAGAGTTGCGCCGACCGCCGCTGTGACGGCGCCGGGAAGCGCGAGGCCGAGTCCCAGCACTTTCGCCGTCAGTTTCAAATCGCGCAGCAGGGACGTGACGACCGACTGCACGAGGTTCGACGAACCTACGCGTTTCAAAACGCCGCCGTCGATGTCGCTTTGCGAAAACGACAGTGTCGTTTCGCCGGTCGATCCGGCGCGCACGTGCGCCTGCCCCGTGACCTTGATGAGCGGCGCGTCGACGATCTTCGCCGGCGTCGCCGACGGTTTGCTGCTGAAATCGGCCATGGCGACCGTCGAGACATCGCCAATCCAAAGGTCGGCGACGCCGGGCAGCGCCGCCACATCGACCGAGCCGGTGTTCGATCCGGTGCAGGCGATTCTTGCGAGGCGGCCCTCCGCGTAGGCGAGATCGAGATAGATGGGCAGGCGCACTTTGGTCCCGAGCAGCACACCGGCGCCGCCGACCTCCGCGGTCAATCGCAGCCGGATTTGCGCGGTGCGCACCATCGAGCCTGGTTCGCCGACCGCCGCCCACGCCGACGATTGCGGTGGCTCGCCGACCGTGACGTCGAGTTTCAAGCTGAGGAGGCCGGGCACCTGCGCGCCGAGATCAATCGTCGCCTGGTGCGCGCCGTTGGCCAGCGACGCGGCCCCGGTGACAAGGTCCATGACGCGGAAGGTGGCGTCGAGTCCCGGCGCGGGCGTACCGACGGCGAGATCGCCGAGCGGTCCGAGATCAAAAAACTTACTCAGCGGAACATTGAGAGAGTTCGCGTTCGATTGCTGCGCAAGCGTCTTGATCGCGGCCGCAGCGGCTGCACTTCCCTGCTTGTCGGAGACGCTGCCCGCCGCGGCCAGCACGTCGCCAACCGTCGCATTGGAGTTCAGCACGTCGTTGTAGGTTCCCGCCGTGACGTTGAGTTCGGTCGCGAGCGCGTCCATGAACTGGAACATGTCGATGTCGGCGCCGACCAGCGCGTCATAGTCCGCGAGGGAAAGCGAGATATTGCCGCCGAGCAGTCCGCCGAGCAGCTTGTTTGCGACGCCGTCGCGCACCGCGGCCAGCCGGCTGCCGATTGAAAAAGCGGCGACAGCCGAGGTCGCCGCCGTCGCCTTGACGCGCATCGACATCGGCCCCGACAAAACGGCCTTTGCGAAGTAGAGTTTACCGGTCTTGTCGACCGTGACGCGCGCGGCGTTGTAGGGCGTTTTTCCGGGCGTGAATCGGCGATCGGGCGCAACGGCCGGGTCCGGCGCGTAGACGCCGCGCTCGACCGTGACTTTCGTAATGCTGTTGATGCCATTGGCGCGGAGCGTCGCCATCGCGGCCGCCTCGGCGTGGTCGAGATCGCGCGAGGCGGCGATGGCCGCAAGATCGGCCGCGCCTTGCGCCATGCGTCGCTCGAGATGCAGCGAGCCGAGATCGACGGCAAGCGCCGCAACCGCGGCGCCAACCAGCAGGAATGCCGCCGACAGGATCGCGATTCCACCGCGGATGTCGGCGGACAAAGTGCGCAATGCATGGAAAAATCTAACGCGATACATGACATCTCTCCGGTCTCAATATCCGCCGATCTTGATTGTGGATGTGCGTTCTATGATTTCGCTGGGCAGTGGCAGGAACGGCGCGAGCCGCCAGATCGGCAGAGTCTTGGCGTCGTAACGAACCGTGACTCTGAAATCTGTGGGGTCGCCGGGCGCGGCGGCCGCAAGTGTCGTGACGTACTGCGGTTCCAGAAGGGTGTAGACGGCGGCGTTGCGCGTGACGTGCTGACGCGCGAGATCGCCGCGCTCCTTATTCGTGAGACCGGCGACGGAGGCCCGCGCCGCGTCGGCCGCCAGCTGCGCCGCGCTGTGCGCCGCGCCGAAATAGATTCCGTAGGCGATCATCCCGAACGTGAGGACGAGAAAGACCGGAAACACGATTGCAAATTCGATCGCCGAAGTGCCGCGTTGATCGCCGAGCGCGCGTGACGTGATCGTTGGCATTGGCAAGGTTCCTCGACGAGACCTGGGGCGAATTCCTGCGTCCCCGGCTCGGCGACGCTTCGCGAACCCGACCCGGCCGCGTGAGATTGATCATTGCAACCTTGGATGGAAGAAACGTAAACGCGTCTTAGGAAATGGCCGAAAATCGCCGCAAGTTCGATTGAAATTGGTTCTAAATTGCCGGCATGCTTGAAATGACCTTTACAGACAGATCGTTCTGAAACGAATTTGGAACAACTAAGCGCCAACGGAACAACCAGAGCGGGCGCCTGACAGCAGGTCCATTGTATGGAAATCGTGGGCGATCGCCTGATAGACGCTGCAGCTGCCGAAGGCTTGACCGCGGATGATGCAAGAGCCTGCACGCTCGCGGCTCGCGACGGCCTGACCGTGTACTTCGATGGCGCGTGCCCGCTGTGTCGGCGCGAGATCGCGCTCGCTAAAAAGCTCACCGGCGAAGCGCACGTGACCTATTCCGACATCAGTTCGCGTCCCGCCGATGAAAACGTCACGCCGGACCTCACCGTCGCCGACGCCATGGCGCGCTTTCATGTGCGCCGCGCCGACGGCGCGCTGGCGAGCGGCGCAGCGGCGTTTCTTGAAATGTGGACGGCGTCGCCGAGGCTGCGTTTTTTGAAGCCGTTGTCGCGCAGCCGGCTAGCCGTGTCGGCGCTCGATGGCGTGTACGCGCTCTTTCTCAAAGTAAGGCCGCGATTGTCCGCAGCCGTCCGTCGCTATGAAGAACGGAACAATCGAGCGCGGCGCGATTAGCGCGGCGCAGCTTCGATTTCGGTGAGAGTTTTGCCGATACGATCACGGCTCGCCGCGAGCGTCGGCGAGGCGAATGCTCCATCGGCGTCGGCGCGAAGCAAAGCGCTCATGACCGCGTCGTAGTGCTTTTCGCTGAATGATACGAGCACCAGATCGGCCCCGGCGTTGAGCGCCTTGACGGCGGCCGCGCCGACGCCCCCGGAGCTGCGCGTGACCGCGCCCATGCTAAAGTCGTCGGTGATGAGCAGGCCCTCATGGCGCCAGCGTCCGCGTATGAGCTTGCCGATGATGACGTCGGAGTAGGAAGCAGGCGCCGTGGCGTCGACAGCGCGCACCCGGACGTGGCCGAGCATGGTGACGACGTTCGGCCGATTCATGAGTTGCCGGAATGGATACCAGTCGTTGAGTTCGAGCGCGCCTTCGCTTGCCGTGATTTCGCCCATCGTGACATGCGTGTCGCGCTGGACGCGGCCCAATCCGGGGAAATGTTTCAAAGTGCACATGAGGCCGGCCTTCGCCAGCCCGTCGCAGTACCAGCCTGCGACCTTGGCGACGAGGTAGGGGTCAGAGCCGATGACGCGCTGGCGAAGGCGCGTTTCGCCGTCCCTGACAGCGTTCGAGCCAAACTTCAGATCGACGACCGGCGCGAAATTCAAGCTGACGCCCATGCGCTTCAATTCGGCCGCCTGCACCGCGGCGAAACGCTCGACGGCCTTCCGCCGGGCCTCGTCGTCGCGCAGCCCCGCAAGAACGCGCCCGAGCGACGTCTGACGCTTGAGCGGCGGCGAAAGGCGCGAGACCGGCCCGCCTTCCTGATCGGCGGCTACCAGAAGCGGAGGCAGATCTTGCGACTTGCGAATTTTCTGCAACACGTCGACTTGCGACTTGATCGCCGCGGCCGTCGACCTGCGGACATTGTGATCGGTGATGAAGATGCCGGCGATGGCTTTTTTCTCAACGAGCGCTTTGACGTCCGAAAAGGCGTGATAGCCGACGACCACATGCCGTCCAATGCGTTCGAGCCGTTGCGGATCGCTGGCCAGAATTTCGCGGCGCGACAGCACGGGGACCGGCTTTGGCTCGGCGGCCTTTGCTTTTCTCAACGCGGCCTTGGCCGGCGTTTTCGCGTGCGACTTGGCGGCGGCGTCGGCCGCGCCAGAGTCCAGCAGTGCACCGAGGCAGACGACGATGATCGCCAGACAACGCCCCGCAAGCGCGCCGAGCCAGGCGGCGCTGGGGACGCGTCCCAAGAAAACAACAAACGTCGCTGCCATTGATAAGAGTCCTGGTGGGCGGGACGCCGCTCGCGCGTCGCCTCAGTAAATGCGGACCGGGAAATATCGTTGCACCAATTCTTCAAACCGGCCTGAGGCGCGTACCCTCTTCAGCGCGTCGTTCAACAGCATGCGGATTTCGGGATCGTTCTTGGGAACCGCGATCGCAAGGCCCTCGCCGAAGTATTTCGGCTCGAGATAAGGCCCGCCCCGCATTTCGCAGCATTGCCGCGACAAAGTTCCGTTGAGCCAGAACGCCAGCGACACGCCGTCGTCGAACAGATAGTCGACCTTGCCCGACGCCAGCGCTTCCCGCGCCAGATCGGCGTTCTCGAATAGCGCCAGTGGACTGTCGCGGAAAAAGGCTTTCAGGAACGCTTCGTGCGCCGTGCCGCGCGCAACCGCGATGCGCTTGCCGTCGAGGCCGGAAGGCGTGATGTCGGCGACCGGTGTTTCCTTGCGTCCCGCAAACCGTCCGGGCGTGTGAAAATAGCGGTCGGTGAAAGCGACCTCGGTCGATGCGCGCACTTTGTGCGCGGCGATGACCGCGTCGGCTTCGCCCGATTTCAGTCCGCCGAAAAGGTCGTCCCAGGGCCTGGCCTTGATATCGCAGGACGTCGCCAGTTCGAGACAGATGGCGCGCGCCAGATCGACGTTGAAGCCGACGAGCACGCCGTCCTCGTCGTAGAAATTGAACGGTGGAAAATCGCTGTCCGTGAGAAAGCGCACGACGACGCGCCGTGCGGGCGCCGGCTGCGCCACGGGCTCCTTGCCCGCTCGCTCGTCCAGGCGGGCGCTTTGAGCCATGGCGACGCTGAAGCCAAAATCGCTGGTCGCTAAGGCCAATAGCGCGCCAAGGACAAGAAGATTGAGAAGGGAGCGATTCAACGCCTCACCATGTTTTCTACCACCTACGCCGTCGACCCAACGTGACGGGGAGCCACGGCTTTTTTGCGCGCGACACTCCTAACCTGATTGTTCGCGGCCGGCCAAGAGTTATAGTTAATCCTTTAAAGGGCGAAGCACTGCATCGCCCACAGTTGCTTTTTGATTGTGTATTGCCATGGCGTTCGAGGGCACGCGGCATTGGCCGCCGTCGCGTTTTTTTGACGACATCCCGTTCGCGCTGCACTCGCTGGCGTGCCTGCGCGCAGCTTCGGCGCCGAAGGGCCTGGCCCGGGCTGTCCTATCCGATACGACGATTAACACGCTGCGCCGCAAGTCGCCCGACTTGTCGGCGGCTGAATCATTGTCGCGATGGCAGCGGATTGCGCCGTTCGCCGTAACGAGCGTGGTTGCGGCGCTCGTCGTGGCATGGCCGCGGGCGGCATCGAATGCCATGGCGATCACGCTTGCTGTTCCCTTTATCCTGGTCGTGATGCTGCGTGTGGCGGCGCTGGCGTGCATGAGACGATCAGCCCGCTCTGCGCCGAAACGGCAGGCTCGGAACGCGCGTTCGCGGCGCAGGGGCGCGGTACCGCCGCCGCTGCCGACGTATTCGGTTTTGGCGGCTCTCTATCGCGAAGCCGCCGTCGCGCCCGGACTTGTGCGATCGCTGGCGGCCTTGGACTATCCACGCACCAAACTCGAAATCATTTTTCTACTGGAGGAGGACGACGTCGAAACCCGCGCCGCACTGTCGACCGCAATAAGCCTGCCGCACATGCGGGTCGTCGTCGTTCCTAAAGGCAATCCAAAAACCAAGCCGCGCGCCCTGACCTACGGCTTGCAGGCAGCGCAAGGCGATCTGATTGCGGTGTATGACGCGGAAGACGTCGTGGAGCGTTCGCAGTTGCGCCTCGCTGCCGCGGCGTTCGCCGCCGGAGACGAGCGTTTGGCCTGCGTCCAAGCGAGGCTCGGAATCTACAACCCGAACGAAACCTGGATCAGCCGCCAGTTCACCATCGAATACGCTGCGTTGTTCGAAGCCATCCTGCCGATGCTGGAACGCCTCGGCTTTCCGATGCCGTTGAGCGGCACGTCGAACCATTTTCGCCGCTCGTGCCTCGTCGAAGCCGGCGCGTGGGACCCCTACAATCTTACCGAGGACGCCGATCTCGGCATGCGCTTCGCGCGGCTCGGCTACCGCACGGCGATGATCGAGTCGACGACGTGGGAAGAAGCGCCGACGACGTGGAAAGTCTGGCTCGGCCAACGCACACGCTGGATCAAAGGCTGGATGCAGACCTACCTCGTCCACATGCGCCACCCTTGGCGCGTGACGCGCGAAGTCGGCGCATGGGGATTCTTCGGCATGCAACTGACGTTCGGCGCCATGATGCTGTCGGCGCTGGTCCATCCCTGGTTCTACGTCGCGCTCGCCGTCGGCGCGGCGCGCGGCGAACCGGTGCTGAGCGGCGAGGGGGCGGTCTGGACGGCGGCGAAGGTCGTCTTGATAAGCGGCTACGTGACCGGCATCGCGCTTCCCGCAGCAGCCGTAGCTCGGCGGCGCGGCGGCGCGCTGGCGCTCTCGGCACTCTGGCATCCGATCTATTGGCTGGCGATTTCACTCGCCGCCTATCGCGCCATTCTCGATCTGATGCTGCGTCCCTACTATTGGGAGAAAACACCCCATCGCGGCGCCGTAACGCACCGGCAACGTCGTTCGTAGAACGTCGAGGCTAATTGCACAGGGCACGCATCGCAGAGATTCTGCTTGCTGGTTGGCAAGGCGCCATCAATGATGCGGCGCAAGAAACATCCGGCGTCCAATATTTTCGGGAGCAGAGACGAATGTACCACAACACAGCGCGAGACGTGTACCGCGAGGCGGCGCTCAATCCCGAAAAGGGCCTTTGCTGCACGACGACGCCGGTCTGGCAGCTGCCCGACCTGAAGATCCCGCAAGCCATGCTCGACATGAACTACGGCTGCGGCTCGACGGTGAACCCGCGTGACCTCGTCGGTTCCCCGACCGTGCTCTATGTCGGTGTCGGCGGCGGCATGGAGGTGCTGCAGTTCGCCTATTTCAGCCGCCGTCCCGGCGCGGTGATCGGCCTCGATGTCGTCGACGAAATGATGACGGCCTGCCGCCGCAATCTGGACGAGGCTCAGACTTTGAACGCCTGGTTCAAGTCGGACTTCGTTGATCTCCGCGTAGGCGACGCACTCTCACTTCCGATCGAAAGCGGCTCGATCGACATTGCCGCGCAGAACTGCCTGTTCAACATTTTCCATGACGACGACCTGAAGCAGGCGCTCTCGGAAATGTACCGCGTGTTGAAGCCACGCGGCCGGCTGATCCTCTCCGATCCCGTCTGTGACCTCGCGATGCCCGAGAACCTGAAGAACGACGAACGGCTGCGCGCCATGTGCCTGACCGGGGCCATCCCGATGGCCGACTACATCAAGCGGTTGACCGACCTCGGCTTCGGAACCATCGAAGTCCGCGCCAAGCGGCCCTATCGCCTCCT
>JBJXHD010000033.1:0-131235 GCA_046160845.1 Hyphomicrobium sp.
GCGCGGAAGGTTTACGGCGCGCCGACGGCAGCGGTTTGAGGCGCGGTCGCGCTAACGCACCATGCGTTCGACGTTGCGCGCCGCGGCGACGCCCTTCATCGTGTCGAGTCCTTTGGCTTCTTTGACGATCGCGCCGGTGAAATCCGCACCCGTAACGTCGGCGCCTGTGAGGTCTGCTCCGGTCAAGTCGGCGCCGGTCAGGTCCGCGTCGTTCAAGTGCGCCCCGCGCAGGTCGGCGTTCTTCAGATCGGCGAAGGCCAACAACGTATAAGTGAGATTGGCGTTGTGCAACGTCGCTCCGGCGAAACGCGCGCTGGAAAAATCGTTGCGCCAGATGTGTTCGATGAAGCCTGTCTTGGAAGCCGGCGCGCAGATGGCGCCGGTGAGGTCGGCGCCGGAGAAATCCGCCCCGCCGAACGAGCCGAATAGTTTGGCTCCGCGCAATCGCGCCTGTCTGAAGCTCGGCGCCTCGGCCGCGCGCGTCGCCAGTGTCGTCGAAACCGAAGGGCGCAGCAGGCTCGCGCCATCGAGCGTCGCGCCGTCGAACCGGGTCGATGTCAACGTCACGCGGTCGAGCAAGGCGCCAGTCAGGTCGGCGCCTGAAAGATTTGCGTCAGAAAGGTCAGCGCCGAACAGATTGCTGCCGGTGAGGTCGGCGGTCTTGAAATCGAGGCCGGAGAGGTCGAGGCGGCCCAGATCGCGGCTTTTGAAATCCGGTCGTGCGCCGGCGGCGGCGGCGTGCAAGGCGACAGCGACATCGCGGGCCGACATGTCGGCTGCGGCGGCGGCTGAGCCCGCGATCGCAAGCGCCAGCCAAATCGCGCCGGCGCCGATCGCTGCACTTCGGATCGTTCTGATTGTGGCCATCATGGGACCCCTACGCCGAACTCTGCATGAGAGTGGCATGGACGACTTGGCGGCTTTGCGCCAGCTCTAAACGGGCGCTGGGCTAACCGCCGACCGCATCCTCGATTAGCCGCAGGGCCTCGCGCACTGTCGCCATGCGGATCGCGCTCCGGCCAATGTCGCCGAACGAAAACCGCTGCGCCGCCGGAGCGCCGCCGCGCCGTCCGACGGCGATATAGACGAGACCAACCGGTTTTTGCGGTGAGCCGCCGTCGGGCCCCGCAATGCCCGTGACGGCGACGGCGACGCCGGCCTGCGAATTGGCGAGCGCGCCCTCGGCCATGGCCACCGCAACGACGGCGCTTACGGCGCCGTGACGGTCGATCACGGCTTTCGGCACGGCGAGCATAGTTGTCTTGGCGTCATCGGCATAGGTGACGAAGCCTCGGTCGAGGACGTCCGACGATCCGGGGATTTCGGTCAGCAGGGCCGTGATCAAGCCGCCTGTGCAGCTCTCGGCTGCGACGAGTCTCAAGCCCTTGCCGCGCAAATTCGAGAGCAGACGCTCGGCTCTGTCGATGTCGTCTTTCGCAAACACGCGCCCATCCTCCACGCCAAAAAGTTTCGGGGAGCGCTTTGGGCGAAGCGCTCCCCGGCGAGGTTATCTAGAGAGTGAAGACGAAGCAAACCGCGGCGCTGATTAAGCCGCGGCCAACCTTTCGGCATGGGAGAGCAGGCCGTCGAGCACATTGCGACTGTCGGAGCCCATGGCCCCAACCGTCTTCTTCTGCGCATCCTGCCAAATTGGATAGGCGTCTTTCAGAACTGCTTGGCCCTTTGGCGTCAGGTGCAGTCCGCGACCACGACGGCCGGCGGGCGGATCCATGACGATATGGCCAAGCGCCAAAAGGCGCTTCAGGTTGCGCGATAGCGTGGACTTCTCGATGTCGAGATCATGCCCGATCTCGACAGCCGTGATTCCGTCACGTGACGCGAGCTGAGCCAGAAGGGTGTATTGGCTCGCGGTGATGCCGAGTGGGCGCAAGGCATCGTCGTAAACACGCGTGACGATACGCGACAATTGACGGACACGGGTTGCGAGACACGTTTCGGACGTCGCTTCGGCGATGGTGCTCATAGCGGAGTCGCCGGATCGGCTGCGGTCGAGATTGTGGGGCATGATGTTCATGTCGGCTCCCGCTTAGGCCGTGGCAATACAACCACTTGGTACTGTGATGCCGCGATTCTGGCATGAGGGTCAACGCGGACAGCGTGGCAAAGCGGCATCGGTCAGGGTGTTTGGCATCAGCAACTTGAAGCGCTCAGGGCGCAGCCGCGCGATGCTCCTCACGCGCCGCTTCGAAAACTTCGCGGGCGGCGTCGGCGTTCATGGCGGCGATGGCGAGGCCGACGATCAGGTCCGGCCAGGGCGAGAGTGTCGCCGCCGTCGCGAGGCCGGCGCCGATGATCGCGACGTTGGCGAGAACGTCGTTGCGGGCCGAGAGAAACGCGGCGCGCGTGAGGCTACCGCCGACGTGACGATGCTTGGCGAGCATCGTCGCGCAGATGAAGTTGACGGTGAGGGCGCCGGCGCCCGTCAGCGTCAATGCGAGCGGTTCGGGTGCGCTGGCGGTCGAAAAACTCTGCCACGCCGTCCATAGTGTCGCCGCGGCGGGGGCGAGCAACACGAATGCCAGCGCCATGCCGAGGCGGGCGCGTCGCGCCGCCGTCCAGCCAAGGCCGATGAAGATCAGAATGTTGATCGACGCGTCTTCGAGAAAGTCGATGCTGTCGGCGAATAGCGCCACCGATCCGATCGCAAGAGCGACCGCAAATTCGACGGCGAAGTACGCGAGGTTCAAACCCGCGACGGCGGCGACCGTTCGGCGCAGCGCGCTGTCATGTTGGCGATCCGCGCCGGTCACGCGCCCGACGATCCGAGAGACGCCGGCAGCATCACCGTCGCCGTGGCCATCGCGGCGATGCCTTCGCGCCGCCCCGTGAAGCCGAGGCCCTCTGTCGTCGTCGCTTTGACGCCGATGCGGTCGGTGGAAAGCTTCAGCGCGGCGCCGATCGCCGCCTGCATCGCCGCGCGGTGCGGGCCGACCTTCGGCGCTTCGGCCAGAATGGTGACGTCGACATTGACGATGCGTCCGCCGCGGGCCCAAACGCGCCGCGCGGCGTCCTGGAGGAAGCGGATCGACGCGGCGCCTTTCCATTGCGGATCGCTCGGCGGGAAATGCTGGCCGATGTCGCCGTCGCCGATCGATCCGAGCAGCGCGTCGGTCAGCGCGTGGAGCGCGACGTCGGCGTCGGAGTGGCCTTCGAGGCTGGCCGTGTGCGGGATTTTCACGCCGCCGAGCCAGACGTGGTCGCCTGCTGTGAAGCGATGGACGTCGAAGCCCGATGCCGAGCGCGACTCCATCATCGTGTCGTTCGCCGCCAACAGGCGCTCCGCCATTGCGAGATCCTCCGTTGTCGTGATCTTGGCGTTGCGTTCCGAGCCCTCGACGAGAGTCGTGACGATCCCGGCCCATTCGGCGACGGCCGCATCGTCGGTGAAGTCATCCCGGCCCGCTGTCGCGGCGTCGCGGTGCGCCTTCAGGATCGCGTCGAAGTGAAAGCCTTGCGGCGTCTGCGCCCGCCACAACCCTTCGCGATCGATCGTCTCGGCGACGGCGCCATTGGAATTGGCTCTCTTCAAGGTATCGGAAACGGGGAGCGCGGCGAGCGCCGCAGGGTGGGTCCGCAGCGATCTGGCAATGTCGGCGATCGTGTCGGCGCCGATGAAGGGCCTCGCCGCGTCATGGATCAACACGGCGTCGGGCGCGACGCCTGCGAGCGCTTCGAGACCGAGGCGCACGGACGCCTGCCGCGTCGGTCCGCCGGGTACGGGCGGCCACAACTTTGCGGCACCGACGGGGGCGCAGTTGCGATAGAGGTCGGCATCGTCCTGGTGAATGACGACCTGGATGTGCGTGATCTCGGCAGCGGCCTGGAACGCCTGGATGGTGCGCCACAGGACCGGCGCGCCGCCGAGCATGGCGTATTGCTTGGGCGTCGAGTCATCCGGACGGACCGCCCGCGATCCCCGTCCGGCCGCCACGATCAAGGCCGCGATGCGCAATCCGGGCACTCCTGCCGATTTCCTGCTGCTGGCGCTCAGCGTTAGGGCGGGCGCGGCAAAACGGCAATCGGGTGAGCGGAAATTCAACTTGCGATCCAAAGCCCCCCGACCTAGTTTGCTCAAACCGCGTGCACATGCGGAATAAGATTAAATTATAGGCACATCGAATGGTCGGGGGGCTACCCGAGACGAAAGCATATCCGGGCGGGGTCGCCGGACGCCTTGTGGCCCTGGCGCCGATGTCGGGCGTATCCGATCTGCCGTTCCGCCAGATTGCGCACCGTCTCGGCGCGCCGATCGTCGTTTCGGAAATGGTGGCCAGCGAAGAGTTGGCGAAAAACCGCGCCGACGTGGTGCGCCGCGCCGATGGCCGTGACCTTAAACCATTTGTCATCCAGATCGCCGGGCGCGACGCCAAGTGGATGGCGGAGGGCGCGCGCATCGCCGCCGACAAGGGCGCCGACGCCATCGACATCAACATGGGCTGCCCGGCACGCGAAGTGACCGGCAAGTTGGCGGGTTCGGCGCTGATGCGCGACCTCGACCACGCCCAATCGCTGATCGCGGCCGTGGTGAAAGCCGTAGACGTCCCCGTGACGCTGAAGATGCGTCTCGGCTGGGATCGCGGAACCATGAACGCCGCTGACCTCGCCCAACGCGCTGAAGCCGAGGGCGTGAAAATGATCACGGTGCATGGCCGCACGCGTTGCCAGTTCTTTGGCGGCACGGCCGATTGGGCCGCCGTGCGGCCCGTTGTCGACGCCGTCAGGCTGCCCGTTCTCGTCAACGGTGACATTCTCACTCCCGCCGATGCCGATGAGGCGCTCGCACAGTCCGGCGCGGCTGGCGTCATGGTCGGACGCGGCGCCTATGGCGCGCCATGGATGCCGGCGCGCATCGCGGCCTTTCTCGAAAACCGCCGCGACCCGGGCGATCCTGACCGAGCGACCCAGCGCGGCATAGCGCTCGACCACATCGCGGCGATGTTCGCGCACTACGGCCGGATGCTTGGCGTCAAGAACGCCCGCAAGCACGTCGGCTGGTATCTCGAATCCAGCGGGTGCCCGCCTGCCGATTTGAAAGCCTGGCGCAAGCGCCTGTGTACGGAAGACGAACCCGACGCCGTGCTGCAAGGCCTCGACACGTACTATCGCAACGCGGAGCCGCTCGCTGCATGACGTCAAAGAGTTCGACAAAAACCGAACCCAGGCTCGCGCCCGTGGCGGCGATGGTTCCGGCGCGCATCGATTGCGAAGCCCTGCTCAGCGCTTTGCCGCATCCGATCCTGGTGATCGCCGAAAACCGCCGCATCGTGTTCGCGAACACGGCGGCGGAATCGTTCTTCTCGATGAGCGATTCCATCCTGCGTCGTAGCCACATCGGCGACATCTTCGCCTTCGGCTGCCCGTTGCTGCAACTCGTTGAACAGGTTCAGGCGACGCACGCGACGGTGAACGAGTACGGCGTCGAAATATCGACGCCGCGGTTCACCAGTTCGAAGCTGGTGGACGTCTACGGTGGTCTGTTGCCCGAGGAGTCGGGCCTCATGCTGTTGATGCTGCTGCAGCGCTCGATGGCGCACATGATCGAGCGTCAGCTGACGCACCGCGCCGCGGCGCGGTCGGTGTCGGGCATGGCCGGCGTGCTGGCGCACGAAATCAAGAACCCACTGTCCGGCATCCGGGGCGCGGCCCAACTGCTCGAGCCCAATCTCTCGGATGAAGATCGCGCGCTGGCGCAGCTGATCTGTTCGGAGACGGATCGCATCCGCAATCTCGTCGACCGCATGGAAGTGTTCGGCGACGAGCGGCCGATTACGAAGGACGCCATCAACATCCACGACGTGCTCAGCCACGTCAGACGCATTGCCGAAAGCGGCTTCGGGCGCGACTTACGGTACGTCGAGGACTACGATCCTTCGCTGCCGGCCGTGCTTGGAAATCGCGACAAGCTCGTTCAAGTGTTTTTGAACCTCATCAAGAATGCGGCTGAAGCCATCGGTGACAAGCGCGACAACGGCCGCGTCATTTTGCAAACCGCGTTTCGTCCCGGTGTGCGCCTTTCGGTGCCTGGCTCCGACGTTCGCGTCAGTCTGCCCCTGATGATCTCCATCGAAGACAACGGCGGCGGCATCGCCGACCACCTGAAATCGCATTTGTTCGATCCGTTCGTGACGACCAAGCCTTCGGGCGCCGGACTCGGCCTGGCGCTGGTCGCCAAGATCATCACTGACCATGGCGGCGTCATCGAGTGCGAGAGCGAGGCGAAGCGCACTGTGTTCCGTGTCTTGCTGCCGATGCAGCAACGGGCCCGCGCGTCGGCCCCGGATCGAGGTTAGAGGAGCACGTATGGCACGCGGGACGGTTCTCATCGCCGACGACGACACGGCAATCCGCACGGTGCTGAACCAGGCGCTTGCGCGCGCCGGGTATGCGCCGCGCGCCACCGGCAACGCGGCGACGCTGTGGCGCTGGGTCAGCCAGGGCGAGGGCGACGTCGTCATCACCGACGTCGTCATGCCGGACGAGAACGCCTTCGATCTCATTCCGCGCATGAAGAAGCTGCGCCCCGATCTGCCGATCATCGTCATGAGCGCGCAGAACACGCTGATGACGGCGTTGACTGCGGCGGAAAAGGGCGCGTTCGAATATCTGCCGAAGCCGTTCGATCTCAATGAAGTCGTCGCCGTCGTCGCGCGCGCGCTGTCGGAGCCGGGCCGCAAGCGCCAGCCGCTTCCCGCGGATCGCGATACGGAAGAACTGCCGCTGATCGGCCGCTCGCCGCCGATGCAGGAAATCTATCGCGTGCTCGCGCGCCTGACCCAGACCGATCTCACCGTGATGATCAACGGGGAAAGCGGGACGGGGAAGGAGTTGGTCGCGCGCGTGCTGCACGACTACGGCAAGCGCCGCCAAGGGCCGTTCGTGCCGATCAACATGGCGGCGATCCCGCGCGAGTTGATCGAGAGCGAACTGTTCGGGCACGAGAAGGGCGCATTCACCGGCGCGCAATCGCGCACGGCCGGCCGCTTCGAACAGGCCGAAGGCGGTACTCTGTTTCTCGATGAAATCGGCGACATGCCGCTTGAAGCCCAGACGCGGCTGCTGCGCGTGCTTCAGCAGGGCGAGTACACGACCGTCGGCGGCCGCACGCCCATCAAGACCAACGTGCGCATCATCGCCGCGACCCACCGCGATCTCAAGACGCACATCCAGCAGGGCCTGTTCCGCGAAGATCTCTTCTACCGGTTGAACGTCGTGCCGCTGCGCCTGCCGCCGCTGCGCGAGCGCATCGAGGACGTCGGCGATCTGGTGCGCCACTTCCTGCGCATCGCCGGCCGCGAAGGTCTTGGTCAGAAATCGATCGAGACCGGGGCCATCGACCAGCTGAAAATGCATCCCTGGCCCGGCAACGTGCGCGAACTCGAAAACGTCGTGCGCCGGCTCGTCGCGCTCTATCCGCAGGACACGCTGACAGGCCAGATCGTCGAACAGGAGTTGGCGGGATCAGCGCCGCCGGCGAGCAACGGGACGACCAATGAGTCCGGCGATCTCAGCGAGGCCATCGAGCGCTATCTGACGCGATACTTTTCGTCGTTCGGTTCGGACTTGCCGCCGCCCGGACTCTACGATCGCGTCATCCGGGAGGTTGAAAAGCCGCTGCTCAGCGCCGCGCTCGCCGCGACGCGGGGCAATCAGATCCGCGCCGCCGAGCTGCTTGGCCTCAATCGCAATACGCTGCGCGCCCGCATCCGCGACCTCAACATTCGCGTGCTGCGCACCGTCGAGGGCTAGATCGCGCGTGGCGGATGCTGCGGCCAGCGCTATCGCACGCGCCGGGTCTGCTCGGCTGCGTGCCCGTTATCCACGGAAATCTTTTAGTTTTTCAGGCTCTGGCCACACCGACGCGAAAATGTCACAGTTGGGATGTTGGGTGCCCTCCAGTGTGGCGCAGTTGCAAAAGCGCTCTAAGTAGCGCGGCGCCGCAATCGTGAGGCGGCCGCCATACGCAGCCACCTAATGCTGATAGATCAGCGGTTTGCGCAAAGGCTCTCGTGTGATGAACGACGGCAACACCGAGCCCGAATTCACGTCACCAGTTGACGCGGCGCCCGTTGGTCCGGCTGCGACTGCGATCGAGTCTGATCCGAATCGAGACGCGATGACTGCATTGGAGAGGGAAGAGGCGGAGAGCCCCTTAAACCCTTCGGACCGCGCCTTCTGGTTCGGCTTCGGCGTCGTTGTGCTCTCGGTCGTCTCGGCGTTGGCGAGCTATCTCATCCTCACAGGACTCACCGGCATCGCGCCGCGCAACGAGGTGGTGTGGACCGCGCTCGCCATCAACGTCGCGCTGATTTTGGCGATGCTTGGCGTCGTCGTGTGGCAGGCGGCCGGCTTGGTGCGGGCATGGAAACAGCGCGCGCCCGGCGCACGACTGCACACGCGCATCGTCGTGCTGTTCTCCATCATTTCGGCGCTGCCCGCGATCCTGCTGGCGGTCGCCGCCACGACGACATTTTCGCGCTCGCTTGACGGTTGGTTTTCGGCGCGCACCCGCGCCATCATCGACAACTCCTACGACGTCGCCAAAGCCTATGTCGAAGAACATGGCCAGATCATTCGCACCGACATCGTCAACATGGTGCGCGACATCGACGGTTCGGCCGACACGCTGAAGGACGACCCGGAAGCGTTTCAGAACTTCCTTGTCGGGCAGGCGGGGCTGCGCGACCTCACCGCCGCCTACATCATCGACGCCGACGGCGTGCCGAGCGCCATGGCCTTGGATGATCCGAAACTCCCCTACAACGTGCCGCCCGTCGCCGTCATCAAGGAGGCCGAAGCCGGCCAGGTGCCGCTGCTGATGCCGGCCGACAGCTATCGGGTGTCCGCGATCGCAAAACTCGAAAAAATGCCGGGCCGCTTTCTCTACGTCGCGCGCGGCATCAGTCCGAAGGTGCTTGGGCACTTGCAGCGCACCGAACAGAACGTCGATGAATACAAACGGCTGCGCAAATCTAAGAGCGGCTTGAAGATCGCGCACGGGCTGATCTATTTCATGATCTCGATGACGGCCCTTCTTGCCGCCATCTGGACTGGGATGTGGTTCGCCGGCCGCTTCGTCGCGCCGATCCGCCGCCTGATCGCCGGCGCGCAAGAAGTGTCCAAGGGAAATCTCGACGTCGCCTTGCCGGAAAAGCGCGGCGAAGGCGATTTGCGGCGATTGTCGGAAACCTTCAACAAAATGACGCGCGAGATCAAGGGCCAGCAAAACGCGCTCGTTTCCACGAACGCGCAGCTCACCGATCGGCGTAACTTCATCGAGGCGGTGCTGTCCGGCGTGTCGGCGGGCGTCATCGGTCTCGACAGCGAAGACCGCGTCACCTTGCTCAGCCGGTCTGCGGAGGGATTGCTCGGTCTGTCGAGCAGCGCCGTGGTGGGCCAAAAGCTCGTCGATGTGGCGCCGGAATTCGCGGACGTGCTCGCCGCCCGCGACGAGGGCGGGCTCAAAAGCAAGGGTCAGCACGAGATCAAGAAGCAGGTGGGCGATGAAGAGCGCTCATTCGCTGTGCGCATCACGCGCGAACGGGGCGGGGAGGGCGACGAAGGCTCTGTCGTGACCTTCGACGACGTTTCCGAGCTGGTGCAAGCTCAGCGCACCAGCGCCTGGGCTGACGTGGCGCGGCGCATTGCGCACGAGATCAAGAACCCGCTGACGCCGATACAACTTTCGGCCGAGCGTCTGCGCAACAAATTCGGCAAGCAGTTGACCGAAAACCGCGAGCTGTTCGACACGCTGACGCAAACGATCGAACGCCAGACTGGGCAGATCAAAAGCATGGTCGATGAGTTCGCGTCGTTCGCGCGCATGCCGCAACCCGTGATGGTGGAACAAGATCTCAGATTGGCGGTGCAGGAGCCGACCATCCTGTTCCGCGAAAGCAACAAAGACGCCGACATCCGCCTCGTGATCCCGAGCGCGCCCGTGCGCGCCAAATTCGACATCCGGCTCATCTCACAAGCGGTGACCAACCTCATCAAGAATGCGACGGAAGCCATTGAAGGCTATGGCGAGGCGCAGGGCCGGCCCGCAGGGTATCGCGGCGAGATCGAAGTGCGCATGATCCCTTCGGCTGATCGCGTCGCCGTCGAAGTGATCGACAACGGCGTCGGACTGCCGAAACAGAACCGCGCCAAGCTGCTCGAACCCTACGTCACGACCCGCGCCAAAGGCACGGGGCTCGGCCTCGCCATCGTGCAGAAAGTCATCGAGCAGCACGGCGGCACGCTCGAACTTGAGGACGCGCCAACAACCGAAACACGCAAGCGCGGCGCGCTGGTGCGCATGACTTTGCCTATTAAAATCGCCGCCAACGAACGATCTGCCGCGAACCCGGAACCGCCGGTTCGCGCCGCGAAACACGCATGATGACGAACGCAGCCAAGTCGAGGGAGCCAGAGCATGGCAGCTGACATTCTGATCGTCGACGACGAGGCCGACATCCGCGACCTCATCGGCGGCATTCTCGAGGACGAGGGACACAAGACGCGCGTCGCGCGGGACAGCGACGAAGCGCTGCGGGCGATCGAGGATCGCCGCCCGCATCTGGTGATCCTCGACATCTGGCTGCAAGGCAGCCGACTCGACGGCCTCGAGGTGCTGTCGGTGATGAAGCGGACGCATCCCGATCTGCCCGTGGTCATCATCTCGGGCCACGGCAACATTGAGACGGCGGTGACGGCCATCAAGCGGGGCGCCTACGACTACATCGAGAAGCCGTTCAAGTCGGACCGGCTCAATCTCGTCGTGTTGCGCGCGCTCGAAGCGTCGCAATTGAAGCGCGAGGTGCGGGAGCTGAAAGAACGCACCGTCGTCTCGGCCGAGATGATCGGCAAGTCGGCCGCGATCAACCAACTCAAGAGCAACGTCGACAAGGCAGGCCCGACCAACAGCCGCATCATGATCCGCGGCGCGTCCGGCGCCGGAAAAGAACAGGCTGCGCGCGTGTTGCACCAGAAATCGGGGCGCGCCGAGAGCCCGTTTGTCGTGCTGAACGCCGCGGCGATGGCGCCTGACCGCGTTGAAGAAGAGTTGTTCGGAACCGAAGATCGAACCGGCGGGCCGCGCAAAGTCGGCGCGCTCGAAGAAGCGCACACCGGCACGCTCTACATTGACGAAGTCGCCGACATGCCGATGGAGACGCAGGGCAAGGTGCTGCGCGTGCTTGTCGAGCAGAAGTTTCTGCGCCTCGGCGGCGCGCAGAAGGTGTCCGTCGATGTTCGCATCATCTCCTCGACCAGCCGCGATCTGGAGCAGGACATCCGCGAGGGCCGCTTTCGCGAGGACCTCTATCATCGCCTCAACGTCGTGACGTTGCGCGTGCCGAGCCTCGCCGAACGTCGCGAAGATATTCCCGAGCTGATCCAGTATTTCATCGGTCAGGTCGCGGGCGCGTCGGGCTTGGCGCCGCGCCGCATCGGTGAGGACGCCATCGCCGTGCTGCAGGCGCATGACTGGCCGGGAAATGTGCGCGAACTCAGAAATAACGTCGAACGGCTGCTGATCCTCGCCGGGGGCGAGCCGAACGCGGTCATCACCGCCGACATGCTGCCTGACGAGATCGGCTCCAACGTGCCGCTGCCCGTCAACGGCGGCGCCGAGCATCTGATGTCGCTGCCGTTGCGCGAAGCGCGCGAGATTTTCGAGCGCGAGTATTTGCTGGCGCAGATTAACCGCTTTGGCGGCAATATTTCGCGCACGGCGGAATTTGTCGGCATGGAGCGTTCCGCCCTGCATCGCAAGTTGCGCGCGCTCGGCGTGTCGTCCGATCAGCGAGGCGCAGCCTGAGCCCGTGAGCCGGATCATCTACGTCAATGGACGCTATCGGCCGGCCGCGGAAGCGGCTGTGCATGCCGAAGATCGCGGATTCCAATTCGCTGATTCCATCTATGAGGTGATCGAGGTTCTGGGCAGCCGACTTGTCGACGCGACGCGCCATTTCGACCGGCTTGATCGCTCGCTCGATGCGCTGTCGATGTCGCCGCCGATGAGCCGGCGCGCGTTGGTGCATGTCATTGGCGAGGTCGTGCGCCGCAACCACGTACGCCATGGCATCGTTTATCTCCAGGTGACGCGCGGCGCCGGCCCGCGCGATTTCGCGTTTCCGGGGCCGGAAACCGCGCAGACGCTTGTCGTTCTGGCGCGAAGCCAAAGTCGGGAAAAACTCTCGACCGCCGCCGAGGCCGGCATCGCCGTCAAGAGCATGCCCGACATCCGCTGGCGGCGATCGGATATCAAGACCGTGATGCTGCTGCCGGCGTGTCTCGCCAAGGACGACGCCCGGCGCGCCGGCGCCCGTGAAGCCTGGTTCGTCGACGATAACGGCTTTGTGACCGAAGGAGCATCCAGCAACGCCTGGATTGTCAGCGCGACCGGTACGCTCATCACGCGGCAGCTCGACGTGCGCATCCTCGGCGGCGTGACGCGCGCCACCGCTTTCGACGCCGCCAAGGCGCTGGGCCTTGGCGTGGCGGAGCGCGCGTTTTCCCTTGAAGAGTCGTATGCGGCGCGCGAAGCCTTCATAACGTCGGCGACAAACACGGTGATGCCGGTCGTGGAGATCGACGGTCGAAAGATTGGCGATGGTAAGCCAGGGCCGCTGTCGCGGCGGCTTCGATCGTATTTTCATCAGGCCGCTGAAATTTCACCCCTGTTATGATCAATTCGCGGTCAGTCGCGCGCCCTCGCGGGCTTCAATTTCAGGTCAAAAAGCGTAAGGTGACGCGCAATGTCGCCGCAACACGCGGCTTCAATGCCCGGCCTGACGCGGCGCTCCGCGAAAGGCCCCACAACAAAAACAAACGGACAAAAAAACATGGCGGCTGAAAAGACCCAGAACCTCCAGGATACTTTTCTCAATCACGTTCGAAAAAACAAAACGCCGCTCACCATCTTCCTGATCAACGGCGTCAAGCTACAAGGCATCGTCAGCTGGTTCGACAATTTCTGCGTGCTGCTGCGTCGCGACGGGCACTCGCAGCTCGTCTACAAGCACGCGATCTCGACGATCATGCCGGGCGGGCCGGTCAATCTGAATGAGGCTGAAGAAGGCGGCGGCGGTTGAACCCGCGCAAACCGCCGGTTGACGCGGCTGACGAGCCGACAGAGACGCCGCGCAGGCGCCGTCGCGTCGGCGAAGATACCCGCGCGCCGCCGTCGCGCGTGCTCGTGCTGGTTCCCGTGTGGAAGCGGCAGGTGAAGGTTGGCGAAAAGACCAAGCCGTTCCCGCAGATCCACACGCCGGAAAATCGCCTGGCCGAAGCCATCGGCCTCGCTAACGCCATCGACCTCGAAATCGTCGAAGCGCTGATCGTGCCGCTGTCAGAGCCGCGCCCGGCGACGCTGCTGGGCTCCGGCAAGGTCGAAGAACTCAGGTCTTTGATCGAAGAGACGTCGATCGGCCTTGTCGTCGTCGATCACATCGTGACGCCGGTGCAGCAGCGCAATCTCGAAAAGGCGTGGAGCTGCAAGGTTATCGACCGGACGGGATTGATCCTCGAAATTTTCGGCGCACGCGCGAAGACGCGCGAGGGCGTGCTGCAGGTCGAGCTGGCGCATCTGTCCTATCAGAAGGGGCGGCTGGTGCGCGCCTGGACGCATTTGGAGCGGCAACGCGGCGGCGGCGGTTTTCTCGGCGGCCCCGGCGAAGCGCAGATCGAACTCGACCGTCGCATGCTGCAGGATCGGATCGACGCCATCAAAGGCGATCTCAAGGAGGTCGTCAAAACGCGCGACTTGCACCGGAAGGGCCGACGCAAGGTTCTTTATCCGATCGTCGCCATCGTCGGCTACACCAACGCCGGAAAATCGACGCTGTTCAACCGCATCACCGGCGCGGGCGTGCTGGCGATGGACCAAGTGTTCGCGACGCTCGATCCGACCATGCGCGAAGTCAAGTTGCCGAGCGCGCGGCGCATCATCCTCTCCGACACGGTCGGCTTCATCTCGGATTTGCCGACGATGCTGGTCGCTGCGTTCCGCGCCACGCTCGAAGAGGTGATCGAGGCCGATCTCATTCTGCACGTGCGCGACATCGCGCACGAGGAAACGGATGCTCAGGCGGCCGACGTCGAGAAAGTGCTGCATGATCTCGGCATCGACGCGCTGCCGGCCGACAGCCACATTCTTGAAGTGTGGAACAAGGTTGATCTCCTGGAGCCAAGCCGCTTGGCGCAGCTGCAACTCGAGGCGAGCCGCGATGAGCGTCAGCCCGCGCTGGTTTCCGCTGCGACAGGGCAGGGGTTCGACGCGCTGTTGGAGGCCATCGACGCGCGCCTCGGCCGCGCCGACGAAATGCTCGATATCGTCATCACCAGCCAGCACGGCGCGCTGATCAGCTGGCTTTACGAGAACACCGACGTCCTCGAGCGCACCGAGACCGAGAGCGGCGCGGTTGCGCTGCGCGTGCGCGTCGCCAGTGAGAAGAAAGCGCGCGTCATTGGCCAGTTGAGGAAAGCCGGCATTCGGGTCTAGTCTGGCGCGGAAATCGCAACTGAGGCGATCATGACGCGCCACGTCCAATGCGCCATCGCGGGCGGCGGCCCGGCCGGCATGATGCTTGGCGTGCTGCTGGCGCGGGCCGGGGTCAGTGTTCTAGTTCTCGAAAAGCACGCGGACTTTTTGCGCGACTTTCGCGGCGACACAGTTCATCCGTCCACCTTGCAAGTGATGGATGAACTCGGTTGGCTCGATGATTTTCTGAAAATCCCGCACGAGAAAATTCGCAAGCTTGCCGTCACTGTCGGCGCGCGCGACTTCAACTTCGCGAATTTCGGGTTTCTTCCGGAGCGTATCAGCTTCATCGCGATGGTCCCGCAGTGGGACTTCCTGAATTTCCTCGCCGCGCGCGGAGCGTCGTATCCGGGGTTCCACTTGGAAATGAACGAGCGCGTCGCGGGGCTGATCGAGGAGGGCGGCGCCGTGCGCGGCTTAAGAGCCGAGACTCCGCAGGGGCCTATCGACGTCCGCGCCGATCTTGTCGTCGGCGCCGATGGCCGGACCTCCGACGTGCGTCAGAGAGCGCAGATGGAGATCGAAGACCTCGGCGCGCCAATCGACGTGTTCTGGATGCGCGTCTCGCGGCTGGCGTCCGATCCCGGCAGCGGCGGGCGCATCGGCGGACGGCTATTTCTGGCGCTGATCGCACGCGGCGACTACTGGCAGCTCGCCGTCGTCATCCCGAAGGGTGAGGCCGACATCATCCGCGCACGGGGGATCCAAGCCTTCCGTGACGATCTTCGCGCGTCGGCGTCGTTCCTCGGCGACCGTGTGAACGAACTCAAGAGTTTCGATGACCTCAAGCTGCTGACGGTTCGCATCGACCGGTTGAAGCAGTGGTGGCGACGGGGCCTGATCTGCATCGGCGACGCCGCGCACGCGATGAGCCCGGTCGGCGGCGTCGGAATCAACCTCGCCATTCAGGACGCGGTCGCGACTGCAAATATCCTCGCCGAGCCGCTGAGGGAAGGGCGTGTGACGGATGACGATCTTGCCCGGGTTCAGTTGCGCCGCGAATTTCCGACGCGCATGATCCAGCGCGTGCAAGTTGCGGCGCAGAACAATCTGATCCGGCCGTCGATTGGCGGCGCCGCCCCGGCGCAAGCGCCGCTGGTCATGCGCGTGTTCAACGCCGTGCCGATGCTCCAGCGTCTGCCGGCGCGGATCTTTGGCCTTGGCATCAGGCCGGAGCACGTGGCCGCTGAAATTCGAAGTGCGCGCGGATAGTAACAGCGCGCGTCTGCGAATGCCTCAAGCTTTTTCGATAGCCTTTGCCTCGTCCCAGAGCGCGTCCATCTCTTCGAGCGACGATTGCTCGGGCGTGCGGCCTTTTTCAGCGAGGCGCGCCTCGATGTGGGCGAAGCGGCGCGTGAATTTCTGATTGGCGCCGCGTAACGCCGCTTCCGGATCAATCTTCAAGTGGCGCGCGATGTTCGCCATCACGAACACCAGATCCCCAAACTCTTCTTTGATTGCGCCTTCCGACGAGCTTTTGCTTGCCGCGTCCGACTCTCCTCCGTCGAGCCGGCCGGACGTGGCGGGAGCCCCGGAGTTCGCGGCGCCACGGGGGTCGGCGGGGAGGGCGACGGCTTCGAATTCGGCGATTTCTTCTTTCAGCTTGTCGAACACAGGCGCGAGGTTCGGCCAATCGAACCCGACCTTGGCGGCTTTGTCCTGCAACTTGAGGGCGCGCGTCAGCGCGGGGAGGGCGAGGGGGACATTGGCGAGCAGGGACGCCGCATCAGGAAAGGTTGTCATCCCGGCCGACGCCAGCTCTGAGCTGGGGGTGCGCCGGGACCCAGAAGCACCTTGCTGTGATTCCGGCCCTGGGTCCCGGATCACGGCGCCGGGCGCCGCGTCCGGGATGACAAGCTGAGCGAGCCGCGCGCGTTCCCGCGCCTTCTCCGCCCGCTCCTCGGCCTTGATGGTTTCCCACAAGCCTTTGACGGCGCCGGCGTCGCGCGCCGTCGCATCGCCGAAGACGTGCGGGTGGCGGCGGATCATTTTGCGCGTCACGCCGTCGACGACATCGCCGAACTGGAATGCGCCGAGTTCCTCGGCCATGCGCGCGTGGTAGACGACCTGCAACAACAGATCGCCGAGTTCGTCCTTGAGATCGGCGAGATCGCCGCGGGCGATGGCGTCTGCGACCTCGTAGGCTTCTTCGATCGTATAGGGCGCGATCGTTTCAAAGGTTTGCTCAAGATCCCACGGGCAGCCGGTCTCGGGCGTTCTCAGTTGCGCCATGATCTCGATCAGGCGCGCGACGTCGCGCGAAGGCTCTTGCGTCTTGGTCATCGGCGTCCTCTTGAAGCGGGGCGATGCTAGACGATGCCGGAGACCGGAGCGAGGGGTTGCGCCTGCGTCGGCGCTTTAGGTGGACGAGCGAGAGTGCGGCCGATTGCTTCTTGGAAATGCAGCACGAGCGCCAGCGGGATCATCCAGCCGAGCCACGCCGCCGTCGCGTAGGTCGCTTCGAAGGGGAGCTGCAACGCGATCGCAGTCCCGGTGATCACGCGGAACCACACCGCGCCCGTCGTCACCGCAACCATCGCCAGCATCAGCGTGCGATGGCGTTCGCGCTTGCCGTTGCGGATGGCCGCGATGCCCATGACGAGCAGCGTCATCCACACCAGACCTTGCGTAAAAAAACCGGCGCGGGCGACGGCGCCCGAGTGGCTGAATATGGCGACGGGAAGCGCCGTCAGCCCTCCGAGCACCACGAAAGCGCCCAAGACGCGGCCCAGCATGCGGTGCATGCGAGGCCGATGACGAAAGCCGATTACGACAGGCGCCAGGAGTAGCGCGACGGCCGACGTCGCCATGTGGGCGCGGAACACCACAGGCATCTGTTTGACGAGCATGTGCATTTCGAAGGGCAGGGCGATGACGCCGAACGCCGAGCCGAGCGCGACGATCCCAACCGGCGCAATCAGGAGCACGAGAATGACCGCGTACGCCGCCCGCCAAGCACTGAACGCCGCAACAGTTTTCAGCGCGCGGCTGGGCCGTCGCCTGTTGGTCGCCATGATGTCGTTGGCCATGCTCATCTTGGGCGTGAGCATTGCGGCGACTCGTGGCGCCATCGCGGCGGAGGCGATGGCGTCCCCCGAAGATCCGGCGCCCGCCGGGCCGATCGTGCTCGCAGGTCGATGGGTCGGACCGCATTTCGGTTATGGCGCCCGCGCGGTCGAGACAGACTGCGGCCCGGGCGCGTGCGCGCTGACCTTTGATATCGTCGCCTGCGGATCGGAGTGGTGCGGCATCGCGGTGGGCAAGGACGACGCCTGCGGCGCGATCGCGATGAAGTTGACACACAACACGGAACCCGACCGCGCAAATTCGTTTGCCGGCAAACTCGAGCTGGCGAAGGGCGCGGCGCCCTATGTGGTCGAGGCCTGGTATCAGGCGCCCGGCGCGCAAGCGGGTGAAGAGGCCGATCAGGCGCGTCTCAGCATGGTCGGCGACACGGGACCGGAGCTGATGATGTACCGTCGCTCGTTCCCGTTCTCGGCCGAACTCGCCCGCAGCGGCGAGGCCAAGTGCACGCTCGAGAAGGCTACGAGTTAAGCCGCTCGGCCGCTGATCACGGAGATTGGCGTTCACGCCCACCGCCGCTACAAGGGATCGCGGTGGCAATCTACGGCACGGGCAATGCGCATCCTATTCAATGCCTTCATCATGATCGCGGAGTTGGCGGCGATCGTCGCCGTTGCGTGGCTGGGGCTCACGAGCCCGTTGATGTTCGCCGCCGTGACGATGCTGCTCGCGCTGGGTCTGGGCGTCAGTCTCGAGATCGCGCGGTTGAAGAATGAGATGCCGTTCTATTTCGATCGGGAGCCAGGCCGGTTCACGCTGTTCACGCGCGCGGTCGGCTCGCTCGAAGCGTTCGTAAAGTCGGCGCTGGCGGGGGCGGCGGGTCTGCTGACGTTTCTCGGCACCGATCAGGAGCGGCTAACGACGATCGCCATCGTATTCGGCGTCTGCCTGTTTCTCGGCTGCCAGATCGTCGGATGGCTGACGCGTCGCTTCAAGGCGCGGCCGCTGCGCTGGGGCTATTTCCGGCTGGCTGCGCCGCTCGGTCTATTGTTTTCTTTTGGGCTGTCGTTCCTGCCGGCGCCTGGCCTGAGTGAACTCGCCAAGCGCGTGACGTTCGATCTGCCGGCGCGGCCGACGATGGAGCAGGCGAGCGAATTCCTGTTCCTGCTCAAGCAGAGCTTCGACGAGATGGTCGCCAAGATGTTCGGGCTGGTGATGGATGCGAGTTGGGCGCAGACGCTGTCGGCGATCGTCTCCGTAAACATGCTGACGGGATTCGTGTTGGCGCTCTACGCCGTGGTGATTTCAGACGGCGTGCGGCGGCTCGAAGAGCGCGTTTGAATGACGGCGCGCGCTGCCGTCCTCACGGATTTTCCAGCATAGTGCGGTACAGGTCCGCTTTTTCTTTCGGCATACGGGCGAGCATGGGTCGCATGCTTTCATTGCCGACGATCTTGCCGTTGCGCGTGAACATCCAATCGGAAATCATGGCATCGGAGAACGTCACCCGGTCGCCGATACGCACGTTGGTCACGAAGCGCGGCTTGTTGTCGAGACGGCCGCTGTACATGCCGCCGTCCGAACGTTTGATGTCGAGCAGCCAGACGTGTTCGCCGCTGTCGTCTTTGCCCGGGACGGGGAGGCGGACCTTGAGGGAGAAATTATCCTCAGTTGGCGTCTTGCGCTCCATCGCTGACCAGAAGTCGCCAATCGTCGCGACGGCCTTGGCGTGTGCGGCGTCCATTTCGGCATCGCCGTTCTTGAAGACCATCACGGGTGGGGCGCTGTCCGGCCCGTCGACGCCCATGATGGCGTTGGCGGTTTTGCCGATGAGGAAGATGGCCAGAGCCAATCCGCCGATGACTCCAAGTCTTGAAAACATGCGCTGCGCCTCACTCGATTTTCGGGTGACGGCATTTTAGTTGGCGCAGCCTAAATTTTCGCAAAGCTCGCCTAGCATTCTTATTGTCGCATAATATATATTATGGAAAATAATAGCAATGACCACATATGTATCATAGTGATACAACTCATGATCACTCGTTAATATCTCGCCGTCGGGCTATCATTTCTCGTGGTGGTCGGCGACGAAGCGATCAAGCAGCCGCACGCCCCAGCCCGAGCCCCAGCTGACGTTGATGTCGGTGCGGGCGCCGTCCATCGCCGTGCCGGCGAGATCGATATGGCACCACGGCACGTCCTTCTGGATGAAGCGCTGCAGGAACGCCGCCGCCGTCGCCGCCCCGCCCCAACGGCCGCCGGCGTTCTTCATGTCGGCGTTCTTCGAATCCATCGCCTTGTCGAACGCCTTGTCGAGCGGCATGCGCCAGATCTTTTCGCCCGTGGCGCGCGAGGCGCTGATCAGCTCGTCTGCGAGCTTGTCGTCGTTGACAAAGGCGCCCGCATATTCTTTTCCGAGCGCGATCATGATGGCGCCCGTCAGGGTCGCAAGATCGATGATCAGCTTCGGCTTGAATTTCTCCTGCGCGTACCAGAGCACGTCGGCGAGGACCAGGCGGCCTTCGGCGTCGGTGTTGATGATCTCGATCGTCTGACCCGACATGCTGGTGACGATGTCGCCCGGGCGCACGGCGTTCCCCGACGGCATGTTCTCGACGCAACCGATGAGACCCACGGCGTTGACGTTGGCCTTGCGCTCGGCGAGCGCGTGCATGACGCCGATGACGGCGGCAGCGCCGCCCATGTCGCCTTTCATGTCCTCCATGCCGGCGGCGCCCTTGATCGAAATGCCGCCGGTGTCGAAAACGACGCCCTTGCCGACGAAACATACGGGGCGCGCGGCTTTCTTGCCCTTGGCGCCGTTCCACACCATGACGGCGACGCGCGAGGGGCGTTCGCTCCCCTGCCCGACGCACAAAAGGGAGCCCATTTTCAGCTTTTTCAGCTCCGGAACTTCGAGAATTTCGACTTCGACGCCAAGCTTTTCGAGCGCCTTTGTCTTGTCGGCGAGTTCGACCGGACCGAGGATGTTCGCCGGCTCGTTGACCAGATCGCGGGCGATGTTGACGCCGTTGGCGATGGCCTTCAGAGACGCGAACGCGGCCTTGGCCTTGTCGGCGTGCGCGACGTGGATGACGAGCTTCTTCAGCGTCGCCTTGTCATCGGCGCCGTCTTCGCCGTTCTTCTTGGTCATGTATTTTTTGAACGCGTAGTGGCGCAGCATGGCGCCTTGCGCGATCAACGCGGCGAGCCGTTCCGGCGAGAGGTCGTCGCCGGATTCGGCATCGACGATGACGCTTGCGGAAGCTCCTTTGCGCGACATCAGGTGCCCGGCGATAGCGCCGCCAAGTTCGATCGCCTGCAATTCGCCGAGCGCCTTGGCCTTGCCGAGACCGGCGACGATCAGTCGGTCGATGCCGATCTTCGCCGGGGCCAACAGTTCGATCGTCGATTTGAGCTTGCCCTTGTAGTCTGCGGCGGCGGCGGCCTTGGACACCGCGCCGGCGCTTTTGGCATCGAGATCGCGACCCTTGGCGCCGAGTTCAAGTCCTTCGCCGGCGAGAATGACGGCGGCGGACTCGAGTTCAGCGGCGAGCGGCGCGAACGAAATTTCCAGGCGATCGGACATGGGTCACAGGGCTCCAGGTGCGGCGGGCTAGGCCCAGCCGGTTTACGGCTCAAACGATGACGAGGCGCGCACGCGAGGGGGCGGCGAGCGGCAGGCGGCTGGTGCAGAGACCGCGGAAAGCGGCCCCTTTTCCGTCCGATTTTGAAGGCGGCGCGACACCTTAGTCGTTCGGCCTGACGAGGCAAGTCACAGCTGTTCACGAGCTTCACGAGGGCGATCCTCTGGGCAAGCGCTACCGGCGCGCCGACCGGGCCCGTCTCAATCGGGCAATTGAGAACCGTTTGTCCGGTTAACGCCCTAAGGGACGACGAAATTCCGCCACCGTACTATGGGACCGGAACCCAGGGGTCAGAGCATACTGTTGGGGCGCAGCAGCCGCCGGCCGACGGGGGCATGCGAGGGGTTCGACGCTCGAGGGGTTCGACACTGGGGATGCGGATTTTTTCGCAGTACGTGTTCCGGCAGGCGGCGGGCGCCACGGCGCTGATCGTGCTGTCGCTTTCGGGAATCGTGTGGATCGCACTGGCGCTGCGGCAGTTGAACGTCGTGACCAGCCAGGGCCAGGATGCCTTGATGCTGATCCGCATGACGACGCTCGCTTTGCCAAACCTGATGGCGATCATTGCGCCGTTCTCGCTGCTCATCGCCCTGCTGCACACGCTCAATCGCCTGAATTCGGATAGCGAGCTGATCGTGCTGACGGCGTCGGGCGCGACGGTGTGGTCTGTGGCGCGACCGCTGCTGCTGCTCGCCGCGATCGTCAGCCTGTTTCTCGCCGTCGTCAGTCAGGTCGCGCAGCCCTGGAGCATGCGGATGCTCAAGGACTACATCGTCCAGGTGCGCACCGACCTTCTCACGCAGGTCATGCAGCCGGGCCGCTTCTCGAGTCCCGAGACGGGCCTGATGTTTCACATCCGTGAGCGAACATTGAATGGCGAGTTGATCGGCCTCGTCATGCACGACACGCGCGACAAGTCCGAGGCGCAGAGCTACCTCGCCGAGCGCGGCGTCATCGTCAAGCAAGACCCGAGCGCGTTCCTCGTGATGACCAACGGCCACATCCTTCGCCGCGCTGACGCCACGGAGCCGCCACAGATCATCGCCTTCGACAAATACGCCGTCGATCTCGATCGCTTCGAGCCTGAAGACGGCGGGGCCAGCGAGTTGAAGCCGCGCGAGCGGTATCTAGGCGAGCTGCTCGATCCCGGCCCTGACAGCAAAACCTTCAAGTCGCACCCCGGACAATTCCGCGCCGAGTTGCACGAGCGCTTCGCGACGCCGCTCTATCCGCTCGCTTTCGCGTTTCTGGTGATCGCCTTCGTCGGTCAGGCGCGATCGACGCGCACGAGCCGTATGGAAAGTCTGGTGATTGCCTTCGTGCTGGCGGCGAGCTGCCGATTGGTCGGATTGGCGATGACCAATCTCACGGCGCAGAACGCCGCTTTTGTCCCTGTGTTGTATCTCCTGCCGCTCGGCGCGATCGCCGCGTCGCTGATGGTCATTCGCGCCGCCGACCGCCAGCGTTCGGGCCTCGGGTCCGTCGACAAGGTTGTCGAAGCAATGGCGCCGATCGCCGCGAAGATCGGCGGAGGTTGGCGCAAATCCAAACGACGTGAGGCCTCGACATAATGGCGGGCTTCACCCTGACGCGCTACATCGCCAGCCGATTTCTCTTCGGCACGCTGCTGACGCTGGCGATCTGCGCGCTGCTGATTTTCATGATCGACATCGTCGAGTTGCTGCGACTATCGGGCAAATTCGGCGCCGTGCCGTTCTGGACGCTCGTCAAGATCGCGCTCATGCGCCTCGGCGCCTACGTCGAATTCCTGATCGGGTTCTCGGTGCTCGCCGGCAGCATCGGCGCGTTGCTCATGCTCAACCGCAAGAACGAGTTGGCGGTGCTACGCGCCGGCGGCGTTTCGGTTTGGCAATTCCTGTGGCCAGGTATGCTGGTGGGATTGACGCTCGGGCTTCTGGGCATGCTGGTTTTCAATCCGCTCGCCGCGGCCGGACGGGATCGGGCGGAGAAGCATTTCGCCAAAGCGTTCGGCAGCGAAGGCAATCTGCTGAAGGCGCAGGGAGGCGGCACCTGGATCCGACAGGCCGGAGCGGACGGCGAGTCCATCATCGGCGCGGCGGCGGCCGCCAATCGCGGGCTCAAGCTGACCGGCGTTCTGGTGCTCGCGTACGATCGCGACGGCAAGTTCACCGAACGTATCGACGCGGCCGGGGCCGAGCTCAAGGAGGGCTACTGGGAGTTGCAGAACGCCTGGGTGACTCGGCTCGGCGAACAGCCCGAAAAGTTCGAATCCTACCAGCTTTCGACCTACCTCACGCCCGACCGAGTCCAGGACGCGCTGGGCACGGTCTTTTCCGTGTCGTTCTGGGAGCTGCCGGCGCTGATAGAAGTCACTGAAAAGGCGAAGTTATCGAGTGAGAAGCTTCGTGTGCAGTACGAGTCGCTCTGGGCCCGGCCGCTGCTGTGTCTCGCGATGGTCCTTTTGGCCGCAACTGTGTCATTGAAGTCATTCCGATCAGGGCGCATCCAGACTATGCTCGCAGCAGGGATGATTGGGGGGTTCGGGTTCTTCTTGGTCTCTGAAATCTCACGGCAATTCGGGATTGCCGGACTTGCGCCAGCCTGGGCCTCCGTATGGCTCCCGGTGGCGCTCGTTTTGGTCATCTCGACGACGGTGCTTTTGCACCAGGAGGACGGCTGAGTGATGCGTGAGGCGCGGACACCGCAAGAGGGTTGCGGACTGTCACGCGAACCAGCTGGGCGCAGGAATGCGCCCTGGCCGGTTTGCGCGCGCGCGTGCGTAGCGTTCGTGTTGCTGGCGATCGCCACCGCGATTTCCGTCGATAGCGCTCACGCGCAAGACCCCAGCATCACCAGTTCAAGCGGCGGCAAAGGCAAGGGTCTCCCAAGTTCGTTCCCAGAAGCGCCGGGCGGCGTGTTCGGCAACGTCAACACCAAGCTCGACAAAACCCTGCCGATGAAGCTGCAGGGCGATCAGCTGATCTACGACACGTCGGGCAATCGCGTCATCGCGCGCGGCAACGTAGAAATTTTCTACAACGACTACATCCTGACGGCCGACGAGGTGATCTACGATCAGTCGGCCGGCACGCTGACGGCGGCGGGCAACGTCACGCTGAAAGAACCGCAAGGCAACATCATCCATGCCGATCGCTACACGCTGACGGACGACTTCCGCGACGGCTTCGTGCAGTCGCTCTCGGTCGTGACCAAGGACGAGTCTCGGATTTCCGCCGAGCGCGCCACCCGGCGCGACGGCAACGTCACCGAATTCCAGAACGGCCGCTTCACGCCCTGCAAAACTGTGGGAGATACGCCGCCACTTTGGTGCATCAGCGCCGCGCGCATCATCCACGACAAAGACGCGGCGACGATCAGTTACCAGGACGCGTATTTCGAGATTTTCGGCCAGCCTGTCCTCTACCTGCCCTACTTCCAGCATCCCGATCCCTCAGTGAAGCGGAAGTCCGGCTTCCTCGCGCCGGAATACGGCCAGTCGTCCAATCTTGGGTTCATCACCGGCATCCCCTACTATTACGCCTTGGCGCCGAACTACGACTTCACCTTCAATCCGAACTATCTGAGCAAGCAGGGCGTGCTGTGGCAGGGCGAATGGCGTCATCGTCTCGCCAATGGCCAGTACACGATCAAGGCGGCCGGCCTCGATCAGGACGTCGACGACCTGCCGAACGCCGGCGGCTTCTCCGCGGCCGAGCGCGACAAGTTCGATGGATGGCGCGGCACCGTCGAGACGAAGGGTCAATTCGCGCTGTCGAGTTGGTGGCGCACGGGCTGGGACATCACGCTGGAGAGCGACGACGATTTCCGGCGCTTCTACAAGCTCGACAACATACTGCTGACCGACCGCGTCAATCAGGTCTATCTGACCGGCCAGTCTGATCGGAATTATTTCAGCGCCAAGCTCTATCATTTCGGTGGTCTGTCGTTGGACGACACGCCGCAGTCGGAGAGCTATACGCATCCGATCATCGACTACAATTACGTGTTCGCCGATCCGGTCCTTGGCGGGGAATTAAAGCTCGACACCAACGTGTTGAGCTTTACGCGCGAAGACGGCGCCCTTGGCACGACCCAGAGCATCAATCGCGTCATTACGGAACTCAAATGGCGTCGTCGGCTGACGGACCAAGTCGGCATCACGTACACGCCGTTCGCGAACCTGCGCGGCGACGTGTATCAGTTCGACAACTTCACCGATCCTGAAACCGTCGCCGCAGACGGCACCGGCGGCGTTCTGGTTGGCGACGACACGACGGTCCGCGGCTTCGCGACGGCGGGCGCGACGGTGGCCTATCCGTGGGTCGCCAATACGCAAGTTGCGAGCCACATCATCGAACCGATCGGGCAGATCGTGTCGCGTCAACAAAGCGTCACGCAGCGCGAATTGCCGGACGAGGACGCGCGCTCGATTGTGTTCGACGACACGAACCTTTTCGAAGTCTCGAAGTTCTCCGGCTATGACCGAACCGAAGTCGGGACGCGGGTCAATTCCGGCCTGCAGTACACGTTCCAGGCTTACAACGGCGGCTATGCGCGCCTGCTTGCGGGCCAGAGCTATCATCTCTCTGGCGACAACGTGTACGCCGATCCGGGCCGTGCCGACGACGGGCGCTTCATCTTCGATCCAGAAAACGGACTAGAGACGAGTCGTTCCGACTATGTGCTCGGCGCCTACGTTGCGCCGTCGTCGAACTTCCGCGTCATCTCACAAAGTCGCTTCGACCAGGATGACTTCGAGCTCAGGCGCGAGGATCTGGCGTTCCAGGTCAACTACGGTCCGGTTCTGGCGCAAGCCGCCTACGCCTACTCCGCGTCGAACCCCGAGTTCGACGATCTCGGCAGCCAACAGGACATCTTCGGCTATGTGCAGGTGAAGCTGACCGATCAGTGGAGCGTCGCGGCTTCGGCGCGCTATGACATCGATCTCAGCCAGTCGTTGAGCAACACTTTGCAGCTCAGATACGCCGACGAGTGCTTCGCGCTGACGGCGACGTATTCGGAACTCTACTACGAGAGCGAGACGCTGGACGACGACCGCACCTTGATGTTCCGCTTGGAGTTCAAGCACCTGGGTGAACTCCAATACAAAACCGATACGCTCGACTTCGCGTTCGGCGGCGAGCAGCGCACCAACTAGCGCCGCTGGCGCAGTCGGCTCGAGAGGCCGGATTTTGGCCAAGGTTGCTGTGGATAAGGCCGGTTTGAGCATCGGGCCTGCGCTAGGCTTTCCGCAGGGCGACTCACACGGCGAATTGAAGGTTTCATGTTCCAGGCAGCGGCCCATCGACTGGCTTTGAGCGCGGCGCTTTTTCTGGCGACAGCGTCGTCGCCGTCACTCGCCGCGCAGCAGGCGCAGGCGCCGCCGTCGAACGCAGCCGTGCTGGAAAGTCCTCGAGCGGCGACAAAATCCAAACCTGAGAAAAAGCCCGCCGCTGGCGTGCAGACTCCTGCCGCGCAAACCGCAAGCCGAGGGCCGCAGAAAAGCGGCTCCGGGCAGTCAATTGTCGCTCTCGTCAACGACGAACCTGTCACGGCCTATGAGATCCAGCAACGCGCCCAGATGATTGGCGGCGGCGACATCAACGCCAAGGCGCAAGCCAACTTCCAGGCGATCATCAAGGATCCGAAAACGACAGAGCGCCTGAAAGCCATTCTTGGCGAGACGATCAAGGCCAATCCCGGCAAGAGTAAGGATGAGGTCATCGAGATCTTCGACAAGCGCAAAAAGGAGTTTGGGCAGAGCCTGCAACGGCAGGCCGTCGAACAGGCGCGCGCGCAGTCCTCTCCCGGCGCGCGCAAGCAGGCGCTGGAAGAACTGATCGACGAGAAGCTGAAGCTTCAGGAAGCGAAGCGTCTGAATGTCGTCGTCGCCGAGGATGAAGTGACGCGCGTCATCAACGGCATCATGGAACGCAACAAGATGACGGCGGCGCAGTTCACGCAGCAGCTCGGCGGGTCGCTCGACCCTATGAAGGCCAGGATCCGCTCGTCGCTGTCGTGGAACGAGCTGGTGCGCCGCCGTTTCGGGGCGCAGGTCACGGTGTCGTCAAGCGAAGTCGACAAGTTCGTCGCCACGGGCGCCGCTTCGGCCGAAGATCAAGCCGAGTTGCAGCTCCAGCGCATCAAGCTCGCTTTACCAGCGAAACTCGATCAGGGCGCCGTCGCCCAGCGCGTGCAGGACGCGGAGAAAATTCGCGCGAAGTTCACCGACTGCAAGTCATCATCCGCGATCGCGACCGGCGTTGCGGGCGCGAAGTTCGAGGAACTTGGCAAGAAGCGGCCGTCCGGCGTGCCTGAGCCGACGCGCTCGATGCTGCTCAACGCCGCCGACGGCGAGATGCTGCCGCCTTCCGTCGGCGACGGTGGCGTCGAGCTATGGATCGTCTGCGGCCGCACGGTGATCAAGGCCGAGGAGCAGAAGCGCGACAAGGCGGAAGGCGAGTTGCGCCAGAAGGAGTTCGATCTGCTCGCCAAGCGCCATTTGAAGGATTTGCGCCAAGACGCGCACATCGAATATCGATGACCGCCGTCGCCGCTGGCGGCGATCGCGGCGGGTCGCGTCGGCCGATCGGATTGACAATGGGCGACCCTGCCGGCGTCGGGCCGGACCTCGCGATTGAAGCGTGGGTGGGCCGGGAGGCTGCGGGCCTAAGTCCATTCCTTCTCTACGCCGATCCGGACCTGATCGCGGCCCGCGCTGCGGACCTCGGCATGAAGTGTCCCGTTGCAGTTGTGACCGACGCCGGTGAGGCGGCCGGCGTTTTCGCAACGCGTGTCCCCGTGATGACTGTGAAGCTTGCGGCCCCTTCCCGCGCCGGCAAACCGGACAGCGCCAACGCCGGCGCCGTCATCGCCGCGATCGACAGGGCCGTGGAGGATGTCGCGACCGGGCGCATCAGCGCCGTCGTCACCAACCCGATCGCCAAATCGGTGCTTTATGCTGCCGGTTTCAAGCATCCGGGTCATACGGAGTATCTGGGCGAACTCGCCGCGCGCTTTTGGCCGGGTGCGCCGTCGCGGCCCCTGATGATGCTGTCGGTCGAGACCGAGGATGTGACGCTGCGCGTCGCGCCACTGACTATTCACGTTCCTCTCCGCGATGTCCCTGCCCTCGTCACCGCAAATCGCATCATCGAGACTGCGCGCACTCTGGCGACCGCCTTGAAGCGCGACTTCGGACTTGCAACGGCCCGCATCGCCGTCGCGGGACTCAATCCGCACGCTGGCGAAGACGGCGCGATCGGCACGGAGGATCGTGACGTCATCGCGCCCGCCATCGAGCGCCTCAAGGCGGAAGGCTTGAGCGTGACCGGCCCGCACTCTGCGGACACTATGTTCCATGCCACCGCGCGACGGAACTATGATGCGGCGATCGCCATGTATCACGATCAGGCGCTGATCCCGATCAAGTCGCTCGCCTTCGACGCGGGCGTGAACGTCACGCTCGGCCTGCCGTTTATCCGCACGTCGCCGGATCACGGCACGGCGTTTGACATTGCCGGCACAGGACGCGCGTCGCCGTCGAGTTTGATCGCGGCGCTGAAACTTGCGCGCCGCATGGCCGCGCGCCGCGCCCAGGTTTCCGCATGAGCATCGTCGCATGAGCGTGCTTTGACCTCGCCGCTTGCCGCATTCGACGGCCTTCCGCCGTTACGCGACGTGATTGCGCGCCATGATCTGCGCGCCAAGAAGGCGCTGGGCCAGAACTTTCTGCTCGATCTCAATTTGACGCGAAAGATCGCGCGCGCCTGCGGCGATCTCTCGGCGCGCACGATCGTTGAAGTAGGCCCCGGCCCAGGCGGCTTGACGCGCGCGCTTCTGGCCGAGGGCGCCCGCCGTGTCGTCGCCGTCGAGCGCGACGCGCGCTGTCTGCCGGCGCTCGCCGAAATCCAGGGGCGCTATCCGGGCCGCCTTGATGTTCACCAGGGCGACGCAATGGACGCCGACTGGCGCGCCTTGATCGACGCCGACGCGCCTGTGACGATCGCGGCGAACCTTCCCTACGCAATCGGTTCGGCGCTGCTGGTCGGCTGGCTGGAGACGGAGCCCTGGCCGCCCTGGTTCGATGCGATGGTGCTGATGTTTCAGCGAGAAGTGGCAGAGCGCATCGCCGCGTCGCCCAATTCTAAGGCCTACGGGCGTTTGTCGGTGCTGGCGCAATGGCGCTGCGAAACGCGAATCGTCATGACGCTGCCGCCCGAAGCGTTCACTCCGGCGCCGAAGGTTTCGTCCAGCGTCATCGTCTTGACGCCGCGGTCCGAATTGCTGGACGCCGGCTCTGCGGCGGCGCTGTCGCGCGTTACGGCGGCGGCCTTCGGTCAGCGCCGGAAAATGCTGCGCGCGAGCCTCAAGCAACTCACCCCTTTCGCGGACTTGCTGCTGCGAGAAGCCGGGATCGAGCCGGAGAAGCGCGCCGAACAGCTGACCGTCGCCGAGTTTGCGCGCCTCGCCAGAATTCATGCCGGCTGCGAAAATTAGAGCGTCGTCTGCATAGCGCGCACAAACGCCGACAAGCCGAGTTGCCGAGACCGCTTGAGACGCTCGGCCGCGAGAATGGCCAGCGCGGCGGCGATGCTCGTTTCGATGTCGGAATTGACGATGACGTAGTCGTACTCCGGCCAATGGCTCAATTCGGCGCTGGCCTCAGCCATGCGCTTGGCGACGATTTCGGGCGGGTCCTGAGCACGCGATTTTAGGCGCTGCTCCAGCTCTTCGGCCGACGGCGGCAAGACGAAGACGCGCACCACGTCGCCCGGCAGTTTTTCCGAGAGCTGCTGAGCGCCTTGCCAGTCAATGTCGAACAGCACGTCACGTCCCGTCTCGAGCGCGGCGGCGACGGGCGCCTTCGGCGTGCCGTAGAAATTGTCGAACACGCGCGCCCACTCGAGCAGCTCGCCCGCACAGCGCATCGCATCGAATCCGGCCGCATCGGTGAAGGCGTAGTCGACGCCGTGCGTCTCGCCGGGACGCGGCTTGCGCGTGGTGACGGACACCGACATGGCGATGCCGGGATCGGCGGCGAGCAGGCGGCGCGCCAGCGTGGTCTTCCCAGCGCCGGACGGCGAGGAAAGAATATAGAGGAGGCCGCGGCGTGCGACCGGATCAGAAGTTCGGGGATGAGGCGCGTCGCCGGCTTGTGTGGTCATGCTATTCGACGTTTTGCACTTGTTCGCGGAATTGGTCGATGACTGTCTTCAGCGCGAGCCCTGAGCGCGTGACGTCGACGGCGTTGGCCTTGGAGCACAGCGTATTGGCCTCGCGGTTGAATTCCTGGGCCAGAAAATCGAGTTTGCGGCCGACGCCGCCATTGTTGGCCGCTTGTCCCAGTATTTCGCGTGCCGCCTCGATGTGGGCGTCGAGGCGCGCCAATTCCTCCTCGACGTCGGCGCGCGTCGCGACCAACACGGCTTCCTGGTCCAGCCGGCTCGGGTCGAACCCGTCGCCTGCTTCCAGCACGCGCATCATCAATTCCTTGATGCGCGCCCGGATCGCCTCGGGCGTGCGCGACGGCGAGACCCGCACCGATCGGACGAGGGATTCAATCTGCCCGACTTGATCAGAAAGAATAGCAAACAAGCGATCACCTTCGGAGCGCCGCGCCGCTTGCAGGCCATCGAGCGAAGCCGCAAGACCGATCAGCAATTCGGTGTCGCGCGCCGCGCGTTCGGCCGGGGACTCGATCGGCGCATCCGTCAATTCGAGCACGCCCTTGATCGCGAGCAGGCTCGCTGCGTCCGGGCGTGAACCGCCGACGAGTTCGGCAGCACGATCCGCCGCACGAATGAGGTCGAGCAGAAGCGGCTCGTTTAGGCGCACCGCGCCTACGCCGGATTGGCGCTCTAGCGACAGAGTTATCGAGACATTGCCGCGCGCAAACCGCTTCATCGCCGCTTCGCGAATCGGCGCTTCCAGTGCGTCGAATCCGGGTGGCAGCCGCAGGCGAACATCGAGGCCGCGGCCGTTGACGCTGCGCGCCTCCCAGGCCCACGTCGCGCCGTTGCCTGCGCCATCGACCCGAGCGAACCCGGTCATGCTTGAAATCGCCATGGCGCCCTGCTGCTTGTCGCGGCGAGGACCGCCGCGGCGCGCAACTTAGCCGACGGCTCCGTGCAGCGCCAACGGGTCCGCGCGGCGATTTACGGCTGAGGTTGGGGCTGCGGAGGGGGAGCGGGCTGAGGCTGCGCCTGAGCTTGGGGCTTTGGCTTCTTGACCGGCAGCGGAATGGCGGCGGTCGTGCTCGATGCCGGTTTGATGGTCTTTGGCCCGCCGGTCGCCGGCTTGGCGGGGGCCGGATCAGCCGCCGCGGTCAAATTGGCGTCGTTTGGCGGGATGGGCGCAGCGTCAGGGTCCGGTTCGCTGGCGGCCTTGGCCGTCTCTGTTTTCGATTTCGCCTGTTTCTCCGTATCGCGCCACTTCTGAACGGCGGAGTTGTGCTCTTTCAGCGTGTCGGTGAACGTATGACCGCCCGTGCCGTCGGCGACGAAATAGAGGTCGTTCGACTCGGCTGGATTGAACGCGGCTTCCAGCGCCGCCCGCCCCGGATTGGCGATCGGGCCCGGCGGCAGGCCGTTGATCTGGTACGTGTTGTACGGCGTCTTCGTGTCGATGTCGGCGCGTGTGATGCCGCGGCCGAGGCTGCCTTCGCCGCCGACGATGCCATAGACGATGGTCGGATCCGACTGCAGGCGCATGCCCTTTTTGAGCCGGTTGTAGAACACGGAGGCGACGCGGGTGCGTTCGTCAGCGCGGCCGGTTTCCTTCTCGACGATGGAGGCGAAGGTGACCGCCTCCTCGGGCGAGCGCAACGGCAAGTCTGATTTACGCTTCTCCCACATCTCGGCGACGGCGCGGCCCATCTCGACCTGCATACGCTGGATGATTTCCTGACGCGGCGTTCCCTTGGAGAACATATACGTGTCGGGTAGTAGCGACCCTTCCGAGGGAGTTGTCGTCACATCGCCAACGAGATTGGCTTCGGCCTTCAGACGTTCGACGATCTGCTGGCTGGTCAGGCCTTCAGGCACTGTGACCTTGTAGAGGATCGACTTGCCTTCCGCGAGCGTCTCAAGCACCTGGCGCATCGAGGCATGCTCCTTGACCTCGTACTCGCCGGCTTTCAGTTCAAGGCGCTTCTTGGCGCCGCCGGTGAACGACTGCAGTAGATGTCCGCCGACGAAGGTCCAGCGATTGGCGATGACGCCTTCGCGTTCGAGGCGTTCTGCGATCGCGATGCGGCTCTCGCCCGGCGGGATAATGACGCGCGTCGCGGTTTGAAGCGGGCCCGGCTCATTGTACTGCTGATGGATCGCGAACGTGATAGCGCCCATGACGAGCAAGGTGACGAGAGAGAACGTGAACAGCGCGCTGATGACGCGGACGCCCGCGGTCACTGCGCGCGAGGGTTCGCGATCATACATGCCTCGCGGACGCGATGGCGCGCGAGCCGGCTCCAGGCGTTCCGCCGGGCTTCTGGCGCCCGCGGTTCTCGCCCGCCCCGTGGCACTGGTTTTCGACTTGCGACTGCTCATGTCGTCAGTGCGCCTTCCCCGGTTCCCGTGCGCGAAATCTACTGACGCCGCCCCTGCGCCGTGTCTGCTTTACCGATTCAACGGTCCCCGCAAAATGTGGCGAAAGCGGGAAATAATCGACTCTATGCGACCCGGCGCAGCACCAGCGACGCATTTGTGCCGCCGAAGCCGAATGAATTCGATAGCGCGACATTGATTTCGCGCTTTTTAGGCTGATGAGGCACAAGGTCGATTGCCGTTTCGACTGATGGATTGTCGAGATTCAACGTCGGCGGCGCGATGTTGTCGCGGATCGCCAGCACGGAAAACACGGCTTCGACCGCGCCGGCCGCGCCAAGCAAATGGCCGATCGCCGATTTGGTCGACGACATCGCCAATTTTCCCGCGCTGTTGCCGAACAGCCGTTCGACGGCCGCGAGCTCGATCTCGTCGCCCATCGGCGTCGAGGTTCCATGCGCGTTGACATAGTCGATCTCGGCCGGCGTCAACCCGGCGCGCGCCAGGGCTGCCTTCATGCAGCGGAATGCGCCGTCGCCGGTGTCGGACGGCGCGGTTATATGGAAGGCGTCGCCCGACATTCCGTAGCCGATGATCTCGGCATAGATCTTGGCGCCGCGGGCTTTGGCGCCTTCATAAGTTTCGAGCACGACGATGCCGGCGCCCTCGCCCATCACAAAGCCGTCGCGGTCCTTGTCGTAGGGGCGCGACGCCTTGGTTGGCGTATCGTTGAAATTGGTCGACAGCGCGCGGCAGGCCGCGAAGCCAGCCATGGCGATACGGCAGATCGGGCTTTCGCTGCCGCCCGCGACCATCACGTCGGCGTCGCCCAGCGCGATGATGCGGGCGGCGTCGCCGATGGCGTGTGTGCCGGTGGCGCAGGCGGTGACGACGGCGTTGTTCGGACCCTTCAAAGAATGCTTGATCGAGACGTAGCCGCCGGCGAGATTGATGAGGCGGCCCGGAATGAAGAATGGCGAGACGCGTCGCGGGCCCTTCTCTTTCAGCAACAGCGACGTGTCAGCAATGCCGGAGAGGCCGCCGATGCCGGAGCCGACGAGAACGCCGGCGCGCTCCCGTTCTTCCTCGGTCTTGAAGGTCAGGCCTGAGTCCGCGATCGCCTGATCGGCGGCGGCCACGGCGTAGATGATAAAATCATCGACCTTGCGCTGCTCTTTAGGCTCCATCCAATCGTCGGGATCGAACTTGCCGTCGGCGAGCGCGCCGCGGGGAATGAAATTGGCGATCTGACAGGAGATGTCGGCGACTTCGAATTCTTCGACGCGTCGCGCGCCGTTGTGTCCGGCGAGAAGATTGGTCCACGACGCCTCAACCCCGCAGCCGACGGGCGTGACGAGACCCAGACCTGTGATGACGACGCGGCGCATAGTCGTTTCCAAGCAGAATGCCGACGGATGATACAAACCGGGGGCCGGTCGCCCAGCCCCCTATTGCACAACGCGGCAGGCATCTCACTGCCGAGCGCTAGCCCCCGGGCTCGTCGCCGGGACGCGCGGCGCAGAAGCAAAACGTCACGCTGCGCTGGCGTTCTTTTCGAGAAACTTCACGGCATCGCCGACTGTGCGGATGTGTTCGGCGGCGTCGTCGGGAATTTCGCAGCCGAACTCTTCCTCGAACGCCATGACGAGTTCGACTGTGTCCAAGCTATCGGCGCCCAGGTCGTCGATGAAGCTGGCGTTGTCGGTCACCTTGTCGGTTTCGACGCCCAGATGCTCAACGACGATCTTCTTCACGCGCTCTGCGACATCGCTCATCGTGTGTCCTCGTGTCTTTCTCTTCGCATGGCCCGACGGTCGGGATCCGCCTCAGGCCGTTCTTATCCCATCGATGCGCTCAGCCAAGGGGGCGAGCGCTCGATTGTCCCAGAAAACTTTTGTCCCCCGCATCGATGGCCCCGGGCCTCGTCTGCGGCTATCGCGAGTCGCCGGACCGGCGCACGGGCCAAACCGGATTCGCCGGACTTTTCCCCAACTTACCAGCGCATCGGGCCTTGGAAACTCCGCCTGCACCGCCAAAAAAACCGTGGTGTCGTTAACACACTTCCCGGGGCTTGCAAAGCAACAGGGGCGCGGCGGCGGCGACGCGGCCCTGCGTGACAAATGCGCTCGGCTGCGGTGTTCAAGGCGTTTACCATAGGGCGCAGCGCGAGGCCCGACCACGCTGTTCCTCATACCATCGCCATTCCGCCATTGATGTGCAGCGTTTGGCCGGTGATGTAGCCGCCCTCGTTCGACGCCAGATAGAGCGCGCCGGCCGCAATATCGAGCGGCGCGCCGAAGCGCTGGGCCGGAATGATGTTGGCGATCTCGCCCTTCTGTTTGTCGTTGAGCACATCGGTCATCGCCGTCTGGATGAAGCCCGGTGCGATGCAATTGGCGGTGATGCCGCGCGAAGCGACTTCGCGCGCCAGGGATTTCGTCATGCCGATCATGCCGGCTTTCGAGGCCGCGTAATTGCCCTGTCCCGGATTGCCGAACACGCCCGAGACGGAGGCGATGTTGATGATGCGTCCGTAACCGGTCTTGCTGCGCATCATGTGGCGCGACGCGGCCCGGCACAGCATAAACGTCGACGTAAGATTTACGGCGATGACGTCGTCCCACTGATCGTCCTTCATGACCATGAACAGATTGTCCTTGGTGAGACCGGCGTTGTTGACGACGATGTCGAGACGGCCGCCGAGCGCCTTGACGGCTTCGTCAATCAGTTTGCCGACACTGGCGCGATCCGCGAGGTCGCACGGCACGACGTGGACGCGATCGCCGAGTTCCTTGGACAAGGCTTCGAGCGCCTCGACCTTGCGGCCCGAGATGGCGACGGTCGCGCCGGCCTTGTGAAAGACGCGGGCGATCTCGCCGCCGATGCCGCCCGTGGCGCCGGTCACCAGCGCGGTCCTGCCAGTCAGATCGAACATTCTCTTCTCACTCCCTAGGCCAACAGCGTTGAAAGCGCGGCGTCGATGTCTGCGGGCGCGCCGAGGCTTGTCGCAGTCAAAGTCGGAACTGTGCGCTTGACGAGGCCAGCGAGCACCTTGCCCGCGCCGATTTCATAGACGTCGGTGACGCCGTTGTCGCCCATGTAGGCGACGCACTCGCGCCAGCGCACCGTGCCGACGACCTGCTCGACGAGACGCTTCTTGATCTCTTCAGGATCATTGATGGCGTTGGCGACGACGTTGGCGACGACAGAAACGCCCGGCGCGTTGACGGTCACATTGGCGAGCGCTTCGGCCATGGCGTCGGCCGCGGGTTGCATCAGCGCGCAATGGAACGGCGCAGAAACGGGGAGCGGCACCGCGCGCCTGACGCCGTGCGACTTGCCGATCTCGGCGACGCGATCGATCGCCGTCTTGTGTCCGGACAGCACGACCTGCGTCGGCTCATTATCATTGGCGACTTGGCAGACGTCACCCTGCGCCGCCTCGGCCGCGACCTTCACGGCAACGTCCAGTCCGACGCCGAGCAGCGCCGCCATGGCGCCAAGGCCTACCGGCACGGCCCTCTGCATCGCCTGGCCGCGCAATTTCAGCAGCCGCGCCGCATCGGCAAGCGAAAACGCGCCCGCCGCCGCAAGCGCGGAATACTCGCCGAGCGAATGACCGGCGACGAACTTGGCAGTGTTCGCAAGCTTAAATCCGTGCTCCGATTCGAGCACGCGCATCACGGCCATCGACACTGCCATTAGTGCCGGCTGCGCGTTCTCGGTCAGAGTCAGAGTCTCTTTCGGGCCATCCCACATGATCTGCGATAGCTTCTGGCCAAGCGCGTCGTCGACCTCGTCGAACACGGCGCGTGCGGCGGGATAGCGCTCGGCGAGCGCCTTGCCCATGCCGACGTCCTGGCTGCCCTGCCCGGGGAAGACGAATGCGATGGCCATATCTTTGGGGGTCTCCAGTGCGCGCCGCGGCGGCTTCAATCCACCCCCGCCCCACCCCTGTCAAGTCGGCCTGTCAAGTCGGTCGCGATGTCAGCGCTGAGCCTCGGGCTTGCGGATCGCCAGATCGTAGAGGCCGTCGCCCTGGAGGGCGAGAAAGGCGACAGGCCAGCCGGTCTCGAGAATGAAGTCGGTCGCCGCGCGTTTGACTCCATAGCGACCAAGGTACGGGTCGATATGGCAGAAGTCGTTGAAGATCAGATAGCCGCCGGGTTTCAGCGGCGCATTCGACGCTCGGGCGTCGCGCAGCACGGCGTCATATGCGTGATCGGCGTCGATATAGATCCAGTCGAACGTGTTCGCTGCGTACGAGGCGATGACCTCATGTGAGAGCCCGACGCCCCGCGTGACGCTTGGCTCGTCGAGGCCGCGCGGGTCGAGGCCGCTGAAGTCGATATCGATCAAATGCAAGTTTCGCGGCTGCGCCACCGCCATGATCGTGCGAGCGAAATCGCCGCGTAGCGTGCCGATCTCGGCAACGACGCCGGTGTGCGGCAGATGCCGCAGCATTTCGTCTCGCGATGCGCACAAGCGGGCGTTATTCAGGAGAGTCTGCGGCAGGGGTTGCGCCGGCGTGTGCCGACCAAACGAGCGCATCAACCTGTACGCGGTGCGCAACCCGGCCGGCATGTTGGCGCGCGTTCGCAGTTCCTGCCGTTTCAGAAATTGACTCATGCGGGTCATGCTAGCGAGCCCGGCGCGCAAAGCCAAATGAACGAGCTCCACGTGATCTGGCCCTCACCGGAACGCGATGGCGTCGCCGGCGACGCCTGTGCTAGCGTGCGGGCGGCGTCGCGACGGAGCCGCGGAGTGTGCGTAGCGCGCTCGTCTGCGGAAGTTTGGCGGGACGCCTAGAGCTGTTGACTCCTTCAGCGCGTCTCCCGGCGCCTGCCGCAAGGCGACCGCCTCGCCGCCATGCGGATGGGCCTTCGGGCGCCGTCCCCGCGTCCGGGCTGCGGCGCCGGGAGACGTGAGTTTTACTGCAAGGCCCCTTCTCCACGAGGAACCATGTCATGGACAGGGCTGTAGCGCTTTTCCTGATGGCGGCGCTCGTCGTCGCGTTCGTGCTGGCGATCTCGGCGATCAAGCGCCTAACCCGGTACGTCGTCACCATCGACGAAGGCTCGCGCGGCGTCGTCTATAAGCACGGGGTTTTCCAGAACGAAGTCGGACCTGGAGTCTATTGGGCGATGCTGGGCCGAAAAATTCGCGTCGTCGATCAGAAAGAGCAGCAGTTGCTCGTGCCGATCCAGGAGGTGCTGTCGGCTGACCGGCTGCCGGTGAAACTTTCGGCGCTGGCGACCTACAAGGTTGTTGAGCCGCGCAAATCGCTCGAGACCAGCTCCAACGGCCCGATGACACCGCTCTACTACGCGATGCAGTTGGCGATTCGCGATCTTGCCGCCGAGTTGCCGCTCGAGCAGCTGATCGACCAGCGCACCAAGCTTGACGCGCGGCTTCTGGAAAAGTCGAAGGCGGCGTTTGCCGATCAAGGCTGCGAGCTGATCCGCATCGCCTTGCGCGACGTCGTGATGTCGGCCGAAATTCGCCGACTGGCGAGCGACGTGGTGCGCGCGAAAATGGAAGCCGCTGCGGCGCTCGAGCGGGCGCGCGGCGAGCAGGCGTCGCTACGCTCGCTGGCCAACGCGGCGCGCATGTTGAAAGGCAACCCGGAACTGATGAACCTGCGTGTGCTGCAGAGTCTGTCGGTCGGGCCCGGAAAAGCCGCGCCGACGATCATTCTGTCGGGCGGAGCCGGGATCGTTCCGGTGCCACAAGATGCGACGGCAGGTGGGGCTGCGCCGGCCCCGTCGAACGACACCGAGTAAGGTGCGATCATTGCCGTTCGTACCGCTGAGCGACGACCGACACGGCCGCCGCCGACAGCAGGATCGCGGCGGCGGTCCAGGCCAGCGCCTGCATCATGCCGCCTGTGATCAGCGCGCCGCCGAGGCCCGATCCCGCCGCCTGTCCGAGATAGATCGCCGACGTATTGAGCGCGATGGACGCCGAGGAGATGTCGGGCGCGAGGCTCGCGAGGCGGGCCTGCTGGATCGAGTTCACCGCGAAGGTGCCGAGGCCCCAGAACGTCGCTCCTGCCAACACGACATAGAGTATGTGAGGCGCGGCGCCCCAGAGCGCCAGTCCGGCCGTCATACCGAGCAGCGCGATCAATGCTCCGCGCGCCGGGCCGAGGTCGCCGACGACGCGGGACGCTGCGACGTTACCGAGCGTCGCTGAAAGTCCATACAGTGCGAGCACGCCAGTGATGACTTCTGGTCCGGCGGCGAGCGAATTTTTGAGCGACGGGCTGACATACGTGAAGAACGTGAATTGCCCCGTGCCGTTGAGCATGGTGACGAGCAGAACCAGCAGCAACGCCGGACTGACAAAAACGCGCCGCCAAGAGTCCGATGAGAGAGCGGCGATGCGCACGCCAGCGGGAATGGTTGCAGCGACGGCGAACGCCGCCAACACGGAGAGCGCGGCGACGACGGCGAACGCCGCCTGCCATCCGAAAGCGTGCGCGATGTAGCCGCCGAGCGGCATGCCGCCGACGGTCGCGAGCGACCAACCGACGAAGATCATGGTGATGGCTTGCGAGCGCCGCTCCGGCGGCAGCAGCGCGCCGAGCGTGGCGGCGGCCTGCGGCGTGAAGATCGCGGCCGAGACGGCCATCGCGACCCGCGCCGCCAGCACGACCTCGAAGTTTGTTGCGATGGCGGAAACAACATGGCTCGCCGCATAGAGCACGAGTGAAAACGTCAACAGCGCGCGGCGGTCCAGGCGGCTTGTGAAGGCGGCGATGAGCGGCGCGCCGATGGCGACGAGCACGCCGCTGACGAACAACAGGCCGCCGGCTTTGGGCACGCTGACGGTGAGGCCTGTCGCCAATTCGCTCAGCATTCCGGCCGGCAGCAGAATACCCGTGCCGGTGACGAAGTTGCCGAACAGGAGCGCCCAGAGGATGGCGCGCTCGCGTTCGGCTGACATCTGTGGAGCGTGTGACACGGCGGCATGGCCTTCGCTCATGCGGGCCGGTCTATCGGACGCCTGTGCGCATGGCCCCGTGGCATTTGGGCCAAATCCTCATGCGCATGACTGGTGTGCGTTGTTCGCTGGCTTAAGCGTCGACGGTTTCAACCTCGCACAGTTCGCCATCGACAAGATCGAACAAAAGGTCCGTGCCGTTGGCTTCGGCTTCGGCCAGCGCCGCCAGCAGCGCTTCGTCGATCGGCGCGACCTTCAGCAGCGCGATCTGTTCGAGCGGTCCCTCGGTCTCGCGGATGGCGGCTTCGCCGTCGCTGCGCGCTTCGGCCTCGCTGTCGCCGGTGCCCCAGATGGTCTCTTCCGTATAGGCTGCAAACTTCATGGACTCCGTCTCCTTCTGACGTGCGGTACGTAATTGCAAAGCGGGATGAGGCCATGATTCGAGCGTCAGCGGCACGCCGGCGCGAAGATTTGATCGAATAGGGGTCGGTAGCGACCGCGTCGCCGCACTTGCCGGTCAAGCTTTTTGCTGTATAAGCCCGCCTGTCACCCGCTCCGGTTGGAGGCTGAACGGGATCCCGGCTGTCTGGGCTTTGGCCCTAACCGCTTGGTCCGCAGAAAGGTTTTCCTTTCTGATTGGTCCCCGTGTCTCCGCCCTTTTGGCGCCGACTAGGCCTTTCTCAGGCCTGATTGGGGCTCCGCGCCGGAGGGATGTGACCCGCGCCGCATGCGCGGACCTCAAACCGAAAGGCCAACCCGTATGCCGCTATACGAGCATACGTTCCTGGCGCGCCAGGACGTGACCCAAGCCCAAGTTGAAGCCCTGATGAAGGAATTCCAGGGCGTCATCGAAGAGGGGCAAGGCAAAGTCACCAAGCAAGAGTATTGGGGACTGAAAACCCTCGCCTTTAAGATCAAGAAAAACCGCAAGGCCCACTACGCCTTCTTCAACGTCGACTCGCCGCCGGCGGCCGTCGCCGAAATGGAGCGGCGCATGGGCATCAACGGCGATGTCATGCGGTTTCTGACCGTGCGCGTCGAAGAACTCGAAACCGAGCCCAGCGCCCAGATGCGCAAATCCGACCGCGATGATCGCGGAGATCGTGGCGATCGCGGCGGCTTCGGCGGCGGCGGACGCGGCGGCTTCGGTGGTCCCCGCGGTGATCGGGGCGGCGATCGCGGCGGCGGCGGCGGATACCGTGGCGGCGGTGACCGCGGCGGCGAAGGCGGCTCGACGTTCAGGGCGCGTCCGCCGCGCGACGGCGCTGGTCCCGGTGCGGTCGGCGATCGTCCCCCACGTGATAACGCCAGCCCCAGCAGCGGCGACAGAGGGCCCCGCCCTCCGCGTCCCCCGCGCGACGGCAACCCCGGCTCGGAGGCTTGATCCATGGCTGAAATCGCAACGCCGGCCGGCAGCACGCAGCGCCGCCCGTTCCATCGCCGCCGCAAGACCTGCCCGTTCTCGGGCGATGCCGCGCCGAAGATCGACTACAAGGACGTGCGCACACTGAGCCGTTACATTTCCGAGCGCGGCAAGATCGTCCCGAGCCGGATCACGGCGGTCTCGGCGAAGAAGCAGCGGGAGCTGGCGCGCGCCATCAAGCGCTCGCGATTCCTCGGGTTGCTGCCTTACGTCATCAAATGATCGATACGGCGGCGCCTGCAAAGCGCGCCGCCGTCGCTTAAATCCGTTGGGTCGGGACGGCGCTGGCTGGATCCGCCTCTAACCGCTCAAGCTGCGGGACAGCACACGATGATGCCGCTTAATGCCATTGTGTTGGCGCTCGCCGCCGGTCTGATTTCGGCGGTCGTGTTCGCGTCGGCGACGACCGGCCCCGTGCTGCTCCGCATCGTGCTGTTTTTTCTGACGCCGCTGTCGCTTTATTTGGCGGGGCTCGGCCTCGGACCGCGCGGCGCGGCTGTCGCAGCGATCGCCGCCATCCTCATCATCCTATTGCTCGCCAATCCGTCGACGGCGGTCGTCTATTCACTGAGCACCGCCGTTCCGGCGGTGGTGCTGACGCGCTCGGCGCTGCTCAGTCGCGGCGAAGGCGGCGACACCCAGTGGTATCCCGTCGGCCGGCTCGTGATGACGGCGGCGCTGTTCGGCGGAGTGTTCACGGTGCTGGCGCTGCTCATGCTCGGCAGCGACGCCGACGCGCTCGCAAAGACCATGCGCAGCCTTGTCGAAGCCTTCGTCAAAACAGAATTGCCGAACATCCCGGGCGCGCAGCCCGTGACCGAGGCGCAGATAGACGACATCGCCGCGGCGACGTTGAAGACATTGCCCTGGGCGCTCGGCATGCTGACCATGGCGACGATGCTGCTCAATCTGTGGCTGGCGGGTCGCATCACGCTGGCCTCGGGCCGGCTGACTCGGCCGTGGCCGAACCTTTCCGCGGCCGCGCTTCCGGCCGGCGCGATCTGGGCGCTGCTGGCCGCTGTCGCGTTGACGTTCGCCGGCGGCGCGCCGGGTTTGCTGGCCGGCGGGTTCGCCGGTGCGCTGACGGCTGCGTTCGCGATCATCGGCCTCAGCGTGGCGCACGTCGTCACCGAAGGATCGCCATGGCGCAGCTTCACGCTGGCGTTCGTCTATTGCGCGCTGCTGTTCGTCACTGCCGGCGCGGCGCTGGTGCTCGCCTGTGTCGGCGTCGCCGACACGATTTTCGCCTATCGGGCGCGCGGGCCGACCCCACCGCCCAAAGACAACGACAACTGAACCCCACGACACCCGTCACTCATTTCGCACAACTCAGGAGCATTCCCATGCAGGTCATTCTTCTCCAGCGCATCGGCCGCCTCGGCCAGATGGGCGACGTCGTCAACGTCAAGGACGGCTACGCGCGCAACTTTCTGCTGCCGCAGAAAAAGGCGCTGCGCGCCACCGACGACAACCGGAAAGTTTTCGAGGGCAAGCGCGCGCAGCTCGAAGCGCAGAACCTCGCCCACAAGAAGGAAGCCGAGGGCGTCCACGCCAAGCTCGACGGCCAGACGTTCGTGCTGATCCGCGCCGCCGGCGACACCGGCCAGCTCTATGGCTCGGTCTCGACTCGCGATATTTCCGACGCCGTGTCGGCGGGTGGCTTCACCGTTGACCGCAACCAGGTCGTACTCGACCGGCCGATCAAGACGCTCGGCATCACGGACGCGAAAATCCTGCTGCATCCCGAAGTGGTTTCGGCCGTCAAGCTCAACATCGCGCGGTCGCAGGACGAAGCCGACAAGCAGGCCAAGGGCGAGAACGTCGCCCACCTCAAGGCCGAAGCGCTAGAACTCGAGACCTTCAATCCCGACGCCGTATTCGAACCCGGCGCCGCGCCTGCGGCGGAAGGAGAATCCGAGTAAGCAGGTCGCTCTGCCGTCATTGGGCCGGAAGCACGCTCGCTGCACATGAGTGCGAATCACCTTAGTGCTGTGCAAGCGATTCGCGCCTGCAAAGCGCAATTGCGCGCGCGTGTTGATAACGGGGACGGAGGGCGTTTCCCGGCTCGGTGTGCGGGCGGCCGCAAAGTGGAATCGCCTAGGGTGCCCGCATGGCAGATCCCGCACTCCTGTTCACCGAGAAGCTCAAGCAAGCTGCCTCGGCCACCGAACCGCTGACGTTTCGTCAGCCGCCCCACAATCTGGAAGCCGAGCAAGCCCTGCTCGGCGCGATCCTGGTCAACAACGAGTCGCTGGACCGTGTGTCGGGATTCCTGACGCCGGGGCATTTCTACGACCCGCTGCACGCGCGGATTTTCGAGACGTTGGCGACGCTCATTCATTCGGGCAAGACAGCGACGCCGGTAACGGTAAAAACCTTCTTCGAGAATTCGGAGCCGATCGACGCCAACACCAGCGTGCCGCAGTATCTCGGACGGCTGGCCGCTCAAGCGACGACGATCATCAACGCCGCCGAGTACGGACGCACGGTTTACGATCTCGCCACACGCCGTTCGCTGATCGTGATCGGCGAGGACATGGTCAATACGGCCTACGACAGCGCCGTCGATCATCAGCCGAAGGCGCAGATCGAAGACGCCGAGACGCGGCTCTATTCGCTGGCCGAGCAGAACAAGTACGGCCAGGGCTTCGAGAGCTTCGGCAACGCGCTGACGACGGCGATCACGATGGCGAGCAGCGCGTATCAGCGCTCGGGCCATCTCTCGGGCGCCTCCACGGGGCTCGCCGATCTCGATCACAAGCTCGGCGGCTTGCAGCGCTCCGACCTCATCATTCTCGCGGGGCGCCCGTCGATGGGCAAAACCGCGCTCGCGACCAACATCGCCTATAACGTCGCGAAAATGTATCGCGGCGAGAAGCAGCCGGACGGCGCGCTGAAAACCATTGACGGCGGCATCGTCGGGTTCTTCTCGCTGGAAATGTCGTCGGAGCAGTTGGCGACGCGCGTGCTTGCCGAACAGTCGGAAATCAGCTCGGAAAAAATCCGCCGCGGCATGATCGACGAAGCGGAATTCCGCCGCCTGTCGGAAAAGGCCGCTGAAATGTCGCGCGTGCCGCTGTTCATCGACCAGACCGGCGGCATCACGGTGGCGCAGCTCGCGGCGCGGGCCCGCAAATTGAAGCGCCAGCACGGTCTTGATCTGCTCGTCGTCGACTACCTGCAGCTGCTTTCCGGCTCAAAGTCGCGCTCCGACAACCGCGTGCAGGAGATCACCGAAATCACCACCGGACTGAAGGCGCTCGCCAAGGAACTGAACGTGCCGATCATGGCGCTGTCGCAGCTGTCGCGTCAGGTCGAGAATCGCGAGGACAAGCGGCCGCAGCTTTCGGATTTGCGTGAATCGGGTTCGATCGAGCAGGACGCCGACGTGGTGATGTTCGTGTTCCGCGAAGAATACTACGTCGAGCGCACAAAGCCCGCCGAAGGAACGCCCGAATTCTCCGATTGGATGGCCAAGATGAGCATGGTGTCGGGCAAGGCGGAAGTGATCATCGGCAAGCAGCGCCACGGCCCCGTCGGCACGGTGGAATTGTCGTTCGAAGGCCAGTTCACGCGGTTCGGCAATCTGGCGCGCGACTACGCGCTGCCGCCGCGGTAAACGTATAGCCTCGTTATTGGAGAGTGGGATTTGCTTGAGCGCGCGCATCGCCGATAGCCACGCCGGCGCCACGGGGATGATCACGATCGACCTCGGCGTGCTGGCGTCGAATTGGAGGGCGCTGGCTGCGCGCGTGGCGCCGGCGCGCTGCGGCGCTGTAGTCAAGGCGGACGCTTACGGACTTGGCGCAGCGCGCGTCATTCCGGCTTTGGCGCGGGCGGGATGCGATGTGTTTTTCATTGCGACGCCCGAGGAAGCCACGCTCGCGCGCCGCCTTGCCCCGACGTCCACGATCTACGCACTCGACGGACTTGCCGGGGCCGCCGATCACTTCGCGCACCTGGGCGTTTGTCCGGTGCTGTCGACCTTCGACGAACTTGAGGCATGGGCGTCGCGCGCTCACGCGCTGGGTCGGCGATTGCCGGCGGCCGTCCACATCGACACGGGGCTGAACCGGCTCGGGTTGCCGATGCGCGACTGCCGACGTCTTGCTGCGGATGGCCAGCCGTTGTCGCGCGTCGACCTTGCTCTGGTGATGAGCCACCTCGCCTCCGCCGACAATCCGCGCGATCCGAAGAACCGCGATCAGCTCGTCGCGTTCGAGACGCTGTCGGCGCTGTTTCCCGGCGTGCCGCGCAGTCTCGCCGCCTCCGACGGCCTGATGCTTGGCACTGACTACCATTTCGATCTCGTGCGTCCGGGCTATGCGCTCTACGGCGGCCAAGCGAGCGAGACAATCCTCGCGCCGGTCAAGCCGGTCGTGACGGTGACTGTTCGCATTCTCGCCGTCGCCGACATCGCGCCCGGCGAGACCGTCGGCTATTCCGCGACGTGGCGCGCTAAGAGGTCGAGCCGCATTGCGACGATCGCCGCCGGATACGCCGACGGCGTGCCTCGCTCGGCCAGCGCGCCGGACGGTAGGCCTGGCGGTCAGGTCATGATCGCGGGCGCATTGGCGCCGATCGTCGGCCGCGTGTCGATGGACCTCGTCACCGTCGACGTCACCGATGCGCCGGCGGGCGCGGTTCGCGCGAATGACTTTGCGACGTTGATCGGGCCCGGATTGTCGATCGAGGACGCGGGTTACAGCGCCGGCACCATCGGCTACGAGATCTTGACGCGCCTTGGGCGCCGCTTCGAGCGCGTCTATGTCGGCGAGGCGAGCTAGCCGATGGTCAAACCTTCCAAGTCGCTTTTCGTCTGTCAGTCCTGCGGCGCGACTGCGTCGCGCTGGGCGGGCAAATGCGCGGCGTGCGGCGAATGGAACACGCTGGTCGAAGAAACCGACGCGGGGCCGCCGCCCGGCTCCGGCGTCACGGCGCGCGCCAAGGGCCGCGTCGTCAAGCTCGAAGGCTTGCAGGGCGGAACCGAAGACGCGCCGCGCCTGCCGACCGGGATCAGCGAACTCGACCGCGTGACGGGTGGCGGCATCGTGCCTGGGTCCGCAATCCTGATCGGCGGCGAGCCCGGCATCGGCAAATCGACGCTGCTGCTGCAGCTTGCGGCAAATCTCGCCAACGCGCGCCGTCGCGCCGTCTACTTCTCGGGCGAAGAAGCTATCGCGCAGGTGCGGCTGCGCGCCGAGCGACTCGGGCTCAGCGCCGCGCCCGTCGCGCTCGCGTCCGAAACCAATCTCTCGAACATTCTTGCAACGCTTGGCGAAGGACGGCCTGCAGATCTGATCGTCATCGATTCCATTCAGACGCTGTGGGCCGATGCGCTCGACGCGGCGCCCGGCACGGTCAGTCAGGTGCGCGCGGCGGCGCAGTCGCTGATCCGTTACGCCAAGATGTCGGGATCAGCGCTGCTGCTCGTTGGGCACGTGACGAAGGATGGCCAAATCGCCGGCCCCAAAGTCATCGAGCACATGGTCGACACCGTGTTGTACTTCGAAGGCGATCGCGGCAATTCCTATCGCATCCTGCGCGCGGTCAAGAACCGCTTCGGGCCGTCCGACGAGATCGGCGTGTTCGAAATGGCGAGCGGCGGCTTGCGCGAAGTCTCCAATCCTTCCGAACTCTTTCTCGGCGATCGCGACAGCGTGGCGCCGGGCGCGGCGGTGTTCGCCGGCGTTGAAGGCACGCGGCCTCTGCTCGTTGAAATTCAGGCGCTCGTCGCACCGTCGGGGCTTGGGACGCCGCGGCGCGCGACGGTTGGCTGGGACGCGGCGCGGCTTTCGATGCTGCTGGCTGTCCTCGACGCGCGGTGCGGGGTGTCGTTTTCGGGCCACGATGTCTATCTGAACGTCGCCGGCGGCCTCAAAATCACCGAGCCGGCCGCCGATCTCGCAGCCGCGGCAGCCCTGCTGTCGTCATTATCCGGTGCTGCCCTGCCACACGACACGGTTTATTTCGGCGAGGTTTCGCTGTCCGGGGCGGTCCGTGCGGCGCCGATGACAACGGCGCGGTTGAAGGAAGCTGCGAAATTAGGCTTTGCGGGCGCGGTCTTGTCGGACTCGGGCGAAGCCGATACCACCGGGTTAAAGTTGTCGCTGAACCGCGTCGCGCATCTGAAGACGCTTGCCGGTCAAAGACCGGCGTGCGACTGACAGCCCCGTCGCGCCGCGTCGCGGGTCACATGAGACCATCAGAGGGACCTCGGCCATGATAGGCCTGTTCACCTACCTCGATATCGCGCTGATCGCGGTCGCGTTCATTTCCGGCCTGCTGGCCATGTATCGCGGCTTCGCGCGCGAGCTTCTGTCGATCCTCTCGTGGTTCGCCGCGGCCGCGGTCGGCTATTGGATCTTTGCGACGAAGAAGGAATTTACCACCGACGTCGCGGCCCAGACCGGCCTGCCGCCGCAGATCGCGACCGTCGTCGTGGCGCTCGTCGTGGCGCTGATCGTGCTGATCGTCGTGCATCTGATTACCGCGCGCATGTCGGACGCCATCCTCGACAGCAACATCGGCATGATCGATCGTGTGCTCGGTTTCGTGTTCGGCGTGTTCCGCGGCTTCCTGCTGTTCGTCATCCCCTACATGCTTTACGAGGCGTTCATCACGCCGAACAAGGAAGACCAACACCCGATGGTGCGCGAGGCCTATTTCCGCGAATACGTTAAGACGGCGGGCGACGCGATCCATTCGGCGCTGCTGCAATTTGCGCCACAGCCGTCCGCTGCACCGCCGCCGGCCGGCGACCAGCAGGGCTAGGCGCTGCAATGTCGCTCTGGCGTCGGGACGCCATCGGGCCTATATGACGGCCACGTGACGGACGTGCGTTCAGTTCGATGTCGAGAATGCGCCCGGAGCGGCAAGTTTGCCGCCGACGCGGGCGCCGTAGTGCGGCTCTTTGGCGGGAGACGGCGCAGATGGCGGAAGCTCTAGAAGAGTGTCAAAACCCGGACGGCACGATCACGTGCGATGGCACGTGCGATGGTCTGACATTCACACGCTACGGCGACGACAGGCTGCGTGAAGAATGCGGCGTGTTCGGCGTGTTCGATCATCCCGACGCTGCGGCGCTCACGGCGCTCGGCCTGCACGCCCTTCAGCATCGCGGCCAGGAAGCCTCAGGCATTTGCTCCTACGACGGCCGCAACTTCCACTCCGAACGCCGTATGGGCCTGGTCGGCGACAACTTCTCCAAGGCCGACGTTCTCGCCCGTCTCAAAGGCCGCATGGCCATCGGGCACAATCGCTATTCGACCTGCGGCGATGCGCTGATCCGCAATGTGCAGCCGCTGTTCTGCGACATCGACACGGGCGGCTTCGCCGTCGCCCACAACGGCAATCTCACCAACGCGCTAACGCTGCGCAATGACCTGATCTCGTCGGGCGCGATCTGCCAATCGACCTCTGACACCGAAGTCATTCTGCATCTGCTATCGCGATCGAAGAAGCGCCGCGTCGTCGAGCGACTGGTCGACGCCATCCGCCAGGTCGAGGGGTCGTTCGCGCTCGTGTGTCTCACCAACGACATGATGATCGGCGCACGCGATCCCGTCGGCATCCGCCCGCTGGTCATCGGGCGTCTCGGCGAGTCTTACGTGCTGACGTCGGAGACCTGCGCGCTCGATATGGTCGGCGCCGAATTCGTGCGCGAAGTCGAGAACGGGGAAGTCGTGGTGATCACCGACCGCGGATTGGAAAGCCACCGGCCGTTTCCACGCCGCCCGGCGCGCCCCTGCATTTTCGAGTACATCTACTTTGCGCGGCCGGACTCGATCGTCGGCGGCCAGACAGTCTACCAGATCCGCAAGCAGATGGGCGCGGAATTGGCGCGCGAGGCGCCGGCCGACGTCGACGTGATCGTGCCGATCCCGGACTCGGGCGTTCCGGCGGCGATCGGCTTCAGCCAACAGAGCGGCATCCCGTTCGAACTCGGCATCATCCGCAATCACTACGTCGGGCGAACCTTCATCGAGCCCGAGCAGCGCATCCGCCAGCTCGGCGTGAAGCTCAAGCACTCGGCCAACGCCAGCGTGATCCGGGGAAATCGCGTGCTGCTCGTCGACGACAGCGTGGTGCGCGGCACGACGTCGAAAAAGATCGTGCAGCTCATCCGCGACGCCGGCGCGCGCGAAGTTCACATGCGCATTTCCTCACCGCCGATCACGCATCCGGATTTCTACGGCATCGATACGCCGAGCAAGAAGGACCTGCTCGCCGCCAACATGTCGCTCGAGGAAATGCGGGCGTTCATGGGCGCCGACAGTCTCGCTTTCCTGTCGGTCGATGGCATCTATCGCTCGATCGGGCTTGGAAGTCGCGACGCACGCAGCCCGCAGTTCACCGACCATTGCTTCACCGGTGACTATCCGACCGACCTCACCGATCAGAACGGCGATGGCGCGCCGCGGCAATTGTCGCTGCTGGCGGAAGTGGGGTAATGCGCCCTCGTTTTCCCGGCGCAACCCCTTTCGAGCAAAATGAGACAAGGCTAGGGTGAAGGTAGCTTCTCGCTTGGCGCCTGCGGTTGCCCCTCACCCCAACCCTGTCCCCGCACGCGGGCAGAGCGGGTGACGCCATGGATCAACACTGATGCTTGAAGGTCCGCTCTCCGGCCGAATCGCGCTCGTGACAGGCGCATCGCGCGGCATCGGCCGAGCCGTGGCGCTGGCGCTGGCGAAGTCCGGCGCGCACGTCATCATCTCGGCGCGGTCTCTGGCGGGACTTGAATCCCTCGACGACGAAATCCAGACCTTTGGCGGCGCGGCGACGCTGCTGCACCTCGATCTTCGCAAGGGCGACAAGCTCGATCAGCTCGGGCCGACGCTATTCCAGCGCTGGCAACATCTCGACATCCTGATCGCCAACGCCGGCATCCTCGGGCCGCTGTCGCCGCTCGGCCATGTGACGGAAGACGGATTTCTTTCGACCGTCGACGTCAATCTGACGGCGAACTGGCGGCTGATCCGCACGCTCGATCCGCTGCTGAAGCGATCGGAAGCCGGGCGCGCCGTGTTCGTCACGTCCGGGGCGGCGAGCGGGAAGTACGCCTATTGGGGACCCTATGCGGCGTCAAAGGCGGGGCTTGAAGCGCTGGTCAAATCGTGGGCGGCGGAACTCGCCAACACGAATGTCCGCGTGAACCTCGTCAATCCGGGGCCGGTGCGAACGGCGATGCGCGCCAAGGCGTTTCCCGGCGAAGACCCAATGACGCTGCCGGCGCCCGAAGACCTCGCGCCGCTGTTTCTCGAACTCACGGCGCCGGAGTGCGATCGCAACGGCGAGATCTTGAACTTCCGCGACTGGCGAGGGCGCAAGGGCAGCGCGACGCGCGCCGCAACCGCCGCGCCCGATGTCTGATTATGGTTCATGACATATCCCCGCGGGTAGCGTTACCCATGTATCCTCGTATCGGGGCGCCGCGCGTCGCGGTATGATGTTCGGCTGGGTCGGGGAGCGCCGATCGGAAGGGAAACGAGAACATGCGACGCGCAGCGCTGACGTTCCAATTGATCATTGTTGCAGCGCTGGCCGCAGCGGGCGCCGCGCTCGCCGCCGAACCGCTCGATACGAGCAAGCTGCCGCGTCTCGACGGCGGCAAAGACGTGTTTCAATCTCCGGAGTCGACGATTTACACGGCATCCAAGCCGGTTATGGAGACGGCGCAAGACGTCGAGGGCTTGCTCGCCAAGGACGGTTGGCAGCGCTACGGCAAGTCGGCCTCGACATTTACCGAGCAGGCGGCGACGGCGAGTTTCAAACGCGGACCGCATGGCCTCACCGTGTTCATCACGGTTGCGCCGGCGCAGGGTGGCGCGACGAGCATCGCCTACAATGCCAATCCGCTGGCAAACAACATCCCCTTCCCCGCCGATGCGACGGACATCGAGTATTCGCCCGAACTGCCGATGATGACTTGTCTGACGGGCGCGTCGATGAGTGACACGCTCGCGTATTTCACGGGTGAACTGGCGGCTGTAGGCTGGTCGGCGTGGTCGGACACCGACGACGGCAAGGCGTACTCCGCCAAGCACCCGAGCGATCCGGCGCGCGACGGCGTCACCGCGTACTTCCTGCGGCAAGGCCAGATGCCGCTGCGACTGTCGCTGGCGCGCGCCAACGATACGCAGGTACGCGTCAAGATCGACGCCGCGTCGACGGGCCTGCCTGGAATGGAGGTAGCCGAGGAGGCTCCGGCGGCGCCGAAGCCGCCGACCGTTGCGCAGCGCGTTGAAAGCTCAGAGCCGAGCGGCGATGCGGGTGAGAAAACTGCAGGTGAGTTAGAATCCGCGTTCCTCGACATGGCGAAGGATCTGATCAAGCAGGCGCAGCAGCCGGTCGCCAAGTCGAAGGCCGAGAAACTTTCCGATCAACCGGTCGAGGCGCTGACGACGCTTGCCGGCGCGACGGCGCCGATCCCCCTCCCCGATCCGGCGACAGAGATCGAACTCGATCCCGGCGACGGCGAAGTGGAGTTTCGCACGACGGCGAACGTCGCGTCCGTCGCGGCGTTCTACCGCGAGCAGATGAAGGGTCTTGGCTGGAAGGAAAAGAAATCGGTCATCAACAAGGCCAACATGGTCGTGATGGACTTCGCCAAGTCCGGCAAGGACGTGTCGATGACGATCATGCGGATGGGGGATGAAACCGATGTCGCCGCGCGCGGCTCGGGTCTTGTCGACGAGGCCGCAGCGAAAATCGAAGCCGACCGCGAAGCCGAAGCCAACGCGCCGCCGCAGGTGGCGGAAGGCGACCTCAAGGCCGTCGACGCCGGTGGATTGCCGGCGCCCGAGCCAAGCAGTTCGAAGGGGCACACCAAGTCGGCGTTTTTTGTCGAAGCCAACGCGTTCGTGCCGGCGTCGGTCGAGGCGGTGCTCGGGTTTTATCGCCGCGAACTCTTGGGTCGCGGCTGGACCGAAGAGCCGGGCGCCGACGTCAAAGCCGACGCCGCGACGGTGAAATTCAAAGCGCCGGACGGCCCTGCCGTGCTGACGCTGGCGCGCAAGGCCGGCGAGACCAGCGTGCTGCTGAAGCTCCGCAAGACGGCGGAGGCGGAGAAGGCCGGAATGCTGCCGAAGGCTGGTCAAGCGAAGGTGATGTTCGGCAACACGGAAGACGTGGAGACGTCGGTGACGATCGGCAAGCAGACGGTGAAGCTCAAAGCCGGCGAAGGGTCGAGCAAGTCGCCGGACGGCCCGTGGATCGACGTGGCGCCCGGCGCGCACAAAATCGTTGTCAAGACCAAGGGCAAGCCGGCGCGGTCGGAGGATGCCACCTTCGGCCCCGACGAGACTTGGGGCGTCCTGATTGGCCCCAATGGCGCGCTGGCGCTGCCGATGTATTGACGACGTCCTGAAACTTTTATGTCGCCGAGCCGTTGCTATGTGTCGTGCGCGGGACAACCTCCAATTGTTGACGGAATTGGTCTAGCTGTGAGGCCGTTGATTTTATGGGCTAAACTCATTTGCGACAGATGCGTAGAGGTAGAATTGGGGCCATGCTCGCCGGAGCATTGTCACCGACTGCATCGTGAGCCTCACACGCCATGACGAATTCTGAAAAGCGCCCAAGATCACGCATGTCTGTTGGAGCGGTGCGCAGTCAAGCGACCGAGACAGCGATCGTCGATGCGGCCGAGGCCATCCTTGACGAGAATGGATTCGATGGCTTCACGATCGAGGCCGTTGCGAAGCGGGCTCGCGCCAGCAAGCCGACGATCTACCGCTGGTGGGGCGACAAGGTGCGCCTCATTCTGGACGCGCATTTTCGAACTCGGAAAGTGGTCGAGACGCCGCCGGACACCGGGAGTTTACGCTCCGACCTCATCTTTCTCCTGAAGAAGCTCTGGCGCCAGCATTGGGCTGTCGAGGCCAACGCCAACATCTCGCGCATGCTGATGGCCCAGGTGCTGATCAAGGATGATCTCCATGCTCCTTACCGCAACGAGTATCTCGCAAAGCGAGGACAGCCATTTCTCGTTGTGCTCGCCCGCGGCAAAGATCGCGGGGAGCTTCCGCGTGAGACGGACACGAATGAATTGTGGGAATACATGCAGGGCTATCTGCTTTACCGGTTGATGCTGCGCGATCCCATGAGCGATCAGCAGATCGAGCACTACGTCGACACGATGACGCGGATTGCCGCGAAAAACGTCAAGGCGAGTTGAGCGCTGACGGCGATCGCCGATCGGCGGGGAATTGCGCCGTTACGCGAACGCGATCTGCATGCCGTCGTAGGCCGGCTCGACGCCGGCCGGTAGTTCGCGGCGCAGCGTCTCGTAGTCGAGTTCGCTGGTCATGTGGGTGAGGATGGCGCGCTTCGGCTTCAGGCGATCTATCCAGCCTAGCGCTTGTTTGACGCTGAAGTGACTCTCGTGCGGCGTGTGGCGCAGCGCATCGACGATCCACACGTCGAGCCCTTGCAGCCGAGCTTCGGCCTCGGCGGTGAGGCCGCTGACGTCCGGCGAATAAGCGAGATCTGCGACGCGCCAACCGAGTGAGATGACATCGCCATGCGTCTGCGCGATCGGCGTCGCGCGGATGACGCCGCCCGCGCCTTCGATCGATACCGGCGTTTCATGATCGATCTCGTGGCTGTTGAGGATCGGCCGATAGGTCGAGCCCGGCGGCGTCTCGAAGCAGTAGGCGAAGCGCTGCTTGAGGCTCGCGCCCGTGGCGCGATCGAAATAGACGTCGACGCGGCGCTTCATGGCGAAGGCGACCATGCGCAGGTCGTCGATGCCGTGGGTGTGGTCGGCGTGATCGTGAGTGTAGAGCACGCCGTCGAGCGCGGTGGCGCGCACCGACAGAAGCTGCTGGCGGAAATCCGGCGAGGTATCGACGAGCACGGCCGTCACACCGCCGGAGCCCTTGCGCTCGAACAGCCCCGAGCATCGGAGCCGGCGGTTCTTCGGGTTTTCCGGGTCGCACGCGCCCCACGACATGCCGATGCGCGGCACGCCGCCCGACGACCCGCAGCCGAGAATTGTGAAGCGATAGCTCATGCGGCCTCGGCGCCTGCGACGCGCGCGTTCGCTCGATCGGCCTTGGCGTAGAGGCGGAAGAAATTTTCGGTGGTGGCGGCGGCGAGAGCTTCGCGCGTCACGCCCTTGGTCTCGGCCAATGCCGCCGCGGTATGCGTGATATACGCTGGCTCATTGGTTTTGCCGCGAAAGGGATCGGGCGCGAGGAACGGCGCGTCGGTTTCGACCAGAAGGCGGTCGAGCGGCACGTCGCGGGCAATGGCGCGCAGCTCCTCGGAATTCTTGAAGGTGATGATGCCGCTGAAGGAGACGTAGAGTCCGAGATCGACGGCGCGCATGGCGAGCGTGCGCCCGCCGGTGAAGCAGTGGAGCACGGCGGGGAACGCGCCTTTGGCGTGCTCGTCCTCCAGGATCGCCAGCGTGTCGGCGTCGGCATCTCGGGTGTGGATTTCGAGCGGCAGACCGGTGATGCGCGCGGCTTCGATGTGGCGGCGAAAGCCGGCGGCCTGGTTCTCAGGCGTCGAGCGCTTGTAATAGTAGTCGAGCCCGGCTTCGCCGATGGCGACGACTTTGGGATGCCTGGCGTGTTCGAGGATCTCGGCAAGCGGCACGTCGCGTTCGTCGTCGGCGTTGTGGGGATGCGTGCCGATGGAGCAGTAGATATTGGCATAGCGCTCGGCGACGGCGAGGAGGCGGGCGAACTGGCGCACGCGGGTCGAGATCGTCACCATCATGCCGACGCCATTCGAAACCGCGCGCGCGACGACGCCGTCGAGGTCGGCGGCGAACTCGGGAAAGTCGAGGTGGCAGTGGTGGTCGACGAGCATCATAGAACCTTCGGTTGGGGTGAGGGGCAGCGGCCCCATCGCGCTTGAGGCTGCCGCTCACCCTAACCCTCTCCCCGCAAGCGCGGGGAGGGGGAATAAGCGCGCACTCGCAAAGTGAGTTTTGTGCTGGATCCCCAGCCTTCGACGCGGCGTGCGCCGCGCTCGGCCGAGGATGACGATCGGAGAAGCAACGCGCCAGCTATGGCGACTGTCGAATCATGCCTTGCCTTTGGTCTTGCCGGCGACCTGCGAGGCGGTTTCGGCCTCGGCCGGATCGACGTAGCGCGGGAACACGCCCTGGGGTTCGGGGATTGCAGTTCCGGGCTTCAAGCGTGCGGCGGCGCCCAGTGACGCGAACGCGCGGTCACTGTCGCCGACGGCCAGCAGGTCGAGCAGTTTTCCCGCCGCTTCCGGCATGGCCGGCTGCGCCAGGATCGCGAATTGGCGGACGCACTCTGCAGTCACAAAAAGGATCGTCGCCATGCGCGCGGAATCGGTTTTTTTCTTCGCCCAAGGTTCTTCGGCGGCAAAGTAGCGGTTGGCGTCGGCGATGACGGCCCAGAGCGCATCGAGATACTTGGTGACGCTCTGGCGGTCCATCTCGGCGCGCGCCGCGGCGTAGATCGCGTCGGCGGCATTCATCATCGACTGGTCTTCGGGCGTCAGCGGGCCGGGCTCCGGGATCTTGCCGTCGCAATTCTTGAAGATCATCGACAGCGAGCGCTGGGCAAGATTGCCGAGGTTGTTGGCCAGATCGGCGTTGATGCGGTTGGCGATGGCTTCGGGCGAGTAGGCGCCGTCCTGGCCGAACATGACTTCGCGCAGGAAAAAGTAGCGAACATTGTCGCGACCGTAGGCCTTCACGAGATCGAACGGGTCGACGACGTTGCCGACCGACTTCGACATCTTCTCGCCCTTGTTCAACACGAACCCGTGGCTGAAGACGCGCTTGGGCAATTCGAGTCCGGCGCTCATCAGGAACGCCGGCCAATAGACTGCGTGAAAGCGGACGATGTCCTTGCCGATGACGTGGACGTCGGCGGGCCAGAATTTTGCGCGGGACGTGTCGCCGGCGTTCAAGAGGCCGGTCGCGGTGATGTAGTTCGTCAGCGCGTCAACCCAGACATACATGACGTGGTCGGCGGCGCCCGGAACCGGGATGCCCCAGTCGAGCGTCGAGCGGGATATCGAAAGGTCTTCGAGACCCATCTTGACGAAACTCACGACCTCGTTGCGGCGCTCGGGCGGGAGGATGAATTCGGGGTTCGCGTCGTAGTGGGCGAGGAGCTTGTCCTGATAGGCCGAGAGGCGGAAGAAGTAGGTTTCCTCCTCGTTCCACTCGACCTCCGTGCCGGTCGTCACGGCGACGCGCTGGCCGTCGCGCAGTTCCGTCTCGTTCTCGTTGTAGTAGGCTTCGTCGCGTACCGAGTACCAGCCGCCATATTTTTTCAGGAACACATCGCCGGACTTTTCCATGCGCCGCCAGATTTCGGCGGAGGCTTCATGGTGGCGCGGCTCCGTAGTGCGGATGAAATCGTCGTTCGACAGACCGAGCGCCGCCGCCATGTCGATAAAACGGGCGGTGTTGCGATCAGCGAGCGCGCGCGGGCTGACGCCTTCCTTTAGAGCGGTCTGTTTCATTTTGAGGCCGTGCTCGTCGGCGCCAGTGAGGAACAGCACGTCCTTGCCGTCGAGGCGCTCGAAGCGCGCGATGGCGTCAGTGGCAATCGCTTCGTAGGCGTGGCCGATGTGCGGCGCGCCGTTGGGGTATGAGATGGCCGTTGTGATGTAGAATTTTTCGGCCACGTCGTCGCCTTCTGCACAATGTCTTCGTCGTCGACCGCCCCCTCACCCCACCCCTCTCCCTAAGGAGAGAGGGCGGTTAGCGGCTCGCCGCCTCCAGGCGCGTCAGGCTTGCGAGGATGAGGGCTTTGCGATCCAGATTGAGCGCCAGAGCGTCGGCCCGGTCGCGGGCCAGTGTTTCCCACAGCTCGGCGAAGGTGGCAAGGCGCGCAGGGCCGATCAGCCGCGCGGCGAGCGCACGGTCGGCTGCACGGCCCTGGCCCGTCGCCTCCGCGCGGATCAGCCGCGCAAGCGTATCGTGGAACAGGTCGAAGAACAGCGTGAACTTCGACTCCTGCGCCGCGCCCTGCATTTCATCGCCGAGTTGATGTGCCGCCTTCATGTCGAGGCGCGGGAGGTCCGAGAACAGCTTGTCGACGCGGGCCTGCAATGCGAGCCCGCCGCCTTCGAGCAGCGCGAGCGCGCGGCGCACGCTGCCGCCGGTGATGGCTTCGAGGTTCGCCCAGTCGCTTGCGGACGGCGTTGGTTTTCCGGCGGCTTGCAGGGCGGCGAACGTCGCTTCGCGCAAATGCGCGTCGGACAGCGGCGACAAGCCGAGCGTGCGGCAGCGCGAGCGGATCGTTGGCAACAAGCGACCTGGCGCGGACGATAGGATCAGAAAGAGCGTGCGGCTCGGCGGTTCTTCGAGTGACTTCAGAAGGGCGTTGGCGGCGTTGACGTTCAGATCATCGGCTGTGTCGACGATGACAACGCGCCGCCCGCCCTCCTCGGCGCTGAGGGATAGGAAATTCTTGAGGCGGCGGACCTCGTCGACCGGGATCGAGGCCGTGAACCGCTTGGCCTTTTGATCGTAGCCGCGGCGTATGACGAGCAGTCCGGGGTGGGCCTGAACGGCGATCTGCCGTGCCGTCGGGGAGTGCGCGTCGACGTCGAGCCCCGATCCGAACAGGCCCTTCTCGTCCGGGCGCGCCAGCGCCGCGCGCGCGACGCGATAGGCGAATGTCGCCTTGCCGCTGCCGGCGACGCCGGTAATCAGCCATGCGTGATGCATTGCATCCGATGACAGCGCGGACTCGAACGCCTGCTCGGCGTCGGCGTGGCCAATCAATCTCTCGGTATCACGAGGATGCGGAAAGCCTTCGAGCCGATCGGCTTCGGGCAGGCTCTCAGTCTCGCTGACGAGGATCGCGCGCGCCATCACCCTACCGCCGTCACAACACGAGCGACAGCAGGCGTTCGCTGACCGCCTGCCAGACGGCCGCGTCGACGCTGTCGGGCGCGAGATGGCCGTCGATCAGGATGCAGCGTTCGGGTTCGCGCTCGGCGATTTCAAGGAAACCCTGGCGCAGCGTTTCATGCGTCTCGATGCGCTCGGCGTCATAGCGCGACAGCGTTCCGCGCCCGACAGTGCGTTCGAGTCCGGCTTCCGGCGGCAGGTCGAGGATCAGCGTCAGGTCGGGGTAATCGGGCGCGACGGTGTAGCGTTCGAGCTGCGCGATCAATTCGGGCTCCAGGTTGTAGAGCCGGCCCTGATAGACGCGCGTTGAATCGAGAAAGCGATCGGAGATGACCCAGGTGCCTTCGTCGAGCGCGGGGCGAATGACCGCCGTCATGTGTTCGGCGCGGGCGGCGGCGAACATGAGAAGTTCCGTCACCGGATCTTGCGGGCGATCCTTCAGGATCAGAGCGCGCAGATCTTCGCCCAGCGCCGTGCCGCCGGGCTCGCGGGTGACGAGCGTCGCTATGCCGGCGCCTTCAAGGCGGGCGGCCAGCCGCTTGGCCTGGGTCGATTTTCCGGCGCCCTCGCCGCCTTCGAATGTGATGAATTTTCCGCGCGCCATAAATCCGATTCCGGCAGCCTCTTCCGGTTCTATGGCGCGGACTTTAGAGCGCCAAGCGGCGCAGCGCCATGAGAACCAGCGAGTCGAATCCCTGGCGCATGATGCCGGCTTTTTCGACGTCTTCGGTGGCGTAGAGCGGCAGGTCGGCCGTGGCGCTGGACGTGCTGGAGACGCGCAGGGTCGCCACCTGGTCGCCTTTCTTGACCGGCGGTTTCAACGGGGCCTTGTAGACGATTTCGGCGGAGAGCCGCTGGCTGGCCGGATATTTCGGCAGCGAGAACATCACGTCGTCCTTGCTCGCGAGATCGACGTACATCTGCGTGCCGCCCCAGACGCGCGCCGCGCCGATGACCTCGCCGGCGTCATAGAGTTTGACCTGGCTGATCGACTTGAAGCCCCATTCGATCAATTTGACGGCTTCCGCCTTGCGGATGTCGGCGGTGGGCAATCCGGCGACGACGGCGATGATGCGTCGGCCGTCCTGAACTGCGGAGGCGACGAGGCCGAAGCCGGCATCTGCCGTGTTGCCGGTCTTCAGACCATCGACGCCGAGTTCGAGGACCAGCAGCGGATTGCGATTGTAGAATTTGTGTTTGCGATAGGGGAATTCACGGGTGGCGAAGACTGGGTAGTATTCGGGATACTCGAGAATCAAATGTCGCGCTAGAATGGCCAGTTCGCGCGCCGTCATCAGATGGCCGGCTTCGCTGAGGCCCGTGGCGTTGACGAACGTCGATTTCGACATGCCGATGCGCCGCGCTTCCGCCGTCATCAGTTTGGCGAACGCGGTCTCGTTGCCGGCTAGGCCTTCGGCAATCGCAATGGCGGCATCGTTGCCCGACTGAACGGCGATGCCCTTGATCAGTTCGTCGACCGTCGCCTTGGTGTTGACGGGGACCATCATGGCCGACGTTCCGGACGGCGCGCCGCCCTTGCGCCACGCATTAGCGCTCATCACCATTTCGTCCGTGGCTTTGACCTTGCCCTCTTTCATGTTCTTGAACAGCACGGCGAGCGTCATCAACTTGCTCATGCTGGCGGGGGCTGCGAGTTCGTCGGCGGCCTGCTGGAACAGCACGGCGCCGCTGGCGGCATCCATCAAAATGGCGCGCGGCGCCTTGGTGGAGAAGGCGCCGTCCTGCGCGCCGGCGTGGAGCGGGTTTGAAAAGGCAATGGCAGCAAGCGCGGCGATGGTCGCCGTAGCGAGCGCGCCCAACGCGTGACGGCTTATTCGTGCGATCGGATGCTTCGACGTTGCGATCACGGTACTGTTCGCCGCTGAATTACAGAGTCACGTGTCAGGCCCGCCATGGCGACGACTATCGGTCGCCGCGCTTCGGAGGTCAACGTCCGGCACGAGCGATTATTTTCCGGCGAGCGCGGAGCGATAGGTCGTCGGCGACCATCGATCTTTCGTGGTCACGTCCCACGGCAGCGATTGCTGGGCGCCGGGCGGCGCGTATCTCGGCAGCGCTGCCGCCATCGGCAAGGATCTTCCGGCGCGCACGCGCTGTTCGGCGAGGAACTGACGTTCGCGGCGGTCGTCGCCCGAGATCGGCGCGCGGCCCGCGTAGCGCACGCGCACCCGCGCCCGGCCCTGCGCATCGTAGCCCAGCGCGCGGGCGGACGCGTGTGACAGGTCGATGATGCGGCCGCCGACATAGGGTCCGCGATCGTTGACGCGGACCAGCACGGTGCGGCCATTCTGAAGGTTTGTGACATAGGCGTAGGACGGTAGCGGCAGCGTCGGATGCGCGGCGGTCAGCGCGTTCTTGTCAAACAATTCGCCGTTGGCGGTTTTGCGGCCGTGGAAATCTTCGCCGTACCAGGAGCCGACGCCCTGGCGATCATAGCGCGGGTCTTCATGCGGCACGTACCATTGGCCCGCGACCGCGTAGGGACTACCGAGCTTGTATGAGCCGCCGCCTTTGGGCAGCGCGCCTTGATAGGTCGTGACGCGCGGGCTGGATCGGACACCATACTCGGATTCGGTGAAGAGCGGGCGGGAAACGCTGGAGCGCGGCGTGTCCGAACCTTGCGAGCAGCCCGAAAGAAGGACGGCGATGCTCGCCACGAACGCGGATCGCGAGCCACGCGCTCCGGTCAGGAACCTCGACATGTCGAACGACCCGCTCTTTGTTACGCATACGCACCCCCGGCCAACGCGATACAGGAGCGGTTGGGCCGAAGGTTGCTCGAACAGTGGCAGACTTGGTTTAGGAAGCGGTAAAGACTGGCGCGGGGCGGAACGCGGGATGTTCGGCGCGGTGCTTGAGCGCTGGGTGTTTGCGGGTTAGGAACGAGCGGCGCCCGGTGCGCCGCGGCGTTCGGCGGGAAGTTGTAGATCCGCGTCCGGAGGGGTGGCCGAGTGGTTTAAGGCACCGGTCTTGAAAACCGGCGTAGGCGCAAGTCTACCGTGGGTTCGAATCCCACCCCCTCCGCCAGACTTTCGTTTCTGAGCTTTATGGCGACGTTTCTTTAAGGCGATGTCGGAGGTTTGCCGCTCGGCTTCGGTTCCGGCATATCGCCCTTGCCTGGGTTTACTGCGTCGGCGGGTTGCTGACTGGCAGGGGCGGTCACGGCCGGATTGGTCGGCTTGTCGTCCGGCTTGACTGCGGCGGGCGGCACACCGGGCTGCCCCGTCGTGGCCGATGGCGTCGCTGGCGCGACGGCGGGCGCAACTTGCACCACCTCGCGATCGCCGATCACGATGCGCGAGGCGATGACGCCGAAAGCGATAATCGTCAAGAATATCGCAGCGACACCGAAGACGATCGCGCCGATTCCTTGCGGGCTCTCGCGCAGTGGGCTTGGGTTGTCCATGTCTGCCTCCAACCTAAAGATTGGAAAAGAACGCAGGCAGGGCGCGTCAGTTCCACCGCCGGCGCCGACGAACGTGTGAGATATTGGCTGTTGCGATGCACCAGAACGGAATGTCGCTGCCTATTTTGCGCGCGTGAGCATGTGCGTGAAAGCGGTCAAGCCGCCGAGCGGCGAGACCACGGGGCGCCTTGGCGGAGCGCGTCGAGGGTCGCGGCGAAGCAGCTCTCGAATGCGGCTCGGTCGGCCTCGGTGAGGGTCGTTTGGCCCTGACGTGCGCGATCTTCCAAGTCGCCGCAAACGGCGCCAAGCTTGGTTGCGCCGATGTTGCGGCACATCGATTTCAGCGCGTGGGCGGCGGCGGCAATTTGCTTGGGGTCAGAATTGTCTTCGAGGGCCAGGAGACGCGCGAAGGCGCGTGGAGCGTGATCCAGATAGAGCTTGACGACGCGGCCGACGAGATCGTCATCGGGCAGCTGAATTTCGCGGATGCTTTCAAGGACGTCCCAGTCGAAGAGGCCGTCGCCGAAGTCGGCCGCGGGGCTTGCCGGCGCGATTTCTTGCTTGACGTCATCCGGCTTCGCGCCGCCGATCCATCGGGCGAGGCACGCTTCGATCGCGGCGAGCGTGAAGGGTTTGCTGATGCAATCGTTCATGCCGGCGTCGCGCCAAATGTGCGCCTGCTCGGCAAAGACGTGCGCAGTGAGCGCCACGATCGGCGTAGGATGGCGCGCTGTCGAAGCCTCGAACGCCCGGATCGCGCGCGCCGCGTCGAAGCCGTCCATAACGGGCATGCTGGCGTCCATGAAAATGAGATCGAAGGTTTCGGCTTGCGCCGCCGCGACCGCTTCGGCGCCGTCGCCGACACAAGTCACGGTTGCGCCAAAACGGGCGAGCGCGCCGATCAGCACCTCGCGATTGACGGCGCTGTCGTCGGCCGCGAGGATTCGCGCGCCGTGGAAAGAGGCCGAGGAGCTTCCTGCGGGCGGGGCAGCAGCGGCGCGAAGTTCAGGCAAAAAGCTGGCGTCGCCGCGAAGGGCCTCCAGCGTTGCACGCAGATCGCGGCATGAGAGCGGATGTTCAAGTTCGCCGTCGGCGTAACCGCTGTGAACGAGGTCGGTTGCGAGCGACTGGCCCATGCCGGAGATAGCGAGGACGGTAGCACGCGGTCGCGGCCGGCCGTCGCGGCGCCAATCGGCGAGCATGCGAGCGTCGATAAAGATGACCTCAGTGTGAGCGCTGGGCATGACGGCGATTTGGCGAACGTCGATCGCAAAATCGGCGGCGAACCGCGCCAGCGCCGAATGTGTCGCGGGCTTGAGGCCGAGGATCGCGATGGCAGGCGTCGTGCCGGAATTCGTGAGACGCAGGCCGCTGCAGGGTTCTACGACCTCGACCGGAATTTCGGCCGTGAACGTCGAGCCCTTGTCGACTTCGCTCTCGCAGCGCACGGCGCCGCCCATGGCCGCGATCAGTTTACGACAGATCGTGAGGCCGATCCCTGTGCCGCCGTATTGGCGCGTCGTGTTGGCGTCGGCCTGCGAGAACGCCTCGAATATGTGGCTGAGTTTTTCGGCCGGAATGCCGATGCCGGTGTCGATGACGCGCAGCCGGAGCAGCGTCCGTCCGCCGGTCTCGGAATGCGTGTCGTCGCACGACGCTTCGACCATGACATGGCCGGCCTGGGTGAATTTGAGGGCGTTGTTAAGCAGATTGGTGAGGATCTGATTCAGCCGGACGGGATCGCCCTTGATTTTGGCGGGAACGCTGGCGGCGACATAGGCGGCGATGTCGAGATTCTTGCTGGAGGCGCGCTCCGAGAACAGCTTGATCGCATCGTCGACCAGTTCGGCGACGTCGATCGGCGCCGATTCCAGTTCGATTTTTCCGGCCTCGATTTTGGAGAGGTCGAGGATGTCGTTGATGATGGCCAGCAGGCCCTGGCCGGATTTGACGATGACGTCGGCATAGCGCTGGAAGCGGGCGCTCAGGCCGCCGGACGCCAGGAGTTCGGCCATCACAAGCATGCCGTTCATGGGCGTGCGTATTTCGTGGCTCATGGTCGCAAGGAATTCGGATTTGGCGGCGTTGGCCGATTCCGCGTCGAGTTTCGCGAGCAGCAACTCCTGCGTCCGCGACCGGACATCGTCTTCGAGGCGGTCGCGGTGGCGGGCCAGCTTGGCGTCACGTGTGTTGATCTCGATCAGCATCTCGTTGAAGGCTTCGACGAGTTCGCCGGTCTCGTCGTCGCTGGTTTTTTCGACGTGGCGCGTGAAGTCGTGTTCGAGCCTGACCCGCCGCATGGCCTCGGCCAAGGCATTAATCGGCCGCGTGACGCTGCTCTGGAACCGCTGCGAGATGAGCAGGCCGATCAGCGCGGCGATGAAGCCGGTCGCGATCGCTTTGGCGATGCTGTCGGCCAGCGCCGACCTCAGATCGGAGAGGTCGGCGATAACTTCGAGGATGCCGATCTTGGCGCCGGCATACACGATCGACGCCTGGATCGGATAGGTGACGAGTGGGACGGCCGAAAAGGGACTTAGGGGCGCGTTCGATCGCGGGTCGCCATCGCGGGTGACAACGACGCCGTTGCCCGTCTGGTGCACGACTGCGCCAGCGCTGTTCCAGACGCGTGCGAACTTGATGGATGGAATGCGCCCTATGGCGTTCAGCGTTGAGGCGACGCCGCGGGGATCGCCAGTCGCGAGCGATGGCGCGAGGCTGGTGGCAAGCGCCGCCGCGACGCCTTGCAGTTCGGCAAGCTTGGCGTCAAAGCGCTGGCGGGATTCCCGCCAGGCTGACAGGCCTGACGCCAGCGCCACGGCCGTAAACACGGCCACCAGAACAGCGAACGCTAGTTTGGATTTTATCGAGCCGTTCAACCATTTGGAAACGAGATTCACGAGGCCGTGACTTCCGGTTCGGGCGTTGGCGCAAGCGCCTTTCGGCGAAAGACTTTTCCTAACAGAGGTTATTTAAGGAATGACTGAATTGACCCTTAATTAATGCGACTTGCCTAAAGTTAGATGCACTCGTTTCCGATCCGACTTTTAGGCAGTTGAGCATGCAGCCCGGTCAAGACGCGGGTCTTCCGCGAACTGCGGCGTCGCGTATCCTGCTAGCGGACGATGATCCGATCATTCGTTCGATCCTCGCCGCCAAGCTCGCGACGCTGAAACTCGGCGCCTCGGATATCGTCGAGGCCGAAGACGGCCATGCGGCCTGGGAGCACCTGGTTCGGGGCGATTTTCAGCTTGCCATCGTCGATCTCGAGATGCCGAATATCGACGGCTTCGAGCTTATCCAATGCATGCGCTCGCATCCGCGCACGAAACACATTCCGATTGTGGTCGTCACGTCTCGCGAAGATCCGGAAGCGCTGAAGGCCGCCCTGGAGGCCGGCGCCAGTTCGTATCTGACAAAGCCGATCTACTGGTCGATGTTCAGCACGCATATTGAGCATTTGCTGCGTTTATCGCAAACTTCGCGAGAGAACTCCGAAGCCTTGGAGCGCGCCAACGCTCAGGTTCAACGCCATTCGGCAAACTTCGCGGCATTGATGAATGATGTGGTTCCCCGCCTGAGCCGCATTGCCAAGACAGCCGAAGACCTGATGTTCTCGCCGGCGCGCACTGCGGCGGCGTCTGATCGTGAATTTTTCCTGACCATCACACGCGAAGCCGAGACGGCGCAGGCTGCGCTCGATCACTACGCCAAACTGGCTCTCGAGGCTTCGGCCGGCCAGATCAGCGCGCCTGTCGCGCTTGACGTCGAGAAGGATCGCGCGCGGCAGCTTCGCCGCGCGACGGCTCTGCGTTAAGATTAGCATTTCAGTAGCTCTGACTTTCGATGTGCGAAGCCGGGTGTTTGAACGGTGATATGCTCAGCATACGGTCAATAGAAACGATTTGGTTGTCTGTAATGTTTGCATCGATTGCCGCCAATCACCGAGCCAAGACTGAAGACGGGCACAGCATCCTCACCAGGTTCGCGAAAGCCGTCGAAGGATCGACGATCGCCATCTGGGCGCTTGCGGCGCCGGTGCTGCTCGGCATCACCGGGCTCGTTCTCGAACATGCCATGGCCTTGCGGCAGGAGAGCGCCATGCAGGCCGCCGCCGATGCGAGCGCGCTGGCCGGCGCCAAGGAATTGAGCCTCTCGGATTCGCGACACGATAATCTGCAGGCCGCCGTCGACGCGATGGTGCAGAAATATGTCAGCACGAGCAAGTCGCTCGCCGCCGTTTCGCCGAAAGTGACGACGCGCATCATTGAAAAGCCGCTGCAAGTTCAAGTCGACATCCAAGCAGCAGCTCCACAATACTTCGGCGCCGCCTACAGCCTCGGCAAGCCTGTTCTCAATGTGGTCGCGACCGCCAGCGTTACCGGCCAACCGAATATCTGCGTGCTGGCGCTCGAGCCGAAGGAACCGGGCGCGCTGTCGCTCGAAGGACGTTCGCAGCTGACCGGCAACAACTGCGCGGTGTTCTCAAATTCCACGTCGCCGGGCGGTCTGACGGTGCGCGGTCAGGCGGCGATGAAGGCGAGCACGGTGTGCTCTTCCGGCGGTCTATCGGGTAACGGCAATATCTCGCCGACGCCCTATCTCGATTGTCCGCAGTTCGAAGACCCCCTCGCTTCGCGGATGGAACCCGACGTCGGGCGCTGCGATCATACAGCGAAGATCGTGGCGCTCGGGACAGTTGAGCTGAAGCCCGGCGTTTATTGCCTCGGGCTGACGATCAGCGGAATCGCCAGGGTCAAGTTTCAGCCCGGCATCTATATCATCAAGGACGGCCCGTTCACGGTGACCACAAAAGCGCAGATCTCGGGCGAAGGCGTCGGCATTTTTCTGAGCGGCGCTTCGTTTTTCGTTTTCGACCCCCTGACAAAGATCAGTCTTTCGGCGCCGACGACCGGACCGATGGCGGGCCTGCTGTTTTTCGGGTCGCGCAAGCAGAGCCCGCTCTTACAGAACATCATCCTCAGCGGCGGCGCGCAGACGCTGACCGGCACCGTCTATCTTCCGAAGACGTCGCTGATCATCGACGATCTTGCGCAGGTTGGCGGGAAATCCGCATATACGGCGATCGTAGCGCGGCGCGTGCTGCTGTTGCTCGGACCCAACGTGGTGTTGAACACCAACTACGACGAGACGGATGTTCCCGTGCCTGAGGGTATCAAGAGCGTTGGACAGCCGATCAAGTTGACGCGATGACGCTGCTCTAGCGAGCCTGTTCGACGATCGCCGGATCGCTGACGGTGGTCAGCTCGGCGGGCGCGGCGACTGCGGTCAGACTTTCAGATCCCTCTTGCCCCTGGTGGGCGATTTCGGGGGCGCGCTGTTCGTCGAGGAACTGATCGACCCACGGCCCCCAGAACGCGCGGCCGGCGCGATCGTCGACGATGTCGTGTCCGTCGTCGCCGTAGGCAGGAAGAATCTGCAAGTCCGCGCGCCCGCCGGCCTTGGTCCAGGCGCCGGCCATGGCGCGGGCGAGTTCAGGGCCGAAATAACTGTCGTTGGCCGCGTAGAGCCACAAGGTTGGGATTTTCGCCGCGGCTCCGAACGTCGCCGCGGCGTCGATGAGCGCCTGTTCGCCGCACACGGCGTTGTCGTGGCCACCTGCATGTCCTCCGCGACCGCCGGCGAAATTGATGACGGCGCGGACGTTCGCGGGGTTGCGGGCCGCGAGCGCGAGCGCTGCCCAGCCGCCCGTCGAAATGCCGAGCACGATGGTTTCGCTCGTCTCGACGAACGCTTGGCGCGTCATGTAGTCGACGGCGGCCTCGATGTCGTCGGCCGCGATCTGTCCGGACGTCGCGTGATCGGGATCGGCGCACGTGCCAACGGATTCGACGAGCGCGCCGCTGGTCGCGCCATGCCCGCGCCGCTGCGGCAGCACGACGATATAGCCACGATCGACGAACCAGCGCGAGAGCCAGTAGTAAACCGGCATCGAAACGGCGACGCGCGTCGCGTCCGACGTGCCGTGATTGATGACGACGATTGGATGGCGCTTGGGTTCGGAAAGTTTTGCTGCGTCGGCATCCTCGTCAGGACGAAAGACCGTCGCGCGGAGTTCACGCGAGGCGTCACCGCTCGGTAGAATCCAAAGCTGCTCCCTGAGCCGCGCGCCTTCAGGACCGAAAGCGCCGAAGCGACGATCGCCGGTGTTGGCCTGGGCACGCGCATGATCGAAAGATGCAAAAGAAAAAATGCTGAGCCAGAGTATGCTCAACATGATCCATCTCAATCGTCGCGCGATCTGATCCGGCACCCGTCTCACGTCCCGCTGCATCGGCGTTTTCAGCGGCGCGAAAAATTGCGACGATGAAAATGCCGTGCGTTCAACGTGATGCAAAGGATGGCCAGAATCGTCGCTGCGTCAACCCGCAGAAGCCGTTGAAATGTCTTTTAACATAACGGCGTGTTTTGCGTGTCAACATAACGCGCCCAATCGTGATCGGCCGGATCGGATTGCGGACATCATCTGCTTCTAGGAACCCGCTGGCTGCGCGGTGCGTTAGCTTTCGCGGGCAACCGCATTCGTCAGTTTTGCCCGTGATAAAAACTTGTAACGGAGGAAAGACCATGACGAAGATTGCACTTGCAGCGGGCTTTGCTGCACTGACGTGCTTCAGCGCCGTCGGCGTCGCAGAACCAGCGGCAACGGCTGTGAAGCTGAGCAAGGCCGACTGCCAAGCGATATGGTCGAAGGCCGACAGCTCTGAGGCTGGCTCGCTCACCGCGGCCCAGGCTCAGCCTTACCTGACCAACTTCAAGTCGGTCGACGCCAATGCCGACGGCAAGGTGTCGGGCGATGAGTTCCTCGCCGGTTGCCAGAAGGGCATGGCGCACGATTCCGCCAGCACAGGCGGCAGCTCGGGCGCATCGGGCTCCGACAGCTCTGCCCCGGCTCAGAAGCCGGCGCAGAAATACTGAGCCAAGCGAAACGTGAATTTGTCAGCGGGCCGGTCGATGACCGGCCCGTTTACTTGTGAGCTGCGATGATTCAATCGGCAGGGCGCGGGCGGCGCCGCTTTTTTTTGGGTCGGGGTTGTGCGGTCTGCCCCTGGCTTGCGGTCGTGTCTGCGGCCGTGCCTGCGGTTGTCGGCGAGCGCGCGCCATCGTAGGCGCCGCTCATTGCGGAAATCTTGGCTGCGGCGCCGAGGCTCGATGCGATCAGCGCCGTTGCGGCGATGACCGCGGACAGCGTGACGGCGCTCAGTCGTTTCATTGGCAATCTCCGCTGGATCGTCGCCCACATCGTCGGAAAATGCTCTGGGCGGCTCCGGTTTGGCTTGCAATGACGGCAAGGCTTTGACAGCATCGACGGACGCGCTGACCAGCGGAGCGTAACCGATGCGCGGACCGATTGAACCGGGATTCATGGCGTTCGTCGCCGAGGGGCGCGAAGGCATCGGCGCCGTGCGCGGCGTATCCGAAAGGGCCATCGTCATCTATGTCGAGAATTCGGGCGAGTACGTCGTGCCTCGCTCGGCGATCACGGCGGTCCATGACCAGAAGGTGATCCTGGACCCGAAACGTCTTGACGCGGCGCTGCTGAAGGCCGTCGGTCACGCGCACGATGGCGAAGACCCGAGCGTCGCGGGCTAGACGCCCGAACGCGGCTAAATTCACTCTAACCGCCAATAGAAGGTCGCGATCGACGCATCGCCGAGCGGTCGGCTTGCGGCGAAATCAGGGGGGATGTACGTCTCGATCCCTTCTCGGGTTTTCGCGGGTCTTGAATGAGTTCGTCCGATTCAACTGAGCAGCTCGCCAGCGCCGCGCCGCAGTCCAGCGAAGCGCCTGCTGCCCGTGTCAGTCGCGACCTTTTGAACGCCGTCCTCGCCCAGCTCGAGGAAGGCGTCATCATCACCGACGCAGACGGGCGGATTGTGTTCGTCAACGAAGCTGCGCGACAGCTGCACGGCGTCGCCCGGTTGGACGTCACCCCGAGCGACTACTCGGCGACGTATCATTTGTTCACTGAAGACGGACAGCCACACCCGATCGACGACTTGCCGCTGACGCGCGCGGTGAAATACGCAGAGTCCGTCGTTGGCCGACGCTGGCGCATCCGCAAGCCCGACGGCCGCGAAGTGCTGGCGATCGGCGACGCGACGCCGGTGCGCGATCCCTCGGGCAAGCAGATCGGCGCGGTGCTGACGATCCGCGACGACACGAAGCGGCACGCGGTCGAGCAAAACCTTCGCGAGGCCGAAGTGCATTTCCGCTCGATGGCCGACAACATCTCTCAGCTTGCCTGGATGGCCCAGGCCGACGGGGCGCTGTTCTGGTACAACAAACGCTGGTTCGACTACACGGGGGCCGCGCCAGAGGACATGATGGGATGGGGATGGCGCGCGGTCCATCATCCCGATCATATCGACCGCGTCATCGCCCACTTTCGCCAGTCGATCGAGTCCGGCGAACAGTGGGAGGATACGTTTCCGCTACGCTCCCGCGAGGGCGAGTACCGCTGGTTCCTGTCGCGCGCCCAGCCGATCCGTGATGAAGCCGGCGATATCGTACTCTGGTTCGGCACCAATACCGACGTGACCGACATCCGCGAGGCGCAGGATGCGCTGCGCCTCAGCGAGGCGCGGTTTCGCGGCACGTTCGAGAATGCGGCGGTGGGCGTGGCACACGTCTCTTTCGACGGCCGCTGGCTGATGGTCAACGACCGGCTGTGCGAGTTGCTCTACGCCTCGCGCTCCGATCTGCTGCAGCTCGACTTCGACGCGGTGACACATCCCGACGACCGCCTCGCCTCCGCCGAACAGCGCAACCTGATGCGAGAGGGAAGCCTCAAGACCTATGGGCTCGACAAGCGCCTCGTCAGGTCCGACGGCTCGGCGGTTTGGGTCAGCGAGACGGGGTCGCTGCAATGCGACGACGCCGACACACCTCTCTATGCCATCCTCGTCATCGAGGACATCACGCTGCGCCGCGCGGCGATCGAGCATCAGAAGTTCCTGATGCGCGAACTTTCGCACCGGACCAAGAATCTGCTGGCCGTGATCCAATCCATCGCCCGCCAGACGGGCATGAACAGCGCTTCGACCGAGGATTTCAACAAGCGGTTCATGCCGCGCCTCGCCGCGCTCGCGTCGTCGCATGATCTCCTCGTCAACGAGGAGTGGTCGGGCGTTCGCCTCGACGAACTCGTGCGCGAGCAGTTGAAGCCGTTTCTCGGCGACGATGGCGAGACACGGCTGATCCTCAAAGGGCCGCAGCTGGTGGTGACGCCGACGACGGCGCAGGCGCTGGGCCTCGCGTTGCATGAACTGGCGACCAACGCCGCCAAGTACGGCGCCTTGTCGAAGCCAGGAGGTTCGCTTCATGTCGGTTGGAGTTTCGATCCGAACGCCGGCGACAGCGCCTTTCGCCTGACGTGGACGGAGCGCGGCGGGCCAGCTGTTGCGCCCCCTGATCGACGTGGGTTTGGCCACATCGTGGTCGAGCAGGTCGTGGCGTCATCGCTGCTTGGCGCGTCGAAGCTGACGTTCGAGCCTGCCGGCGTCGACTGGGAGCTTGAAGCTCCGGCGACCTGCATCGTCACGAACGCGAAGAGCTGACGGAAGGTCTTTAAGGTCGGAAACGCGAAAGGCGCGCCGTGGCGCGCCTTTGTTGAAATCCTGAGTGACCGGCGACTTAGAAGCGGTGCTTGACCGAGCCGCGGATGGTCAGGTCGTCGGGCGTATTTTCGACGGCCGGCGGCGGCTGATCCACAGGCTTGTCGTCGGCGGCCCCATAGAGCAGCTCGAGACCGAAATCCATTTTTGGCAATGTGCCGAGTTTGCCGAGGCCGGGGATGCGGATTTCCGTGCCGGTTTCGGCTTTTGCCGCAGGCGCGGCCTCCTGGACTCCAGCTTGCGGAGCGCCTTCGGGCGCCGGCGCCTTCTGCTCGTCCAAAGCGACCGCGGCTGATCCCGTCGCCGCGGCTAACGCCGCGCAAAGGACTGCGACCGTCACAATTCGTTTCACGTTGACCCCGCCATGCAACCGATGCACGCACATAAGCTACTCATGCGCCGACGACTCCGGAGTTACAACGAGGAACCCTGTGGAGATCGGGTAGTAACTGCGTTTCTTGTCGGACCTGTGGTCGGAAGGCAATATGGCGTCGCCGCAACAGGCGCGCAAACAGTTGCAGGGGCTACAGAAACGCCGCTGCAATGCCGCCGAATTGCCCGAATTTGCGGCGCCGGAATGTTAAAGGGCCGCCCGGGAGGAGCGGCCCTTCGTGTCGCAGACGGGGAACTGCGGTTAGAAGCGGATGATGGCGCCGCCCATGACGACGTCGAGATCGTCGAGGTCGAAGTCGGTTACGACCCCTGCGTTATTGGCAGTGACCTCGCCTTCATAGTGCCGATACGTCAGATAGACATGCATGGCAGCAGCGTCGATGCCTTGGACAATGCCGACGCCGAAAGACTCAAGCTCTGAATCCTGAACGTCACCCTGGTTCACGCCGCCGATTCCGAGCCGCACATCGCGATCTTGGGTGCCGCCCTCGTTCATGAAGTACTGGCCAAAGATCGTAGTCTTACCGAGCGAATTCCACTTCTGCTCGATCCCGATTTCGCCAGCATAGAACGTGTGCCGGTCATCGCGAGCCGCAACGGGAACGAGGACCCCCGTGTCGCCTTCGATAAAGTTGTCTTCGAGGTAGCCCGCGGCAAAGTTCACGTAGATGCCAGAGGGCGAGTGCATGACGCTCGCTGAACCGCCGAGCTGTTCGCAATCGCGATCGCCTGCACCCGTTGAGCTGATATTGCCAACGCACTGGAAGCCGGTTTGCCCCGTACCATCGGTGTTTTCGCCGTAGGCGATGCCAGCGGCCAATTTGAAGTCGCCGAATTCGCCCTTGTAGCGGATTCCGACATCCCAGGTGTCATCTTCGCCCCATGCCGCCGTACCGGTGAATCCCATCAGTTCCGGCGTGTCGTAGCGAACGAGATTGTAGCGCCGGCCTTCGCCCGGCTGGTTGCCGTTATCGCGCAGCAGGCGGCGCCACTGGAAGCCCGTCGCCGTTGCGCCCGACCCCGTGCCGAGAGTTACGCCATCCGACTTGAGGAAAAGGCCCAGACCCGTATCTTCAGGGTCCGAATACTTGAGCACGTCCTTTGTGGCGGCCTGGTTGATTTCGGTGATGCCTTCAGAGGCGCCGCCCGTCAGGCCGACCCAGAGGCGGCCATACGACTTGTTGTCGAGGTACCAGACGCTGTGACGGATATCGAGAAGACCGGCGCCGTCACCACTGTCGTCGTCCTGCGTGAAGCGGCCCGAGTGCGCCGTGCGCAGACCGATTTCGAGCAGGTAGCCGGCCTTCCAGTCGGCGTCGATCTTGGCTTCGCCCTTGAAGCGGAAGCGTGTACGGGCATTGTCGTTGGTGACGACGTAAGCGTTCTGCTCATCGCCGTCGTCCCAGATCATGATCGCTTCATTCACGTGGCCCGAAACCTCGAGCTTGACTTTGCGGTTGCCCTTGCGGACCGTCGTCGCTTCCAGTTCAGCAATGCGCTCTTCAAGATCGGCGCAGCAGTCGCCACCCAGATCCGCCGCTTGAGCCGGCGTTGCAGCGCCCGCGAAAAGTCCCAACGCCGCCAGCATCGCAAGCTGACCGCAACCCAAATTCCGTACCGAAGCCATGACGCCCCTCTGAATGACTATCCCCAGCAAAACCCCGCGCATATGCTGCACAGGAGATCATCGGCGTCTCGACTGCCGGTGACCGGCAAAGTCCCCCAGACGCTGATGCTTACCTGTGGGTTAACGGCGGTTCTTATCAAGTATGTGACAGGCCACGCCATTTTGCGTGACCCTTTAGCCACAAGTGGTCGTATGAGCGTAACCTGTGGTTCTATGATCACGTCATATGACGGCTCATCGTGCCCTCGACGCTGATTTTACCGGTGAAATTGCTTATGCGCGCTGCCTACGACATCGCCGTGATCGGCGCCGGACCTGCGGGACTTGCAGCTGGGCTTGCGGCGGCGGCGCTGGGTCTCGACGCCGTCGTCATCGGTCCGCGCGCCGACGCCAGCGACGGCCGCTCGGCCGCGCTGTTTCAAGCGTCGACGACCTTGCTCAAGAACCTCGGCGCCTGGGAGGGCTTGGCCGGCCACGTCCAACCGCTCGACGCCATACGACTTGTCGATGCCTCAGAAGCGCTGTTTCGCGCGCCCGAAGTGACGTTTCACGCGCGCGACATCGATCTCGACGCCTTCGGCTACATGGTTCCGAATGGGGCGCTGACGGGCGCGCTCGAAGCCGCTGCTCAAGGACGGGTCGCGCGCATCACGGCGCTGGTTGAAAGCCTCGACATCCAAGGCGATCGCGTCGATATCGCGGGCGCGGATGGATCGCAGGTCTCCGCTCGACTTGTCGCGGCCGCTGACGGGCGCGCTTCGCCCTCGCGCGCCGCCGCAGGAATCGCCACGACGAACTGGAGCTACGATCAGGCCGCCGTGGTTACGACCTTTGCGCACACGCGGCGGCACAAGAACATTTCGACGGAGTTCCATCGCCGCGCGGGGCCGTTGACGGTCGCGCCTGGCCCCGGCGATACGTCGAGCCTGGTGTGGGTCGAGACGCCGGACGAAGCAGCCCGGCTGGCGGCGCTTGATGACGCCGCGTTTGCGTTTGAGCTGCGCCGCCACATCGGTGGATTGCTTGGCGCGGTTTCGGACTTCGCGCCGCGCCGCGTGTTTCGGCTATCGGGGCAAACCGCGTCGACGCTGGCGCAAAATCGCGTGGCGCTGATCGGCGAAGCAGGTCACGTCATCCCGCCGATCGGTGCGCAGGGTTTGAACTTGAGTTTGCGCGACGCGGCGACGCTGGCGACGGTTGCGGCCGAGGCCAAGGCGGCCGGCGGTGATTGTGGCGCTGATGCAGCGCTCGCCGCCTACGCCGCCCAGCGCGGTCCCGACATTCAAAGCCGCGTCTTCGGCGTCGATCTGCTCAATCGGTCGCTGCTGTCCGAATTTCTGCCGGTGCATTTTGCGCGTGGCTTCGGCTTGTATGCGCTGGCGACAATCCCGGTGCTGCGCCGGGCCGTGATGCGCGAAGGCGTCGCGCCCACGTCCGGCCTGCCCGCCCTGATGCGGGAGGCGGCGCGGAGCAGCGCTTCTATGGGCGCACTTGACGTTCCAGCCAAGCGGCGGGCATGAGGGGTTTCCTCCCGCAACGCGAGTCTCCCTTTCCGGCATGAAACCGATTTCGCCGCTTCGCGATGTCCAGTTTCGACTGGAGTATCTTTTCTTGCGCTTCGTAGCGGCCGTCGTGCGCGTCGTACCACTGGGATTTGCGACGCGCTCCTCCGCCTGGACGTGGCGGCGGCTGGCGCCCCTGCTCAATCCGAAGCGCCACAACCGTGCGCTCGCCAACCTTGCGATCGCCTTTCCCGAAAAGTCCGAGGCCGAGCGCCTCGCGATCGCGCTTGCGCACTGGGAAAACCTCGGGCGGGTGATGGCGGAGACGATGCGGCTCGACCAGATCATCGCCGAGCCGGACCGCCTCGTCATCAAGAACCCGGCCGTGTTCGAGCGCTACGCCAACAAGCTCGGGCCGATCGTCGGCGCGTCGCTGCACATGGGCAACTGGGAGCTTGCCATCTGGCCGTTGACGCTGTGCGGAGCCGAGCCCGCTGCGGTCTATCGCTCAGTCAATAACCCCTATGTCGATCAGTACATCCGTGACCAGCGCCGCGATCTCTATCCCGGTGGTCTGTTCGGCCGTGGCCGTGTCGAAGGCGATCACGGCGAGAGCCAGAAGACGGCCCGCGCCATCATGGACTACGTGCGCCGCGGCGGGCGGCTCGGCGTCGTCTGCGATCTCTATGACGGCACCGGGATGCCCGCGCCGTTCTTCGGCAAGGATGCGCTGACGGTGACGATCCCGGCGATGATCGCCCGGCGGACGGGCGCACGCATCTGGATGTCGCGCTGCACGCGGGTCGGCGACGACAGCCATTTCGAGATTGAACTCAAGGAGCTGCGCGTGCCGCGCACGGCCAATCTCTCCGAGGACGTCAAATGGGCGACGATGGCGATGAATCGCCAGTTCGAGGAATGGGTTCGGGACAAGCCCGAGCAGTGGATGTGGTCCAACCGGCGCTGGAGCTGAAGCGGCGACGAACTGCACAAGTTTTTTCGGCGCGTGAGAGGAACTCGCCCGGCAGTCGCGCGTTGAGTGCGGTTGAACCGAACACGGGGACCTCGCATGTCGGACATCCTGAACCCGCTCCGCGTGGCGTTCGTCTCGCTCGGCGTATTGCTGCCGACCCTCGTGCTTATCCCGCTCGGCAGCTTGTGGCTGTGGCAGAACGGCTATCTGCTGCATTGGGCGGTCGCGGCGCTGGCGCTGACGGCGGCGGCGTATGTTTTCCAGCGCTATACCCTGCCGGTGACCTCGAACGGGGCGCTTGTCATGCCGCCTGCGCCAGCCGGCGAGCTTGTGGACGACGCTGAGAGCGATCCCGAAATTCAGGACAAGCGGCGGCGCGCCGAGGCCGTGGTCCAGTCCATTGCCGACCAGACGGGGTCGCTCGCCATCGCGTCGTGGAACGATTTGTTGAATTGCGGGCTCGAAACCGTCGAGGCGGTGTCGATGATCTATCATCCCGAGCGCAAGGACCCGATGCTGCGCTTCACCGTTCCCGAGGCGTTGAACCTTATCGAGCGCGTCAGCGGTCGGCTGCGTCCGATTTTCGAGGGCACGATCCCGCTCGGCAGCCGCCTGACGGTGGCGCAGTTCGCGCAGCTTTATCGTTGGCGCAGCGTGTACGATTCAGCTGGTCGTGCGTGGTCGGTGTGGCGCGTACTGCGGCTCGCCAATCCGGCCGCGGCGGCAACGCATGAAATGCGCGAGCGGTTGTCGAAGTCGCTGTTTCAGTGGGCCAAAGACTCAATCGCTGGGCGTATGGGCCGCGCCTATATTCACGAGGTGGGTGAAGCCGCGATCGATCTTTACAGCGGTGAGTTGGCCGGTCGACCGTTAGCGGCGCCGGCCGCCACCGCCGAAGCTTAAGTCGGGGCGGCGTCTGCTTTGGCTTCGCTCGTCGACGACGCCATCAACGCGGCGATCAGGCCTACGACGAAGGCGATGGGCAGAAGCAGTCGCGCGGATCGCAGCATTGGAATGATCAGCGGCGCGAACGTCAACGCCGTCGACATATCGAACGGCATGGCGAAGCCCGCCAATTTGGCCAACGGGCCGCCAGACGTTTCGAGAGACTTTTCGACATCCGCCAGATCTTCTTCCGCGGCACGTTCGCGCGAAGTGATCGTCAGTCGGACGACGCCACTGATGGCGATCAGGATCAGCGCCATTCCGAAGCAGGCCGGCATCGCGCCGAACCGCTCGACCAGCGCCAGCCAGGCCCCGGCGAGCGCGAAGACGCTCGCAGCCAGGATGCTGACTGCGAACGCCGCGCGTCCAAAGTAGGCGTCGATGGTGTGGTCGACAGACTTTTTCGCCATGCCGATGACCGAGGTCGTCATGCGCTCAGTTCCTTCTGCACAGCGGCTTCTGTCACTTACGACTTCCAGATAGCGCCAACGACGAAGCCGAGGGCGGCCGCCAGAAGCAGCGTCGTCATCGGCTGGTCCTTGACCGATTTGTCGATCGCGCCTTTGACGTTACCTGCGACGTCCTTGACCTGCTGCTTGGCTTCGCCGGCCACTTCCTGAGCGCGCTCGCTGGCGGTATCGAAAGTCTCTTTGGCGCGGCCCTTGAGATCTTCAACGGTCGATTGGGCGGTTGGCATGGGATATCTCCATTGGAAAGGGGTCCGTGCCGATCAATGCCTGACGACCCGCAATGGTTCCCCTGCCCCTCCTAACGCAACGCGGGCAAACGCAAAGTGGGCCAGCGCCCCAGGGCGCCGACCCACAACCATGCTGTCTTAAAAAATATGAACCCTTCAGCGCGCCGCGGTCTGCTTGGCGGCGCGACGGCGATCGACCTCGGACTTGGCGACTTCGCCTGCGCCGATCAGCGCGTTGATGCAGCTTTTCGAAAGTTTCGGACCGTTAACGCGCATGCACTGGCGGACGCCGGGGGTGTCTGGGCTGTGCTGGCTGCAATACGAGTAATAGTCGCTGGCGCAAGCAAGCTTGACGCGGAAGCTGACGGCGGAGGCGTTGCCGGCCAGCAGCGTCATACCGAGGGCGATGGCGGCGGGGGCGATGACGGTGCGGGCTACGATGGCGGTCGAGAGCAGCATGGCGGGTCTCCTGGGTGCGATCGAAGGGTTAAGTGTTCTGTCGCAACAGGAGTACGCCCGGTTCGGCCTCGAGGCTGTTCCGCCGGGAACCGATGCTTGCGGCCGTCTCAATCGCTTGAGCGGGCTTCTTGAGCGGGCTGGCGCTCGGCGAACGGCTGCCCGATAGTCGGGGGGCCGAAGTCACGCCAGGGCCTCTGTGTTGAAACCCGCCAATCTCGTGCTCGCCGCCGCAGCGCTCGTCGCAATCGCTGTTGGGTTGTATGGCCTCATCAAAGCGACCGACGGGCTGTCCGTGACCCAGACCAGCGTCGGGGCAACGCCGGTCACCATTTATCTGCCGGCCGCGGGCGGCCCCTCCCCGGTCGTAGTCATTGCGCACGGGTTCGCAGGTTCGCAACAATTGATGCAGCCATTCGCCGTGACGCTGGCCCGCAACGGCTTTACGGCGGTGACGTTCGATTTTCTTGGTCATGGTCGCCACCCGCTGCCGCTTACGGGCAGCATCACGGAAGAAACAGGGGCGACAAATGCGCTCGTCGCGCAAACGGCCGAAGTGGCGACGTTTGCGAAGTCGCTCAGCGCGGACGGCAAATCGATCGCGCTGGTCGGTCATTCGATGGCGTCCGACATCGTGGTGCGGGCCGCGCAGGCCGACCCCGACGTGCGGGCGACGGTCGCCGTGTCGATGTTCTCGCCCGTCGTCACCACAACGAGTCCGCGGAATTTGCTGGTCGTCGTCGGCGCACTCGAACCGGAAGCCTTGAAGTCGGAAGCGCGCCGCGTGGTGGCGATGGTCTCGGACGGACCACTGGCCGAGCGCAGGACTTATGGCGATTTTGCCGCGGGAACGGCGCGGCGCTTCGCGTTCGCGCGCGGGGTCGAACACGTCAGTGTGCTCTACAGCCGCGATGCGCTGCGCGAAGCGCTGGCCTGGCTCGACGCGGCGTTCGCACGGCCGGCCGCGGCGTCCGGCGCCTTCATCGATGCGCGCGGGGCCTGGCTGGCGCTGTTGATCTTCGGCCTGATCGCGCTGGCGCAGCCGCTGTCCGAACTGCTGCCGCAGGCATCACCGACGCCGGCCGGCGCCGGCTTGGAGTGGGGTGAGCTTTGGCCTGTCGCCGTGTTGCCAGCGATCCTGACGCCGCTGCTCTTATGGAAGGCGCCGACTAATTTCCTGCCCATTCTTGTCGGCGATTATCTGGCGGCGCATTTCGCGCTCTACGGCGTGCTGACGGCGATCGGACTTTGGATCATCCGCAGCGGCCAAGCCGAGGCCCCGCGCGTCGAGGTCTACGTCGCCCCTCTCCTCTTGGCGGCGCTCGCGGTCGCCGGTTACAGCATCGGTGTGCTGGGACAGGCGCTCGACGCGTATGTCTCGAATTTCTGGCCGGCGCCGCAGCGGCTGATCCTGATCGCGGCGATGTTTGCCGGCACGCTACCCTATTTCCTCGCCGACGAGTGGCTGACGCGCGGGGCCGACGCGCCGAGGGGTGCCTATGCCGCGACCAAAATCTGCTTTCTCGCGTCGCTTGCCGTCGCGGTGGCGCTCAATCTCGAAAAGCTGTTCTTCCTCATCATCATTGTGCCGGTGATCCTGATCTTCTTCGTCGTGTACGGTCTGTTCAGCGGCTGGGCGTACCGGCGCACAAACCATCCGTTCGCCGGGGCCATCGCCAACGCGCTGAGTTTCGCCTGGGCCTTGGCGGTGACGTTTCCAGTTCTCGCGCGCTGAACGCCGTCGCTCAAACGCTAGTCAATCGGCGCGGCGGGCGCCGCATTTGTAGCCATATGGCGTCGCGCTGCCGCTTGGACCCCGCGCGCCGCGCCGAGCACGCCAACGCCGCCAACGTGTTATGAACGCTTGTGCGTCTTGGCACGCGCCTTGATTACCACCGGGACTACGGACGCCGGCGAAGGTCTTCTGGTTGATCGTGTCTCCGCGCCAGCGCCGGTCCGGCATGTTGCCGATGAAACGTTGGGGGCCACGGTGACCGAGAACGAATTCGTCGGGTACACGATCGCCTACGAGCAGGACGAGATCCAGTTTCCGGTCTATGTGCTCGCGGCCGTGGCCGCCTGCCTGATCGCCGCGGCAGCGTTCAATGACAGCCTGATCCTGCTGTCGCTCGGGTTCATCGTGGCGTGCGCGGCGCTCTACAATTTTCCGCTGCTCGAGACAGGCCGGCCGCGGATCGGCGCCGGGCAATACGGCGTCTTCATCGAGGATCTGGGCTTGGTTGAATGGCGCGCCATCGACCGCATCGAGGTCGTCGACGAGGTATTGCGAGGGGTCGCTTCCGATTTGCTCGAACTCGAACTCAAGACGCCGATCGACAAGGCGCTGATCATCGACTGGCGACGACGGCCGTTCTGGCGCTGGGCGATGAGGCTTGTCTGGAAAATGCCGAACCCGAAGTTGATCAAGATCCCGCTCGGTCCGCTCGATCGCCCGCCGCCAGAAATCCTGCAGACCTTCCTGCGCATGTGGCGTTATCATCGCGGCGTCGCCGGCCCGCCGATCGCGGGCGAAACCGATCAAGGCAAAGGCGAAGGCGGGGCGTGAGTGGTTAGAACCGTTTTGCACCACCTCAGGCCCCGGGTTCTCAGCGCCGCACGCCGACGTTGCGTCGCAAAGGCAACGCTCGTCAGCTAAATCATTCTCAGCGGTGGGGAAACGCCTGCCCGCGTTGACTCTTTTCACGCCTCATGGCTCTCTCCGCGAGTTGTAGAAGCTCAGCCGCGTGACCCAATGCGGCGGCTCGATTTTTTCGGGGGAATTCCCATGCGTAAACTGTCCATGACCCTAGCGCTGGCCCTCGCGGCGGCCGTGACGCTATCGGCCGCCAGCGATGTCGCCCAGGCCAAGCGCTGGAACGAGTATGACGGCTGCTACGATCCGATCGAAGGAATCGGCCGCGGCACCGGCGTGTTCGGCCGCGGCACGCAGCGCGCGCGCTACGCAGCTCGCCGTGACTGGGAGCGCAACGCCTCGGGCCGTTACGGTCCGGCTTATAGCAACCTGAGCCGCGCCTACGACGTGCAGTGGGACTGCAAGAAGAACGCGGTGCTGGTGGCGAAGTGCGTCGTCATCGCCAAGCCGTGCCGCGCCCGGATGAGAGGCTAAACCTCCCCGCCGATCAGGTCGGCGCCGATGTGCGGCGCCGGCCTCCATCTCAATTCAAGCTGCTTTCTTCGAGCGGAGCGCGATGTCGGCGACCTGCTGCATCAGCGCGCGCACGCCTTTGAGGCGCGGCTCCTGCAGGTCCCAATCGGCGCGCCACACGAGCCGCTGATCTGGCAACACCTTGAGCGCGCCGCGTGACGCCTGCACGAAAGCGATCAGGCCCTCGGGGTTGGCGAATGTGTTCTTGTAGAGCGTGATCACTGCGCCCTTGGGGCCAGCATCGATCTTGGCGACGCCCGCCGTGCGGCACAGCCCCTTAATCTCCATGACGTCCAGCAGATGCTGAACCTCGTCCGGCAAGACGCCGAAACGATCGACGAGCTCGGCGGCAAAGGCATCTATGTCGGCGCGCTTTTCGAGCGAGGATAGGCGACGGTAGAGCCCGAGCCGCAATTGCAGATCGCTGACGTAGGCCTCGGGGATCATGATAGAGGCGCCCATCTGGATTTCAGGGCTCCACTTGTCGGCGGCTTCGAGGTCGCCGCCCTTCATGGCCGCGACGGCTTCTTCCAGCATCGCCTGATAAAGCTCGAAGCCCACTTCGCGGATGTGCCCGGACTGTTCTTCGCCGAGCAGATTGCCGCCGCCGCGGATGTCGAGATCGTGCGAGGCGAGCGAGAAGCCGGCGCCAAGCGTATCGAGCGAGTGCAGCACCTTGAGGCGCTTTTCGGCGCCTTCGGTGAGTTTCTGCCCCGGCGGCGTGGTCAGGTAGGCGTAGGCCCGTGTTTTCGATCGCCCGACGCGACCGCGCAATTGATAGAGCTGGGCCAGGCCGAACATGTCGGCGCGGTGTACGACCAGGGTATTGGCGTTCGGCACGTCGAGGCCGCTTTCGACGATCGCGGTGGAGAGCAGGATGTCGAACTTGCCTTCGTAGAACGCCGTCATCACGTCTTCGAGTTCGGTCGGCGTCATTTGCCCGGTGGCGCGCGCGAAGGTGAGATCGGGCACGGCTTCGCGCAGGAATTCGGCGACGTCGTCGAGGTCGGCGATGCGGGGGGCGACATAGAACGTCTGGCCACCGCGGAAGCGTTCACGCCGCAGCGCTTCCTTCAGGATGACCGGATCGAACGGGGAGATGAACGTGCGCACGGCGAGGCGATCGACGGGCGGCGTGGCGATCAATGAGAGTTCGCGAACGCCGCTCAAGGCGAGTTGCAGCGTGCGCGGAATGGGCGTCGCCGAAAGAGTGAGGACATGCACGTCCTCGCGCATCTTTTTCAGGCGTTCCTTGTGGGTGACGCCGAAGTGCTGCTCTTCGTCGATGACGAGCAGGCCGAGACGGGCCATGTCGATGGATTTGCCGAGCAGCGCGTGGGTGCCGATGACGATGTCGACATCGCCGGTTTTGAGGCCTGCCTTGACCTCAGCGAGCTGTTTGGCCGGAACCATGCGGGAAGCCTGGGCGATGCGCACGGGCAGGCCCTGAAAGCGCTCGTTGAAGGAGCGGAAGTGCTGGCGCGCCAGCAATGTGGTTGGGACCACGACGGCGACCTGCAGTCCGTTCATCGCCGCGACGAACGCGGCGCGCATGGCGACCTCGGTCTTACCGAAGCCGACGTCGCCGCAGACGAGCCGATCCATCGGTTTGCCGGAGGCGAGATCGGACAGGATCGCCTCGATGCTGGCGGCCTGATCGTCCGTTTCGTCGTAGGGGAAGCGGGCGACGAATTCGTCGTAGGCGCCGGACGGCGGGGTGAGCGCGGGCGCTTCGCGCAAGGCTCGCAGAGCGGCGATCTTGATCAACTCGTTGGCGATTTCGCGCAGGCGCTTTTTCAGTCGCGCCTTGCGGCTTTGCCAGGCGACGCCGCCCAGGCGATCGAGCTGGCTGTCGCCTTCGTCCGCGCCGTAGCGCGTCAGCAGCTCGATGTTCTCGACCGGCAGGAACAGCTTGTCGCCGCCGGCATAGTGCAGTTCGAGGCAGTCGTGCGGCGCGCCGAGCGCGGTGATGGTTTCTAGACCGGCGAACCGGCCGATGCCGTGGTCGGCGTGGACGACCAGATCGCCGACCGCGAGGCTGGTGGCTTCCGTCAAGACGTCGGTTGCACGGCGCTGGCGTTTTTTTTGACGCACGAGCCGATCGCCGAGCACATCCTGCTCGGAGATGACGGCGAAGTCGGGCGTCTCGAAGCCTTCTTCGACGCCGAGCACCGCGGAAGCCGTCGCGCCGGAGGGGAGCGCCTGAGCCTCTGTGAACGTCTCGACCTTGCGCACGTCTTTCAGGCCGTGATCGGCGAACAGCGTGATCAGCCGTTCGCGCGCGCCGGCGGTCCAGGCGGCGACGACGACGCGGCGCGGCTCGGCAAGGAGGCGCTTGATATGGACGACCGCCGCGTCGAAGACGTTGGCGTCAGGATCGGCGCGCTCGGCCGCGAACGAGCGACCGCGCCGCCCCCCCATCGCATAGACGCCGTCTTTTGCTGGCGCGTCGAATGGGGTGAGACGCGAAATAGGGCGTCTGGCCAGCGAGCCGGCCCACGACGCGCCGTCGAGGTACATCTGATCGGGCGGCACGGGCTTGTAGGGCGGCGCGCCGAAGCGCTGGCCTTCGAGGCCGTCGACGCGGGCGGAATAGTGCTCCTGGATCTGCTGGAAGCGCTGGCTGATCGCCTCGTCCGTCATGTGATCGAAGCTGACGCCGGCGCCGGGGAGATAGTCGAACACGGTTTCGAGTTCGGGGTGGAACAGCGGCAACCAGTTCTCCTGGCCAACGTAGCGGCGGCCGTGGCTGACCGATTCATAGAGGGGATCGTCGCCCGTGTTGCCGCCGAACAGTGCGACGTAGCGCGTGCGGAACAGCGCCGTCGCGGCGTCGCCGAACGCGACTTCACTGACCGGCATCAACGCGAACTTGGCGACCGGCTTCATGGATCGCTGTGTCTCGGCGTCGAACGCCTTGGTCGATTCGAGCTGGTCGCCGAAGAAGTCGAGGCGGATCGGGTTGATACGCCCCGGCGGGAAGAGATCGAGGATGCCGCCGCGCTGGGCGTACTCGCCGGGTTCCATCACGGTGCTGGCGCGCTGGAAACCGTAGGCTTCGAGACGCCGGATGAGTTCGCTCATGTCGAGGCGCTGACCGGGCGCGATGGGCTTGAAGGCCTGTCGAATGAATGAGCGCGGTGGTACGCGCTGGACGACGGCGTTGACGGTGGTCAGCACCAGCGTCGGCTCTTGGCGGGCGCCGATGACGAGTTTGCCGAGCGCCGTGATGCGCCGCGCGACGATTTCCGAATTCGGGCTGGTGCGGTCGTACGGCACGGTGTCCCACGCCGGCAGAGCAATGACCTTGATGTCCGGAGCGAAAAAAGCCAGCGCTGCCTCGACCTGTTCGAGCCGGCGGTCGTCGCGCACGACGTGCAGATGCAGTCCGGGCTGATCGGGACGGGTTGCCGCCTTTACCAAATCGGCGATGACGCGCGCGTCGAAGCCTTCCGGTACGCCGGAAAAGAGTGCGCCTTCAGATCCGCGGTCTGTCGTCATGTGGGTTCTGTCAAGATCCGGCTTTGACTAGCGCGTCGAGACCATGGAAGGCGCGTATGTCGGCGACAACGTCGAAGAATTCGGTCGCGCTTGCGTCCTCGTGGGCGAAAATCCAGGCCTGCAGCGTCGGGTCCGGCGTCGCGAGCAATCTTTCAAAATGCTCCAGCGCCTCGATCGAAAAGGCCGGCAGGCGCGCCGCTGCGTAACGGCCGATCAGGGCATCCAGCTCCTTGGTGCCGCGATGCGCGGCGCGGTAAGTGGCGCGGCGCCGGCGGAGGTCCAGGTCATCGCTCATGCAGCGCTCGTCTCATCCCAATTGGCCGTCGAACGGGCCCAAATCGCGGCGATGGCGATTGGGGCCCACCACCCGGTCCATGTGGACAGGCGGCGAGGGCGCTTGACGCTCCCGATCCCAGTCGCCACGCTCGGCGCAAATCGCGAAACGCTGCTATAGCGCCTGCGCCTTGATCCGCATAGCGCGAGGTAGCGATGCGTTTTGCCGCGACCCGCGCCCGTTGCCTGCTTCCCGCCGTGGGCTCAGATGAGTTCGATATGCGTCCTTCCCTCCTCAACCCGCTTTTTGCGCCCGTTCAAGCGTTGACCGGCATCGGACCGCGCCTCGCGCTGCTGATGAAGAAATGCCTGGTGCTGCCGGCGGGGATCGTTGCGCCGCGCGTCATCGATCTGCTCTGGCATCTGCCGACCGGCGTCATCGACCGGCGCGCCGAGCCCTCCGTCGCCGAAGCGGTTCCGGGTTCGATCGCAACGCTGCAGGTGCGCGTCTTGAAGCACCGGCCGCCGCCGCGCGGACAGAACAAGGCGCCTTACAAGGTTGCGTGCGAAGACGACAGCGGGCGCATCGATCTCGTGTTCTTTCACGCGGAGCGGACGTTCGTCGAGCGCCAACTGCCTATCGGCGAGGTGCGGTACGTTTCCGGGCGCGTCGAGCTCTACGGCGAAACGCTGCAGATGACGCATCCCGACTACATCGTCGCGCCCGAAGCGCGCGCCGAATTGCCGATGTTGGAACCGGTGTATCCGCTGACGGCCGGTCTATCGGGCAAGGTTCTGGCGAAGGCGTCGCGGCAGGCGATCGATCGCGTTCCGGAATTGCCCGAGTGGCAGAACGGACCCTGGCTCAAGGAGCGCGGCTGGCCCGACTTCAAGACGGCGCTGAAGCGCTTGCATCTTCCTGACGATGTGCAGGACGTTTCGAACGGGGCCGCGCCGTGGCAGCGCATCGCGTATGACGAGTTGCTCGCGGGCCAGCTGGCGCTCGGGCTCGTGCGGCAGAATTTGCGCGCGCAGCGCGGCCGGGCGATTTCCGGCGATGGCTCCGTACGCGGCCGTATCGCCGATGCGTTGCCCTTCGCGCTGACGGCGTCGCAGCGGATCGCCATCGGCGAGATCGCCGCCGATCTCAATTCGCCGCATCGCATGTTGCGGCTGCTGCAGGGCGACGTCGGATCGGGCAAGACGGTCGTCGCGCTGATGGCCATGGCTATCGCGGTCGAGGCGAAGGCTCAGGCGGCGTTGATGGCGCCGACCGACGTTCTGGCCCGCCAGCATCTCGAAACGATCGGGCCGCTGGCGAAAAAAGCGGGACTTCGGGTCGCGTTGCTGACGGGGCGCGAGAAAGGGCGATCGCGCGATACGCTTCTTGAACGCCTGGCTGGCGGTGACATTGACATGCTCATCGGAACGCATGCGCTGTTCCAGTCGGATGTCGCATTCCATGATCTTGCCGTCGCCGTCATCGACGAACAGCATCGCTTTGGCGTGCACCAGCGCATGGCGCTGCAGTCGAAAGGCTCGAAAGAGGGCGGCGCGAACGTGCTGGTGATGACGGCGACGCCGATTCCGCGCACGCTGCTGATGACGCACTACGGCGATCTTGACGTGTCGAAGCTGACCGAGAAGCCGGCGGGTCGCAAGCCGATCGTCACCAAGATGGCGCCGCTCGAAGCGCTGGAGAAGCTTATCGCGCGGTTGCGCGGGCAGCTCGCGGACGGCGCGCAGGTCTATTGGGTGTGCCCGCTGATCGAGAGTTCCGATCTGATCGACCTCGCGGCGGCGGAGGAACGCGCCGCGCATTTGCGCCAGACGTTCGGCGATAGCGTAGGGCTTCTGCACGGCGGACTTGCGGCGAAGGAAAAAGACGAGGTGATGGCCGCGTTCGTCGTCGGCGATCTGAAAATCCTGGTGGCGACGACCGTGATCGAGGTCGGAGTCAACGTGCCGAACGCCAACATCATGGTGATCGAGCACGCCGAGCGCTTCGGCTTGGCTCAGCTTCATCAGTTGCGCGGGCGCGTCGGGCGCGGCTCGCGCGAGAGCTTCTGCATGTTGCTCTATAAATCGCCGCTCGGCGAGACGGCGGAAGCCAGACTCAAGATGATGGAGGACACCGACGACGGCTTCAAGATCGCCGAGAAGGATCTGGAGCTGCGCGGCGGCGGCGAGATGCTCGGCGCGCGCCAGAGCGGAACGCCGGGCTTTCGCGTCGCGGACGTGCCGGGTTTCGAGATGCTGATTAGCGCGGCGCGCGACGACGCGGCGATGATCCTCGCCGCCGATCCCGAACTTGCTGGCCTTCGCGGAGGCGCGCTACGCACGCTTCTCTATCTGTTCGAATGCGACGACGCCGTGCGCCTGTTCCGCGCAGCTTGAGCGCACTCAGTTCGGCGCCGAGGGGCGATCGGCGATTGCGGACGCGCTTTCTGCGCCAACCTGTATGGGCTTCAGCTTGTCGATGGAGTCGGGCATCACGATGCCGCCTGAGAGCACGATCTTGGCCGCGGCTTCAACGGTCATATTGAGGAATGTCACAGAGCTGCGCGGCACGAAACAGATGAAACCGGTGGGCGGCACGATGCCGGTCGGCATGAAGACGCTGAGCAGATCGTCCTCACCGCCCGGTTTCGTCTCGGCGATCTCGCCTGTCGTCTCGCCGGTGACGAAGACCAGCGACCACAGGCCCTTCGAGGGAAATTCGATGAGGCCGACCTTTTGGAAACTCTGTTCGGCGGGTCCGGCGGTCTGGATGACGCTGGCGAAGATCTGCTTGATGGCGCCGTAGACGTTGCGGACGATTGGCGTGCGCGACAGCATCAATTCGCCGGACGAGACGAGTGTGCGGCCGAGAAGATTGGCGGCAAGCGCGCCGATCAGCGTCAAGCCGACGACGGCGACGACGAGTCCGAGACCCGGCAGGGGAAACGGCAGATAAGTGTCAGGATTGTAGGTCGTCGGCAGCCATGGTTTCACCCAGGCGTCGATCCAATGGATGACGCCCCACATGATGTAGAGCGTGATCGTGACGGGGCCGACGATCAGCAGTCCTGTGAGGAAGGCGTTGCGGATGCGGGCGCCGAGCCGCCATTCGGGCTGCGCGTCGTCGCTGGCGAGCCGCTTCAGGCCGCGAGTCAGTTGCGCGGCTTCGAGCGGGGCGTCGCGGAGGTCCTCCAGCGGCGGGATTGAGGTCATGCCGACGTCGTGCGCGGGCTCGGGTCCGTGTTTCGGCTTCGACGGCGCGGTCATGTCTGGTCCCGGGCTATAGGCCCGAGCATTGCCGGGCCAAATCTAGTTTGTCACGACCAAGCAGTCGAAACCACTGGTCCTGATTTTGTTGCAAACGCCGCGAGGCTCCTCCGGGTTCGCATATCCGCCGACACGGACACGATAAAACGTGCCCATGCTGCCGATCACGGCTTCGTCGACGGTCGGCTGGCGGCTCGACAAGACCTGTCCATACGTCTGCGCCAATTTCTGCGCCACGGCCTCCGCTTCGGCGCGCGAGCGCACGGCGGCAATGTGGAGTTTGTATTTGCCGGTGGGCGTAGCGGCCGCGGCTTGCTTGACGGGTTTGGCGGCGGGCGCCGGAGCGGCCTTAGGCGCCGCTGCCGGCCCTGGCGTCGTGGGTGTCACGGCCGCCTGCTGCCACTCAGACGTCGCCGTTGGAGGCGTGGATTCGATCGGACCGGTCGAGGCTGTCGTCGCCGGCGCACCGGCGGCGGCTATCGGCTGCGGCGAAGGCGAGCCGCCGAACAGGTTCGAGAAGAACTCCGACACTGGCGTCAGCGACACGCCGCCCGTCGAGGTGTTCGAGGCGGCTGGGGCCGAGGTGTCGACGGGTGCGGCGGCGAGCGAAGGCGCTTCAGCCGATTGAACCGGAGGCGGCGCCGCGATCGCCGGGGCGACGATCGAAGCGGACGAGCTTTTTTCCGGCGCGGAGGTCACGAAACTCGACGGCAAGGAGCCGTCTTCGATGGGCCTCGCCGCAAGTCGTCGCGCCTCGGCTGCTTCCTTCGCCGCGACGCTGTTGGTGTCTTGCCGGGTGACGGCGTTGCCGTCTTGCCGGGTGACGGCGGGTGAAGGCGCAGCGGGATCGACGAGCGCCACATTTGCAGAGGACTCCGGCGCGACGGCGACGGGCGACGCGGTCGCGGCAGGGGCGGCGATGGGGGTCGCTGGCGGGCCCTTTGAAACTTGCGCTTCAGTGGCGATGCCGGACTCCGACACGCTCGTGCCGCTGCCAAGACCGGCGAGGCGATAGGCTTCGGCGCGCTCGGCCGTCGCCAACTGACGGTCGGCTTCGTTCAGTCCGTTCTTGAGCCAGAGAGAACTCGTCAAGTCGGAAATCGCGAGGCCGGGCTTGTTCTGCTTCTTGTAGGCGAGGCCGCGGAGGTAAAGAGCACGCGCCATGTCGGAACTCGGCAGACCGCCGACGCGCAGCGCTTCGGAAAACTGATCGACCGCCGGCTGGAGTTTTCCGGCTTCATAGGACTTTACTGCAGCTTCATAAGCGCGCTTGCCGTTGGCTTGAGGCTTCTCGGCGGCATCGGCCTTCGCTGGGGCCTTCGCGGGCGGATTGGCGGGTTCGGCCATGACGGCGCTCGACGCGGAGACGACGATGGCGAATGCCGCAGTCGCGGCGGCGGCGTGAACAAAACGACCGCTCTTCCCCCAATACATCTGCCCCATAAGTCACATCCTCCCCGGATGGCCACGAATCGTCGACGCCGCACCCCTCAAGGATTGATTATGTTAAAGCCTCGAACGAGGCAAATTCAGGGCCCTGTGGTTAACCCTGTTTTCCCCGACATTCGTTACTCGACGGTGACGGATTTCGCCAGATTCCGGGGCTGGTCGACGTCGGTGCCCATCACGACAGCCGTGTGGTAGGCGATCAGTTGAGTCGGGATCGCGTAAAGCAACGGCGCGATGAACGCCGCCGCAGTCGGCATGCGGATGTGCGCGTAGACGTCGCAGCCGACCTTTTCGGGCGCCGCGTCGGAAATCAAAATGATGCGGCCGCCGCGCGCCGCGACCTCCTGCATGTTGGACAGGGTTTTCTCGAACAAGTCGTCTTCCGGCGCGACGACGATCACGGGCACGTTTTCGTCGATCAGCGCAATCGGTCCGTGTTTCAGTTCTCCGGCCGCATAGCCTTCGGCATGAATGTAGGAAATTTCCTTGAGCTTCAGCGCGCCTTCGAGCGCAATCGGGAAGCTCGCGCCGCGGCCGAGGTAGAGCACGTCGCGGGCTTTGGAGAGGTCCTGGGCGACGTCGATGTACGGCTGCTCGTTGCGCAGCAGGGATGCGACGTGGCGCGGCGCTTCGGTGAGGGCCTGGACGAGCGTGCGCTCCTGCTCGGCCGTAATAGCGCCTCTCGCTCGGGCGATGGCGAGGGTGAGGCACGCAAGAACAGACAATTGGCAGGTGAAGGCTTTTGTGGAGGCGACGCCGATCTCGGGGCCGGCCAGAGTCGGCAGCGCCGTGTGCGCTTCGCGGGCGATGGTCGAGGTCTTGACGTTGACGATGGCGGCGATCGACTGTCCGTTGGCCTTGCAATAGCGCAGCGTCGCCAGCGTATCGGCGGTCTCGCCCGACTGCGACACGAACACCGCCAATCCGCCCTTCGGCAGCGGCGGCTCGCGGTAGCGCATTTCGGAGGCGACATCGACGTCGACGGGAATGCGGGCGTAGCGTTCGATCCAGTATTTCGCGACGAGGCCTGCGTAGTAGGCGGTTCCGCAGGCGGAAATCGTCACGCGCGCAATTTTCGAGAGATCGACGCCGAGATCGGGGAAATTCACGCGGCCCTCGACCATGTCGAGATAGTTGGCGAGCGTGTGCGAAATGACTTCCGGCTGCTCGTGGATTTCTTTCGCCATGAAATGGCGGTGGTTGCCTTTGTCGACCAACAGGGAACTGGCGACCGATTTGACGATGGAGCGTTCAACGCGCGCGCCGGTCCGGTCGTAGATGTCGGCGCCCGAGCGACGCAGCACCGCCCAGTCGCCCTCTTCGAGATAGGTGATGGCGTCGGTGAACGGCGCGAGCGCGATAGCGTCGGAGCCGAGATACATTTCCCCCAATCCGTGACCGATGGCGAGCGGGGACCCCTGGCGCGCCGCGATCATCAGATCGTCGTGGCCTGCGAAGATGATGCCGAGCGCGAACGCGCCCCGCAGCTCGGTCAGCGCCGCGCGCACGGCGTCGATCGGCTGCAAGCCCTTCTGGAGCTTGCTGGTGATTAAATGCACGACTGCTTCGGTGTCGGTTTCGGTCTCGAAGGCGGCGCCTTCTGCTTCGAGCGCGCGGCGCAGCTCGCGGAAATTCTCGATGATGCCGTTGTGGACGACCGATACTTTCGAAGTCATATGCGGATGAGCGTTGCGCTCGACCGGACGGCCGTGCGTCGCCCAGCGCGTGTGGCCGATGCCGGTGCGGCCTGAAAGCGGTTCGGCGTGTAGACGCTGTTCGAGGTTGCGCAGTTTGCCTTCGGCGCGCCGGCGCGTCAGCGCGCCGCCTTCGAGCGTGGCGACGCCGGCTGAATCATAGCCGCGGTATTCCAACCGGCGCAGCGCGTCGACCAGATTGGTCGCGACCGACGTTTTGCCGAGTATGCCAACGATACCGCACATGGGATATATCCCTCGACTGTCCAATCATCCCGGCCGATCGTCCCCGACGGCGACCATGGCGGGCGTCGGCGCCATCCTCAAATCACACCGTATTGCAATTCGTCGCGAATTGGGACGCCATTTGACGCTCTGAGATCTGGTCGCTGCAAGAATCATGCACCTGTCGCGGTCGAGTCGCGACGTCGACTCGCGCGCCGGTCCACTAAGTTTTGGCCTTCCGCCGCGACATCATGATGCGGAACTTTTCCGCCCAGCCGGGGCGCTCTTCCTGCGCCGAACGCTCAAGGGCGAGCGCGCCGGCCGCGACGTCCTTGGTGATGACGCTCCCCGATCCAACGTAGGCGCCTGCCCCGATTTTCACCGGCGCGACCAGCGCGGAATTCGAACCGATAAAGGCCCCCTCACCGATCTCGGTCTTGTGCTTATTGAAGCCGTCGTAATTGCAAAAAATCGTGCCGGCGCCGATATTGGCCTTTGCGCCGACGCTGCCGTCGCCGAGATAGGCCAAGTGATTGGCCTTGGCGCCTTCGGCCATCGTAACGTTTTTCACCTCGACGAAATTGCCGACGTGAACTGCCGTGCCGAGCATGGCGCCGGGACGCAGCCGCGCGAAGGGGCCGACCCGGGCGCCGGCGCCGATGGTCGCGCCTTCGAGATGGCAATGGGCTTTGATCTCGGCGCCCTCGCCGATTTTGACACCCGGTCCGATGACGACGTTGGGTTCGATGGTCACGTCGCGGCCGATCTCGGTGTCGTGCGACAGCCAGACCGCTTCGGGCGACGTCATCGTCACGCCGTCGTGCAGAAACTGCAGCCGGGCGCGGTCTTGCCAGATGGCTTCGGCGTCGGCCAGCTGGCTGCGGTCGTTGACGCCGAGCACCTCGTCCTCTTCGCAGACGACGACAACGGATTTGAGGCCATCCTGACGCACCAGCGCAATGACGTCGGTCAGATAGTATTCGCCCTTGGCGTTGGCGTTGCCGATGCGCCCGAGGAGCTTGTCGAGCCGCGGCGTGCGAAAGGCCAGGACGCCTGAGTTGCAGAGATCGATCAAGCGCTCGTCCTCGCTCGCGTCGTTCTCCTCGCGAATGGCGGTCAGCGCGCCGTCGGCATCGGTTAGCAATCGGCCGTAGCCAGTCGGATCGTCGGCGTGGAAGCCGAGCACTGCGGCGACAGCCCCGGCGTCAAGCGCGGCGCGCAACGCGAGAATCGAGTGCGCTTTAATCAACGGCGTGTCGGCGTAGAGCACGATGACGTCGCCGGAATGAGCTTCGAGCGCGGCGCGCGCCGCAAGCACCGCGTCGGCGGTTCCCCGCTGTTCGCGCTGGACGAAGGCTTTTGCATGGGGCGCGTGTTTCTCAGCCTCCGCCGCTACGTCGTCCATGCCGGGACCGACGACAACGGACACGGCGTCGGCATTGACCGATTGTGCGAGCGCCAGCACGTGTCCCAGCATTGTCCGGCCGGCGACCCGATGCAGCACTTTCGGCAACGCCGATTTCATGCGCGTTCCCTTGCCGGCGGCGAGGACGACGATCAGCAGCGGGGGAGCAGACATTTCGGCCCTTTGATTTCGAGTGACGGGGCTGAGACTCTCAACGGGCGATTCCAAACGATCCTGACACGCGCCGGGAACCCGCAACTGCCATAACGCCCGAGCTGCTAGGTCGGCAAGGCGTCACTCAGCGCTTCGCATGGCCAGTGTCAATTGCCGGTTCGGTTTGCTATGCAGCTGATTGCGCGCGACAATCCGGCCTTCCGTGGCGCCGGCGCCCTTTCCACAGTTTGGTGAATCTGAGGCCAAGCCAAAGGTTGCAGGGCCAGCGTGACTCAGAACAACTGCAGCGACGATGGCTGGGTGATCGCGCGCGTGAAGCGCCGTATGGCTCGGTCTTGGACGCAAACTGAGACGCAAACTGACACGGACTCAACGACACGGATTCCATGGCCAAGCTCACGCCGGAAACGCCGCTCGCCGCGCCGCCCACTTTCGAAAGGCCGTCGGCGGACCGATCGCCCTTCACGGGGACCGTCGCACGTCCACGGCGCAGCATTCCCGTGTTCACGCCCTACGTCGTGATCTGGACGATGTTCGGGATGCTGTCGCTCGGTTATATGTCGATCGCGGGAATGGCGCCGGACTGGCTCGACGATTTGTCTCCAGCGTCGCGCGCAATCGAAGCGCAGAACGCCCAGCCGGAAATAGATGTGGCCGTAGAGATCGGCGCGCTGCGCGACGGCGTCGCGCAGCTTCAAGACGATATGGCGCGCATCAAGGCTGACGTCGAGACGTCCGTGACGCGGCAGGCGTCGCTCGAAACCCAGGTGGCGACGATCGATCAGCGGCTGGCGGGCCAGTCCAACGCCTCGACGCAATCGCCGGATGGGCGGGACGGCGCAGCGCCGCCGCAGATGCCGAAGCTCATCAATGCGGATGACGCGGCGCCGGCAGCGCCTGCGCTCGAAACCGGAAGCGTCGGCAAGATTTCGGCCGCCGCCGCCAAGGCCGCGAAGCCCGCGCCAGTTGCGGCAACTGTCGCGGCAAGTCCGGCCCCCGTGGCGCCGCCGGTCATTCAGCAGCCCGCGGACGTCGCTTTTGGCCCTGCGGTCGTGAAGCCTGCGCCGAAACAGACCGGTCTGCAAATCGCCTCGGCAAACTCGATCGAGAACCTGCGCGTCAACTGGGCCGTGCTGACCGAGAACTACGGGACCGAACTCCAGAACCTGGAGCCGCGCTACGCGACCAAAGGCGATCCCGCCAATCCGAGTTACGATCTCGTCGTCGGTCCAATGAAATCGAAAGCGGAAGCGATCAAGGCGTGCAAGGCGCTCGCCGCGAAAAGCGTGCCCTGCAAGGTCGGCGATTTCATCGGCAACGCGCTCTAAGCGCTACTCAGCCCAGCTAAATAACGGCGGCTTCGAGCACGCTGCACGCCGACGCCTCGCCCGCGGCGAGGCCTTTGCCGTACCAAGTCTGGCGCTGTTGCGACGTGCCGTGCGTGTAGGTCGCCGGGTCCCTCAGCCCTCCGGCGGCCGATTGGGCCTTGTCATCGCCAATCTCGGCGATGGTCGCGAGCATCGTTTTGCGCACCGCCGCGTTCGAGGCGAAGGCTCGGGAATTGCTCGCCCATACTCCGGCAAGGCAATCGGCTTCGAGTTCGAAGCGCAGCACGAGTTCGCGCGTGCGCTGCGGATTTGCGCGCATGAGGTTCGAAAGCACGACGAACCGGCCTGTCGCCTTCTGCACATGATGGCCGAGTTCGTGGGCGACAAGAAACGCCAGGCCGGCCGGTTCCGCCCCGCCGAGGCGTTGCGACAGGCGCTCCATTTCGTCGATGCTGATGAAGACGGTGTTGTTGCCCGAGCAGTAGACAGGCCCGGCATTGATGTAGAGCCCGTAGCAGTGAGACGGACGGACCGTCGCGACGAAGTTGATCTGCGGAAGCTCGTTGGCGTAGGTGCGCTCGCCCAGGATGCGGCGCCACGTTTCCGTGGCGTCGTCCCAGGCGCGCGTCAGTTCGGCGCGCATGGCTTCCGGCCCCGAAGGATCAGGCGTCGCGAGTTCGGCGTCGGCTCGGCTCATCAGCGCGAGTGCGGCGCAGATGCCGGCTACGATTGCTAGTTTACGCCCATACGCCACGAGATCGACCTTCGCTGCGCGCCTCGATGCCTGACGCGAGGACGTCAGAGCCGCGCGGTGTTGAACGTGTCGCAGGTGTCAGTCCGGCCGGACTGAAGCCCGGTCTTGAACCAGCGCACGCGCTGCTCGGATGAGCCGTGCGTGAAGGCGTCGGGGACGACGCGACCCGTCATCTTCCGCTGGATCATGTCGTCGCCGATCTGCGTCGCCGCGTTCATCGCTTCTTCTACGTCGCCCGGCTCAAGTCGGTTCTTCAATTGGTCATTGAGATTGGCCCAGACGCCCGCCAGGCAATCGGCCTGCAGCTCCATGCGCACCTGGATTTGGTTGACTTCGGCCTCGTCAGCAGCGCGGCTTTTCATCTGCTGCACGCGTTCGGCGATGCCGAGCAGCGTCTGCACATGATGACCAACTTCATGCGCCACGACGTAGGCCTGCGCGAAGTCGCCGCTGACATTGAACTTGCGGCGCATCTCCTCATAGAAGCTCAAGTCGATATAGACCTTGCGGTCGAGCGGACAGTAGAACGGTCCCATCTGCGCCTGACCCGCGCCACATGCCGTGCGCGTGTATCCCGAGAAGAGAACGAGCGGGGGATGCTCGTAGGTTTTGCCGGCAGACTTGAAGACGCGATCCCAGACATCCTCGGTGTCGGCGAGCACGCGGCCGAGGAATGTCTTCATCTCGTCTTCGCTGCCAGGCTTCGCCTGCGCGTCAGTGGACCCTGGCAGGCCCGGAATGTCGACAGGACGGCGATCCGTCTGGGCGGGGCGTTCGCGCGGCAATTGCGGCATCTGGATTTGTCCGCCGCCCCCGCCGCCGAACAGCACGTCGAGCGGGTTGATGCCCATGAACAGCATCAGCGCGCCGATGATCAGCAGGGATGTCAGACTCATCCCGCCGCCACCGATCGGAATTCGAAGGCCGCCGCCGGGAAAGCCGCCGCCCTCGCCGCGTTTGTCTTCGACGCTATCGCTCTCGCGGTCGTTCTTGTCGTATTTCATGGCGGCCCTGCTAACGTGGACACGGCGCGCGCAACACCACCCGAAGGCTCATTGTTCGCCGCCTCATACTGCACGGCGGCCTTGGCATGACAAGGGCTCGGCCTTGACGGACTCAGACGGGGTCAGGGGACGGTTTTTTCCTAGATCGCGTCACGCCAGGGAGCGCCAGCAGATCCGGCAGCGGCGCGAGGCCCTTGGCTTTCGGGGCGGCGCGCAGCAGCGCCTTGACGGCGCGCGACGCCGCGACGGCGCCGTCCTGCGCATAGGCTTCGTGATTGCGCTCGATGTCGGCAAGCTCGTAGCGGTAATTGACCATCAGGCCGTGGCCTTCGCGCAGCCCCTTCTCCGAGACGTCGCCGAGCCAATTGAGCCGCTCAAGGCGCGCGCCGTTGCCGAGGTGAAAGCGCGCGACGGGATCGATCGGGCGCTGATCGGCTGACTTGGCGATCAGAAAATAATGAGCCGCGAGGCCGAGCAGCGTATCGCGCAATTCGGCTGCTTCCGGCGTCGCCGTTTCGGCGCGATCGACCCAGAGCGGATCGCGGAGCGCGGCGAGCGTGTCGCGATCCTCCGCCGTCGCGGGCCATGCGGATTCAGAGGCCAGCGTGCGGTCGAGCCAGCGGGCGAAATGCGGCGCGGGCGACAGCGTGACGAACGTCTTGAGGCTCGGTACGTCGCGGACGAGATCCTCGACGACCTGCTTCAACAGGAAGTTGCCGAACGAGATGCCGCGCAGGCCTTCCTGGCAGTTCGAGATCGAATAGAACACCGCCGTCCGCGGCGGCGCGCCCGCGGGCTCGGCGCGCGCGGCCAACACCGGCGCGATGGCGCTCGGGATGTCGTGGGTCAAAGCCACTTCGACGAAGATCAGCGGTTCGTCGACGAGCGCTGGATGGAAGAAGGCGAAGCAGCGCCGGTCGGTCGGATCGAGGCGGCGACGCAGATCGTCCCAGCCCTTGATCTCGTGCACCGCTTCATAGGCGATGATTTTTTCGAGGATTGCGGCCGGCGTCTGCCAGTCGATGCGACGGAGCACGAGGAAGCCGCGGTTGAACCAGTTGGTCAGCAGCTTTTCGAGATCGGCGTCGACGGCCTGGAGGCCGGGCTCGTTTTTCGGCAGGCGCAGGAGGTCACGCCGGAGCGCGACGATTTCGGCGGTGGCGCCGGGCGCGAGATTCAGTCGGCGGAAAAATTCGCGGCGCGGGCTTTCGATGGCGCGCGTCAGTTCGCCGAGCGTCGTCTCCGAGGGCGTGGCGAGGTAGGCCTCGGCAGCTCGCGCCACCCAAGCCGCGTCGGGTTGCAGCTCCTCGGCCAGATAGCGCAGGAAGGCGCGGCGGTCTTCGAGCCCTGCGCGTTTCAGCTGGTTCAGCAACTGGCGCGCAATCGCAACGCCCGAGGCTTCGCCGCGTCCCGACATCAGCGCCGCCGACAGCGCCTCGATCGTCTCTTCGGAATCGCCGCCGAACAGTGATTTTGGCAGCAGCGCGCGGCTCTGCTCCGCGACCGTGTTCATCAGCTCTTGCAGAAACGAGACGTTCACGCGCGCCCCCTCACCGTCGCCGCCCCCTTGGGCGCGTTAACGATTTGATAACCATAGCTCGTCAGCATGACGGCAGATACTTGTATAGGACAAGGCTGCCATGAGCGATCGCATCGGCGCGGGCCGCATGGCTTCGAGCCTCGAAGCGGTCAAGAACGACACCGGCCGCGTGGCGTTTTGCGGGCCATACGTGCTCTCGGCCATCACCGGCTACGGCATCTCGAAAATCGAAGACGTGATCCGCGAGGGTCGCGATTTGGCGCCGGGGCGCAAGCCGGTTGTGCGCGGAACGTACGCCGACGAAGTCGAGTCGGCGCTGGCGCACTTCGGCTACCGGATGGAGCTCAAAGAGACGTTTCTGCACAAGGCGCGCAAGGAGCGCCCGTCGCTCTGGACGTGGATGCAGAAGCCACGCAACGCCTGGGCCTACTACATTCTGGCGATCCACAAAGGCAAGGAAGGTCACTGGATTCTCGTGAAGGGCGTCAAGATGTGCGACACGTTCACGGAAGGGAAATGGACGTTCGTCGTCGATGGACCGCACCGCGGCTGCCGAATCATGGAAATCTTCGAAGTGAAGAAAGCCATTGACGCGTAGGCCCGCATCTCCGGGCTGACGCCGGGGATCTCGCGATGTTCGGACTGCTGATCGCCATCGCCGCAATCGTGACGTTCGCGCCGATCGTCATCTCGCTGCTGGCTCGTTCCAAGGTCAATGCGGTGGCGCAACGCCTGGCGCGCGTCGAAGACGCGCTGGATCGTCTGGCGTTCGATCTCGGCCGCCCATCGCGTGCCGGTGAAACTCAAAGACCGGCGGCGCCGATCGCACCACCGCCTGTCGAACCTGATCGCACGTCGCCGGCGGCGCGCGAACCCGATCAGTCGGTTCCGCCCATTGCGACTTCGGCGCCGCTTGACGCGATGCCACCTCCGACGCCAGCGGCGGAGAGTCTTGAAGAGCGGCTTGGAGCGCGATGGGCTGTATGGGCCGGCGGCGCGGCTCTGGCGCTGGGCGGATTGTTGCTCGTTCGCTATTCGATCGAAGCCGGATTGCTGGGCCCGGCATTTCGCGTCACGTTCGGCGCGCTGCTCGCGGCGGCGCTGATCAGCGCCGGCGAATGGATGCGCCGCGGAGAAATTTCGCTCCGCATCGACACGTTGCCGCAAGCACACATTCCAAGCGTGCTGACGGCGGCCGGAACGATCGTGGCGTTCGGCACGATCTATGCGGCGCACGCGCTTTACGGCTTTCTCGGACCGACTGCGGCGTTCGTGTTGCTCGGCGCGACGGGCGTCATCGCCATGCTGGCGGCGGCGCTGCATGGACCCTGGCTGGCGGGGCTTGGGCTTGCGGGATCGTTCGCGACGCCGCTGCTGGTGTCGTCGAACGCGCCGAACCCCTGGCCCGTGGTGCTCTATCTCGGCGTGGTAGCAGCGGCGGCCTATCTTCTGGCGCGGGCGCGGCGGTGGAAGTGGCTGGCGATCGCGACGGTCGCCGGCGCGGTGTTCTGGGGCTGGCTGCTTGTGACGTTGGATTCCGGGGCCGTCTCCGATGGGCCGCTCGCGGCTGCGGCCTTCGCAATCGTACAACTGACGCTTGCGGCTGTGTTTCTAGCCATTGAGCCGCACATCGGACGGCGCGACGGCGAAGCGTATTTCGATCGTTTCGCCGCCGGATCGCTCGCTGCGCTGACCGTGGTCGGGTTGCTGGTCGTCATTGCGCCGCGGCTCGATTTCACTTCGCGGCAGATGTTCGCCGCGCTCGCCATGGCGGTTCTGACGGCGACGGCGTGGCGCACGGCCTCGGCTGCGGTCGCGGCGTCGCTCGGCGCAGCGTTCAGCGCCGCGGTGCTGGTCATGTGGCCGGATCTCGATCTGCCGCCCGACGTGACTTTGACCGCGCCTTGGGCCGAAGGGGTTCTGAGGCTGCCCGCCAACACGTCAGGCTTCCTGTCTTTTGCAGCGTTCGCGACGGTCATTCCGGCGGCCGTCATGACGCTGCGGCTGTGGCGCGGTCCACTTTTGACACCGAGCGCCGCCGCGCTCTACGGCGGGGCTGCGACCGTGCCGCCGCTGCTGGCGCTGATCCTCTGTTATTTGCGCGTGACGCAATTCGACGTGTCGATCCCGTTCGCGCTCGGCGGCGTGGCGTTGACGATTGCGTTCGCTTTTCTCGCTGAATATTTCCATCGCGCCGATCAATCGTATTCTTCTCCCGCGTATCACATGAGCGCCGGGATTTTCGCCGCTGCCGCTATCGCGGCGTTGGCGCTGGCGCTGACAATGGCGCTGTCGCGCGGCTATCTGACGGTCGCATTCGCGCTGACCGCACTCGGCGCCTCCTACGTCGCCGCCAATCGCGATCTCACGCCACTGCGCGCGACCGTCGCCGCGCTCGGCCTGATCGTGCTGGCGCGCATCGCACTCGATCCGCGCATCATGGGCGACAGCGTTGGAGCGACGCCGATTTTCAACTGGCTGCTGGTCGGCTACGGCGTGCCGGCGGCGGCGTTCTACGTTTCGGCGCGGTGGCTCGAGACACGGCGCGATGATTTCGCGGTGCGCGTCTGCGACAGCCTGGCGGTGATTTTCTCCGGCCTCTTAGCGTTCTTCCAGGTGCGTCATCTCACCAACGGCGGCGACGTGCTGCACGCCGACGCCTCGCACGTCGAGAGCGGGTTGCAGGTTTCCGTCGCGCTGGCGATGTCGTACGCCTTGGCGCGGATGAACCTCGCGCGCGTCAATCCGGTGTTCGCCGCGGCTTCGCTGGTTTTTGGCGTCGGCTCGGTTCTCGCCGCAGCGTTCGGACTCGCGCTCTTTTCCAATCCGCTGTTCACAGGCGAAGCGATCGGCGGCGCGACGCTGTTCAGCTCGCTGGTTCCCGCCTACCTGCTGCCTGGAGTGGCGGCGTTGTTCGTCGCCCGGCATACGCGCGCCTTGCGACCCGACTGGTACGTGCGCGCGGCCGGTGTGCTCGGCGTGGCGCTGCTGTTCGCCTTTGTGTCGCTGGAAGTGCGTCACGCCTTCCAGGGGCCTGTGCTCAGTATCTGGCGCGGAACGTCGGACGTGGAGCACTGGGCCTATTCGGCGGCGTGGCTGCTGCTTGGCGTCGCATTCCTCGGTTACGGACTGCTGCGCGGGTCGCTCGAAGCGCGCGCCGCATCCGCCGTGCTGATCGTGCTGACAGCGCTGAAGGTGACGTTCTTCGATCTCGCCGGCATCGGTGGCTTCTGGCGCGCGCTGTCGTTTCTCTGCCTCGGCGCCGTGCTGATCGGAATAGGACTGGTTTATCAAAAGCTGATCTTCGCGGCGGCGCCCAGCGAGCCTCCCGCGGATCCGACCTGAACACTGAACTGCAGCGCGTCATCGGCTCAAGTGTTGAGGAAGGATTCCGGGTTGCGCGTCAAAGCTACAATTCCTTCACCATCTGCTCCGGCAAACCCCAGCAAAAAGCTTGTTTGAATTGGCTTTAACCACTGGAACTGATAGCGATTTATCAACGTTGTGCGGCTGAAGCCGAAAATCCCAAGGGACAAACACCATGAAATCGACCGTTACACTGGCGCTCGCCGCCATCGTCGCAGCCGGCGCGCTGCTTCCCGCCTTCTCGACGGAAGCCGAAGCGCGTCGCGGAAGAAACCGTGCGCTCGCAGCCGGCGTCGTCTTGGGCCTGGGCACCGCCGCCGTACTGAGTTCGGACGGCGCCTATGCGCGTGGCCGCGGCCACCGCGCTCGCTGCCGCGATCTCGATTATCGCTGCGACATGGGGTCGGAGCGGGCCTGCTATAAGTTCGATCGCTACTGCTGACGCCGTGGCGCCTTTTCGGGCGCCTGATAAATCAGCATTCTAGCCGCCTTCAAGCCGCCAGGGTTTCCTCCCTGGCGGTTTTGTGTTTGAAGGGCCGATCCATCCATATGAGGCCGTTTCGCCACGCGGAACAACAGACGTCTCACGGCGTTTTGAAGTCAGTTCATATTCAGCGGGGGCGTCCCATGCTTATTCACGTCGGCTATGACATTACGTTGGAGGTTGCAGCCCCGACACCGGTCAATCTGTTGCTCGACATTCACCCGTGCCGTCACATCGATATCGCGCTTGAGGATTGGCAGGCGCAGCCGGCCACCGAAGTGCAGCGCGGCCGAGATCTCTATGGCAACGTGATGCGCCGCTTCGTCGTCGCGCCCGGCCTGACGCGTCTCAGCTATCGCGCCGTGGTGCGCGACAGCGGACTTCCGGATCGCCAGCCCGTCGGCGCGTTTGAAACACCCATCGCCGAGCTCCCTGATGCCTGCCTCCATTTCCTCGCCGGAAGCCGGTATTGCGAAACCGACGAGCTTTCGGTTTTTGCCTGGAACACGTTCGGCAAGATCGCCCCTGGCTATGCGCGCGTTCAGGCGATCTGCGATTTCGTGCACAACCACATCCGCTTCGATTATCAGAACGCCCGCTCCACACGGACTGCGCTCGGCGCGTACAATGAAGGCACCGGAGTCTGCCGCGACTTCGCGCACCTTGCTATCGCGCTAACCCGCTGTCTCAACATCCCGGCTCGCTACGTCAACGGCTTCATGGGCGACATCGGCGTGCCGGTCGATCCTGCGCCGATGGATTTTTGCGCCTGGTTCGAAGCCTATATCGGCGGCGAGTGGGTGACCTTCGACGCGCGACACAATCATCCGCGCATCGGCCGGATCGTCATTGCGCGCGGCCGCGACGCCGCCGACGTGCCCATGGTGACGTCGTTCGGCGCGCATCGGCTGGCGGAGTTCACAGTTGTCGCGGAAGAAGTGGCGCCGTCGCCGTCGTTGACGCTGTCGCGGGCGGCCTAAGATAGACTCAATCCTTGGCGCGTTCGACGTAGGACCCGTCCGACGTCATGACGACGACGCGCGTGCCGGCGCCGATGTGCGGCGGCACCATCACGCGCGCGCCGTTGGAAAGTTTTGCCGGCTTGTAGGATGACGACGCCGTCTGGCCTTTGACGACCGGGTCGGCTTCGACGATCTCGAACGTGACGCGCTGCGGCAGCTCGACGGAGATCGGGTTGCCGTCGTGCATCGACACCAGACACGTCATGCCTTCGATCAGCCAGACGCCGCTGTCGCCGAGGATGTCTTTCGGGATCGTGATCTGGTCGAAGGTTTCGGGCTGCATGAAATTGTAGCCCATGTCGTCTTCGTAGAGATAGTTGTAGTCCTTCTCGTCGAGATAGGCTCGCTCGACCTGATCGGTGGTGCGATAGCGCTCGACCAGCTTGACGCCGTCGGCGATGCGGCGCATTTCCAGGTGCGTGACCGGCGTGCCCTTGCCGGGGTGAATGTTTTCGGCCGACATGACCACCGCCAGCTTGCCGTCAAGATCCAGCACGTTGCCTTTGCGGATCGAGCTTGCGATAACCTTCACCACGATACGTCTCCGTTCATCTGTTCAAGCGCTGAAGGCCGCCTTTGCGGGCGGCGGGCCAAACGCGGTTCGACCGGGAATCTGGGCGTCTCATAGCCGCTTCCCTGGCGCGCGCCAAGCCCTGCGGGCCCTTACGCCGCGGCGCGCCATGCGACGCCAATTTGCGAAACTCGAACTCGGCGCTTCTCGTCCATGAGCCAGTCGGACGCCCCCTCGCCTTGGTGGGACAAAAACCGTCACGCCGATCGCCGGCCGCGGCTGCTGGCGCGTGCGGCCATCAAGCGCGCGATCCGCGCGTGGTTCGAGGCGCAGGGCTTCATCGAGATCGACGCGGGCTGCCTTCAGGTCTCGCCCGGCGGCGAGACGCATCTGCACGGGTTCAGGACCGAGTTGATCGGGACTGACCTCACGCGCCGCGAGCTTTATCTGCACACGTCTCCCGAGTTCGCGATGAAGAAGCTTCTGGCGGCGGGTGAGGAGAAAATCTTCACGTTCGCGCCGGCGTTCCGAAACCGCGAACGGGGCGCGCTGCACGCGCCGGCGTTCACAATGCTGGAGTGGTATCGCGTTGGAGCGCCCTACGAGACGCTATGGGACGACTGTCGCGAGATTTTGAAAATCGCCGCCAACATCACGCAGCGCCCAGAGTGGTGCTATCGCGGCAAGGCGTGCGAGGTGGCCAAGCACAACGATTGGGTGACGCTGTATCAAGCGTTTTTCCAGTACGCGGAGATTCCGCTGCACGAGACGATCTCGGACGCGGTGGGGAATCGCGACGCGCTCGCGGCGTTGGCTGAGGCGAAGGGCGTGCGCGTTGATCCGGGCGATACGTGGTCCGACATTTTCAGCCGCGTGCTGGTCGAAAAGATCGAGCCGTGGCTCGGCGTGCATCGGCCCGATATCCTGTGTCAGTACCCGGCGCCGGAAGCGGCGCTGGCGCGGCCCGACCCCGAAGACGTTAATGTGGCGCTTAGGTTCGAACTGTTCGTATGCGGCGTCGAACTGGCGAACGGCTTTGATGAGTTGACGGACGCCAAGGTTCAGCGGGCGCGATTTGAAGCGTGGTCGGCTGACAAGGAGCGCATCTACGGCGAGCGTATTCCGATCGACGAGGATTTTCTGTCGGCGCTGGAACACATGCCGCAGGCGTCGGGTTGCGCTCTCGGCTTCGACCGGCTCGTCATGCTGGCGACGGGCGCCCAGCGCGTCGACGATGTGATATGGACGCCGCTTGACTGACCCCCCTCTCCCCGCACGCGGGGAGAGGGGAGAGGGAGAAAATCGCCATGCCATCACGTGAGAGCCAATCCGGCGGTTGCCAATGCGGCGCGGTGCGGTTTCGCGTCGAGGGCGCGCTCGGCGACGCCTCGATCTGCCATTGCCGCATGTGCCAGAAGGCGTTCGGTGGATTCTATGCGCCGCTTGTCTCGACGCGGGGAGTAACGCTCGTCTGGACGCGCGGGCCGCTGAAATATTTTCAGTCGTCGAATTTCGTGCGGCGCGGCTTCTGCGAAAATTGCGGCACGCCGCTGACGTATGAGGGGCCGGACGGCATCGCCCTCGCAGTCGGTGCGTTCGACCACCCGGAGGCGATTGCGCCGAAGACGCAGTGGGGCGTCGAGGGCAAGCTGCCGTACGCCGATACGATTCCGAGCCTGCCGAACAAGCACACACTGGCCGACGCCGACGCGGCGCATTTTTTGGCTCTGCTGAAATCCAACCAGCATCCCGATCACGACACCGATGTTTGGCCTCCGGAATGACGCGCGGTGCTGCCCAGACGCTGCGGACGGCGGACGATCTCATCGCGACGGGCTTGGCGCCGGAGAGCGCCCGACGCACTCTCGCAAGCGTGTCGCGCCGCTATGCGATCGCGCTCACGCCGTCGGTAGCGCGATTGATCTCAGCGAATGACGATACGATCGGGCGGCAGTTCCTTCCCGATTCCCGCGAACTCACTACGCTTCCCGCGGAGCGCGCCGATCCGATCGGCGACAAGGTCCACAGCCCCGTCGCCGGCGTCGTGCATCGCTACGACAATCGGGCCCTGTTCAAGATCGCCAGCGTGTGTCCGGTGTACTGCCGCTTCTGTTTTCGCCGCGAGATGGTGGGGCCGACGCACGGCGAAGGACTGTCAGCCGAGGATTATGTCCGCGCTCTCGATTATTTTCGCGCGACGCCGCAGATCGAAGAAGTGATCCTGACCGGCGGCGATCCGTTCGTGCTGTCGCCGCGCCGCGCCCGCGAGACGACTGAGGCGCTGGCGTCAATTCCGCATGTCAAGAAACTGCGCTGGCATACGCGCGTGCCTGTCGTCGATCCGGCGCGCGTCACTCCTGCGCTGGTCGCGGCGCTGACTTCGACACACAAGACTGTGGTCGTCGCGTTGCACGCCAATTGCACGCGCGAGTTCACGGACGACGCAAGGGCGGCGATCGCGCGACTCAAGGCGGCGAACATTTCGCTGCTCAGTCAAAGCGTGCTGCTCAAGGGCGTCAACGATGACGCTGGCGCGCTCGAAGGTTTGATGCGCGCGTTCGACGCGAACGGCGTGACGCCCTACTATCTTCATCATGGCGATCTGGCGTCTGGCACCTCGCACTTCCGCACGACGATCGCGCACGGGCGAGTCCTAATGCGCAATCTCGCACAGCAGCTAGAGCCATCGTCGATGCCGCGCTACATGCTCGATATTCCGGGCGGCTTCGGCAAGGTGGATTTGATGGCGCCGACCGTGACGGACATTGGCGGCGGCGCATGGCGTGTCATCGATCGCTTCGGCGCCGCGCACGGGTATCGGGATGCGGTGGAGTAGCAGCAAAACCACGATTGTCATCCCGGGTGGCGCAACGCGCCGACCCGGGACCCAGGTCCGCATGCGCAAATGCCGATGCTCTGGGTCCCGGATCGCGTCGCACGGCGACGCGTCCGGGATGACAGGTGGTGAGGCAGCGCGCTACTTCGCCTGCAACGCCTTGCCTGCGTCGACGATGCCGGCGCCAATGTCGACCGCGCCGCTCGGCGTGCGCGCGGTCTTCGCCAGGCGTTCGCGGACGGCGGCGGGCGTCAGTTTCGCATCGTGTTCGAGCAGCAGCGCGGCGATGCCGGAGACGTGCGCGGCGGCGAGCGACGTTCCCGACGAGATGTCGTAGGCGCCCTTCGGCGCGGCGGCGATGATGTCGACGCCGGGCGCGGCGACAGCGATGTAGGCGCCGCGGTTCGCTTGCGCGTAGGTCGCGTCGCTGGCGTCGGTGGCGGTGACGGCGATCACATTCGGGAAGGCGGCGGGATAGGCGGGCTTCGCTTCGGGTCCGCCGTTGCCTGCCGCGGCGACGACGACGATGCCGCGCGTGATGGCCGCGTCGATCGCCTTGCCGAGCAGCAGGTCTTCGGGGCCCGCGAAACTCATGTTGATGACCCGCGCGCCCTGCGTGACCGACCAGTCAAGCGATTTGAGCAGCGCGAGCGTGTCCGATTGCGCCGGGCCGCTCGCGGATTTTGCAAAGGCGCGGACGCTCAGAATGTCGGCGCCAGGCGCGACGCCGGTCAGTTCCTTGCGCGCGCCGACGATGCCGGCAATCGCCGTGCCGTGGGCTTCAGCTTCGCCTTTCGTCTCGCCTAGCGCGTCGAACGACGCGGCGATGGCGCCTGCAAGGGCCGGATGCGCGGCGTCCAGCGCGGTGTCGATGACGGCGATCTTGACGCGCTTGCCGATGGCGACCTTGTGCGCTTCGCCGAGTTGGAGTTTTTCCGGCGCGTATTGCGGGACAGGCAACGGTCGCGCCGCGCCCTGGCTCGAGTCGAACACGTAGTTCGGCTGGGTCTCCTCGACGCGCGCGTCGGTCGCGAGCTGCGCCAGCACGTCGGCGATTGAGCGCGTGTCGGGTATGCGAAAACGCGCGACGCGCACGCCGAGCAGCGCGGATGTGTAGAGGGTCTGCCCGTCGAGGCCGAGGTCTTGAGCAAGTTCGGACGCCGTGTTGGCGTCGGAGGTCGCCGACAGCGTTACGAGCACTTCGCGGTCGCGCACGGCCGCGACGAGCGCACCGACGCCAGCGGCTGCCGCGCCGCTCGGGCGCAGGCGCGGCGATGGATTGAACGGCGCGTTCGGCGGGATCGTCACCACACGGCGACGTTGTGGCGGAGGCGTCGTGCGCGGCTGGTCTTCGCCGACCGACTGCGGACGGGGCGCGACGAGGAATGGCGGTGTGCGATCATCATCGCCATCGCTGGCGCCGCCGCGCGGCGGAAGGCGCCGCAGGATGTCGATGACGGTGACGGCGTCGGGGAGGCTGCCGACGCCCGTGTCGCCGCGGCCCGTGTTCGGCGGCGCATTCTGCGTTGAACCAGGCTTGGCGGGCGCTTGCGCGGCTGCAGGCGAAACCGCAGCGATCAAAACAAGCACGATCAGGTTCAGGAGCGCGCGCATGGGCTACTCGGATTTGGCTGTGGCGGTCGCGAACGACACGAGGTCGGCGCGCGTCTTCAGTTGGTCGATGGCCTGACCCATGGCGTCGTCGCTCAAGTTCTCCGCGCCAATGCGCACCCGAAAGACGCCGCCCGAAATCGGGCCTTCGACAATCGTGAAGCGGTGCTCTGCCAGAAACTTCGAGAGTTCGCCGGCGGGCGCGGTCGGCTGGAAGGCGACGAGCGCGAAGGTTCCGGGCAACGCTGTGGCCCCCGGTCCGGTCGCGGTCTCGTAGCCGTGGCCGGTGCCTCGGGTCAGCAGCGCGCCAATGCTTGCCGTCTGGACTGCGACGAGCAGCGCGGCGGCGATGCCTGCGTAAGCGAGCTGGCGCGAGGTGAGCTTTGCGAGCCAATCGCCGATCTGCTCGAGGACTGACGCCTTGGTGGCATAGTATTTAGCGCGCGGATCGGCGGCGATGCTGGCGTGGAGTTTTTCGAGCGCGTGGTCGAGCGCGGCGCGCGGCGGCGCCGTCGCCTGATTGACGGCGAAGACGGCGTCGGCTTCCTCGCGCGCGACAGCGATGTGGCGCGTCACCTCGGGATGCGCCGCTGCGTAGGCGTCGATGCGGGCTTTGTCGGAGTCGCTGATGCGCCCGGTGACGTACCACGGCAGCATCGCGGCGATTTCGTCGGCTTCGCTCAGGGGCGCTTCGCCGTTGAGCGAGGCTTTGCCACCGGATTTCGCTGGCGTGTTGTCGATCATGTTACGGCCATCCCCTTTCGACGCCGCGCGCGCTCAATAGCTCGGAGAGCTTCTTGCGGGCGTAGAACATTCGCGTTTTGACTGTGGCCTCGGGAATACCGAGAATTTCAGCGACCTCGGAGACCGATTGTTCCTGGTAGTAAACGAGGTCGAGAATGTCGCGGTGTTCGCGTGAAAGGCCCTGCATGGCGGCGCGCATCTGAGCCGCTTTGTCGAGCTTCAACGTCGATGTTTCCGGCGTATCGCCCTCGTCCGCAATCTGGCCGACCGCGTCCTCATCGTAGCCGTCCACTTCGCGCTTCTTGCGGAGCGCCGAGACGGCCTTGTTGTGGGCGATCGAGATCAGCCACGTCGAGGGCTCCGACCGGCCTTCGTAACGGCCGGCGCTCTGCCACACGCCCAGGAAGACTTCGTTCAATATTTCCTCCGCCATCGCCTCATTGCGCATGATCCGCGACAGATAGCGGAACACGCGCGTCTGATTGCGGGCGAAGAGACGCTCCAGAGCCTTTGCGTCGCCGCCGGCGATGGCTTTGATCAGCGCCCGATCGTCGGAGGCGGGGTCCATGGCGTCTCGTTGCCCTTGAGCGTCAGTCGCAGGGGTTCTGGAAAAGGTTCACCAAGTAAGCAAATGCGCAACGTGGGTCGGGATTCGCGATCGCCGAGAGCCTGCCAGATAACGCATGGCCCTGTCAGCCAAGGTTTTTTGTGCGCCGCGAGCGGGGATAGAAATTTAATGGCCTGAAATTATCCCCGCTCATGCCAGCGGCCGTAGAATGAACCTTCCGCCGCAATACCGCGACGGACGCCATGAATAGCCCCAGGTCCGCACGGTGCGGGGGCGGCGCTCATGGAGACGATGGATGTTTTGTGGTAACCAAGACGCGGTTCGGGCGCGGACGCGAACGAGCGGGGATCAGGCGATGCGCGGGACGGCTGTCCGATCGGCAGGGTTGGCGCTCGCGGCCGCTTTTGCGCTGTTCGTCAGCGCGCCGGCGCGCGCCGAGGATCCTGGCCTGATCAAGCCCGGCCACGCCATCGTCAGCGGTTTTTCCGGCGTCAAGGCCGAGGCCAACGTGCCGCCCGACGTGCATCCGCTCGACCGGACCTTTATCGACCTCGACGGGGCCTCGGCGCGGCTGTTCGACCTCACCACGCTCGGCACGGCGGCACGGGGTCAGCTTTCCGAAGTTCCGGCGACAGCGGCGATCAAGGCCCGCGACGTCGGGCAGGTATTTGGCGCGGCGGTCGACGACGGCAAGGACAGCGGCGGCGCGCCGAACGCTTACCTCGCGGCAACGTCGATGTTCGGGCTGAACCTCGTCGGCAAAAGCGACAGCGGGCGCGTGAACCGACTGCTACTCGGCGCCAAGGGCGCCGAATGGATGGCCGGCCAGTTCGGGCCGGGCGGACCCGGCGCGATCTACAGGATCGACGGCAAGACGGGCGCGGCCTCGGTGTTCGCGACGCTGAAAGCCGACGGCCGCGCCAACTCTGGCGCGGGGCTCGGAAATATCGCCTTCGATGCCGCGAGCGGGCAATTCTTCGTCTCCGATCTCGAGACCGGACTGATCTATCGACTGCTGCGCAACGGTACGGTCAAAAGCGCTTTCGATCATGGCGTGACGGCGCGGCAGGCTCAGGGTCTAGATCCCGTCGAGTTCGACAGTGGGCGGCGCGCAGATATCGCGAGCGCAAATTTCAACACGGAAGACCCTGGGACGTGGGGCTATGCCGACGTGCGCCGCCGCGTGTTCGGCGTCGCCGTTCACCTGGGCCGCGTCTACTACGGTAACGCCGAAGGTCCGTCGGTGTGGTCGGTCGGTCTTACGGCCGACGGCGATTTCGGCAGCGATGCGCGCATCGAAATCGAACTCAGCGACACGCCGGACGGAACCGACATCACCGACATCGCCTTCGACGGTTCGGGTCTGATGTATCTGACCCAGCGCGGGGCGCCGATCGGCAGCTACGATCATTCTTCTTTCGCGACGCCGCAGCGCGCGCTCGTCCTGCGCTATCGCTACGACGAAGCGGCCGGCCGCTGGAGCGACAAGGGCGAAGAGTACGCCGTCGGACTGAAGACGCCACATCGCGCCGCGCAGGGCGGCCTGGCGTTTAACTATGGCTACGACAAGTACGGCAATCTTGATCGCGGCGCGTGCCGTCAGACGCTGTGGACCACCGGCGAGCAACTGCGCCAGGGCGAGGATTTGCGGCAGGTGTCGCTCGGCGGCGCGTCCACCGTGAATGGCTTGCAGGGCGTGTATCTCTCGGGCGTGCGCTCCGAGAACGATCCGCCGAACCGCAGCTGGTTCACCGACTACGACGGGCGATACGAGGACGCGGACGCACATGGACAGATTGGCGACGTGGCGATCTACGCGCCATGCACGCCCGAAGTGCGCCCCGGCACACGCGTTGAAACCTTCGTGCCGCCCTATACGCCGCCGGTCGACGATCCGGGCCTGATCCTCGACAAGCGCTGCTTCGCCGGTCCGATCGGCGGCACAATTAAATGCACGATCTCGGTGCAGAACGTCGGCGACGGCTTCGCGTCCGAAGACATCCTGATTGCAGACGTGACGAAGGTCATGTTCGGCCCGGGCGCCGGGGCGCTGGTCCCCGTCGTTTCGTTCGCCGTGCCGAACCCGGCGATCGCGTGTGCGGCTGCCCCCTCGCCCGATTTCTGGTGCAAGATCCCGGCGGCGTTGCTTGCGCCCGGCGATCTGATCGCGTTCGACGTCTGGATCGACACCGGCCCGCTCCTGCTGGCAGGAAGCGCCGGGTTCCGCAACTGCGCCGTGCTGCATCATCCGCTCGGCTTCGGCAAAGCCTGCGCCGAAGGCGGCGCCGACATTTACGTCGAGAAGGTCGGGCCTGGAACGTGCCTCGCCGGCGCGCCTTGCAAGTTCGGCTTGAAGATCGGCAATGGCGGGCTGGAACCGTTCGCAGGTCCCGTACTGCTGGCGGATGCGCTGTTCAAGGGCGGCGCGGTGCTGAACGCGCCCGTAACCTCGGTTGCGCCGCCGATCGCGTGCGTCGCGGGCGACACCAACCAGTTGCCGTTCACATGCCTTGCGCATGTGTCGCTGATGCCCGGCGAAGAGCATACGCATTGGATCGAAGCGACGATGCCGGCGCCCGGCGGATACTGGGCGCAGAACTGCTTCGGCGCGCTTGATCCAGCGCTCGTGCCGGTCGGCCCGATGCCGCCCGGATTTGGCTTCGGCGGCGTCGGCAATCCGAGCTGCGTGTGGGTGCACGTCAAGGCGCCCTCGCCCAACCTGCGCGTCGAAAAGTCGGCGATGCACGGCGGCAAATGCGGGAAGACCGATCCCGATCTGATCTGTGATTTCGAGATCAAGCTGTTCAACGAAGACGTCGCGGCGTTCAGCGCCCCGGTCAAATGGACCGAGACGCTGCCCGCCGGCGCGACGATCCAGTCGATCACGGCGCCATATGCGTGCGCGGGCGGGCCGCCCGTCTACACCTGCGACACGGGCGCGGCGGTCATCAACATTCCGCCGCTCTCCTCGGCGTCGCTGATCGTCACCGTCAAAATCCCCGTTGTCGCGTCGGAAGCGAACCTCTGCAAAGTGCCGAACACGGTCAAGCTCGCCGATCCGGCGGGTGGCGCGGCGCCAAACCTTGATCCTGCCGACGATGAAGCGAGCGCGCAGGCGTGGACGCTCGGGCTCTACTGGGAGGACCCGATCACGCACATCACGTTCGTCATGTGCGATCCGACCAACCAGGTCGTCGCGAAAAAGGTGACGACGCCGTTCGTCAAGACGGCGGCCGGGTTCGAAGGCGCCTATACGGTGACGATCACCAACACCGGACCCGATCCGTACAAGGGACCCTACAAGCTCGAAGAAAAGTTCGACGTCGCGCCAACGGCGGTGTCGTTCGAGGGCGGCGACTTCGCCTGCGTCGGCGGCGGCGCGGCCTACGTGTGCGAAACGCCGGTCGTTGAGATGGCGGTCGGCGCGGTCAAGACGCTGAAAGTCAAGGCGACGTTCCCTGACACCGGCACGTGCGAAGCACCGAACACGGCGTCGCTGACGATGCCGCCCGCGGGCTCGCGCGGCAACGGCAAGGGCGAGGATGATAGCGCATCTGCGACGGCCCCGTTGCCGTCCGAGAAGTGCGCCAAGCCGCCGACGACGTCCGTACCGCCGGCTTCGCGCTGCCCGGATGGTTTGCCGATCCCACGCTCGGGCAAGTGCCCGTGCGAGGGCGGGCGGACGTGGAACAGCGCCGCCAACGTCTGCGGCGACGGCGGCGATGATTTCGACGAGCCGCAGGGCTGCATCGCCGGCGTCAACGAGGTCAAGACGGAGAGCGGGCGCTGCGTCTGCCGCGCCAGTTACGAGCGCGACGTCAACGGCCGCTGCCGGCCCGAGCTTGTGGACGCAGGCTGCAAGCCGGGTCCGAACGAAGTGAAGACGTCGAGTGGGCGCTGTGTCTGCCGCGACGGGTTCGTCCGCGACGATAACCGCCGCTGCGTGCCGGAGCGTATCGACTGCGGCAAGGGTAAGAGTCTCGTCAACGGACAGTGCGTCTCGGATGATCCGGCGGTCCAATGCCGCGAGCGCGGCTGGATGTGGAACGGCAAGCGTTGCATTGAACCGCCGACGGCGGAAGAGCGATGCCGCGCGCTCGGCAACGTGTGGACGGGATCGCGCTGCATTGACCGTCAGGATCCGGGCGACGTGTGCCGCAAGTCCGGCGGCAAGTGGACCGGCATCAAGTGCGTCTATCCGCCGAAAGAGTGTGCGCGCGGGTACGTCGGAACGCCGCCGAATTGCCGGCTGAAGCTGCCCGACACCACGCCGAAGTGCCCGCTGGGTTCACGTGGGAAATGGCCGAACTGCGTGCTGATCCAAGACCGCAAGTGTCCGCCTGGAACGCGAGGCGTGCCGCCGAACTGCATTCGTAATGCGCCGCAGTTGAATCCGCAGCGGATCAATCCGCAGATCATCAAGCCGAAGCCCGTTCCCGGCAGCTTCAACTTGAACAACTCGAAGAAGAACTGAGGCGTCGGGGGCCGCGCGCAGCGCACCAGTATAAGAACGGGACAGGCGCTTTTGCAGCGCCTGCCCCGCGCCTTTTGTGCGCTGCGAGATCAGGACCGCTGATTGGGCTGCGAGGGGTTGCCCGCGCCGGCCTCCGATGACAGGGTGTCGCATCGCAGCACGATCGAGCGAGCGCCGCAAAGGCCCGTCAACCGGAGGGACTGCCTGAGATGAACGAACAGCTCAAATCCGAAATTTTCCACGGCGCCTGCCCGCACGATTGCCCGGATACGTGCGCCATGGATTACGAGGTGCGCGGCGGAAAGCTCGTCTCGGTCAAGGGCAAGAAGGATCACCCTTTCACGCGCGGGGGCCTGTGCGTCAAGCTCAAGGATTTCGACGCCCATCACGTCAATCCCGACCGGCTGCTTTATCCGATGAAGCGCACGGGGCCAAAGGGTTCGAAGCAGTACGCGCGCATCAGCTGGGGCGAGGCGATCAAGACGATCGGCGACAACTGGCGGAAAACGATCGCCGATCATGGGTCGCAGGCGATCATGCCCTACAGCTATCTCGGCAACATGGGTCTGGTGCAGGGCATCAACTCGGGCGATCCGCTGTTCAACAAACTCGGCACGACGGTCAACGAAAAGACGTTCTGCACCTCGGGGTCGTCGACGGCGTGGCTGCTGACGCACGGGCCGACCGGGGGGGTTGATCCCGAAAGCTTCGTGCATTCGAAGTTCATCGTGATCTGGGCCTGCAACACGATCTCGACCAACCTGCATCACTGGCCATTCGTGCTCGAAGCCCAGAAGCGCGGCGCCAAGATCGTGGTGGTCGATCCCTATAAGTCGCGTACGGCGAAGGCCGGCGACTGGCACATCTGCCCGAAGCCCGGCACCGACGGCGCGCTGGCGCTCGGCATCATCAATTCGATGATCGAGCAGGGCGTCGTCGATCAGGACTACGTCATGAACCACGTCCTCGGATTCGAGGAACTGGCCGCGCGCGCCAAGGATTTCACGCTAGAGTACGTGGAAAAGGTCACCGGCGTGGCGGCGGCCGACATCAAGAAATTCGCCTACGAGTTCGCGACCGCGCAGCCGTCCGCGATCCGCATCGGCGTCGCGATCGAACGCTCGGCCGGCGGCGCGCAGGCGTCGCGCGCGATCTATGCGCTGCCTGCGCTCGCGGGGTCGTGGCGCCATGTCGGCGGCGGCATGCTGCAGCTGCCGCTCTGGGATTTCCCGGTCGACTGGGTGAAGGCGGCGCGGCCCGAGTGGATCAAGCCCGGCACGCGCGTCGTCAACAATTTGCGGTTAGGCAGCGCGCTGACGGGCGAGATGAAGCTCGATCCGCCGATCAAATCGCTGTTCGTGTTCTGCACAAATCCGGTCAGCCAGACGCCGGAGACGAACAAGATCGTCAAGGGACTGCAGCGCGAAGACCTGTTCACGGTCGTCGCCGAACACTTCCTGACCGACACGGCGAAATACGCCGACATCGTTCTCCCCTCGGCAATGGCGGGCGAAGCGGAAGACATGATGTGGTCGTGGGGCACGTTCTATTTCACGTACAATCAGAAGGCGATCGATCCGCCGGGCGAGTGCAAGCCGACGAGCGAGATGTGGCGGCTGCTTGCCGCCGAAATGGGCTTCGACGATCCGGTCTTCAAAATGACCGACAGCGAGCTTGCGGCCCACTACATCAACTGGGCCGACCCGAAGATGGGGGGCGTCGACATGGAATATTTCAAGACGCACGGCTACTACAAGATCGATGTCGGTTCGGCCGACACGCGCACGCCGCACGCCGAGGGCAAATTCCCGACGCCGTCGGGCAAGGTCGAAGTGCTGTTGCCGGACCACAAGAACTTCGTCGCGGGTCCGTTCCGCGCGATGTACGACGGCGAGCAGGACGGCACGCCCATTGATCCACTGCCCGGTTACGACGCGCCGCGCGAGATGCCGGAGACCAACCCGGAACTCGCCAAGAAGTACCCGCTCAACATCATCTCACCGAAGAGCCACGGCTTCCTGAACTCGTGCTACGCCAACGAGCCGCACAAGATCAAAGGTCAGGGCGAACAGTTCGTGATGATCTCGCCGGCGGACGCGGCGACGCGGAATATCCGCGAGGGCGATCCGGTGCGGGTGCAGAACGACCGCGGCGATTTCCAGGGCGTCGCGCGGGTGACGGACGACGTCAATCCCGGAATCGTCGTGGCGACGCTCGGCTACTGGCGCTCGCTCAACCGCTCAGACGGTTCGGTGAATTCGATTTCGTCGGATGCCTGGAGCGGACTTGGCCGCGCGCCGACGTTTTCGGATAATCTCGTGCAGGTCTCGCGGGTGAATTGAGGGGCGATCCTCGCTTAAAGTTGTCATCCCGGGCGAGCCGACTTCGGCGAGACCCGGGACCCAGGGCCACACGACGGCAAAGGCTATTCTGGGTCCCCCGGATCACGTCCGGGGCATCGCGATGCGCGGCATCGCGTCCGGGATGACATGTTCAAATTGGCCTTATGGCATCGACTTTCCCGCGCGTTCGCACCCGTCGAGATGGCGGCAGACTTAACGTCGGCCGTATATCTTTTTGAATTGCCCGGTCGTCGCGCAACGCGCTAGCTACGCGCGTGACTCATAATCTCGATAGCCCTAAACGTCTCGCAGCGTTACAAAAAACTGGAATTATGGATTCCCCGGTCGAACCGCAGTTCGACCGCATCACCAGTCTTGTTCGCAGGTTTTTGAAAGTCGATGTCTGCCTGATTTCGCTCGTCGACATCGATCGGCAATTCTTCAAGAGCAGCAGCGGACTCGGCTCCCCGTGGCGTGAGAAGCGCGAGACGCCGCTGACCCATTCTTTTTGTCAGCATGTGGTGACGAGCCAAGCGACGCTGATCGTCAATGACGCGAGGCAGGACGCCTTGGTCTGCGACAACGAAGCGGTCAAAGATCTGAACGTCATCGCCTATCTCGGCGCGCCCATCCGCAGCAGCAACGGCGAGGTGCTCGGATCTCTGTGCGCGATCAAGACGCAGTCCTACGAATGGACGCTCGACGACCGTGAGGCGCTCGAGGACTTCGCCCTTGTCGTCGAAGACGAAATCGCTCTCGGCGCGATCGCTGATCAAGCCAAGGCGCTTGCGCTTGAGAACGAGGTCGTCGCGCGCGAATACCACCATCGCGTCAAAAACGTGCTGTCGGTCGCCGGTTCGCTGCTGAGGCTTTCGGCGCGAGAATCGACCTCGATGACCGACGCCGTGAACAGAACCGAGGGCCGGCTTGAAGCGCTTGCCCATGCCCACGACGTGCTGATCGCGGGCAGCGAAGATGTCGATTTGAAGATTCTGTTGACGCGACTGCTGGCGCCTTATCAGGGCAGCGGACAAAGCGCCTTCGTCATCGAAGGGCCGCCGGTGGCGCTGAAGTTCAAGCAGATCACGCCTGTTTGCCTCATCGTGCACGAACTCGCGACCAATTCGGCGAAGTATGGCGCGATCAAAACCGGCAACCCTCTCTCGGTGACGTGGATGCTCGACATGGTCCGCATCGACATGACATGGACCGAGGCGAGCGAGCTTGTCGGCGATCCTGCGAGCAAGCCGAGCGGGTTCGGCACGCGATTGCTGGACGTCGCCGCAGCTCAACTCGGCGGCACGCTGTCGATCGCCGCTGCAAGCCCGCTGAGCATCAAAATCGTGTTTCCGAGCGCGGCGATCGCCGGCGACTGATCGCAGGATTGGCGCAAACCGACTCAGGCGGCTGGCCGTGCGCCGCCCGCTCAGGGTCAGCGATGCGACCTTGGTCGAAAAATTCGCTGCGGCGCGACAAGGTGCGCAGTCACGGGCGACGTGCGGTTCGCGGAAATACAGCTTTGCTGTTCCCCAGGTGACAGTTTGCCCTGTCCCCCTTGTTATAGACGTCGAAGCGACGGCATATGCCGGCGTTGCAGGGGAGAATGTCGGACAGCCTCGGCTATCGCCGTTGGCCCCGCCGTGGACGTAGACTCAATGACGCTCGTGACGACCGACATGACCGCCGCGCACGCCGCCCTCGCGGCGATGGCCTATCTGCTGGTCAAGCATGCGATCGCCGATTTTTTCCTACAGACGGAGCGCCAGCGCGAGGAAAAAGGCTTCTACGGCAAGGCCGGCGGAGTTGTTCACAGCTTGATCCATGTTGCCCTGACCGCGCCGGTTTTCCTCCTGCTCCCTCCGATCGGGGCGGCGCTTGTTGCGGGCCTGCTCGCGGCGGAGTTTGCGGTCCACTACCATATCGACTGGGCCAAGGAGCAGATCATCCGCGACCTCGGCTGGACCTCGCACGACACCCAGTTCTGGTGGGCGCTCGGGGTCGACCAGCTGCTGCACGGGCTGACGTATGTTGGCCTGCTCTGGATCGTTTACTCAGCCTAAACGCAGGTCTGCGGCGCCTCTATGCGCCGCCTGCAACAGCCTGTAACACATGCGGGGCTGTCGCCGTATTCCCTCCAGCAAGGCCTTCGATTTGGACCGGACCGCACGAGACGCCGAATGGTCGCAGCTCATGCGGTCAGCCATCGCAGGCGACGAGGCCGCCTACCGGCGGCTTCTGACCGATCTGACGCGGGCGTTGCGTCAGATCGTGCGGCGCGGGTTCGCAAACGCGCAGATCGGCGCGAGCGAGGTGGAGGACGTGGTGCAGGAAGTTTTGCTCGCGATCCATCTGAAGCGCCACACTTGGGAGCAGTCGAAGCCGATCGGCCCATGGATCATGGCCATCTCTCGCAACAAGATGATCGACGATCTACGGCGGCGCGGCCGTCGCGGCGAAGTGCCGATCGAAGGCATGATCGACGTGCTGGAAGCGGGCGGTCATGAGGATGCGATCCACGCCTACGACGTCAATCGCGTGCTGAACGGCCTCAAGGGCAAGAGCCGGGAGATCGTCCAGGCCATCACCATCGACGGCCACTCTGCGCGCGAGGTCGCGGAAAGGCTCGGGATGACGGAAGTAGCGGTGCGCGTCGCGCTGCATCGCAGCCTGAAGGCGCTGGCGCAGACATATCAAGAGACGAAGTCATGAAGACGGACGACATGATCAAGGCGCTGGTCGCCGACAACCCGGTTGTGAGCCGGCCGATCGGCCGGACGATCGCGCTGTGGCTGGCGGTTGGCGCGGTCGTCGGGTCGGCGGTGTTCATGGCGTTGGCCGGCGTCCGAGCGGATTTCGGCTATCAGATCACGCACTCCTGGGAGTTTGTTCTGAAGTTCGTGTTCACGCTGGCGGTGTTGATCCCTGCGCTAGCTCTGGTGCGCCGCTTGGCGCGACCCGAAGGCGACGCGTCGGGGCTGGCCATCTGGCTGATCCTGCCGGTCGCCATCATGCTCGCCGCGATGGGCTACGACATGGCGACCGCCGGCGCGGCGCACGCCACAAGCATGGTGTTTCTGCCCAACTGGTCGAAGTGCGTCGTGCTGATTCCGATTTTGTCGCTGGCGCCACTGGCCGCTGTTCTCACTGCGTTGAAGCAGGGCGCGCCGGCCCATCCAGCGCTGGCCGGCGCCGTCGGCGGGTTGCTGTCGGGCGCCATGGGCGCGACGCTCTACGCCAGCCATTGCGACGCCGACAGCCCGTTGTTCGTCGGGGTGTGGTATCCGCTCGGTATCGTGGCGGTGACGGCGCTCGGCGGCCTTATCGGATCAAGGCTGTTGAAGTGGTGACCTCTAGGCACCGTCATCCTCGGCCGAGTGCGCAAAGCAAATGAGGCCGGGGATCCAGCACTAAAAGCGCCGAAGGCTCATTATCGCAATAGGAGTCTTTCGCTGGTTCCCCGCGCGTCGACGCGGCTCCGCCGCGCTCGCGCGAGGATGACGCACGGGGCGTGGCGCGCCGCCAGCCTAAATCATGTCCTTCAGCCGATAGTACAGCATCCCCAGCGCCAGCATCTGGTTGCCGAGGAAGCGGCCGACCGGCAAGCGGATTTGGCGGATCTTGTCGAAGAGATCGAAGCGTTCCGTCGTGCCGGTAATGGCGTCGGCGACAATGTCGGCGGCGATGTGCGTGGCGTTGATGCCGTGGCCGCAATAGCCCTCCATGTAATAGACGTTTGGCTCCAGGCGGCCGATCGCCGGCACGCGCGTCAAGACGATGTCGATGCGTCCGCCCCAGGCGTAGTCGATGCGCGCGTCTTTCAACTCGGGGAAAATCTCGACCATGCGCGGCTTCAAGGCCGCCGTCAGATCGCGCGGATCGCGGTTTGAATAGTTGCAGCGGCCGCCGAACAGCATGCGCCGGTCGGCCGTGAAGCGGAAATAGTCGAGCACCACGTTGCTGTCGGCGACGGCGAGGTTGCGCGGATTGAGGCGCGTCACGAGTGCGTCGTCGAGCGGCTCGGTCGTGATGATGTAACTGCCGGTCGGGAACAGCAGCCCTCTGAGCCGACCGCGCTCGAACGGGTGATCGGTGTAGCCCGCGAGCACGATCGCGTTGGCGGCGATGCGGCCGTTCGCCGTTTTGACGAACGGATGGGCGCCGCCCTCGAGAGCGACGACGGGGCTCTCCTCGTAGATCTTGACGCCGAGCGCCGCCGCCGCGCGGGCTTCGCCCAGCACCAAGTTGAGCGGGTGAACGTGTCCGCTGCGCCGGTCGATGTAGGCGCCGTGATAGGCGTCGGTGTCGAGCACGCCGCGGAAATCGCTTGGTTCGATAAGTTCGAGGCTGTCGCCATCGCCGCCCGCGTGGCGCTCTTCGACGTAGGCGCGCAGATCGTCCATGTGGCGCGGGCGCGCTGCGGCTTCCATCCAGCCGGGGCGATAGTCGCAGTCGATCGCGTATTTGGCGATCCGCTCGTGGATGATGTCGTGGCCCAGATAGCGAATGTCTTGAATGAGTTTGCGACCCGCCTCGCCGAGCTGTTCCTTGATCCGTTGTTCGCCGCTGACGCCGGCGATGACTTGGCCGCCATTGCGGCCCGAGGCGCCCCAGCCGATGCGCCGCGCTTCGAGCAGGATGACGGAGTAGCCCCGCTCGGCGAGCGAGAGGGCGGAGGCGACGCCGGAAAAGCCGCCGCCGATGACGCAAATGTCGGCCGACGCCGTTCCTTCGAACTTCGGATAGCGCGATAGGTCATTGCGCGTCGCGGCGTAATACGACGCAATATGGTCAGGGTCTGTCATGATAGGCGCACGATTAGCCCGCCTGAAAGCCAAGCACAATCGCCACTCTGGCGAACTCTAATGGCCGGCTCCAAAGGCGCGCCGGCGCTCCAGCTCGATGCGATCCGTTTGGCGCTTGGTAAAGTACGCCGCCGCCAGCACGGCGACCGTGACCACGCCGATCAGGAGCGTCGAGATGGCGTTGATTTCCGGCGTCACGCCGAGACGGACCTGGCTGTAGATTTTCATCGGCAGCGTGGTCGCGCCGGGGCCCGTGGCGAAGCTGGCGATGACGAGGTCGTCGAGCGACAACGTGAACGCCAGCAGCCAGGCCGAGATGACCGACGGAGCGATGATCGGCAGCGTCACCTGGAAGAACGTGTTGATGGGCGTCGCGCCGAGATCCATGGCCGCCTCCTCGACGGATTTGTCGAAGTCTTGAAGGCGCGCCTGCACGACGACCGCCGCAAAGCACATGGTGAAGGTGATGTGCGCCATCGTGATGGTCCAGAAGCCGCGATCGATGCCGATGGCGACGAACAGCAGCAGCAACGACAGGCCGGTGATGACCTCGGGCATGACCAGCGGCGCGAAGATCATGCCCGAAAAGAGCGTGCGCCCTCGAAAGCGTCCGAGACGCACCAGCGTGATGGCGGCCATTGTGCCGAGAATGGTGGCGAAGGTCGCCGACAGGAATGCGACGCGCAGCGTCACCCAAGCCGCGTCCTTCAAGGATTGGTTGTCGAGCAGAGAGCTGTACCACTTGGTCGAAAATCCACCCCAAACCGTGACGAGCTTCGACTCGTTGAAGCTGTAGATCACGAGCAGCAGGATCGGGATGTATAGGAATGCAAAGCCGAGTGTGATCGACGTGACGTTGAACCAGGAAAAGCGGTTTTTCATCTTCCCGCCTCCCTTATGCTTTCTTGCTGCCTCTGGAACAGGACAATCGGCACAATCAGCACGATCAGCAGCAGCACGGCGACGGCGGAGGCCAGCGGCCAGTCGCGGTTGTTGAAGAATTCTGTCCAAAGCGTCTTGCCGATCATCAGCGTCTCGGAGCCGCCGAGAAGATCGGGAATGACGAACTCGCCGACCGCCGGAATGAAGACGAGGAGGCAGCCCGCGAACACGCCCGGCAGCGACAACGGAAACGTCACCTGCCAGAAAGCCTTCCAGGGGCGCGAACCCAGGTCCTGCGCCGCTTCGAGCAACGCCGGGTTGATCTTTTCGAGGCTGGCGTAGAGCGGCAAGACCATGAACGGCAGGTACGAGTAAACGATGCCGATGTAGACGGCGTTCGTCGTGTTCATGATTTGCAGCGGCTCGGAAATGAGGCCGAGCTTCATCAGGAACATCGTCAGAAAGCCTTCGGGCTTCAGAATGGCGATCCAGGCGTAGATGCGGATCAGGAACGAGGTCCAGAACGGCAGGATGACGAGCATCATCAGCGTCGGCTGCCAAGCCTTCGGCGCGCGGGCCATGCCGTAGGCCAAGGGATAGGCGACGAGCAGCGTAATAAACGTGGCGATCGCCGCGATCTTAAGGCTCGACAGGTAGGCGTTGATGTAAAGGGAGTCGCTGGCGATGAAGGTATAGTTGTCGAAGTCGAGTTGGGAAATGTAATCCGAAATGCCCGTCGCCCAGCTGAAGGTCGGCACGTAGGGCGGAATGGCTGTCGCGACGTCAGACAGCGACAGTTTGAAGACGACGAAGAAGGGGATGAGAAAAAAGATCACCAGCCAGAGATATGGCGTGGCGATCACATACCAGCGCCTGAGGTCGGAGGTCTTCGAACTGCTCATGTGATCCTCAGCGCGTCAGAACAACACCGGCGTCGACGGGCCAGTCGAGCCAAACCTTGTCTTCCCAGGTTATCGGCCGCTCGACGGTATGGGCTGCGTTGGCGCGCAGCGCCGTCACGCGCTGATCCAACACGGTGCGCACGTGATAGTGCGAAATCGAGCCGAGATAGCCGATGTCTTCGACCTTGCCGGGGATGGCGTTGACGGCGCTCGCCGGCTCATCCTGGCAGATGCGGATTTTCTCGGGCCGCAGCGCCAGCCACGCCTGCTGGCCGACCGTGACGGGCTCGACGCTGCGCGTCTTGAACTTGTAGCCATCCTTGGCGTCGATCTCGACGCATCCCTCCGTGACGCCCGAGACCTTGCCTTCGAAGACGTTGACGTCGCCGATGAAGCCGGCGATGTAGCGGGTCTTCGGGTTCTCGTAGATGTCGCCGGGCGTCGCGACCTGTACGAGGTCGCCCTTGTCCATGACGGCGATGCGGCTCGCGACCGTCATCGCCTCTTCCTGGTCATGCGTCACGATGATGAAGGTCGTGCCGGTCGTTTCCTGAATGTGCATCAGCTCAAATTGCGCCTGCTGGCGCAGTTTTTTATCGAGTGCGCCAAGCGGTTCGTCGAGCAGGACGATGCGGGGTTTTTTGGCGATGGCGCGCGCCAGCGCCACGCGCTGCTGCTGACCGCCCGAAAGCTGGTTGGGTTTGCGCTTGGCGAATTGCTTGAGCTCGAGCAGGCCCATGGCCCAGTCGACGCGCTCGGCGAGCTGGTCTTTCGGCATGCCATCCTGGCGAAGCCCGAAGCCGATGTTGCGCTCGACCGTCATGTGCGGGAAGAGCGCATAGGACTGGAACATCATGTTCACGGGGCGCTCATAGGGCGGCAGGTCGGTGATGTCCTGTCCGGCGACGATGGTTTTGCCTTCGGTCGGGCGTTCGAACCCGCCCAGCATGCGCAGCAACGTGCTCTTGCCGCAGCCCGAAGGGCCGAGCAGCGCGAAGAACTCGCGTTCGTAGATGTCGAGCGTGACGTTCTTCACGGCGACGAAGTCGTCGAATTTCTTGGTGACGTTCTCGAACCGCACGATCGGCGACTTGCTGGGGTCTTTCCAGGGCGCGAAGCCCGATTGCGGCGCCGCCGTTCGCGGCCCCGCGCGCTGCGCTGCAGCCGGTGTCGCCTGGGGATCGCGTGCGGTCGCAACAGTCATGGTCGGTTTTCCCTAAAAGCCGGACGTGGGCGCGGAAGCGCTCGAAATATGCGTGCCGTGAAAGTAAAACCGCGCCAGAGAGGTTTCTCTGGCGCGGTTCAAGACTACTGGCCGGTGGTGATCTTCGTCCACATTCGCGTGACGAGACGCTGGGTTTTGTTGTCCCACGTCTTTTTGACGTAGAGTTTTTTCAGCGTTTCCTCATCGGGGTAGACGGCGGGGTTGGTGCGCACGGCTTCATCGATGAACTGCTGCGAGGCAAGGTTGCCGTTCGCATAGCTGATGAAGTTCGAGGCCTTCGCCATCACTTCAGGCTTGTTCAGATAGTTGAGGAAAATATGCGCTTCCTCGACATTCTTGGCGTCCGCGGGGATCGCCATCATGTCGAACCACATCTGTGTGCCTTCCTTCGGGATGTTGAATTTGACAACCTGCCCGTTCTTGGCTTCGTCCGCGCGGCTCGCCGCCTGCAGGATGTCGCCCGACCAGCCGAGCGCCATGCAGATATCGCCGTTGGCGAGGGCGTTGATGTATTCCGACGAGTGGAACTTTTTGATGTTTGGCCGGATCTTGGTCAGCAGCTCTTCCGCCTTCTTCAATTCTTCCGGCTTGGAGGTGTTGGGGTCGATGCCGAGGTAGTTGAGCACGACCGGTACGATGTCTTCAGGCGAGTCGAGCACGTAGATGCCGCAATCCTTGAACTTGGCGGCGTTCTCCGGCTTCAGGATCATGTCGAGCGAGTTGACCGGCGCATCCTTCATGCGCTCGTTGATCTTACCTTCATTGTAGCCGACGCCGGTGGTGCCCCACATCCAGTTCATCGCGTATTCGTTGCCGGGGTCATAGATGGCGACGCGCTGATAGACTTCCGGCCAGTTGTTGGCGGCGTTGGGAATCTTGGATTTGTCGAGCTTCTGGAAGACGCCGGCTTGGATCTGGCGCGACAGGAACGAGGCCGTCGGCACAACGATGTCGTAGCCGGTCTTGCCGGCAAGCAGCTTGGTCTCGAGCACTTCGTTGCTGTCGAAGACGTCGTAGGTGACCTTGATGCCGGTCTCTTTGGTGAATTCCTCGAGGATCGCAGGATCGATATAATCGGACCAATTGTAGACCCGGACTTCCTTGTCGGCGACCGCCGGGAACGCGAACGCCGTTGCCGCGGCGAAGATCGCGCCGCGAATGGCCTTATGGTAGGACGCCATTTTTTTCTCCTTGTGACCCTCGACCCATGCCAGCGGCATGGCTGTCTAAGCGCTCATTGCGGCTGCCGAATGCTGAGACAGGCGCTTTACAGCGTAGCCATCTTGCGCGGAACGGATGCGGAGCACAACGGGCGCGGCAAGAAATCGTGGCAAGCTCAAACAGTTCCGGCTGGCCGCCGTGTCCGTCCCCTTCCGGGCGCCCATCCACTACGCATCTGAGCCGGCGATCTGATCACTCACTGAGCACATGCAGCATGAGCCTAAGTGTGGATCGCGCAAAATCGAACGCGGCAGACCCTGGTTTTGAGCGCAGTCGCGAAACCACACGGCGAGCCCGCGCTTGAGATCGGCCGCGAAGTATGGTGATCCTTGGGGATGCCCTTCGTCTTCAGGACTTAAGGTTAAGCGGCGGCGATCGCGCTCGGCCGCCTCCGGCGGCGTTGCCCGACGCCCGAGCCCTCACCGGCGCCGCGATACAATGAACTCAGCTCAGGTGCTCCCATGACGCCCCGTTCCGGCGCGAAACCAGAAGACGCCGACTTGATGGGTCGAGGCGCCACGCCAGATACCCTTCGCGAGTGGCTGCGCCGTCACCAGATCGAGGAGGTCGACTGTGCGGTGCCGGACATCGCCGGCGTCGCGCGCGGCAAGACCATGCCGGCGGAGAAGTTCGTCAAGCTCGACAACATCCACCTGCCGATCTCGATCTTCCATCAGACGATCACCGGCGACTACGTGGGGTTCGAAGAGGACGGGCAGGCGCTCTACGCCGAGAGCGACATGATGATGACGCCGGACCTGTCGACCATGCGGCCCGCGCCCTGGGCGTCGAGCCCGACGGCGCAGGTCATCAACGACGCGCTGTGGCAGAGCGGCGAACCTGTCGAGATCGCGCCGCGCAATGTGTTGAAGCGGATCGTTCAGCTCTACCGCAAAGAAGGCTGGGTGCCGGTCGTGGCGCCCGAGCTTGAGTTCTATCTGACGAAGACAAACCCCGATCCCGACTATCCGCTCGAACCGCCGACGGGGCGATCGGGCCGGCCGGGCGCGGGACGTCAGGCCTACAGCCTCGGCGCCGTCGACGAGTACGACAAGATCGTCGATGACATCTACGACTTCTCCGAGCGCCAATACCTGAAGATCGACACCATCATTCAGGAAGGCGGCGCGGCGCAGCTCGAAATCAATCTGCTGCACGGAGACCCGATCGATCTCGCCGATCAGGTATTCCTGTTCAAGCGCACCATTCGCGAAGCCGCGTTCACGCACAACTGCTACGCCACCTTCATGGCGAAGCCGCTGGCGAACGAACCCGGCAGCGCCATGCACATCCACCAGAGCGTGGTCGACGCCAAGACGGGCAAGAATATTTTCACGTCCGCCACCGGCGAGCCGAGCCCGCTGTTCCATCATTTTCTCGCCGGTCAGCAGGCGTATCTGCCGGCCGCGATGTGCCTCCTTGCTCCTTATGTGAATTCGTATCGGCGCCTGGTTCCTAATGGCGCCGCGCCGATCAACGTCGAATGGGGCAACGACAACCGCTCTGCCGGGCTGCGCGTGCCGTTCTCGCCCGACAACGCGCGCCGCGTCGAAAACCGCCTGCCGGGTTCGGACGCCAACCCCTATCTCGCCATCGCGGCGAGCCTGGCGTGCGGCTACCTCGGCATGAAGGCGGCGCTGCAACCGCGCGCGGCGGTCGTCGGCAACGCCTATCGCAACGATCATCAGCTGCCGCGCGGTCTGCTCGAAGCGTTGACCGAGTTCGAGGACAGCAAGGATCTGCACGGCATCCTCGGCGAGCGGTTCTGCCACGTTTATCTGGCGCTGAAACGCTCCGAGTTCGAGGAGTTCATGCGTGTGATCTCGCCGTGGGAGCGCGAGCATCTTTTGCTCAGCGTGTGACGCGACAATAAACGCGTCGCGCGCACGAGCGCCCCGCGACGTTCCGTCCCGACCGCGGGAACCTTTTCCCTATCCAGCCGTTGTGTTCGCGAACGCCGGAGAACAACGGCGTGCTCATCAATGATTGACACAGCGCAATGGAGGAATGACATGAAATTCTCCCTTACCGCACTCGCCGCGGCTCTCATGCTGAGCACTGCAGCGATCGCGCAGACGACTTCGACCGAACCGGCTAATCCGTCGGCGACGGCGCCGGCTGAGAAGATCACGCCGCCGATCACGCCCGAAGCGGCGACCTCGCCAGCCGATTCAACCGCCATGCCGGCGACTCCGGCGGCAGAATCGGCCACGGCCGCCTCCGGACCGATGCTCAGCGATGACGAAGCCAAAGCCTGGATCGACAAGGTTGTTTACAGCAGCGACGACAAGAACCTCGGCGAGGTTTCGGCCGTCGAGCGTGATGCGACCGGCCACGTCAAGGAAATCCACGCCGACATCGGCGGCTTCCTTGGTCTTGGAGAAACGCGCGTTCGCGTGACGCCGTCGCAGTTCAAGTTGGTCGGCGACAAGCTGGTGCTGAATGTCACCGGCGATTCCGCCAAGTCGCTTCCGAAGGTCGAGGGCTAACACTCTTAGTATCGGCAAACAGCGCCCCGAATTCCACGCGGAGTTCGGGGCGTTTTTCTGTTTGGAACCGGCAAACTTGGCGTCGCGACAAAAGCTGTTAGGGTGCCCCGATTCAACCGTGCCGCCGAGTCGTCATGCCCACACCCGAACACCATGAACAACGCAAGCTGGATCGGCTGATCGAGCGAATTCAGGCGGCGCTGCCCGATCGCGCGGCGCGCGTCGTCGCCTGGCTTGTCAGCCCTTCTGGGATGTTGATCCGCATTCCGCTCGGCATTCTGCTGATCCTCGGCGGGATTTTTTCCATCCTGCCGTTTCTCGGGCTGTGGATGCTGCCGCTCGGCTTCCTGCTGATTGCCGTCGACGTGCCGTTCGTGCGCCGCTGGGTGGTGCGAACCTGGCCGAAGATCGAGGCGCGGTGGCGGCTCTATCGCGCCAATCGGGCGCGCAAGTCCGATGACGGCGCGAGCGGCGGCGTGTGAGGCGCCTCCCAGACTGATTATTGCGTCTTCGGGGCGGCGTCACTGGTCGACGGCGTATCCACCAGCATGTAGTTGTTCAGCAGGTATGTCATGCTGCGCGACCAGGACTCGTCCGTGTTACCGCGAATGTCGACGCTCTTCAGGAATGTCATTCGATTGGTCGCGACGTCGGCCATGTAGACGTTCAGGTTGAGGATCAGATTTGAAATCTTCTGCACCGTGACCCACGCGATGCGCTCGGCGCCGAGTTTCTTGCCGAACTCGACTTCACAGCCGCCGCATTCGCCGATGAACTGACCTTTGACGATCGCGGCTTTGACCTCTGGCGTCATCGGCACGATGGTGAATTTGCCGGACTTCTCCAAAGCCGTCTTAAACTGATCTTCGAGTTTGACGCCGCGCGCGTGCTCCGCGTCGCTCAGGGGATCTAGTCCCTCGTTGTCGTTGATGATGCGGACGTCGAGGATCGCGACGCTCGGGATCGCCGGGTCGGCGAAGGATAAATTCGCCGGAGCTGCCAGAAGCAGGCACGCCGCAAGCGCTGGCGTAAGCATACGTTCGACGATCGAAGGCACCTTGCGTCTCCTCTTGCCATAACCCAGGCCGGGCAGCGCCGAGCGCCGAGACCTGGCGTTCTCTCACGGCGTTATATTGCGCGCAATACATCTGATTGACGCGGCGCGGCAGAGCCCGCAGGCGCCCGGAAAAAACCTTTGCGGCGGAACGATTTCGGCGGTCGCCCGTTGCTCCTCTACGAACCTGAAAGGAGGTCGAAATGTTCCGCACTTTCACCACGCGCGCAACGGCGCGCGCCGCTCTGATCGCCGCCGCGATGATGCCCGCAGCGGTCGCGATTGCGCAGGCCGTCGAGCCGGCGGCGCAGCAGACGGCGCCGACGGATGCTGCCATTCCGTCGCTGATGTTTTTCACGCTCGGCATCGGGCTCATTCTTGGGATCGGCGCGCTGGCGCTTTTCTTGAGCAAGCGCAGCAATCGCGAGGCGGCCGAGCGGGTGTTGAACCCGAACCATCCGTCCAACCAGTAGAACACCGATCAGGTTGCGATGGCGAGGCGGGCGCTCACCTCTCGATAGGCCCATTCGAGCCACGGCGTCAGCGCCTCGAGATCAGAGCGCTCGATCGTCGGTCCGGTCCAAATTCTCAGGCCCGCAGGTGCGTCGCGATAGGATTTGATGTCCTTCGCGACGCCTTCGGCGTCGAGAGTTTGAACGATTTCGTCGACAAAGTTGGCCTGCGCGGCCGTGGGCAGCGCCCGGACATCGGGAGCGACGATTCGCAGACATACTGACGTGTTCGACCAGGTCGCAGGATCGACCGCGAGATTGGCGATCCACGGTGTCCGTGCGATCCAGTCATGCAGCACGTTGGCGTTGACGTCGGCGCGCCGCATCGTCCCTTCAATGCCGCCGACGCTCTCGGCCCAGGCCAGCGCATCGAGGTAATCCTCGACGCATAGCATCGACGGCGTGTTGATGGTCTGGCCTTCGAAAATCGCCGCATCAAACTTGCCGTTCCTAGCCATGCGAAAGAGCTTGGGCAAGGGCCAGGGCGGTGTATGGCTCTCAAGCCGCGCAATGGCTCGCGGGGACAGGATCAGCATGCCATGCGCGGCTTCCCCGCCGAGCGCCTTCTGCCAGGAGAAGCTCACGACATCCGTTTTCGACCAGTCGATCGCCTGGGCGAAGATCGCGGAGGTCGCGTCGACCAGCGTCAGCCCTGCGCGGTCCGCCGCGATCCAGTCGGCGTTGGGCACGCGTACGCCCGAGGTCGTGCCGTTCCAGGTGAAGATGACGTCGCGTGTGAAGTCTACCGCCGAAAGATCGGGCAGATAGCCGAAGTCGGCTTCGAGGGCGCGCAGGTCGGGGATTTTCAGATGCGCGACCGCGTCGGTCAGCCAGACCTTGCCGAAACTTTCCCAGGCCAACACGTCAACGCCGCGTGGCCCGAGCAGCGACCACATCGCCATCTCAAATGCGCCGGTGTCGGAGCCGGGCACGATCGCGACCTGATAGGCTGGCGGCAGTTTCAGGATGGCCTTGGTTTTGTCGATCGCCAGTTTCAAACGCGCCTTGCCTTCCGGCGCGCGGTGCGAGCGGCCGACGAAGGCGCCGTTCAGAGCAGCCGGCGTCCAGCCCGGCCGCTTGGCGCAGGGGCCGGATGAAAAATTCGGGCTGGCCGGGCGGCGTGCGGGTTTCTCGATCGAGGTCATGGCGCCTTGTCGTCACCGCGCGCCTGCGCGTCAAGCCGTAGCGTCGTCACTCTTTTGAGTCATTTGGCGGCGTCGGCGTAGTGCTCCATCGGCGGGCACGAGCAGACGAGATTTCGGTCGCCGTGCACGTTGTCGACGCGGTTGACGGGCGGCCAGTACTTGTCGACGCGGAAGGCGCCGCCCGGGAAGCACGCCGCCTCGCGCGAATAGGGCCGGTTCCACTCGCCGATCAAATCTTCGACCGTGTGCGGCGCGTTCTTGAGCGGGTTGTTCTTGGCGTCGATGCGCCCCTCCTCGATGGCGCGCACCTCTTCGCGAATGGCGAGCATCGCCGTGCAGAAGCGATCGAGTTCGGCCTTCGTCTCCGATTCCGTCGGCTCGATCATCAGCGTTCCGGCGACGGGCCAGCTCATGGTCGGCGCGTGGAAGCCGCAGTCGATGAGGCGCTTGGCGATGTCGTCGACCGTGACGCCGGCGCTCTCAAGCAGCGGCCGCGTGTCGATGATGCACTCGTGCGCCACCCGCCCGTTGGCGTTCGCATAGAGCACGCCGTAAGCGCTTTGCAGGCGCTTGGCGATGTAGTTGGCGTTGAGGATCGCGACGCGCGTCGCCTGCGTCAGTCCGCGCCCGCCCATCAGCAAGCAGTAGCTCCATGAGATCGGCAGGATCGACGCCGAGCCGTACGGCGCGGCCGAGACCGTCATGTCGCGTCCATCGGTTTCAGGGTGGCCGGGCAGAAACGGGATCAGGTGCGCCTTGACGCCGATCGGACCCATGCCGGGGCCGCCGCCGCCGTGGGGGATGCAGAACGTCTTGTGCAGATTGAGGTGCGAGACGTCGGAACCGATGTCGCCCGGACGCGCGAGCCCGACCATCGCGTTCAGGTTGGCGCCGTCGAGATAGACCTGGCCGCCGTTGGCGTGGGTGATCGCGCACAGTTCGATCACGGACTCTTCGAATACGCCGTGCGTCGACGGGTACGTGATCATGCACGCCGCCAGCCGGGCCGCGTTGGCCTCGGCCTTGGCGCGGAAATCGGCGACGTCGATATTTCCCTCGGCGTCCGACTTCACGACGACGACCGTCATGCCGCACATTTGGGCTGAGGCCGGGTTGGTGCCGTGCGCGGATGATGGGATCAGGCAGACGTCGCGATCCTTGTCGCCGCGGCTCCTGTGATAAGCGCGGATCGCCAGCAAGCCCGCGTACTCGCCCTGCGCGCCTGAATTCGGCTGCATCGAGATCGCGTCATAGCCGGTGATGTCGCAGAGCTTTTGCGAGAGATCGTCGATCATTTCCTTGTAGCCGAGCGCCTGATCGGCCGGCGCGAAGGGGTGCATCTCGGAAAACTCGGGCCACGAGATCGGGAGCATCTCGGCCGTGGCGTTGAGCTTCATCGTGCAGGAGCCGAGCGGGATCATGCTCGCGGTGAGCGACAGATCACGTGACTCCAGCTTGCGGATGTAGCGCAACATCTCGGTCTCGCTGTGGTAGCGGTGGAAGACCGAGTGAGTGAGGAAGGGCGAAGTGCGCACGGTGTTCGGCGCGATGCGTGCGTTCGCATCGCTCGCGGCAAGCAGGCTTTCCACGGTGAAGGCGGGCGCTTTGCCGTCGTTGAAAATCTTCAGCAACGT
>JBJXHD010000034.1:0-3459 GCA_046160845.1 Hyphomicrobium sp.
GAACGATGGGGCATGGTTGGCTGCTACGTCACCGCTGTATTGGGATGGCGAGTTGTTCCGCCGATCGCCAACTCGAAATCAAATTTAGGCAGCGTTTAGTCGTCGTTGGGTGTCCGAATATCTTAAATTCTCGGACAGGCTGCAGTGCCATCATCAAGGCGTCCCGCCGAATGTCTGCTAATGCGATAAAGCACCCTTCGTCCGATTTTCACGGGCGAGCGGACGCGAGCCTTCGTCGGCGACCATCGGCGTCGTTGCACCCTCCCACGTCAGCTTCTGAATAGACGCGAACGAGGCTAGTTACGCCCGCAGAAAATCCGTCGGCTATTTCGCGCAGTAGGCGTAGCAAGTGCCTGTATTTAATCCGGAACCCCTGCATAGACAGGCCGCCGCGCCGGACGGGGCCGCGCCGGTGCCTTCTGTGCCCCCGCTCTGGGTTTGCAAATGGCTGCAGCCGACCCGGAAATATCCAGCGGGACAGTTTGGCGTTGTGCATGACCCGCCAACAGCTGGGGAGCATGAGAGCGTCGTTACTGCCGATATACCTCCTCCCGCCGTCGTCTGCGTCGTCCCGTCCGTGAACCTGATCTGCTGAAATGCGCCGGCGCTTGTGGTCGTGGCGAACGGCGCCCATGCGCCACCGCGATTTTTGACTTCCATGATCCCTGAATTGTCTCGGAAGCCATATCCGCTTGCTCCCGTGCCGGACGTTCCGCCCGTCGTGTAATCAAAGTTGAGGTATCTGCCGATGCCGGCGCCGAGACCGGAGAAAAGCGTGTTGCCGAAGATCACAAGCGTGTTGAGAGAGAGGCCGCCATTCTTGACCTGGTCGACGACGCCGACGTTGATCGGCGCGGCGACGTTGTTGCCTGGGGGAGCGGCCGTCGGTCCTGTCCACGCTTGCACGACGGAGATGCCGATGAGCGTGAAGATCAACACCAGCAGGGAGAGGACGTGGCGCTTTCGCAATGTCATGCGCTTCAGTGTAGCAGGACGCGCTGCCCGGTAAGTTGCGGATGTGGATAAACGGGCTTGTCGGCGCATATCCCCACGCATTCTCTGACGCGTTCCTATGTGCGCTATGATGTGCTCATGGATGCCAGCTCGGAGAAGAAAGCGCGCCGAATGTTCGCCGCGGCGATTTTATTCGCCACCGTCGGCATTCTTGTTTTCGTGACTACGCTTATGCGGCCAACGATCGGCGGCGAGAATGAGCGTCTCGCCGAAGAAATCTTTGACGAGAGTATCCCCGTCGAGTCCAAAGCGCAGGTTCTAAGAGAATTGAGCGCGGCGGACACTACAGGGAAGGACATCTCCGACGACGACAAACTTCGCGTCCTTCGATCGTTGCAATCTCAATGAGTATGATCGAACGCCCGAGCCTCGCTCGCTGCTCTCTCGCGCTCGCCATAGGGATTGTGTTTGCAGCCGTTTTTTTTCTCTCGCCCCGGGAATCGTTGTCGCAGTCGACCGTCCCCATTACCGGCTATGCCTGGAGCGACACCATCGGTTGGATCAGCCTGCACTGTTCCGATTTAGGAACCTGCGCGACAAACAACTATGGGCTTTCGCTTGCGGCCGACGGTGGAATATCCGGCTACGCCTGGAGCGAGCATGTCGGCTGGGTCAGCGCCAACGCCGATGACCTTGCGGGCTGCCCGGCGGCGCCGTGCGCCGCCGGTCTCTCTGATGACGCGTTGCATGGATGGCTGCGGGCGGTCGCCGGCGACACGGAGCAGAGCGGGGGATGGAACGGCTTTATTCGATTGAGCGGGCCGGGCTACGGCGTGACGCGCGCGAACGCGACGATGTCCGGCTTCGCCTGGGGAAGCCTCGTCGTCGGTTGGGTCGACTTCGCCCTGAGTATCAATGAAAACAATCAGTGTTCGCCGACGTTTTCGTGCGACGGCAATGCGGTGCGCAACAGCTGCACTGGCGAAGCCATTCCGTGTCCGACCGGGTATGTCTGTTCGGCCGGCGCGTGCATCGCGAACGCGGCGCCGGTCGCCACAGCTGAGATCACCGTCGCGCCAAGCTTGGTGCGCCGCGGCCTGACGACGACGGTGGCGTGGCGATCGGCCGGCATGGCGTCGTGCAGCGTGACTGAAGACAATCCGTCGATCGAGAACGCGTGGTCTCGACTGTCGGGAGAAGAGACATCCAGCGGCATCTCGCAAAGGACGACGTACACATTGTCATGCGTGACGCCGGCTGGAACGCCGGTCGTGGACAGCGCGGTCGTGAACCTCCTGCCGGCGTTCCGCGAGATTTAGCCTTGAGCGCCCGTGTTCAAAGAATTTAAAATCCCGGCATCATCGCGGATTGGAAGTAAAAAAGGAAAGTTGTAGGCGCGAGGGATCGAAGCCGCAGGCCGAGACTGAGGCTCGGTTCACGAGAGCCCGGCCCGCCGTGGACGCGCCCTAACAAAACAGCCGCTTCACGAGAAGCGGCTGCAAGATCAAACAAACAGCTTGCCGGGAAACTTGAACTTGGGATCAAGAGCGTCAGCGTAACCGGCGTATCCAGCGAGCGTCCCATCGGCGGTGCGCAGCGGGATCAGCACCCGCCCGCGCATGACGCCTTTGGGGGCGAAACCGATGCCAAGCGCCGCAGCGAGCTCCTGACTCAGCCCGAGCGCGAGCACGGCCTCGTGGCCGTGATCGAGATATGTGGCTACTTTCTGAAGCCCGTCCGGCGCATCCGGTTTCGCCGCTATGAACTGTTTCTCGATTTCCAGCGCCGCCTCCTTGACGGTGATGTCTTTGCAGTGGGCGACGAGCTCGATGGCGTCGCCGCCCGTCTGCCCGGTCGGCGCGAAGCAATAGAATAGCTGCTTCGCCGGCGTGATGACGAGACTGCGTTTGCCGCCGCCGTGCTTGGGGCATTCGCAGCGCAGTTGTTCATTCGTGCGCCTCGTTTCAAGACCGAGCCAAGCGGCGACGGCTTGGATATCAACGGCGGCTTTAAGGGCGGCGTAATCCACGTATCCCATGGCGACCTCCTGTCGAAGAACGGGACCGTGGTACATTGTAGCAAGAGATCGAGGGCGGGGTTTTGCGGCGCGGATCAGCCCCATAGCCCCGCCTTTGAATGGTTCATTGCGCGGGAGCTTATGGAGACTTGCGATGGCGACCAAACCCGCCGCCAAAAAAGAGGACGTCAAAAAGGAAGAGAAAGTCGAGAAGCGATTGCCTGATTTCATCATCAGGTGCCGGCAGTCGGCCAGCAGCGAGTATTGGCAGAATGCCGGGGCCGCGTGGGAAGCCAAATTCAAGGACGGCACCACCGGCTACTCGATCAAACTCAACAATCTGCCGATCGGGTTCACGGGCGATCTGTTGATGATGCGTCCGAAAGAGCAGGAGTAAATCGGGCGGGGTCGCGCGCGCTCCAGATGCTTGTGCGCGGACGTGCCGCCGAATTTCATGACTACCACCGCCATCGCCGCGCCGCTCTCTC
>JBJXHD010000035.1:0-18385 GCA_046160845.1 Hyphomicrobium sp.
GAACGATGGGGCATGGTTGGCTGCTACGTCACCGCTGTATTGGGATGGCGAGTTGTTCCGCCGATCGCCAACTCGAAATCAAATTTAGGCAGCGTTTAGTCGTCGTTGGGTGTCCGAATATCTTAAACTCTCGGACAGGCTGCAGTGCCATCATCAAGGCGTCCCGCCGAATGTCTGCTTCTGAAAATTGCTGAAATAGTTGGCGCCGCTGTCGGTTCCGACAGCACTTGGCCCTTCGCAGTCGAACGGTGTCCTATTTTCTTCGACCGCTCCTGAAGGTGTACCGGCTCAACACCGAATATGCGTGCAGACTTTCCGCTGACTGAGATGGAGTAGTCGTGGAGGTCCGCTTTGGGTCATGGGCGGGCGTTCAGAACAGCCATCAGCTTCGGCCGGTGTTCACATCAAAGCAGACGTTCTTAGTCGGTCAAAAAATTGTCCGCTAAGGGCCATAAGCGGTCATGCAAGGCGTAGAGGTTCACGTGCGGACGCGTTCATTGTTGTATTTGGACATGGGCTGATTTGGCGGAGCAAGAGGATTGCATCCGGTTAACGGTCATGTGCGGGCGGCCGCAGCCACGACGAGATGTGTGCAAGCCGTGGATCATACGGCAGAGTTTATACCCGGTGTTACTGATAGCCGCTTGATGATCCTACGTGTTGTCGATTTCGGGAAGGTGGAGCGCCGCAATAGGCCGTCCTATTTTTGCATGCGAGCTTCGAAACCAGCGACCTCGGCGCCACATGACGTAGAGAGGTCCGACTTTTTTCCGATCAGACACTGAGCAATCCGACCTTGACCCGCTTCAACATCACCACAAAGTTTTTCGACATCTGCCTCACATGCCTTGGCAGCGATCATTATGTTGCTCACCGCTAAGTCTACGCTCTCGGCTGCATCCCAAAGACTGCTATAGCATTTGTCGCTCATTTTATTCTCGTGCGCCATCATGCATAGCGCAACTCGCCCTTCACCAGGCGTAACGGTACTGCAGTATTCTTTCAGCTCTTTCTCGCAGTCGACCAAAAGTTTCTCAACCGCAGCCTCGGCCTCGTCAAAACGTTTCTTCACGATGTCCGTCTCTGCGATAGCGCCCCCTATCGGGGCGACACTAGTCAGGAGTGCGAAAGTAAGAACGCCAATTACCGATGCTGACTTTCTCATGATCTTTCTCCAATCTACTAGTTATACAAGCGGGTTCGGAGCTTGCACGCAATCCGCAGCCACAAGCTTAAAGGTCAAAGTTGGAACCAAGTTGCTTCGGGAACACACCACTTCAAGAAGGGCGGCGACCGTGGTTGACGACAAATTTTGGAACTCCGACGATTTGGCCAAACGTCCGGTTAGGGTCAGAAGCTGAGTACACGGCCGCCGCGTTCCGCCCGACGAAGGAGGGCATGGCCTTGACGGCCCGGGGGCCGCAGGCCCTGGAGGGCGGACCTCAAGTCCGCCGCAACAAAGTCAGCAGTGCTGACGATAGATGCGCGATGGGATCGTCACCCGCAGGGGCCGGGACGCGCCGCAGCTTGTGAACCGGCATGCAATTTTGACCCCTGTTTGGGTGTGATCGGCGTGCAAAATTGACCCCACCCCTTTCGGCTCATGCTTGCCGCTCGGAGCGATTCGAGCGGGGGCGAACTGTGGATGGTGACGGTGGAGACGATCGGGCGGGTTCGGCGCGCATTTCTGGTCAAGGGCAAGGGGATCAAGCGGATTGCCCGTGAGTTGCGACTGGCGCGGAACACGGTGCGGAGCATCGTGCGCGGGGAGGATACGGAGCACCGCTATCGCCGCCGGGACCAGCTGCCGCCGCAACTCGGCGCCTTCGCCGCCGTCCTCGACAAGATGCTCGAAGAGAACGTGAGCAAGGCGAAGCGCGAACGTCTGACATTCCAGCGGATTTACGAGGCGCTACGGCTGGACGGCTACCAGGGCGGTTACGACGCCGTGCGCCGATACGGGCGGACGTGGGAGCGCCGGCACGCGGCGGGCCAGGCCGAAGCGTATGTGCCGCTCACCTTCGCGCCGGGCGAGGCTTACCAGTTCGACTGGAGCCACGAGTGCGTTGTCATCGACGGCGTGACGACGATGGCGAAGATCGCGCACATGCGGCTGTGCCACAGCCGGATGCCGTTTCTCAGAGCCTATCCGCGCGAAGCCCAGGAGATGGGGTTCGACGCACATGAGAGAGCGTTCGCGTTCTTCAAGGGCGCGGCGAGCCGCGGCATCTACGATAATATGAAGACGGCGGTCGACGCGGTGTTCGTCGGAAAGGAGCGGCAGTTCAATCGACGCTTCCTGCAGATGATGAGCCATCATCTGGTCGAGCCGACCGCCTGCACGCCGGCGGCGGGATGGGAGAAGGGACAGGTCGAGAACCAAGTCGGCAACGTCCGCGAGCGCTTCTTCACGCCGAGACTCAAGTTCAAGTCCTATGAGGAACTGAACGCTTGGCTGCTCGACCGCTGCGTCGTTCATGCCAAGGCGCAACCTCATCCCGAGTTGAAAGACCGGACAGTCTTTGAGGCGTTCGAAGCCGAACGCCCGTCATTGGTTCCCTATCGCGGTTCGTTCGACGGCTTCCACGCGACGACCGTGGCCGTCTCCAAGACCTGCCTCGTCCGCTTCGACACGAACAAGTGCTCGGTGATGGCTTCGGCCGTCGGGCGGCCAGTTGACGTTCACGCCTATGCCGATCGCGTCATCATCAAGCAAGACGGCATCACCGTGGGCGAGCATCATCGCAAGTTCGGCAAGGGACAGGTGACCTACAATCCGTGGCATTACGTGCCGGTGCTGGCGAGGAAGCCCGGAGCATTGCGGAACGGCGCCCCGTTCAAGGACTGGGTGCTGCCAAGCTCCATCGAGCGCGTCCGGCGCAAGCTGAAGGGCAGCGATGACGGCGATCGACAGATGGTCAAGATTCTGACCGCCGTTCTCACCGATGGCCTGGCCGTCGTCGAGGCTGCGTGCGCGGAATCTCTTCAAGCCGGGATCGCCAGCGCCGACGTCATCCTCAATGCGCTCGCACGGCTCCAGCAACCGGAACCGGCGCAGCCGATCCTGACGCCTGAGCGTCTTGCGCTCAGCATCGCGCCGGTCGCCGACTGCGCCCGCTATGACCGTTTGCGCTCCTCGGCAATGGAGACTTCTCATGGAGCGCCATGAGATCCTCGATCTAATGAGTCAGCTGCAGCTCGCTGGCATGCGCGCGGCCTATGACGATATCGTCTCAGCCGGCGTCAAGCGGAGCCAAGGCATCGAGCGCGTCATTGCCGCGCTGCTGCAGGCCGAGATCGCCGCCAAGCATGCGCGTTCGATCAACTATCAGATGGCGCTCGCTAAGCTACCGCTCGCCAAAGAACTCGCCGATCTCGACTTCAAGGGTTCGCCGATCAATGGAGACCTGATCGAACAACTCGCTTCCGGCGCCTTCCTCGACACGCAGCGCAACGTCGTGCTGATCGGCGGAACCGGAACCGGCAAGAGCCACATCGCCATCGGTATTGCACGAAGCTGCATCCGGGCTGGACGCAAGGCGCGCTTCTTTAACGTCGTCGATCTCGTCAACAAGCTGGAGACCGAAGTGAAGCTTGACCGCCAGGGCCGTCTCGCCGACAGTCTCGTCCGCACCGATCTCGTGATCATGGATGAACTCGGCTATCTGCCTTTCGCGCAATCCGGCGGACAGCTCCTGTTCCATCTCATCAGCCGCCTCTACGAACGCACCTCGATCATCGTCACGACCAACCTCGCCTTCGCCGAGTGGCCGAGCGTGTTCGCCGATCCGAAAATGACGACGGCGCTGCTCGACCGCCTCACCCACCACTGCGACATCGTTGAGACCGGCAATGACAGCTGGCGCTTCAAAAACCGGGCCTAAGTAGCGTGAGCTGAAGACTTTGGCCAAGAAGTTTGCAAGTGGTTCGGCGGTTCCGTTCTGGCTGCATGATGCGCGCGAAAGCGTTATTATAATGGTGCCGCTTGGCTGTTGGTAGTCCACTTGGCCGACACGCTTGCGTGCATCGTTGCGGAGGAGGTGAGCAGGTGAACGCGCAGCTTCGTCTTTGGGACGACGATCCGGTGCTGCACAATGTGTTCTTCGGAACGAGAGCGGCCGCGGCGGTCGTTCCCATCACGCGGGCCGGACAGGACCTTGTGAGAAGCCAGCGCCTGGTGGCGAAGCTTTTGCCGCCCGAGCGTCTCCATGTGTCGCTGTGCGCGGTCGGCGGCTTCTCTGGTGCGTGCCCGCCTGCCGTCATCAATGCCGCGAAGGCCGTTGCGGACACTGTGTCGATGGATCCGTTCACAGTCTCATTCGATCGCGTGGCGAGCTTTGCCGGCGGAAACGGCAGGCGGGCCCTCGTGCTCACCGGCGGCGAGGGTGTCGCTGGTCTTGTTCAGTTTCAGAAAACACTGGGCCTAACTCTGAATAAGGCCGGGTTGGGGCTTCGCCAGAAGGACAGGTTCACGCCTCATGTCACGATGATGTACGCGGATCACATGTGCGATTTTCCAATCGAGCCGATCTCCTGGACCGTCGACGAATTTGTGCTCGTCGATAGTTTGTGGGGGCAGTCGAGACACGTGCAGTTGGGCCGGTGGCCTCTCTGAGGGGTAGGCCTGGAGCCGTCCGCTTCAGATACTTCGCAACACCGGACAAGACATCACGGCCGCAGTTGTGAGAGGACGCCGACGATCCTGACGCCAACCGGCTCTGATCTCTCCGCTGTTCCGCTCCGCTCCACAGCTCCGCGATCAGAGCCGAACAGTGCACGCACCATAGGGGTTAAGATTAGACGCCGATCCGGGGTCAATTTTCGGCGCCGATTGACAGGCGCATTTGCGCCGAAAGATAGCAGCGCTTGACGCCAACTCGCTGCGGGAGTGCGTCGATGGTTGTATCGCGTCCTGACATCAAGGCATCGCGGGTCGCATACGCATTTCTGAGCAGAGCGATCATCTGGCGATCAGGCTTGGCAGCACGGCAGCCTCCAATAATAAGTCGAATGCCTATGCCTGAGCGGCGCAGTCTGGCTTCGGCGCGGAGTTTCATTTCCGACGCAAAAGCGCGTAATCCCGCTGCGGCTCAACTGCTATTGAGCCGACTTCGCTCGGACTGTTAGATGTACTCGAACTTGATCGTGCAGCGCCGATGAGCTGGGAAACCCATCGGCGCTGGCCTTGTAATCGTCAGGCGATTTTGTCACCCGTCGGCAGGCTTCGCAGACGTTTTTTCGACGCGGCGTAGACCGCGTTGCACAGCGCAGCACAAAACGGCGCCACGCCTGGTTCTCCGACGCCGCCGGAGTGCGTGCCGTGCGGGGCGTCGACGATGTGGACATTGACCTTTTTCGGGTAGTTGCTCATCCGCGCGATGGCGAAGTCGGTGTAGTTGGATTGCTCCACTGCGCCGCCCTTAAACGTGATGCCACTGTAGACCGTGTTCGACATGCCCATCACGGCCGCGCCTTCGAGCTGCGAGCGGATGCGCTCCGGGTTTACGTAGAGCCCGCAGTCGATCGCGGTCGTCACCTCCGGCACGCGGAATGTGCCGTCGTCGTCGACCGTGACGTGAACGACGGTTGCGACGTAGCTCGACCACGCGCAATGGGCGGCGATGCCGAGGCCCTGACGCGCGGGGAGTTTTTTGCCCCAGCCGGCTTTATCCGCCGCCAGCCGGATGACATTTTTCAGCCGCGCCGTGTCGATCGGGAAGGCTTCGTAAGGATCACCGTAGTTCCAGAAGTCCTTGGGAAAATCCAACGCTGTGAGATCGAGCTTGCGATCCGATCCGATCAACTCGAGCAGGAAGTCTTTCGGATCGCGACCGAGCTTGTCGGCAATTTCGCTGACCGCCGACTGCACTGCAAACGTGTGCGGGATCGTCGACACCGATCGGAACCAGCCGATGCGTGTGTGCGCCATCGCTTTGCCGTTCTCGCAACGCACGTTCGGAACTTCGAAAGGCGTGTTGACAAAGCCCATTCCGTACTCGATCGGGAACGAATAGCCGTCGTCCTCCTTGAACGTCGAGATGATCGATGGCGCGACGGTGCGATGACGCCATCCCGTCACTTTGCCTTTGGCGTCGATCGCTGCTTCGACGCGCTCGACCGAGACGGTGTGATAAAAGCCGTGGCGCATGTCGTCTTCGCGCGTCCATTGCAGCAGCACGGGCGCGCCGCCCATCCTCTGCGAGATGTGCGCCGCTTCGACAATAAAGTCCCATTTGGACTTGCGGCCGAAGCCGCCGCCGAGCAGCGTCACATGCACAGTGACGTTCTCGATCGGAATCTTCAGCGCTTCGGCGAGGTCCTTCCGAGCGCCATAGGGGCTCTGGATCGGCGCCCAAACGTCGAGCTTGCCGTCGGCAATGCGTGCAACCGCAACCAGCGGCTCCATCGCGGCCGGGGCCATGTGCTGGGCGTGATAGTCGGCGGAGAAAACCTCGCTAGCGTTCTTGAAAGCAGCGTCGACATCGCCCTGATTGCGGATGACTTTTCCGGGCTCTGCCACGGTCGCCGTCATCTCTTTGTCGAAAGCGACTGACTCGTAGCTGGCATTGGGGCCGTCTTCCCACTCTATCTCCAACGCGTCGCGGCCCTTCATCGCGGCGTAGGTCGAATTGGCGACGACGGCGACGCCTCCGAGGATGCCGAAGCCGCGCGGGTTTTTGAACACGCCTTCGATCTCATGGACCGCCTCGACTCCTGGCACTTTCAACGCTTTGGCCGAGTCGAATTTCTTGATTTTTCCGCCGACAACCGCTGGCCGCGCCATGACGGCATATTTCATTCCCGGCAGGCGCACGTCGGCGCCGTATACGGCCTCGCCCGTCGTGATGTCGTGCAGGTCGACGATCGACGTCTTGCCTTTGCCGATGATCGTGAATTCATCCGGAGTCTTGTAGAAAAGTTTCTCCTGCGCAGGCACAGGCTGCGCCATGGCCGCGACGGCGAGTTCGCCGAAGCCGAGCGACTTGCCAGTTTCCTTGCCGGCCTTGTCGAGCAGTGCGACCTTGTGATTTCCGGCGCGACAGAGCGCGGCGTCGACGCCCCACCTCGCGGCGGCGGCGCTCTCCAGCATGTGGCGCATGGCGGCGCCGCACTGGCGCATCGGTTGGATGAAGTGGCGCATGGAGCGCGACCCGTCCGTGTCCTGATTGCCGTACTTCGGCTCGTCGCCCGGCGCTTGCAGAAGTTTCACGCGCGCCCAGTCGGCGCCCATTTCATCGGCGACGACCATCGGCAGGCTTGTGCGGATGCCCGTCCCCATCTCGGCGCGATGGGTGACGATGGTCACGGCGCCGTCCGGATCGATGGCGATGAAGACGTTAGGATCGGCGACCGTTTTATGTGGCATTCCATCAGCGCCAGTCGGGTAGGGCTTCAATGGTTCGAGCGCGTCGGCGGGGGTCACGCGTAGCGCCACCACGAGGCCGGCGCCGGTGAGAATGCCGCCGAGCACGCCGCGGCGGCTGACGTTTTCGATTGTCGCAATGGCCTGCGACCGGTGCGCGGTTGCCGCTGCTGCTTCAAAATAATGCAACATGATCATACTCCTCCGGCTGCGAGGCGAACGGCGTCATGGATGCGTTGATAACAGCCGCATCGGCACAAATTCCCGGACATCTCCTCAACTATCTGATCGTCGGTCGGCGCTTGGTTCTTGGCGAGGAAAGCGACGGCCTGCATGATCTGCCCAGCTTGGCAGAAGCCACACTGGGGAACGCTCAATTGGCGCCAAGCCTTCTGAACCGGATGGTCACCTTCGGCGCTCAGGCCTTCGATGGTGGTGACAGTCTTGCCCGCGACAGACACGGCGGCAGTCTGGCAGGAGCGGACCGCAACGCCGTCGACAAGCACCGTGCAAGCCCCGCAAACGCCAGCGCCGCAGCCGTACTTTGTGCCGGTGAGATTGAGTTCGTCCCGCAGAAACCAAAGGAGCGGCATATCAGGATCGCCGTTAAATTCCTTGGCGGCGCCATTTATGGTGATGGTCGGCATGAGAACGCTCTCCTTATAACGAGGCGGCGAAGTAGCCGCCGCTTTGAATGAACCGTTAGGTACTCCGGGTTGTGCAGTGCCTTACTTTGTCGTTGCCTATGGCGCGAGCAGCGTGAACGGCCAGACATAGGCTTGGCCCATGACCAGCAATCCGACCAGCGATGCGAGCGCGATCGAATGAAAGAACACGAAGCGTAAAATTGAGCCTTCGTGGCCGTACCACTTGGTCGCCGTCGATGCGACGACGATGGATTGTGCGTCGATCATTTTGCCCATGACGCCGCCGGAGCTGTTAGCCGCGGCCATCAGCACCGGGTTGAGACCGAGCTGCTCTGCCGTGATCCGCTGCAGTCCGCCGAAAAGCACGTTCGACGACGTGTCTGACCCCGTTAGCGCCACGCCGAGCCAGCCGATCAGCGTACCGAAGAACGGATACGCCCAACCCGTGCCGGCCAGCGTCAGGCCAAGCGTCGCGTCGGTACCGGCGAACCGCGTCATGAACCCGATTGCCATCATGCAGGCGATCGTGATCAACGAATAGCGAACGAGCCAAAATGTCTTGCCGTACATGCGGACGAGCCCGGAGACGCTGTAGCCGAGGTAGATACCAGAGATGATCGCGGCAATGAGAATTCCGGTGCCGGTCGCCGAGAGTAGATTGAGGTTGAAGATCGCGGCTTCCGCGTGCGGCGCGGCAACCACCGGCGGCACTTTCTGGACCATTTCGTGCAGTCCAGTGACAGGGACTTTCTCGACCCAAAGACCGTCGAGCGACGCGCGCACCTGCGGAGTGCCCCAAAGAAACACGAACGCGGCCAAGATGATCCATGGCGTCCACGCGCGTCGAACGGCGCCGAAGGTGTCCGCTACGACGTGCGCAGCAGCCGCGGCGACCGGACTCGGCACATTCGATGTGTCTGGGATCTCCGTCATCGGATAGGCTGGGCGCCAGATTTTCAAGAACAACGCAAGGAAGGCCATCGACGAGATCGCGGCGACGACGTTTACGAGCCATGGCCCATGAAAATTTGAGATCAGGTATTGGGGAATTGCGAACGCGACGCCGGCGACCAAAATGGGTGGCCAGACTTCGATCATTTTGCGCCAACCGACAAACGCCCAGATCAACCAGAACGGCACGAGGACCGAGAACGGCGTTAGCTGACGGCCGACCATTGCGCTTAGATCATGCAGGTCGAGACCCGTTACGGCGGCTAACGCGATCACTGGCGTGCCAAGCGCGCCAAACGCCACCGGCGCCGTATTGGCGATGAGAGACAGACCCGAAGCGGAGAGTGGCGAGAACCCGAGTCCGATAAGCATTGCGGCCGTCACGGCCACCGGCGTGCCGAAACCTGCCGCGCCCTCGAAGAACGCGCCGAGCGAAAAGGCGATGAACAGCAGTTGCAGGCGTCGGTCGTTACTGATGGCTCCGATCGAGCGCTGCAGGACGGCGAACTCTCCCTTTTCGTGGGCGAGCTGATAGAGAAAGATTACGTTGAGGATGATCCATCCGATCGGCAGCAGGCCAAATGCGGCACCGTAAGCCGCAGCCATCGCCGCCATGTGGGCAGGCATACCGTAGGCGGCCACAGCCACCAGAAACGCAGCCGCCAGTCCCATCAAAGCGGCAATATGGGCCCGCACTTCGAAAAGTCCGATGGCGCCAAGCAATACGAAAACCGGTATCGCCGCCACAGCGGCTGACAGGAGCATGTTTCCGAACGGGTCATAGACTTGCGACCACATTCGCGTCTTCCCCCATTAAACGTCGCCGGCAGTCCCACTCGTGGCCGCTTGGTAATTTAGTTATACCAACTAAAAGTTTTGGTCAAAATCCTTTCTGTCGTGCTGTTTTTTCGGTAGATTCGGGCACCTCGTGAAAAAGCTAGGCGCCGAACGTGCAGATGCGGCTCGCAAAGGGATGAAGGGTATGATGGACGCGCTCCGCACGCAAAAAATTGCTGATGTCATCGCTTTGCACATTGAGACGCTTATTCTCGAAGGCGCCCTGAGACCGGGAGAAAAGTTAGCGTCTGACCGAGAACTTGCAACGAAGCTCGACGTCTCACGCCCATCGCTGCGCGAAGCCATAGAAATCCTGGCCGAGCGCGGCCTTCTGACAACGACGCGCGGCGGAACGTTCGTCGCTCAGTTTCTCGGCCCAATGATGAAGCCCTTGGCGAGCCTTTATCGCGGCAATGACAATGCAGCTGCCGACTACTTCGAATTTCGCAGATGGGTTGAGGCACAAGCTGCCCGCTCAGCGGCTTTGCGTGCAACTGATGTTGACAAGGCGGCAATCCGAGACTGTCTTAGCGAGATGCGCAAAGCGCACAAGATTTCGGACCCCACGCAAGAAGCCCACGCGGACGTCAATCTGCACATCACTATCTATGAAGCCGGACACAATATGATCGTATTGCATGTCATGCGGGCGCTGAGTGAGCTTCTGCGCAACAACATTTTTTTCAATCGCGAGAACCTCTACCTTCGCGCCGGCGTCCGAGAAAAGCTGCTGTCGCAGCACATCGAGATTGGGGAGGCGGTGCTTGCTGGAAACGCTGACCAGGCCGAAACCGCCGCCGCCGACCATATCCGCTTCGTGTTCGGCACTGTCGAAGACATTCAGCGCGACAGCAAACGGCTGAAGACGTCATTGATGCGGGTCGGACGGAGCGATTTCCTTGCAGAGTAATTCGCGCCGCGCCGTCACAGCGCCGGCAGGCCCTCAGCTCTCAACGTCTTTTGCCGGTCTACTCGCCGACGAAGATGTCCTCGCGCCCATGTTGCGCTGGCTAAATGAGGGACAGCGCGTTGCGCTTGTCACCTTGGCGTCGGTCGAGGGTGGCGCGCCGCGCCAACCGGGTTCGCAGATGGCCGTTGCGGCCGACGGCCGTTACGCCGGCTATCTCTCCGGCGGTTGCCTGGAGCAGGCGGTCGCGCTCGAAGCACAAGCGGCAATTGCCGAAGGACGCAATCGGCTCGTGCGCTATGGCGAAGGTTCGCCGTATTTCGACATTCAACTGCCGTGCGGCAGCGGACTCGATCTGTACTTCGATCAGACGATCGATCGTTATCTGCTTTCCGAGATGATGGCCCGTCGCACGCAGCGGGGGACGTTCGCGTTGCACACGAACCTTTCGACTGGGACAACCGCAATTGAAGATATCGCGTCATCGAAGGCGGTTCCGCAAAGCCGTAGGGACGGCGATATGCTGGCCACGATTTACGCGCCGGCTTTGCGCCTGCTACTGATCGGCAACGGTCCGGCGCTCGCCGCGATGGCGGCGTTGGCGTCTGCGACCGGGATAGAATTGACGATCCATTCGGACGATGAGCCGACGCGGGACCAGATTGCGGCCACTGGGCTTGAGGGCTGTCTCCGCGATCTTGGGCGCGCCGACGCTGTTGGCCAACTCGACTTTGCCTCAGCTGCCGTACTGTTCTTTCACGCCCACGACCAAGAGCCGGATCTGCTCGAGCGATTGTTGCGAACGCCGTCGTTCTACATCGGCGCGCTTGGCAATCATGCGGTGCATCGCGAACGGCTCGAACTCTTGACTCGACGAGGTTTTGCGCAATCCGACCTGTCGCGAATTCGCGCACCTGTCGGGTTGATCGCCGGGGCCAAAAGCAAAGCCACCCTCGCCGTCGGCGTACTTGCGGAACTGATGACAGAAGCCAAGGCCCGCAACCTCATTTGCTGACGGTAATTTCCATAGCTTGCCGGTGCGCTCTGCCGTGTGGAGACCTTCGTGCGCATTGATCGCTGCCGAAATGTCGATGACTTTCGCGCGTTGGCGAAGCGGCGATTGCCTGGGCCCATTTTCCACTACATCGACGGCGCGGCCGACGACGAGGTGACGCTGCGGCGGAATACACAAGCCTACGAGCAATGCGATCTTGTGCCGAATGTACTGACGGGTCTGGCCGAGTTCGACCTCTCGACCACCGTCATGGGCCAGAAACTTGCGATGCCTTTGTTCTGCGCGCCGACGGCGCTGCAGAGATTGTTTCATCACGACGGCGAGCGGGCGGTCGCAAGGGCGGCCGAGAAATTTGGGACGATGTTCGGCATCTCGTCGCTCGGCACCGTCAGCATCGAGGAAATCGGCGCGACGATCAGCGCGCCGAAAATGTTCCAGCTGTATTTTCACAAGGATCGTGGGCTGACGCACAGCATGATCGACAGGTGCATCGCGGCGAACTTCGATTGCATGGCGTTGACCGTGGATTCGATCACGGGAGGCAACCGGGAGCGGGATCTGCGGACCGGTTTCACCTCGCCGCCCCGACTCACTCTCAAAAGTCTGGCGAGCTTCGCCCTGCACCCGGCCTGGGCCTTCAACTACTTTGCGCGTGAGGCGTTCAATCTTCCGCAGTTGAGCACCCACGTGAAAGAAGGATCGAGCATTTCTGTTTCGGTCAGCGACTACTTCAGCACCATGCTGGACCCAACTATGAGCTGGAAAGACGCCGAAGACGTGCGCAAGAGGTGGGGTCGACCGTTTTGCCTCAAGGGCGTCATGAGCGTCGGCGATGCAAAACGCGCCGTCGACATCGGCGCGACCGCCCTCATGGTCTCCAATCACGGCGGGCGCCAACTGGACGGCTCTCGAAGTCCTTTCGATCAACTCGCTGAGATCGTCGACGCCGTTGGCGACAGGATCGAAGTGATCTGTGACGGCGGCATCACGCGCGGCACGCATGTGTTGAAGGCGCTCTCGGTGGGCGCAAAGGCATGTTCCGGAGGGCGGCTGTATCTCTATGCGCTCGCGGCAGCGGGCCAAGCCGGAGTTGAAAAGGCCCTTGCCAATTTCCGCTCGGAAATCGAACGCGATTTGAAGCTGATGGGCTGCCGGTCCGTGTCTGACTTAAGTCGCGAAAACTTGCGGTGGCGGCGATAGGACCACGGCCCGGATGGGGGCTGGGTCGATTCTGAAATCGACCAGCCCAATCCGACCAATTCCAAAGCCACCGCATCTGTCTCAATGGAGCTGACGTCAGATCGTTGAAACCTAAATGCGCATTGCAAGCGTCATGGGGCGCTTGAGTTGCGGCGCCGCATGATTGCAAAGTTAGTTCGCAGGTATCGTCGCGCATCCGCTGGACATTTCTTTCGAGCGCCGGCGATTATAGTATGCAACTGTCGACGTGCTGGGGCTCATGTTCGGATGCATGCCAGTTGCGACCCCGGCTGAGTTCGACCTAAAAACGGGGCAGGGGCTGCATTCGCGTTTCGGCCAAGGAGAGTGCGATGTGGATGGCGGCGTTCGCTGACTTTTCAAGTGCGGTTCCCTGGGTCGGCGGCGGCTTCGTCGCGGGCGTCGTGGCCTGCGTTCTCGCCCGCGCTCTGACGGGCGCCGATCGTCGACATGACGCTGATGTACTGGCCGTCAGGACCGAGTTGGATGCAATCCAAGCCTCCGCTTCGGCGTTGACCGCAAGCCGAGATCGTCTCGAAGCTGAATTGATGCAAGTCGCGCCGCGCGCTGCACTGGCCAGTCAGCTGGAATCTGAAGTCACGCAGCTGCGCAATGTCGGCCGCCAGCACCAAGCCTCGCTCAGCGAGGCCGCAAATCAGATCGCCAGCCTTCGCCAGGAACTCGAATCGGGCGGCGGCGACGCGCAGTACTATCAAGACGAGTACGCCCGACTTGCTGAGAAGCACGATCTTTTCAGCAAGACCACGTACGCGCAATTGAGTGAGATGACCAAAACGGTCTCAGATCTCAACGAGCAAATCGCGGCCGAGGCTGCGGCTCATCGGGAAGTCATCGCCGGTCTCACGGACGAAGTCGCAACATTGCAGAGGGAGGGTGTCGATCGGCAGCTGTACGAAAGCGAAGTCGCAGCCCTGCTCGGCACCGTGAAGGAACTTCGGACCGAGGCAACCGCTGCGGAACGCGCAGTAAAGGAGAGCCGCGCTCTGCTCGAACATAGCAGCGGTTTGAAGGACGCTGTGCAGGCCCTGAATCGCATAGCCGCAGCGTTGCCTGAGCAGACTGCCCGTCACTAGCCATGAATTACGGCCACCGGGATGAATGGGGCTCGCTTGCACGATGTATTTAAGTTGCGATCGCGTCTCGAGGCGCCGAGCTCGTTACGATATCGTGCTGATGGTCTGCTGCGATGACCAGGTAGATCACCGGCAGGATAAGCAGCGTAAATAGCGTGCCGATCGCCATGCCGCTGACCAGCATGATGCCGATGCTGTTGCGCGCTTCAGCGCCCGCCCCCGTGACGAACACGAGCGGCATATGGCCGAACACGGTCGCGGCGGTCGTCATTAGAATGGGCCTCAAGCGCGTCATCGAAGCCTCCTTGATCGCTTCGAGTTTTCTACGCCCCTGCTCCTGAAGCTCGTTGGCGAACGATACGATGAGGATGCCGTTCTTGGCGATCAGGCCGACGAGCGTGATGAGCCCGATCTGGCTGTAGATGTTGACGGTCGTGAAGTCGAAGAAAGTGAACACGAGCGCTGCGCTCAACGCCAGCGGCACCGAGCCGAGCAGCACCACAAGCGGATCTCGGAAGCTGCCGAATTGCGCCGCCAATACCAAATAGATCAGCAGCACGGAAAATCCGAGCGTGCCTGCGAGAGTCGTGCCCTCTTGCCGTATCTGGCGGGATTCACCCGCGTAATCGATCGTGTAGCCCGCAGGCAGAATGTTCGTTGCTGCCGCCTCCAAAGTCGCCAATGCTTCGGACTTGGTGATGCCGGGCTTGACCCCGCCATACACGCGGAAACTATCGGATTGCTGAAAGCGCGCCAGCGTTCGCGGCGCGGTCGCAGTCTCGAGCGTCGCCAGGGCCGAAATCGGCACCTGCTTGCCGTCACGAGCTCGCACCTTATAGTCGAGCAGGCTCGCCGCCGTCGATCTCGCCTCCTTCCCGACCTGCGGAATGACCTTGTAGGCGCGACCATCGCGCGTGTAGCGGTTGACGTAGTTGCCAGAGAGCAAGACGCCGAGCTGGCGGCCGACGTCCGCGAGGTCCAGCCCGAGATCGGCGACGCGCTCGCGATGCACGATGACGCGCACTTGAGGCAAGTCAATCTTGAGATCGGTGTCGGCGAACATGAACTGGCCGCTACCGAATGCAGCGCCGACCAGCTGACCAGCGTAGTCCGCCATTTGCTCCGGCGTTCCAGGCCCCTTCAGCACGAGTTCGACGTCGAAGTTGCCAGCCCCCGGAAGCGCGGGTGGCAACACGGGATAGATCTGAAGTTCTTTGATTTGCGATACGGCGCCGTAGACCTCAGGTTGGATCTCGTGGGCGCTGCGCGCGCGGTCGTGCCAGTTCTTGAATAGATATCCGCCGAACCCGTTCGAGGGAAACACGATTTCGAACATCGCCTCGAATTCGGGCAGAGACTTGCCGACGTTATAGACCTTATCCATATTGCCGGACGTATAGGCGAGCGATGCATCGGGCGCCGAATTGACGATCAGGAAGATGAAGCCTTCATCCTCGATCGGGGCGAGTTCCTTGCCGGAATACAGATAGAGCGGCGCGGCAAGCAGGCACACGAAGGCCGCGAGCGTGATGACCTGCGCCCTCGAATTCAAGATGATGTCAAGAATTCGCCCATAGGCGACGGAGACATTGTCAAGCATTCGGCCGATGAAGCGCGCGTAGCGACTCTCGTGGCCGCCTTCGGGCGCGGTGTAAGCGCTCATAATCGGCGACAGGGTGATGGCGACAAATCCCGACACGACGACCGCGGTCGCGAGCGTGAAAGCGAACTCCTTGAAGAGCACACCGGTCAAGCCAGATAGCAATCCAATCGGCGCATAGACGACGGCGAGCGTGATCGTCATCGCGACGATCGGGCTAAAGAGCTGGCGACTGCTGGTGAGTGCGGCTTCCACCCGGCCCATGCCTTCGCGCATGTGCCGTGACACATTCTCGACGACGACAATCGCATCATCGACCACCAGGCCCACTGACAGCACGATCGCGAGCAGGGTGAGCAGATTGAGCGAGAACCCCATCAGCGACATCGCGGCCGCTGCGCCGATGAGGGAGATCGGGATGGTGACAAGCGGCACCAGCGCGCTGCGCGCCGACCCAAGAAATAAGAAGACGATGAAGCCGACTATCGCCACCGTCTCAGTGAAAGTCGTGGCGATCTCCTTCAGCGAGTTTTCCATGTAGACCGTGCCGTCGTAGGCCAGCGCAATCTCGGTTCCCTTGGGTAGCTGCGGCTTGACGGCCTCGAGTTCGGCGCGCAGCGCATAGGCGACGCTGATCTCGTTGGTGCCGGGAAGTGGCCAGACCGAGAGATAGACGGCGTCCTTGCCGTTGTGGCGGACGTTTGACGTTTCTTCCTCAGATCCGAGTTCGACGCTGCCGATGTCCGAAATCCTGACGATGCGATCGCCGCTTTCCCGAACAATCAATTTTTCGAATTCGTCCACGGTTTTGAGATCTGTGTTGGCGAGCAGATCGACTTGTACCTGATCGCCCTTGGCGCGGCCGACCGCGGCGAGGAAGTTGTTTCGCGCGAGCGCATCCTGAACGTCGGTCCCACTCAATCCAAACGCAGCGAGCCGCTCCGAGTCGAGCCAGATGCGCATCGCTTGCGGGCGCGCGCCTTCAAGGCCGACGCGCTGCACATTGGCGATCGTGGTGAGGCGGGGCTGTACGTTTCGCGACAGGTAATCGGTCAACTGCGACGGCGTCATCGTCTCGGATGTGACGCTGACGTAGAACGTCGCGTACGGCCGGTCGGCGCGTTGAACTTCGACGTTGGGAGACTCGATCTCGGACGGCAACTCGCTGCGAATTTGGTCCATCCTGTTGCCGACCTCGGCGAGCGCCACCGTACTCGGATGATTGAGCTTCAGGCGGACGGTGACGGTCGAGAGGCCGGGCACGCTGCTCGACTCAACATAGTCGACGCCTGTGATCGAGGAGACGGCGCGCTCGATCGGCGTGGTGACGAACCCGCGAATGCCGTCGGCCGACGCGCCGACATAGACCGTCGTAATGATGATGGACGAACTTTCAATGCGCGGATACTGCTGGACAGGAAGTTGCGTCGCCGCGCGCAACCCGACGAGCACGAGCGCCAAGTTGACGACGATCGCAATCACCGGCTTTCGCACGAAAATTTCGAACGAGCGCATGAAGTGTCGCTTTCTTTGACTAGTTCAAGCCTACCGGCGCGCCGTCGACCTTAGGCGTCTCGGTCTGGACAAGTACGCCATCGCGCAGCTTGAACGACCCGGATGTCGCGACGAGTTCGCCTTCTGCGACGCCTTTCTCGACTCCGATCTCGTTGTCCTGCACGGCGCCGGTTTCGACTGGACGCTGTCGTGCGCGCAACTTGCCGCCTTCCTCGACGACGAGAAATACGTGCTGACCGTTCGGCGAGCGTCGCACGGCAGATAACGGAACGAGAACCGTATCGCGCGGTTCTGAAATCACCGCCGTCACGTCGACGAATGCGCCCGGTCGCAAGACATCGCCGAGGCCAGCAGCCGACGCTCGGAAGCGCACAGTGCGATTGTTCGAGTCGATGCTGTCGTCTTCAGCGATGATCGTTGCAGAGTGCGTTTTTCCGTCCAAGGCCGGTGTCGTGAACGAAACGGTTGTTCCGTTGTGGATCATTGCCGTGCTGTCCTGCGGCAGAGAGAAGTCAATGTAGGCGTCGGTATCGACGCCCTGAAGGCGCGTGACGAGCGTGCCGACGTCGAGATAGCTGCCGGGCTGTAGATCGGTGATGCCGATGCGCGCGCGGAACGGCGAATGGATTCTTTTCTTGTCTATCGCCACTTGAAGCGACTGCGCTCGCGCTTCGGCGCCGGCCAGTTCCTCGCGCGCCTTGTCGAACTCCTGGGCGGAGAAAGCCGCGCTGCCCCGCAAAGACTCCCGCCGTTCTAGTGTCAGCTTGGCGAGCCGCGTCTCGGCTTGAGCCGACGCCAGCGACGCCTCTTCCTGGCGTGTATCGAACGCAATCAACAGCACGCCCGCCTCGACGACCTGACCGGACGCAAAGCCGAGTTTGGCGATCGTACCAGCGATCTCGTTGCGAAGTTCGATCTGCCGTGTCGCCACGACTGTGCCGATCGCGCGTTCGCTGGCGACCCAGTGGCCCTTGCGCGCGCGCACAGTCGCTATCGATTCCATCGGCTCGGGCGATGCCTCAGCCGCCGCCTTGGCGTTCTTGAACTCGTTGATCTTGTAAAAGCTGAGACCGGCAGCGACGCCAGCCATAGCGGCCAGGACGACGAACCATGCCATCACACGTCTAAGCATCGGATCCTCTCACGTGATGCGCCGCGGTTGCTTTGAGAAAAGTCGCTTGCTCGATCCGGCCGTGGCTTAGCCGCGGTCGGCGCTTGGCGCGCCCTGTTTCTGTGAT
>JBJXHD010000036.1:0-98717 GCA_046160845.1 Hyphomicrobium sp.
CAGCGGGTAGTTGAAGGGGATGACAATGACGATAGTGCCAAGCGGTTCCTTGATGCTGAAGTGGAACTGTCCCGGCACGGTTGCACCGGCGAGACGCCCGGTTTCGTGACGTGCCAGCTCGGCGTAGTAGTCGATCGCGGTCGCGCACCACGACACCTCGTCGACGGATTCCTTATAGGGCTTGCCTTCTTCGCGCGTGAGGCATTCGGCGAAGGATCCCTTGTCGCGCCGTAGCAGCGCAGCGATGTCGTGAAGGACCACCGCACGGCTTCGCGCATCCATGGCGTTCCATGCCCGCCGCGCGTTGCTTGCAACGTCGATAGAGTAATCCACCTCGGCATCTGTGGCGTCAGCGATGACGCCGACACGCTCCTCCGTCGCTGGATCGATGACGTCGAGATGGGTCGTTGCCTGGCTCGTCTCGAACCGGCCACCCACATAGATCTTTCCGGACAATCGATCGAAATCTGCGGCTACCGCCACGAGTTGGTCCTTTGCGAAAGGGGGGCGACCTATTGGCTTCTTGTTATTTTTTCAAACACATTGCACTAAATTTTCTAACGCGCAATCGCGATTGTTCGAGCGTCCCTTGACGCTTCGCGGATGCCATACTGGAGAGGCACGTTGCGCGGCGTGCCTGATACCTGACAAAACGATGTCTTCCTAATGCGGTGGAGCAAGAGTGCAGAAGAGACGACCCCGAAAGAGCGGCAACGCCACGCTCGCAACCAAGTTGCGGCCTCAGCAGAAGTCCCGGCACGAGGCAAAGGATCTGGCGCTCGGCGCGCGTCTCAAGACCGTGCGAACGAAAGCCGGGCTTTCGCAGCGCGAGCTTGCCGACCGCGCAGGCGTGACAAATGCGACGATATCGATGATCGAGCAGGAGACGCATGCGCCGTCGGTCGCCTCGTTGCACCGGATCCTGACGGCGATCCCGATCTCGATGGCGGATTTCTTTTCCCTGCCGACGTCGCAAAAGAACGTTCTTTTCTACGACGAGCAGGATCTCGCGGTCGTCAGCCGCGGCGCAGCCGACTTGCGCGTCCTCGGCAGCGAGCGCCGGGACAAGACGCTGCAACTCTTTCTCGAGCGCTACGAGCCGGGCGCGGGCACCGGCGACGAGCCGATCGCCCACGACGGTGAGACTGCGGCCGTCGTGATCCAGGGCGTCGTCGAGGTCGAAGCCAATGGCGAAGTCCGCCGCATCAGCAAGGGCGGCGGATTTCAGCTGTTCGGAAAGCAGCCTTACACCCTTCGCAACGTCGGCAAGACTTTGGCCATTGTCGCCTGCGCGTGCACCCCAGCCATGATCTGATGCCGGCGCGCGCATGGGTCTAGGCCCTCACGCGTGTTGATTTCGGATCGTACCGCGGTGTCAGCTGGAGGTTGATCGGGTAGCGCTCCCAAGCGATCTCCACCTCGAACTTCTCCCCGGAGAGATAGTCCGCGGTGACGCCGTCGTCCGCCGCGACGTAGCCGAGGCCGAGCGTGGCATCGATGCGATGGCCGTAGGCGCCGGACGTCACCGAGCCCACGATCCGGTTTCCGGACCAGATCGGCTCGTCGTGATGCAACAGCTTGCCATGGGCCTCGGGCACCGACATCTGCACTAGTCGGCGCTTGAGATGTCCTTGCTCGCGCTGCCGCAGGAGCGCGTCTCGGCCGATGAAGCCGCCCGTCTTCTCGAATGCAACCGCAAACCCGAGGCCGGCCTCGAGCGGCGTATCCTCCTCGCCGATGTCGTGCCCCCAGTGCCGATAGCCCTTCTCCATCCGCATCGAATTGATGGCGAAGAAGCCGCCATGCCGCAGTCCGAGGTCTGCGCCTGCTTCGAGGATCGCATCAAACACATGACCCGCAAAATCAGCAGGGATCGCGAGCTCCCAGCCCAACTCTCCGACGAAGGTGACGCGGCTTGCCCGCACGCGGGCATAGCCGAGCTCGATCTCCCGGCTGGTCCCGAACGGGAAAGCCGCGGTCGAGAAATCGTCGGGTGAGAGCCGAGATAAAAGCTCGCGCGATTTCGGTCCCATCAAGGCGAGCGTTGCCAGGCCCGGCGTGATGTCGCGCACGAACAAGTGGGAGTCCGGCGGAATGTGCCGCGCGAGCCAGGCCATGTCCCGCGTCTGCGAGGCGGCAATGGTGACGACGAGGAACGAGGTCTCGCTGAGGCGCGTCACCGTCACGTCCGCCTGGATGCCGCCGCGCTCGTTCAGCCATTGCGTATAGACGAGCTTGCCGGCGGGCACATCGACGTCGTTCGCGCAGACGCGGCTGAGTACCGCGCACGCGTCTCTGCCGTCGACCGCAAACTTCGGGAAGCAACTCTGGTCAAACAGTGTGACGTGGTCGCGCGTGTTACGGCATTCCTCGCCGCAGGCCTCGAACCAGTTCTGGTGCCCGTAGGAGTAGACGAATTCCGGTCGCGTCCCGGCCGGCGCGAAGAACCCGGGCCTCTCGTAGCCCGCGGCTTCCGTCATGCAGGCGTTCGCGGCGACCAGCCTGTCATGGAAGGGGCTGCGCCGGACATTTCTGGCCGTGGCGAACTGGCGATGAGGCCAGTGCATATCGAAGAGGAGGCCGAGCGTCTCCTTGGTGCGGTCGAACAGGAAACGCCTGTTCGACTGGAACGGCACCATGCGGTGCACGTCGACATCGGCCAGATCCGTTGGCGCGCGCCCGTCGCGGATCCAAAGCGACAGCGCCTTGCCCACGCCGCCGGACGACAAGATGCCGACCGAGTTGAATCCGCACGCACAGAAGAGGCCGCTGACCTCGGGCGTCTCGCCGAGCAGGTAGCGGTCGTCGGGCGTGAAGCTTTCGGGGCCGTTGAAGAAAAGCTGGATGCCCGTATTTGCCAGCAGGGGGACACGATGGATCGCCTGCTCAAGGATGGGCTCGAAGTGGTCCAGATCCTCCGGCAGGCTTTCGAACGAAAAGGTCTCGGGGATGCCCGCCGCGCCCCACGGCTTGGCCTCCTTCTCGAAGCAGCCGATCAAAAGCTTTCCCGCGTCCTCCTTGTAATAGGTCTCCTCGTCCGTCACAAAGAGCACAGGCAGGTCTCTCGGCAAGTCCGGGATCGCCTCGGTCACCGCATAGAAATGTTCGGCGGCGTGGAGCGGCAACGAGACGCCGGACTTGGCCGCAAGCTCGCGCGACCACATGCCCCCGCAGATGACGACCGTCTTGGCGCGCACTTCGCCCTTGTCGGTCAGCGCGCCGGCGGCGCGTCCGTTTTCCACCAGAATGCGGCTGACCCCCGTGTTCTCGAAGATCCGGGCCCCGCCTGCTCTGGCCCCTTTGGCATAAGCCATCGTGACATCGGTCGGGTTAACCTGGCCGTCATTGGGAAGCCACAGACCGCCGACAATGTCCTTCGTATCGATCGGCGCCCAACGCTCCTTGATCTCGCCCGGCGTGACCACGTCGACGGGCAACCCGAAGCTCCGACCCATGGAGGCGCCGCGCTTCAGCTCCTCGAAACGTCCCTCGGTCTTCGCGAGCCGCAGGGCGCCGTTTTGCTTGTAGCCCGTAGCTTGCCCGGTCTCGGCTTCGAGCGTGCGGAACAATTCCCCGGTGTACTTTGCAAGCTCCGTCATGTTGCGCGTGGCCCGGAGCTGCGTGACCAGCCCAGCCGCGTGCCATGTGGTGCCGCACGTCAATTGCCCCCGCTCGCACAGGAGGATGTCGGTAATTCCGAGTTTGGTGAGATGGTAGGCCACCGAACAGCCGGCGATGCCGCCGCCAATGATCAGCACGTCGACCTTGTCCGGAAAGTCAGTCGCCATAGCCGGTCGTGCTCCTAATATGTGGGTGGCGTGATCGCCCAGATGACCACCGCCTTTGTGCGACCCGGATTGCGATACCGATGCGCGAGATGGCTTTCGAAGGCGAAGCTATCGCCCTCCTTGAGCGAGAAGTGCTTGTCGCCGATCCAGACTTCGAGTTGGCCGGAAATCACGATCCCTGCCTCTTCGCCCTGATGCGCATATGGCGCGTCCCCGCTCGTCGCTCCAGGCGGGAACGTGCACCTGAGAAGCTCGAGCTGGCGATCGAGGTTTGGAGATAGAAGCTCGTCGACGATCCCGGACTTGAATTTGAGGTGTCGGCGCCTCGACGAGCGAACGACCAAGTTGCGCTCGGCCTCTGCCTCTTTGCCGGATGGCTTGAAAAACCAGCTAATAGTCACTCCGAGCGCGCGGCTGATGGCGTGAAGCCCGTCGACGGTCGGGCTCGAGATATTGCGTTCGACCTGGCTCAAATAGCCGATCGAAAGTCCAGTCGTCTCGCTCAAGGCCTGAAGCTTGATGCCGCGAGCGTTCCGCAATGACCGGATCTCTGTCCCGACGAACTCGTGATCGTCCCCATGCCGGTCTCCGTCGACCGGCTGCTCGCGCAAGTTGGCAGGACGGAGCATTCGCGGCAGCGACATCGGGAGCACCTCCGTCGCCACCCTTACCGGATGCCGTGAAAATTTCAATATGAAATTTCACGTACGAATTTTCACGGGCGACGAGAAGACGGCTTCCCGCGCTTGTGGGACGCGGTTGAGCAGCCAGATGAACCGATAGTCGGCGCCTGCGCCCATCTCAAGCGACGCGCTGGCCGACGTCGGAGCGATTGACGCAGGAGCCGTGCAACTCGTACTTCACCCACCCCTGCGGACCGTTCGCTCAATGTATCCGATGTTTTTGCTCTGGAACGTGTACTCGCGTTCGCCGTCGGCGGAGGCGCAATGATCATCCGCCCGCGCTTTGATCTTCGCGTTATTAAGCTGGAAAGCGGCGTTGATGCGTATCAGTCGACCTGCGGCGCTCGGCGAGCACGTGGTCCACGTGTGGAAGAATCGCCGTCATCAACGTCGGTGGAAAGTTTGACCGCGTTGACCCGACTTTGCGTCGCGCGTTCGCGTCGACGGGACGGCGGCGCTGTCCGACTATCAAGTTATCCACAGGACACGATGGCCAATAGAGCGGCTAAGCCGTCGCGGCGACTACAAAATCTATCGCGTACATAACGTAAATACTTGATATAATTGGTTTTTTTGTTGACTCTGAAACCTATTCTTGCGACTTCGGGGCATCACGAAGGAGCGCAAAATGACGATTTTCACGATCATCAAAAAACTCTTTGCGATCGCCCCGGTAAAGTTGCAGCTGCTCAATTGGCCGGGCTCAAGCTTAGCGTCGCCGAATTCAGTTCGCGACAATCCGGCAGCGGCGCCGAACCGATCCGCGTCGACGCAAGATCATTTTTCGGCAACGCACACATCAGTTCGCGCCAATCCCACATTGGCCGCCAAGGCGCCGATCAAAGATCTTCTGTCGTCGAAGCGAGATAATCTTCGGCCAAGGCGCCGTTCACCGGTGCCTGAACAGCATGCACGCGAGCTGCTCGCTTGGCTTCGAACAAACTGTAACAAGTTTGACGTGCAGCATGCTGAAATTTTGGCGCAGTACCAACAAATGTGCGGCGAAAAAGGTCTTAATCCGCGCCCCTGGGCGCCGATTGCGCGAGCGTTCGCGCTTCTCACAACGGGCGGACGAAAAATTTATCAGGAGTACGAACGTGACGGGGACGGAGAATTTGCACGCCGCCGAGTTTACCCGTTTCGTCCACAGAGTTCTTTGACGGCGCAAGAAGGTCGTCAACAGGCGGCGGAAATCGATTCCCAATTAACGGACAACTCGAAATGACGATATTCGCCGATCACGCGATGAGCCTTCTTGAATGTGGTTTCGCGGTATTGCCAGCCAAGGGTAAGGAACCGCTAGTCAAAAACTTCACGAAATGGCGGCGCCCGCCCTCGTCGACAACGATTGCTCAATGGCAAAGAGCTTTTCCCGACTCAAACATTGCGTGCCACTGCGGCGCTTCGAGTCTCGTCGTCGTTGACGCCGACAGTCCCGACGCCGTCGATGAATGTCGTCGTATCTTTGGAACGACGCCAGGACGTGTGAAGACCCGACGCGGCGAGCACGCCCTCTTCCGTGCGCCAAATCGGCCGATGCCTCGCTCGGTCGACCTTCGGGCACTTGGTTTGAAAGCCGATTTGAAATATGGGCACGGCGGCCAATCAATCGTTATCGCACCTCCGAGCTATCACCCCGACGGTGGTCGCTACGAATGGCTCGGCTGCGATCCGAAGGTACTAGCAGATATTCCCGAATTCGACATCGATCGCCTGCTGGCTCTGATACCGCAAGCAACTTCGAGTTCGCTCCATTGCGAACCCCTTCGAATGCGCGACGATTCGCGAAAACAATTTCTCAATGATCGGCTCTGCGCGCGCGCCGCATTTTGCGATTACTTCGACGAAATGTTGGACGTCGCTAGAACGTTGAATGGCGAACTCGCTGATCACGGGTATCCGCCGCTGGAAGATGATATCGTCGTCAAACGAGCGCAAAAGGTTTGGGCCGACGTTCTATCAGGCAAGATCGAGCGCTGGCTAGGGAAAGGCGGCGTCGTCAGATTAAATCGCCGCGATCTGGAAATGCTCGAGCGCCTCGATCACGTGACGGCGCCTCAAGCCTTACTGCTCCTATCGCATCTTCGTCTCGAGCATGCGGCTCGGTGTCAAAGAGGCGAGACGTTCAGCATAACGCCAAAGGCGATGGCGCGAGGCCAAGTGATCCTAGGCTGGACTCGGGAAAGATACGAAAAATCGCGCAATCTTCTTCTCGAAGCTGGCTTGATCGAACGTGTCTCGCCCATGACGTCGAACAGCGGCGGAAGAATTCCGGCGCAATACCGATTTCCGCCGTCCAAGGCGGCACCGGGGGCGGCGGTCTTAGATTACATTGGGGCGAAAAAATCACCCCTGCGGCGCGAACGCAGATGTTGACACTATACGAGCTGTACAAGCGCAAATGGCACGCGACCTCGCCGCTACGCCGAGCGCAGAAATACTCGCTAGCGCTCTTGCCAATATGCGCAAAAAGCATGCGGCCGACTTGGCTCCTGATCTCTGTGTTTGGCGATTCCCACTTCTGCTTGAGCAGCCCCAGCGAGCGCATAAACGTCGACGTCGGGGACGAAGTCGCGGACGCTCGCGCGGCGGACTCCGAGGCGCAACCCTAATGCCGCGCGTGCCCCAAAATCCAGGCGCATGGCCGACGCAGATGCGCGCCGAAACCGCCGCTGCATACTTTGATGAACCCACCGTGGAGAGCTTTCTTCGGCGCGTCGGTTCGCTGTATCCTCGCCCTCTAAAAGTCTCGGGGAGAGGGCATATATGGCTGAAGGAGACGTTAGACGAGGCAAGCCGCACGATGGGCAGAAGCGGCCGAAACGCCGCGGGCCCACGCCTCGCCGAAGACTTGTAATGGATTGGCCACGCTACATGGTCGAGAAACGACTATCGTCTGGCATAATCGGCTACTACTGGACGCCGTCGGCCACCGATTACAAAGCTGGCTTCACAATGCGTGCCGAACCACTTGGCCACGATTTCGCCGATGCCAAGGCGCGCGCCAATCATTTGAATACCTACCTCGACGCGTGGCGCGCGGGCCGCGGCGCTGTCAAAGATCTTGATCTGCAGCCGGGTCTTGGAACGCTTGAATGGATGATCGAAACCTATAAGCGGTCGCGTGCGTGGGCGAAGGTTTCAGCCCGCGCGCGCCCCGACTACGAACTGGCCTTCAGGATTGTTTGCACTTTGCCGAGAAAAAGCGGTGGCGACGTCGGTTCGGCGCCGTTGGGTAAATTCGATGCGGCCGCCGTGGACCGCATTTACGAAAAGTTGCAGATAGGTCCACGCGGCAAGAGGCTCCGCCAAGCAAATATTTGCATTCAGCGCCTAGCGCGAGCTTGGGACGTAGTGCGTCGGCTAAAGCCAAAATACGTCCCCGAGCAGAATCCATTTCGCGATGTTGAATTGACGCACAGTTGTGCAAAGCGGCCGGCGGCGACGCGCGAGCAGGCCATCGCGTTGCATAAGGCGCTCATCGTCGCGGGCGAACCGCATCTCGCGGCGGCGCCGTTGATTTGTTTCGAATGGCTACAGCGGCCGGAGAATGTCATCGCTGGCCATCTGGCTTGGACTGACTACCGCGGGTCTGAGCGTCCGGACGCCGTTCGCATCGTGCATCATAAGACAGGCCAGCAAGTCTGGATGCGGCTGTCCGATGATGGAGGTCCGTTTTTCCCGGAGCTCATGAACTATCTCGATTCGCTGCCTCGCCTTGGCGTGGCTGTGGTACTCATGGCTCCGAAACATGGGAATACGCGCACGGCGCCACCGGCGAGGCCCTACAAGATCCGCGACGCGCGAGCCCGTGTTCGCAAGGCGGCCCGCAATGCAAAACTTCCAGACTGGCTGACTCTCGACGCTTGTCGTCATGGCGGTATGACAGAACTTGCCGATTCAGGTTTGACCGAAGAGCAAGAGATGTCGCTTAGCGGGCATACGACACCGGATGCGAAACGCCGCTATGTGGCAAAAACGGAAAATCGACGGCTTGCAGCGGCACGGCTAAGACGCGAGTGGGTTGTATCGCAAGAACGTAATGCGTCCGAAACTCGGAATGGACACCGGAACGCAAACTCGGAATGAAATATGTCAAACGCGACAAGCCGTTGAAAGTAAATGGTCGGGGCGACATGATTCGAACACGCGACCCTCTGCTCCCAAAGCAGATGCTCTACCAGGCTGAGCTACGCCCCGACGATGCGCCCGATGTGCCGGTTTCGCTGGCCAAGGTCAAGTCGCGGGCATGAAGCCGCCAGCAGCTAGGGGGGCGGCTTCGACCCGAATGCCGGATGCAAGACCCTGTCGCCGGGATTGAGGCCAAGCCGCTCGGCGGCGCCTCCAGCTATTTCAAGCACGGCGGCGACCGGTTCGCCCGAGGAAATGATCCGGTCGGAAAATGGCTCCGTGCGCGCCTCGATCCGATGCACCACCCCGTCGGCGCGGATGAACAGCATGTCGAGCGGAATGTAGGTATTGCGCATCCACATGGTGATGACGCGCGCTCGGCCATAGTTGAACAGCATGCCCTCGCTGTCGGACAAGCGCGTGCGAAACATCAACCCGACGGCCTTCTCCTGTTCGCTGCCGGCGATTTCGACAGTGAATACCCGCGGCTCGGCGCCGGAAGCTGGCGCAACGGTGAGGCGCTCGACGCGCATCCGAGCCATGGAGGGTGGCGCGAACTGAGATGTGACGGCCATCACGACGCCCAACACGCACAAAAAAAGGGCCACAATTTCTGCGGCCCTCTTCCAATTCAACTCGACCACGAGCGCCCTTTCGCGTCAATTGCGCGACGGCAACCCCGTCGGCACGCCATCTGGTCGCAATTCAGCGGCCATACAGCCCTTCTCGCCGTAGCCCCAGCGGACCTGGACGATCTGCCCTGGCCTCAGCTCCGTGAAGCCGAACCGCCGCAGCGTTTCCATATGGCAGAAGATATCGGGCGTTCCCTCACCCCGAGTCAAGAAGCCGAAGCCGCGAACGCGGTTGAACCACTTGACGTAGGCCCGTTCCCAGTCGCTTTCCGGCGTCACGATGACGTGCGTGCGCTGCGGCAGCTGGGAGGGATGGATCGCCGTACTCTCATCCATGCTGAGAATGCGGAATGCCTGCATGCCCTTGGGCCGTTTCAGGACTTCGCAATGCAGGCGCGCGCCTTCGTAGGCCGTCTGATATCCGCCGACCCTGAGACAGGTGACGTGCAGAAGAATGTCAGGAAGGCCGTTGTCGGGCACGATGAAACCGTAGCCCTTGGAGGCGTCGAACCACTTGATCGTGCCGGCGATCTCGAAGACTTCGAGATTCAGATCTTCCGCCGACTCCGACCGTCCAGATTGAGGCCGTCCGAAATCCGGAAAATCCGGACCCTCCGGACCCTTGGAATCCCCCATCACTTGTTACCCCGCGTTACTTGCCTCGTTCACTACTGACTGCGCGTCGATCATCGACGTGGAGACGATGATCGACGGCGCGCTCGCCGCTCATGATCCTCGTGGCGTGTACGGAAGAGCCCTCTTCGTACTGGCAACGAATCGATCGCTGAGCTTGCGAAACGCGGCGGAGAATAACATTCGACGATGTGAGGGCCAGCGGGTTTTTTTCCGTGCACCACTTGACGCCGCAGCGATGCAAAGAAATCCACATGCGCCCCTTCAGCTAAGCTGATGAAATCCAGCGCAGTTCGGAGTTGTCCGAATCAACCTTCGAAGGATGTTTTCGCGGCCAAATCAGCGACCACCGTCCACAGCGCGCGTTCGACGCATTGCGCTCCTGGCAGCGACGACTTTGAACATCGCAATGCTGTAAACGCCGCCGCTTTTGTCGCGTTCGGTGATGCTCGACGACGACGCATCAATGTCGTTATGCACAGGGCCAGAAAAACGCGTAGAGGGTCTCAGGCGCCATCTACGTCGCTTTAAGGCGAGACTGTTGCGCATCCGCCGCGGATGAGGTTGTGGCGGAAGCCGGTGCAGCGCTACATCCTGCGCAAGTTTGAAATTCGATCACCTTTTCAAACGCCTCGCGCGACGTTCATCGCGCTGGCGCCAGTTCGGAGTGCATGTCGTGCGCTATCTCCACACGATGGTCCGCATCCGCAGCATCGAGTCCAGTCTCGCCTTCTATTGCGGCGGCCTCGGTCTGAGGGAGATCCGCCGCATCGAAAACGAGCGCGGCCGCTTCACGCTGATCTTTCTAGCGGCGCCGGAAGATGAAGCGCGCGCTCTGGCCGAAAAAGCGCCCATGCTCGAACTCACCTACAATTGGGACGAGGAAGACTACGGCTCGGCGCGCAACTTCGGCCATCTGGCGTTCCTCGTCGACGACATCTACGCGGTTTGCGCCCGGCTCTCGGCCGCCGGCGTCATCATCAACCGGCCGCCGCGCGATGGACACATGGCGTTCGTGCGCTCGCCCGATCTCGTATCGATCGAACTTCTGCAAAAGGGCGCGGCGCTGGCGCCGAGCGAACCGTGGGCGTCGATGCCCAATAAAGCACAGTGGTGACGACCCAACGCAATGTTGCGGTCATCGGAGCGGGACCTTCCGGTTTGTTCGCGGCGGAACGGCTCGCCAGCGCTGGCTGTCGCGTCACGATCTACGAGCGCATGCCGGCGCCGGCGCGGAAATTTCTACTGGCGGGGCGCGGCGGGCTCAATCTGACACACGGCGAACCGCTCGAAAACTTCTTGGTCCGTTATGGCGACGGCGATGGGGCCGACCGCGTCAGAACTGCGATCCGCGCGTTCCCACCTGAAAAACTCATCGCGTGGGCCAACGGGCTTGGCGCAGAGACATTCGTCGGATCGAGCGGCCGCGTGTTCCCGAAGTTGATGAAGGCTTCGCCGCTGCTGCGCGCCTGGCTCCGCAGGCTCGACAGTCTTGGAGTTTCGCTGGTTACGCGGCAGACGTGGATCGGCTTCGATGAATCCGCGCGGCCATCCGTAAGTTTAGGATTTCGCGACGCGATGGGCGCCGAGTCGATCGTCACGCCCGACGCCGCGATCCTGGCGCTCGGCGGGGCCAGTTGGCCAAAGCTCGGATCAGACGGCGCATGGGTCTCGCCGTTGCGCGCGGCTGGCGTCGACATTGAACCGCTCGCCCCTTCGAATTGCGGCGTCACTGTCGCCTGGACGGACGCGTTCGCTAGGCGGTTCGCCGGTCTGCCGCTGAAGCGCGTTGCCGTTCGCGTCGGCGACGTCGTGCACCGCGGCGAATTGATGATCACAGAGACGGGGTTGGAAGGCGGCGTCGCCTACGCGCTCGGGCCCGCCATCCGCGCGGCGCCGAAAATAGGACGGGCGTCTCTTGTAATCGACTTCAGGCCCGGCATCGACGCTGCGACGCTCGCGGTACGCCTGTCGCGCTACCGGCGCGGACAATCGACGTCGACGTTCCTGCGCAAGGCCCTTCGCCTCGATCCGCAGTCGATTGGCCTGCTGCGTGAGCAAGAGCTTCCGACCGACGCCGCGTCGCTGGCGCATCGGATCAAAAACGTCGGAATCAGTGTCACCGGGTTCGCCGGCTTCGACCGCGCCATCTCGACAGCAGGCGGCGTGGCGGCTACTGCGCTCGATCAAACCGGGATGCTCAGAGCCTGCCCGGGCGTGTTTGTCGCCGGCGAAATGCTGGACTGGGACGCCCCGACAGGCGGATACTTATTGCAAGCCTGTTTCGCCACGGCGCACGCGGCGGCCGACGGCGCGCTGGCGTGGCTGGACGGCCGGCCGACGGCCTGATGCGGGGCCAAGAGCCAATTCGTACCCTCAAGCTCGGAAAGTAAAAAATTTTCTACCCGATGCGACTTTTTGGAAGGAATTCCATGCTTTTCTGCTAAATGCTCTTTTCAGGGGAATGATTTGCTCATATTTTCCGCCAAACTGGAGGACATCCATGACGATGAGTGATCCTGCCGGGCCCCGCGACGGGCATGCGGCGGGCGGCGCTATTTCCGATGCCGAGGGCGCGGAAATTGCCGACGCGCTCGACCTCGAGCTTGCGCGGCTTTCGAACCTGGAAGAGCGGATCCGCGCGATCGTCTCCGCCGTCCCCGGCCGCGTGGCGTTTTCATCGAGCCTCGGCATCGAGGATCAGGCCATCACACATGCGATTGCTGCGTCCGGCGCAAAGGTCGACATCTTCACGCTCGACACGGGCCGGCATTTCGCTGAGACCCTCGACACCCTGTTCGAGACAGAAGGCCGCTACGGCATGAAGATCCGCGTCGTGTTTCCCGAAGCGGCCGAAGTCGAAAAACTCGTCGCCGAAGACGGCATCTACGGATTTCGCTACTCGGTCGACGCGCGCAAAGCCTGCTGCGACATTCGCAAGGTGCGACCACTGAACCGCGCTTTGAGTGGCGCCAGCGGTTGGATCACGGGACTTCGCCGCGAACAGAGCGTCGGGCGTTCTCACGTGCACTTCGCCGCCTACGATGCGGCACAGGGACTTGTGAAACTAAACCCGATCGCCGACTGGTCGCTAGCACACCTTGAAGACTACATCGCGACCAACACCGTGCCGATTAACGCGCTGCACGCCAGAGGCTTCCCGTCCATCGGTTGCCAGCCCTGCACGCGCGCAATAAAGCCCGGCGAAGATATTCGCGCGGGGCGGTGGTGGTGGGAAAACGAGAATGCGAAAGAGTGCGGGCTACACACCCAGGCCGGTGATCCCGTCGTCGAGCCGGCCGTGACGGAGGGCAGAGCCGCATGACAGCGCCGCTTTCGCATCTCGATTTGCTCGAAGCCGAGGGCATCCACATTTTTCGCGAGGCCGCGGCTCAGTTCCGCAAGCCCGTGCTGATGTATTCCATCGGCAAAGACTCAACTGTCCTTTTGCATCTGGCGCGCAAAGCCTTTTGGCCGCAAAAGCCGCCGTTCCCGCTGCTGCACGTCGATACGACGTGGAAGTTCCGGGAGATGATCGCCTTTCGCGACAAGACCGCCAAGAATTTCGGTCTCGATCTCATTGTGCACACCAATCACGACGGCATCCGCCGCGGCATCAATCCGATCGACCATGCGCCGTCGATCCACACCGATGTTTTGAAGACGCAAGCCCTGAAGCAAGCGCTCGACAAATACCAGTTCGACGCCGCTTTCGGCGGCGCGCGGCGCGATGAAGAAGCGAGCCGCGCCAAGGAGCGCGTGTTCTCGTTTCGCGCCGCCGGCCACCGCTGGGACCCGCGCAAGCAGCGCCCCGAGATGTGGCGACTGTTGAACGGGCGTCTCGGCGCCGGCGAAAGCGTGCGCGTGTTTCCGATGTCGAACTGGACCGAGAAAGACGTCTGGCGCTACATCTTGCGCGAAAAGCTGGACGTGGTGCCGCTGTATTTCGCCGCCGAACGGCCGACGATCCTGCGCAATGGGCAGCTGCTGATGGTCGACGACGACAGACTGAAGCCGATGGCGGGCGAAGAAATCAAGATGCGACGCATCCGTTTCCGCACGCTCGGCGATTATCCGCTGACCGCCGCCGTCGAATCCGATGCCTCAGATATTGAAAGCGTCGTTGCCGAAACTCTTAACGCGCAAACGTCGGAACGTGTCGGCCGCCTGATCGATCACGATCAGGCCGGTGCGATGGAAAAGAAAAAAGAAGAAGGTTATTTCTGATGACGGCCCAAGCGCTCGCCAAAGCCAGCATCGACGCCGCGGTCTCGGCTGACGCCCGGCCCGCCAGGGCCATCGCGCTCAATCGCGAATTGAATGGTATCGTCCACCTGCTCACCTGCGGTTCGGTCGACGATGGCAAGTCGACGCTCATCGGCAGGCTACTGTGGGACGCGTCCGATCTCTATGAGGATCAGCGCGAGAACGTGCGCCGGTCAGGCCGCAAAGCCGCCGGCACTGACAAGCCCGACTATTCGATGCTGCTCGATGGCCTCGTCGCAGAGCGCGAGCAGGGTATCACAATCGACATTGCGTGGAAGTATTTCGACACCGAGACGCGCCGCTTCGTCATCATCGACAGTCCCGGTCACGAGCAATACACGCGCAACATGGCGTCAGGCGCTTCACACGCCGATGTCGCGATTCTGCTGGTCGACGCCCGCGCCGGCGTGAAAAAGCAGACCAAGCGTCATGCCGCGATCCTCGATCTCGTCGGCGTAAAGCGCGTCGTCCTGGCGATCAATAAGATGGATCTTGTCGACTGGTCGGAGCAGGCCTTCCGCAAGATCGAATCCGATTTCCGCACGCTGTGCTGGAAGTTCAGTTTTTGGGATGCGACCGCCATCCCGCTCTCGGCCGTCTTCGGAGACAACGTCAGCGCGCCGTCAGACAATATGCCGTGGTACGATGGCCCGACACTGCTTCAGCATCTCGAAAAGGCGCCGGGCCGTGGCTCACACTCCGGCGGGGCATTTCGCCTTCCGATCCAGACGGTGCTGAGGGACGGCCAAGACTTCCGCGGCCTCGCCGGCACCGTCAGCTCGGGCGCCGTGAAGGTCGGCGACACGGTCGTCGACGCGCTGAGCAACGCCAGCGGCAGGGTCGTGCGCATCGCGACGATGGATGGCGACTGGCCCTCCGCATCCGCCGGGCAGGCGATCGCATTGCAACTCGACGTCGACATAGATGTTTCGCGCGGCGCCGTCCTCTCGTCTGCGGAAATGCGCCCCGTGACGGCGCAAACGATTGAAGCCCGTTTCGTTTGGCTGTCCGAAACCGAATTCGATCCGAACGCCGGCTATCTACTGCGGACCGTCACCGATCTGGTGCCGATAGCCGCGATCGAGGTCAAGGCGCTGCTCGACCTCGAGACGATGGCGTCTCAGCCCTCGAAGGCGTGCGGCGTCAACGATATCGCGATCATGAAACTGTCGCTCGGCCGCCCGGCCGCAATCGACGTCTTCACCGATACGCCGGAAACCGGCTCACTCTTGATTGTCGACGCGGTCAGCGGCGCATCGATGGCGGGCGGCGTCGCGACGTCCGTGAGTTCGAAGGCCGAGCCGCCGCCGGCGGAAGGCCATTTCGTGCTGACCCGCGATGTGCTCGCCAAAGGCCTTAACCGCGACCTCTCCCTCAGTTCGACAGATCGCGAGGAGTTCACGCGGCGCGCCAACGAGGTCGCCATCGTCCTTCGCGCCGCAGGGGTGTCGGTCGCCGTCGAGCCGCCGCCGCCCATTGACGACGGCATGGACCCGGGGTTGTAGAGAGCCCCACGCCTCTTCCTCACAGCGATTGTTTTCTGGAATAGAGCTAAACGCTCTGCTAGGGACGCGGCTGCGCGCAACGAACCGAAAGGGACTTCAGACTCGATGTCGGAAGACTTGCTGCTCTACATCGTCGTCGGATTCGTTGCGCAGATGATCGACGGAGCCATTGGCATGGCTTACGGCGTCACATCCACGTCGGTTCTGCTGAATTTCGGCGTGCCGCCTGCGACGGCCAGCGCTTGCGTGCATGCGGCGGAGACGTTCACGACCGCGGCGTCGGGCGCATCGCACTGGCGCGTCGGCAACGTCGACTTCAAACTGGTGCGGCGCCTCGCGATCCCCGGAGCGATCGGCGGCGCGATCGGCGCATACGTGTTGTCGAACGTCGATGGCGAAGCGATCCGCGCCTACATCTCGGCCTATTTGCTGCTCATGGGCGCCTATATACTCTGGAAGGCGCTGATGACGTCGCCGGAACTGAGAGATCCGCCCGAAAGTGTCGCGCCGCTCGGCTTCATAGGCGGATTCGTCGACTCGATCGGCGGCGGCGGCTGGGGCCCCATCGTCACGACCACGCTGATCGGTCGCGGCACGACGCCCCGCTATGCGATTGGCTCGGTCAGCCTGTCAGAGTTTTTCGTCACGCTGACGATCTCGGCGACGTTCATGCTGACGATCGGGCTCGAACTTTGGCCGATCATCACCGGTCTCATTATCGGCGGCGTCATCGCCGCGCCGTTTGCCGCGCTGCTGACCAAGCACATGCCCGCCCGGGTCCTGATGGGCATCGTCGGATGCGTAATCATACTTCTCAGCATCAGAACAATCCTCAAGGCGCTCGGTTAAGAAGGCCATTCAAGAAAAATGACCGGCGTCGAACTCTCACAACTCTGGCCGATGATCGTGTCCGGCGGCTTTGTCGTCGGCTTCCTCGTCGGCATGACGGGTGTCGGAGCCGGGTCCCTCATGACCCCGTTCCTGATCACCCAGATCGGTGTGCCGCCGCCCCTGGCGGTGGGAACCGATCTGTTGTTCGCCTCGATCACCAAGGCGTCGGCCGCTGCGCCGCATCACAACTTTGGAAACGTCAATTGGCGATTGGTCAGGTGGTTGGCGGCCGGCAGCGTGCCTGGTGCGCTGGCGATGCTGGCGCTGTTGCACTACTTCAATCCCGACACCGCCGCGCTGGCTCGCATCATCAAGCAGGCGCTGGTCACCGCGCTCGTCGTCAGTGCGCTGGCGATCCTCGTCTATCCATTCATCACGCGGCGCGCTGCGGCGGCGCAGGCCGACACTGCCGACGTAAATGTGAAGCGCCTCGCGACTCTCGCTCTCGGGTTCACACTCGGCACAATCGTCACGCTGACGTCAGTCGGCGCCGGCGCCATCGGGGTAGTCGTGTTGACGCTGCTCTATCCGACGCTGCGCACGCGCCGACTGATCGGCACCGACATCGTGCACGCGGTGCCGCTGACGCTGGTCTCGGGGCTGGCGCACGTCAGCATGGGGAACGCGGACTTCAAGCTGCTGGCCGTGCTGTTGGTCGGCTCGTTGCCGGGCATCGCCATCGGCTCGCGCTTGACGGGCAAGCTGCCCGATTGGATTCTGCGCATTGCGCTGGCCATCATTCTCTGCTTCGCAGCGTATCAGCTGCTGCAAAAGATCTGAGCCTCAGGCCAGCTTCACATCGGCGTGGAACTGATTGCCGGCGGTCGTCGCCTTCACGTAACCGGCGCGAATGACGAAGTCGCCAAAATGCTCGCCGTCTTTCCGCTCTTTTGCGTATCGAACGAAGATCGGGTCGAGCAGTGCGATGATCTTCTCCTTGCCGACGTCCTGCGCGTAGAGCTTCGAGAGCCGAGAGCCGTCGAATGCGGCGCCGAGATACAAGTTGTAAAGACCCGGGTTGCGGCCGACGAAGCCGATCTCCGACAGATACGGTCTGGCGCAGCCGTTCGGGCAGCCGGTCATGCGGATGATGATCTCGCTGTCTTTCAGGCCGGCCTTTTCCACGCTGTCTTCAAGAGACGTGATCAGTTCCGGCAGGAAGCGTTCGCTTTCGGCGAGCGCGAGTCCGCACGTCGGCAGCGCGACGCACGCCATCGCGTTGGCGCGCAGTTTCGACGTCGTCTCAATCGAGACGCCGTGCTTCGCCAGGATGGCGTCGATCTTCGGCTTCGCCTTGGCCGCGACTTCCGTCATGATGACATTTTGATTGGCGGACGCCACGAAGTTGCAAATTCCGGCATTGGCTATTTCGCGCAACGCGGTGCGCAACGCATAGTTCGGGCGATCCTTTATGCGGCCGTTCTCGACGAACAGCGTCAAGTGCCACGCTTTGTCGTCGCTCTGGCGCCAGCCTAGCGTGTCCGTCGTGCTTGTGAACTTGAACGGTTTCGGTTTGCCAAGCTTGAAGCCGCAGCGCTTCTCGACCTCGGCGCGGAAATTGTCGAGCCCGCGATCCTCGATCGTGTATTTCAACCGGGCGCGCGCGCGAACCTCGCGATTGCCCCAGTCACGCTGCACGGTCAGCACCGCTTCACCAACCTTGATCGCCTGATCGGGCGTGCAGTAGCCCAGAAGGTCGGCTGTGCGCGGGAAGGTGTTGAGATCGCCGTGCGTCATGCCCATGCCGCCGCCGACCGTGACGTTCCATCCGACGACATCGCCCTTTTCGAGAATGGCGATGTAGCCGAGGTCGTGTGCAAACACATCGACATCGTTCGACGGCGGCACGGCAATGTTGATCTTGAATTTGCGAGGAAGATAATGCTGCCCGTACATCGGCTCGGAATCTTCCTTTGCGGCGCGTGAGGCGTCCTTCACCTTTTCACCGTCGAGCCAGATTTCGTGGTAGGCGCCGGTCTTGGGAAGGAACGCATCGCTGATCGCTTTGCCGAGGTCGTAAGCTTTGCGGTGCGACCTTGAAAGTGCAGGATTGGCGGCCGAGAGCACGTTGCGGTTGACGTCGCCGCAGGCAGCTAACGTATCGAGCACTGCGGCGTTGATCGCCTGCATCGTGCGCTTCATGTTGGACTTGATGACGCCGTGATACTGGAAGGTTTCGCGCGTCGTCAGCCGCAGTGTGCCGTTGGCGTAAGTTGCCGCGATGTCGTCCAACGCGATCCACTGCTTCGCTGAGAGATAGCCGCCCGGAATGCGCAAGCGGAGCATGAAGGTAAAGGCCTTCTCGAGCTTCTTCTTGCCGCGCTCGCCGCGCACGTCGCGGTCGTCCTGCACGTAGGAGCCGTGGAACTTGACGAGCTGGTGATCGTCCTCGGCGATGTTTCCCGTGACGACGTCCTTCAGCCCTTCAGCCAGCGTCCCGCGCAGGAAGCGGCTGTTTTCCTTGATGATCTCGTTTTTCGAGCGTTTGTCGACGGTCATGTGGTGCGTCCGGATTTGGAAGGAGCGTGGTGAGTGATACCGAATTTCGTCCGCCTACAAGGCCCAACTCACGGCTGACCACTCACCCACTACCTCAGTACACGTCGCGCTGATACCGCCCGGCCTTCATCAGCTCTTTCAGCTTGGCGCGGCCGGAGTCTTCGTCGCCTTTGGCGTCTTCGGCAAGGATTTTGATGAGCGTCGCGTCAACGTCTTTCGCCATACCCTTTTCATCGCCGCAAACGTAAAGATGCGCGCCGTCCGCAATCCACGTTTTGAGCTCGCCGCGATGCTCCCACAGACGATGCTGGACGTAGATTTTTTCCGGCTGATCGCGCGAGAAGGCAACGTCGATCTTGGTCAACGCGCCTGACGCCAGGAAATCCTGCCAATCGAGCTGATACAGGAAGTCGTTGGTAAAGTTGCGTTCGCCGAAGAACAGCCAGCTCTTGCCTTTTGCGCCGGTTTCGGACCGCTCTTCGACGAAGGCGCGATAGGGCGCGATGCCGGTGCCGGCGCCAATCATGATGATCGGCGTGTCGCCGCTCGCCGGCAGGCGGTAGTGGCGGTTCGGCTTGACGTAGATGCGGGCCGTCTGGCCGACCTTGCGCCGATCGGAGATATAGGTCGACGCCACGCCGCCGCGCGTCTTGCCGTGCGAGGCCCAGCGCACCGCGCCGATCAGCAGATGCGCTTCGCCGGGATGCGCCATGAGCGAGGAAGCCACCGAATAGAGACGCCCGGGCAGTGGCCTCAAGAATCCCAACAGCTGGTCAGCGGTAAGCGCCTCCGGATAGGCCTCGAAAAGATCGACGAGTTGGCGATCGCCAGCGAACTTCGCGTAGGCGTCGCCGTCCAAAAGCTTCTTGACGTCGGATCGTCCCGTGAGCTTGCCGTAGTTTTCGACCGCGGCACGAGAGAGCGTTGTAACATCGAAGCCGTTTTGCACTTTCAGCAACACAGCCGCGTTGGACGCGAGGCCGGCAGCCCGCAGCAACTGATCGACCAACGCCGGATCGTTCTCCGGCAGCACGCCGATGGCGTCGCCTGGCGTGTACGTGAAGCCCGGGTCATCCGTCGCGAACTCGACATGCCAAGTTTCGCGCGTCGAGCCCGTGCCGTTGAGATTGACGAGCGCCGAGATTTCCGCTTCGAGCGGATGCTCGGCCGTGAAGCGCGGCTCGTCTTCGTCGAGTTCCTCGAGCGCGGCGCCACCGCGGCCAAAATCGACGTGCACCACGGCGCCAGTCGCGCCCTGATCGGCGGGCGCCAATTTGGCGAGCGCGCCATCGGTCCATTCAGCGGCCTGCTTGGCGAAATCGAGATCGAGATCGACGCGGTCGGCAGCGCGCACGCCGCCGAGCTGCTCAAGCCGCGCGTCGATCGCCTTACCCACGGCGCAGAATTGCGCATACGCCGTATCGCCGAGCGCGAGCACGGCGAAACGCGCCCCGTCTATGCGCGGCGCAGCATCGCTCATCAGCGCCTGATAGAAATCGACGGCGCGCGCCGGCGGGTCGCCCTCGCCCCAGGTCGCGGCGTAAACCATGATGTTCTTGGATTTGGCGAGTAGCGCCATATCGGCGTCCGCCATGTCGTAGACCTTCGCGTCCAGGCCGTGCTTTTGTGCGATCTTCTTGGCCTTCGCCGCCAGCATTTCAGAGTTTCCGCTCTCGCTCCCGTAGAAAATGGTCAACGGCGTTCGCGGCTTGGCTGCCTGCGCCGGCAGCGCGGCCACGCCCTGCGCGGCTTCGAAGCCGGCGAAAAAGCCGGCGAGCCAGGACCTCTGCTGCGGCGTCGATCGCGACACGACACGATTGAGCAGGTCGATTTCTTCCGGCGAGAACGGCGCGTTTTTCGGAAGCAGCGGCGTCACAGTCACAAAATGTCTCCTTACTGCCGCGGGCGTCGTGAGACCGCCGCTCGCGGATGCAACGGCTTTCGTAGCATCGCGCCAAGCCGCGGGTGACTAAAAACAAGCGCCGAGGTGGCAAGCCACGTCACGGTTAACGCCGCCAACGGCACTCATCGGCCCCTCGTATTCTGCCGGAAATTCTTTAAAGCCTGCTATTCACCCATCACGGCCACAATTAGCATGAAATACCAATACTCTTGGTTTCCGCAACGATTAACAAAATATAGTTCTTAGAAAACTGAATTTCAAGGATAAATTGTGCGGCGACGCTACTTAGTCTCCACCCAGCGGCGTCGCATCGACAACGATGATCCCCGGGGTGCACGCGCCGGAGTTTCAGTTTGACTCAGCGCCGCGCGGGGTTGCGGCGTGCACGTCCCATCCGCTCTCGCGCTCACACGTCAACGTGAGAGAGGTTGATTGGCTTAATCGCCGCGAAGCGCGTTTTATCAACGTCGAAGCGGGTCAGTCTTGACTTTGAAGCTCTGATCCGCAGATTAGCCGCGCACCTGAAATCAGGGGCGCATAACAGGCGACTGCACCATATCCGATGTGGCCCTCGGCGGGGTCTGCGGCAGAGGCAAGCGGAAGCCCGCATTGGAGGAAACGAAATGAAGATTTGGTCCAAACCTGAAGTTCGCGAGCAGGAAGTCGGTCTCGAAGTTACGAGCTACCTGCCGGCCGAAATCGACATCATCTAACTTGGTGTCAACGGCCTCACGAATTTCGTGAGTTTCGGCGCGGCGGTCGATGATCTCATCGGCCGCCGTCGCCTTTTCAGAAACCGCTACGTTCAGCGAAAACGTGTTTGCCGCACTCTCACGGGGTCGCGGCGAATGCCGGTGAACGCCGCTCGGACTCTCCACGCATGATCATCAAGGTACTCGGCTCTGCCGCGGGCGGCGGCTTTCCGCAGTGGAACTGCAATGGGGTGCACTCCGCCAACGTGCGCGCCAGCAAATCCGGCTATCGCCCGCGCCTTCAATCATCGTTGGCTGTATCCGCCGAGGGCGTGAATTGGGCGCTGCTCAATGCCTCGCCCGACATCCGACAACAGATCAACCAAACGCCGGAGCTTCAACCCTCGACAGCCGGAGGACTGCGCAATTCACCGATCAAAGCGGTCGTCGTCACCAACGCGGACGTCGACCACATCACCGGTTTGATCAGCCTGCGCGAAGGCCAGCCGTTCACGATCTACGGATCCGACCGCGTGATCGCGACGCTCAACGCCAATTCAATTTTCAATGTGTGCGACCCAGCCAAGGTCCCTCGCGTCACGTTCAAGCTTGATGCGCCGACCAAACTCGAAGGCGCCGGCGTCGATCTCGGGCTCACGGTCGAAGCCTTCGCAGTGCCCGGCAAGATCGCGCTCTTTCTCGAGAAGGGCGGTTCCGTCGACAATTTCGGAAGTCGCGACGGCGACACCATCGGCCTCAAGGTGACGGCGACCAAAACAGGCAAAACGTTCTTCTACATTCCCGGCGTCGCCGAAATCGACCCGCCGCTGGCTGAACGGATCAAGGGCGCCGAGTTGCTGTTCCTCGACGCGACGCTGTTCACCGATGACGAAATGGTCGCCCAGGGGCTTTCGCAGAAAACCGGCCAGCGCATGGGCCATATCTCGATTTCGGGTCCGGAGGGCTCGATCGCGGCCATCAAACCGCTCGGCGTGAAACGGCGTATTTACGTCCACATCAACAATTCCAACCCGGTGTTGGACGAGAACTCAGAAGCCCGTAAACTCGTCGAGGCGGCCGGCTGGGAAGTCGGCTTCGACGGCATGGAGGTGCGCCAATGACCGCTCTCAGTTTGGAAAAACGGACCGCCGAGCGCCGGGGCAACGAGCCCCCGATGTCGACCGCAGATTTCGAAACCGCGATCCGCGCCGTCGGACCCGAGCGCTATCACGATCTGCACCCGTTCCATCACATGCTGCACGGCGGCAAACTCAACAAAGGCCAGGTGCAGGGCTGGGCGCTCAACCGCTACTGCTACCAGTCGGCCGTGCCGCGGAAAGACGCGGCTATGATCAGCCGCACTCACGACCGCGAATTGCGCCGCGAGTGGACGCATCGCATTCTCGATCACGACGGTCAGATGCCGGACGAACCGGGCGGCATCGAGCGCTGGCTCGTGCTGACCGACGGCCTCGGCCTCGACCGCGATTACGTCATTTCGCGGCGTGGCGCGCTCCCCGCCACCGTCTTCGCCGTCGAAGCCTACGTGAACTTTGTCCGCGAGCAGCCGCTTGTGGTCGCCGTCGCCTCGTCGCTGACCGAGCTTTTTGCGCCCAAAATCCACAAGGAGCGCATCTCCGGCATGCTGGAGAACTATGATTTCATCGACGACAAGGTGATGGCCTACTTCAAGCGCCGGCTGACTCAGGCGCCGCGCGACAGCGATTTCGCCCTCCAGTACATCCTTAAGAACGCCAAGACCCGCGACGAGCAGGAAGCCTGCGTCGAGGCCGTTCGTTTCAAGTGCAATGTTTTGTGGGTGCAGCTCGACGCCCTATATAACGCCTACGTGGCCGGCAACATCCCGCCGGGCGCGTTCCGGCCGGAAACCTAGGTTTCCGGCCAACGCAGGAGCGGCAGACATGACGGGCGCAGCCCAACGGACCCGGACGATCATAGAGGCCGCCTCCAAGCCGGGGCTGCCGCCGCACATCAAGCTGCGTCACGACGCCGGACGTGGCCGCTGGCACGTGCTCGCCCCCGAGCGCGTCTTCGAACCGGACCCAATCGCTGTCGAAATCTTGAAGCGTTGTGATGGCGTTCGCACGGTGCAGTCTATCGCCGAAGAGATGTCAGTGGAGTATAACGCACCGCTCTCCGATATCACGGCCGACATTGTTTCCATGCTTCAGGAGCTTTCCGACAAAGGCGTCGTAAAGGCCTGAAGCGCTGTTTGGCGGCTGCGGAGCGCATGTGCTTCGCGCCCAACGAGGCGCTGTAATGAACGAGATCGTCACGCCCCACGAAATCGAAGTTTCGGCAGAACCCGCCGTCGGCGCAGCTTGCGCCCGCGCGCCGATCGGACTGCTTGCCGAACTGACGCATCGCTGTCCGCTGCAGTGCCCCTACTGCTCGAACCCGCTCGAACTCGACCGCGTCGGCACGGAGCTGACGACGGCCGAATGGCAGGACGTCATGCGCCAGGCTGCTGACCTCGGCATTCTGCAAATCCATTTGTCGGGCGGCGAGCCCACGGTTCGCAAGGATCTCGAAGACATTGTCGAAGTGGCGGCTAAGGCCGGGCTCTACACGAACTTGATAACCGCCGGCGTGACGCTGACGCGCGACCGGCTGAAAAAACTGAAAGAGCTCGGGCTCGATCACGTCCAGCTTTCGATCCAGGACGTGGATGAAGCCAACGCGGAAAAGATCTCGGCCTACAAAAACGGCCTCGCGAAGAAGCGCGAACTCGGCAAATGGGTGCGCGAGTTCGACATGCCGCTGACCATCAACGCGCCTATCCACCGCCACAACATCGAGAACCTGCCGAACATCATCAACTTCGCCGTCGAAATGGGCGCGGGCCGCATCGAAGTCGCCAACATTCAATACTATGCCTGGGCCTTGAAGAACCGAGCGTCACTGATGCCGACGCGGGCGCAGGTCATCAAGAGCGCCGAGATCGTCGAGGAAGCGAAAGAGCGCTTGAAGGGCATTCTGGTCTTCGACTTCGTCGTGCCGGACTATTACGCCAAGACCCCGAAGCCCTGCATGGGCGGCTGGGGCAAGGGTATCATGAACATCACGCCTGCAGGAAAGGTGCTCCCCTGCCACGCTTCCGAGCAAATTCCGGGACTTCAATTCGACAACGTGCGCGACAAGCGCCTCGCCGACATCTGGCTCAATGGCCAAGCTTTCAACATGTATCGCGGAACGAGCTGGATGAAGGAGCCGTGCAAGAGCTGCCCGCGCGCCGAAATCGATTTCGGCGGTTGCCGGTGTCAGGCGATGGCCTTCACGGGCGACGCGACGAACGTCGACCCAGCCTGCAAATTCTCGCCGGTTCATACCGATTTCGTCGCCGCGGCCGAGCGCGAAAGCGCCGAGAAGACACCCCCGCCGTTCGTCTATCGGCGACTGGGCGGAGCCAAGGCCGACGCCCTGACCGAGTAGCAGCTATAATACCTCCGGTGGCGATTTCGCTGCGGCGCGAGATGCCATGCCGAGTGGCTCTGAGGCCCGGGTGCGGCATTTCGTTCAGCCGGAGTTCAGAAAATAAATGCGATTCTTCCTGGCCTCGGCTAAGAGTCCGTCGTCACAAGCGCCGGAATGGCGAAACGGGAAGGAAACATCCATGCGCAAATTGTTAGTCGCGGCTGCAATGATTGCTCTGGCGCCTGCCGCCGCGCACGCGGCGGACGCGGAAGCCGGCAAAGCTGTGTTTAAGAAGTGCCAGGCCTGCCACCAGGTCGACAAGAACGCCGTTGGCCCCATGTTAAAGGGCATCATCGGCCGTAAGTCGGGAACCGTCGAAGGCTACACGTATTCGGAAGCGATGAAGAACGCCAACCTGACGTGGGACGCGGCGACGATCAAAGAATATCTCGCCGATCCGAAGAAGAAAGTGCCGGGCAACAAGATGGTGTTCGCCGGCATCAAGGATCCGACCGATGAAGACAACCTGATCACGTATCTCGAAACGCTGAAGTAATCGACCGCGACAACAGCATGAAGTTCGACGCCGCGATGCACCCGCATCGCGGCGTTTCTTATGCGTCAGATTCAGTACTGATCGCCACGACGTCGTTCACATCAATCGCGGCAATCATCTGATCGAGCGTCCTATTCGTCAGTGTGAAATCCGGCGCTACATCCTGCAGCGGGATCAGCACGAACGCGCGTTCTGCGATCAACGGATGGGGGATGACGAGGTCCGGCTCGCAGATTTTTTCATTCCGGTACGCCAGAATATCGACGTCGATGTTCCGCGGCCCCCAGCGCATGTCGCGCACGCGGTGCATCTCGCCCTCCACCGACTGACAGCGCTCCAACAGCGCGCGTGGAGCAAGATTGGTCTTGAAGGTTGCACACGCGTTGGCGAACCAATCTTGATCCGTGACGCCCCAGGGCGCGGTGCGATACACCTTGGAACGCCGCACGAGCCGCACGTCGCCAGACGTCGTTAGCAGCGCGATCGCCTGCTCGAGATTGGCGACCTTGTCGCCGATGTTCGAGCCAAAGCCAAGGATCGCGTCGTAGTCCGTCAGCGCCATACCTCAATCATACTTGATGTAAGAGAAACGCAGATCGCTCTCAGGCGTGCCCTCAAGGCCCTTACCTTCCTTGCCCGGACGCCAGTGGACCACCTCTTCGATTTTCTTGGCGAGTTCAAGATCCTTCGACGTGATCCCCTTGGCGGAATGCGTGACGAGCCGAACCTCGACCCACGCGTAGGACGCTGTGATGTCGGGGTGATGCCAAGCGGCTTCGGCCAAGTGACCAACGGTGTTGATCACCATTAATGTGCCCTTCCAACTCGACGTCTTGTAGGTGCGGCGGACCCACCCGTCCTCAAGCTTCCACATCGGCAGATTGGCGGCGAGCCACGCCTTGACATCGGCCTCGCTCATGGCCTTTTCGCGATCTGCGCTCATCTTGCCCTCGCTTGTCGTTTGTTGGACATTCAACGACCCTACCCGGTGAGCGGGCGTTCGCGCAAATACGACTACGCGCCGAACCCCCTGACGTTAAGGACGTGCGATCCGTGACTTCTCATAGCACGACGAAGGTTGGCGCTTCAGTTCTGGCGCCGGCGCGTCTGCATCTCGGCTTTCTCGATCTCAACGGCGCCATTGGACGGCGCTACGGCAGCATCGGCCTCGCCGTCGATCGGCCGGCGACCCGCCTTTCTGTCGAAAGCGCCCATCGCAATACGACGTCCGGACCAGAGAGCACCCGTGCGATGCGGCTTCTCGACAGTTTCACGCATGGCGGCGCTCAGCGTTACGCGGTCTCGATCTCTGAGACCATACCCGCCCATGCCGGCCTAGGCTCAGGAACACAGCTGGCGCTCGCGATTGGCGCGGCGATCGCACAGCTTGAGAAACGTCCGCTTTCCGCCACTGATCTTGCGGTGATTGGCGAGCGCGGCGCGCGCTCTGGGATCGGGTTGGCTGCCTTCACCCAAGGCGGATTCATCATCGATGGCGGACGAGGACAGAGCGACCGTCCCCCGCCCGTCATTCTGCGCCTGGAATTTCCAGAGCACTGGCGCATCCTGTTGATCTTCGACAATGCCCGCGCAGGCGTCTCGGGCGAAGCTGAGACGACGGCGTTCGCCGGCCTCCCTGAATTTCCCAATGCGATGGCGGCGCACATCTGCCATCTCGCGCTCTTGAAGTTGACGCCCGGACTGGTCGAGCGCGACTTGGCCGCGTTCGGCGCCGCGATCACCGAAATCCAGCAGATCGTCGGCTGGCATTTCGCCGGCAAACAGGGTGGCAGCCCGTGGACCAGCCCCACCGTCGGACGCCTCGCCGCGCGCATGCAGGAGCAGGGCGCGACCGGCATTGGTCAGAGTTCATGGGGACCGACCGGCTTTGCTTTCGTCGACAGCCCGGAAGCGGCAGAACGCCTCTATCATTCTTTAGTTGGAGACGCTAAACGCGACGGGCTCGATATCGCGGTCGCCCAGGGCCGTAACGCCGGGGCCCGGCTCGAGACCCTGTAGAATCGAGAATAATAGCCCGAGAAAGAACGCCTTATGAGCGACGCGACCCCTATCCTGCACATGCTCGACCCGAGAAAGCATGTCAGCCCCTTTGACGTGAACATGGCGGCGGACGCCGGCTACAAAGTCATCGTTCCCTACACCAATGTCGAGGTGGCCGACGTCACGCCGCTCATTCAGGACGCCATTTTCTCGCGCCCGCCTAACTTTGGCGTGCGCACGGGGTTTTTCATGGGCGGCAAGGACGCTCTGATGGCCCTCGACATGATGGACGCCGCCAAAAAAGCCATGGTGCCACCCTTCGAATGCTCCGTGTTCGCTGATCCCGCCGGATCATTCACGACAGCCGCGGCGATGGTCGCCTGCGTCGAACGCGTTTTGAAGAATAGATTCAATCGCGGCTGGAAGGGCGCGAAGGTCACAGTATTCGGCGCCACCGGCGTCGTTGGCTTTGCGTCGTCGATCATCGCAGCGCTTGAAGGCGCCGAAGTGCGACTTGTCGCCCATCGCGGCGTCGACCGCGTCATCAAGAGCGCCGCCATTTCAAAAGAACGCTTTGGCGTCGATCTCGAACCTGTCGCCGGCGAAACGCCGGAACAGAAGCGCGACATCATTGCAAGCGCAGAAATCATCTTCGCAGCCGCCGCAGCGGGTGTGCAGGTGGTCTCCAAAGATGACAAGGCCATCGCCAAGAACTTGCTCGTCGTCGCCGACGTCAACGCCGTGCCGCCTCCCGGCGTCGACGGCATGGATCTCTTCATGGATGGCGGTCAGCTGCCGGATTCGAACGCCCTCGGCGTCGGCGCGCTTGCCATTGGCGACATCAAATACAAATGCGAAAGTGGCCTGTTCAAGCAGATGCTCACTTCGGACAAACCGCTCGCGCTCGATTTCCGTCACGCTTACGGCATGTGCAAGACGTTGACGGGGCTCGCGGAGAGCTGATGCCCGACCGGCGCAGCGCTATTGATGCGTTGCGGGCAGCGAGTCGTGCATCGGCCATATCCTGGCGGAGGGCGGCATCATGAGCGGTGAAACGGTCCTGATCGCGTCGTACTCGGCCCGCGCGCTCGCCCAATCCGCGCGGCGGGCAGGCTATTCGCCGCTTGTCGTCGACGCCTTTGGCGACCAGGATACGCGCGCCGCCGCGACGAGTGTGCGTGTCGTCGCTGACGCGGCAGGGGCCGGATTCAAAACCAAACCGCTCCTCGCGGCGCTCGAAGATTTGGCGGCGATGGCCGCTTCGAAGCCGATCGGTCTGGTGCTCGGTTCCGGCTTCGAGGACAAAACGCTTCTCGTGAGCGCGCTTGCCACGCGCTTTCCGCTGCTCGGCTGCAGCTCCGAAACCATTCGCGTCTGCAAGGATCCTGACGTGCTGTCGGCGACTCTCAATCATCTTGGGATTCCGCATCCGCCAACGCAGCGTGTGATGGCGGAGGACGACCGGACGTCATGGCTGAGTAAGCGCGTCGGCGGAAGCGGCGGCCGGCACATCCGCAAATGCGGACCAGAAAGCCAACCAAGGCCACGCCGATACTTTCAAAAGGAACTGGACGGCGCTCGGATTTCGATTGGTGGAATTTTCAGTTCCGGCGGCGCACGCCTCGCCGTCACAAGGCAATGGACGTCGCCGTCACCGAGCCAGCCATTCCGATACGGCGGCGCTGTGTCCATGCCGCCGCTCGATGCCGAACTCTTTGGACAGCTTGCCGCCGCGGCGACCGCTGCAGCGAACGCATTCACCATCGTCGGCATGGCGTCGTTCGATTTCATCGTCGCCAAACGCCTCGCTCATCTGGTCGACATTAACCCTCGACCCGGCGCCGCGATTGACGTGCTCGACGATGAGGACGGCTACGCATTCAGTGCCCACATCATCGCCTGCCAGGGCGGCTACGTCGCGCCGATGCCCCGGCGACCGACTGGGGCTAAGGCCGCCGCAGTGCTCCATGCCGACCGAGGCATGGTGAACGTCGGCACGATCGCATGGCCGGAATGGAGCGCCGATAGACCAACGCCCGACAGCGTCGTGCCGCACGGCGCGCCGCTTGCGACGGCGCGCGCATCCGCCGACACGGCGGAGAACGCCGAGAACCTGGCGCGCGCCCGCTTGGCCGATCTCGAAACCCTGATATACGAACCCCGATAATGGACCCCAACCGGAGACCCTCTTGATGCGACTAACTGCAAGTCCAAGCGTTTCGAAGCGCGCCGCGAAAATTGTCGAGGCGATTGCCGCGAACGCCGACGCGCTGCGCGTCAAGGTCTCGACCGGAAGTCTCGGCGAACGGTTGATCGATCTAGGCGCCGCAACGCCGGGATGTCTGGAAGCCGGCCGCCTCCTTGGTGAAGTGTGCATGGGCGGCCTCGGCACGGTGCACATCACCAACGCCTCGGGCAACGCAACCTGGCCGCTCGGCGTCGTCGTGCATGCTACAGACCCCGTCATCTCGTGCCTCGGAAGTCAGTACGCTGGGTGGACCATCCAGGATGAAACCTCCGGCTTCTTCGCGCTCGGGTCAGGCCCCGCGCGGGCGTTGTCACGTGTCGAGGATCTCTACAAGGAAATCGGTTACGTTGATCACAGCGACCAAACTGCACTTGTGATCGAAGGCGAAAAGCCTCCGCCGGCTGCCGTCATCACGAAGGTCGCCGAAGCCTGCGGCATCAAGACTTCGGGCTTGACCGTGCTTTACGCGCCGACGTGGAGTCTCGCGGGCTCGACACAGATCGCAGCCCGCGTGCTTGAAGTGGCGATTCACAAGGCGCACGCGCTGCACTTCACGCTCGACAACATTCTGGACGGAATGGGCGCAGCGCCGATCGCCCCGCCGTTTCCGGATTTCGCCAAGGCGATGGGACGCACCAACGACGCCATCATCTACGGCGGCCGCGTCCAGCTGTTCGTCAAAGGCAAGGATGAAGAGGCCAAGCGGCTCGCCGATGGCTTGCCGTCATCGACTTCGACGGCGTACGGCAAACCCTTCGCCGAGATATTTTCCGAAGTGAACGGCGACTTCTACAAGATCGACGCCATGCTGTTCTCGCCGGCGAAGGTCACTGTCACAAACGTCGAGACCGGAAAATCCTTCCACGCCGGATTAGTCGCGCCCGAGATCATCGATGCGAGCTTTAGCTGACAACCCGACGAAGCCGGTCGCGCCCGTAGGCGAAGGCTTGCATCTGGCGCTTCTGATCGAGGAAGGCCGGGGCGAGTGGCATGCGCGCAGGATCGTTCGCGCTCTCAAAACCATGGGCGCGCGCGTTACCGTTTCGTCGTTGCCGCACTGCGCCTTCGACACCGCAATCGAAAGCGGCATCGACATCCCTGGCTTCGCCGGCAAGCTACCGGACGGCGTCTTCGTGCGCTCGATCTCGGCCGGCACGCTGGAACAGATCACGTTTCGCCTCGGCCTGCTCCACGCGCTGCGCGAATCCGGCGTTCGGGTCTGGAACGACGCGCGCGCAATCGAGCGCTGCGTCGACAAATCCCAAACCACGTTCTTACTGCACCGCCACGGGGTGGCGACGCCGCGAACGCGGGTCTGCGAAACCGAAGCGCACGCGCGCGAGTACGTCGAAGGGCTCGCGCGACCACTCGTCATGAAGCCGCTATTCGGCAGCCAGGGCAAAGGTATCGACCGGATAGAATCCCAGTCGGAGCTGCCCGCACCAGATCAGGTCGACAGCATCTACTACATGCAGGATTTCGTCGCCCCGCACCATGCGGTGTTCGAGGATTGGCGTGTGCTCGCCACTCGCCGGCGCATTATCGCCGCAATGACGCGGCGCGGCGCGCACTGGGTGACGAACATCCACCAGGGCGGCAAGCCGCACGCTCATGCGCCGGATGCTGAGATGGCGAACATCTCGATGGGCGCAATGAAGGCGATTGACGCCGACTACGCCGGCATCGACCTGATCCGCACGTCGGACGGCCGGCTTCAGGTTCTGGAGGTGAACTCGAACCCGGCCTGGCGCGGGCTGCAAGGCGTCGCCGACGTCGACATCGCGCAGGCCATCGCCGAAGATTTTCTGAGAACCGTGCTCGAACATCGCGCCGAGAAGGTCATCGCCTGATGGCGAAAACGCTCGGCGACTCTGAGATTCGCCAAGCTTTTCTCGACGCATGTGCGGCCGAACTCTCGGCCTTGAAGCCCGGCAACGTCCATCGCCATGCCGCCGGCCACCGGATGGAGGTCGAGCACTTCGAACGGGCGGCCGCCGCAGCGGCGCCGCATATCGCCGACAGCCGGCTGACCGTCGGCCAGCGCATTCTCAACGCCACCGAAGCCAGCGTCGCGGCGACGGGCGTCAACGTTAATCTTGGCATCGTCCTCCTCGCGGCGCCGCTGGCCAAGGCCGCCGCGGAAATTGACGTCGGCATGGGGCTACGGCGTCGCCTTGCGGTGATCCTCTCGCTGCTCGATGAGGCCGACGCCCGCGACGCATTCGCCGCCATTCGCCTCGCCAACCCGGCCGGCCTCGGCGACGCCGACGAGGGCGACGTGCGTGGCGAAGCCGACATGACGTTAACCAAGGCGATGCATCTAGCCGCCGACCGCGATCGCATCGCCAAGGCTTACGTCACTGCCTACGAAGACATTTTTGACTTCGCATTGCCCTGTCTTGCCGAGGCGCAGGTTGTAGCCGCGTCTCCTGACCTCGCCATCACGACGCTGCACTTGGCGCTGCTGGCCGAATACCCGGACAGCCATATCGCCCGCAAACATGGTCTGGACGTCGCCGACGCCGTTCGCCGCCAGGCACAAAGCCTCGCCGCGCTTTGGAGGCCGGTTGCTACTCCAGAATCGCATCGGGGATTGATGGCGTTCGACAGCGATTTGAAGGCCCGTGGGCTCAACCCCGGTACAACCGCCGACCTCGTTGTCGCAACCCTCTTCGCGAGCCTGATTTCGGGGCGGAAACAACCGTGAACGCGACGTCGTCGACCTACTTAAGTACTTGTCGCCGGCGGTAACCTGAGGCTAATACATGCCGCGTGCCCGCGAGGGTTACGCACGAATGTGTCCAATGAGCCGGCCCCGTCACACGCGTTTCGCGGCCGTCGAGCCTGGATAACCATCGCAGAGCAGTACAGCGAAGTCCCGGCATTCGACGGGGGAGCGTTGGTGCTCGTATCGTTTTATTCCTGGGAGGAACCCCCCTAATGGCCAAGATCAACAAAGTCATGATCGGCGAATCGCTCGTCGGTGACGGCAACGAAGTCGCGCACATCGATCTCATCATCGGACCGCGCGGTTCGGCCGCCGAAACGGCCTTCGTCAACGCGCTGTCGAACAACAAGGACGGCTTCACCACGCTGCTCGCCGTCATCGCGCCGAACCTGGCGTGCAAGCCGAACACGATCCTCTTCAACAAGGTGACGATCAAGGACGCCCGCCAGGCCGTGCAGATGTTCGGACCGGCGCAGTACGGCGTTGCCAAGGCCGTTCAGGACTCGGTCGCCGAAGGCGTCATTCCGGCCGCTGAAGCTGACGATCTCTACGTTCTCGTCGGCGTGTTCATCCACTGGGAAGCCTCGGATGACGCGAAGATCCAGGACTACAACTATCGCGCCACCAAGGAAGCCATCGCCCGCGCCGTCGCCGGCAAGCCGACGGCGGCCGAAGCCACCGCGCAGCGCAATTCTGCGTCGCATCCTTTCGCTGCTAAGACTTGAAGCGGACACCGTCCTCAGCAGGTCGAAAACAACATACAAAACACCGCCCCTCCCATGAAGGGGGGTCTGCTGCAGCGATTGGGTAGACTGCTTTCCGGACGATACAGCGGCTGAGCCCTCGGGCGAAAGCCGCGACTTTAGCTAAAGACCTAACTATCGGCCGGCGATCTCCTTGAGGTCACCGGCCGAAATTTTTGCCGAATGCAGCGCGGTTGAAACGAGCGCGCCGGCCGCGCCAGCGCCGCGGATGGATTTCAGGTCCGCGAGATCGCGCACGCCGCCCGCGGCATAGATTTTTCGACCATGCGCCCGCTTGACGATCGCGGCGATGCGATCGAGGTCCGGACCATCGTCGCTCCCGACACGTGACAGCGTCATCACGATGACGCGGCTCGGCCAGAGGCCGGGGTCAGACAACAAAGCGTCCGGACCCATGAACTCGTCGCCGCGAAAATCCAGCGACAGAACCGACCGCTGCGGCGCCTCGGCGAGGATCTCTTTGGCGGCAGCCAGGCTCTCAAGGCTTTCCGAACCGATGACGAGCGTGGCGACCGGGGCCGCCAGCAGCGCCCGTGCGGCGCCGCGCGAGCAGGTCCCGGCGTCGATCCAGATATCTGCCCCGCCGCAGACGCGACTGAGGGCGGGCGTCAGGTGCACATTGCGACCGCGCCCTGCGATGCCATCGAGATCGGCGACGTAGAAGCGACGAAAAGGGTAAAGCGCGCGAATACCTTTAGCCACGTCAACCGGATCGCTCGTGGGGGCGAGCGGCGTAACCAGCGGCTGATAGTTCGCCCGATCCCCGTGGACGGCCCGGACAACCTGCCCGCCAAGCACATCGAGGACCGGAATCACGTCCATCACTTTGTCTCCCTCTAAGCATCGTGTATCACGCCCGAGCGTCTGAACCGAGACGCGGCCAGCAAACGGAGGCGACGTGCTGACAGCCGGATACGATGTCGGCGGCGCGCATCTCAAAGTCGCACTCGTAGACGGGCGCCGCGTGGTCGACGTGTGGCAGGTTGCATGTCCGTTATGGGAGGGCACGGACCGCCTCGACGAGGCGCTGGCGGCCGCGTCGGTTCTGACGTCGAAGGCTGGCCACCATGCGGTGACAATGACCGCGGAATTGACCGAGATTTTTCAAAGTCGCCGAGCCGGTGTGGAAGCGCTGGTGACCCACTTGAACGCGCGGCTCTCGGGCCATGTTTCGTTCTACTGCGGCCTTAAGGGTCTCGCCGATGCAAAGGAAGCGGTCGCCAATCCGGACCTCGTCGGCTCGGCGAATTTTCTGGCGACAGCACAGTCGATTGCCCGACTTGCACCCGGCGCGCTGCTGATCGACATGGGTTCGACGACGACCGACGTCATTGTCTGCGACCGCCCGCAGGGCATGACCGACGCCGAACGGTTACAGACAGGGGAACTCGTCTACACCGGATTGACGCGGACGCCAGTACCGTCCGTCGCAACATCGGCGCCCCTGGCGGGTCAATGGCAGACGCTGGCCCGGGACGCGTTCGCAACAATGGCCGACGTGCGCCGCGTACTCGGCGACTTGCTGGATGACGTTGACGATCACGTACCCGCGGACGGCCGAGGCAAATCTCTGGAAGAGAGCCTTGCGCGCCTAGCCCGCGGCTTCGGGCGCGATCCCGAGCTGCGCCATCTGGCGATGTGGCGGGCTTCGGCGGCGTACATCCGCGAACAGCAGTTGCGCTCCATTCATGACGGCGCTCTGCTCGTTCTGTCGCGGCCCGGCGTCGAAGTGACTTCGGTTGTCACCGCAGGCATCGGGGAAAGTGACGCCGCAGAAATCGCCCAGCGACTGTCGAGGCCGGCGATAACATTCGGCGAACTCATCGGCGCCGAACCATCCTGTCGCACATGGGCGACCAGATGCGCGCCAGCCGTGGCGGTGGCGCTCCTGGGTTCGAAACTCTAGACTCCTTCATAGCCTAGCCGCTTCGGGCAGGAGCTTCTTCCAATGTGCGCCGACCTCGTCGAGAGCCCGCTTTCGATGAACCTCTAGGTCTTCGCGCGGCATTTCCCGCCGCACGTATTTCTTTAGCGCTTCGGAATACGAATGGACGTTGCCGGAGATCGGCTCGGTGTGCGCGCTGCCTGTAAACACGCCGCGGAAAGTTCCTTCGCGCAGCGACGCGTAAACATCGTCGAGCAGCAGAAAAACGTCGTCTTCAGTCTTTATGCGATCAGGCGTCGTGCTGGAAAATAGCCGCGACAGCACCGGTAGCGTGGTTGACAGGAAATCCCAATCGACTTTTTCGCGCGCCAACCGGCGTTCGTGCGCCATGCTCCGCTTATGCAGTGCAAAACTCACGATCCCGGTTACGATCGAGCCGGAAATCGCGCCGGCGATCGAAGCAATGATGTCGCTCGAAATCTCCATGACCTTCTCTCTACCCGGCATTGCTGACGCCGAGCATACCGCGTCGACATCGATAGATCGGTCAGGCGCCGACCGCAATACGTTCGTCCCTCGATCGATTTGGAAAGCTGCGCGTTGCCTGGCCGCTCAAGAGACGCTCGTCAGCCTATCCAGTTGGCTCTCAAGGCGATGTGTTTTGAACCCGGCGAATGCCTTGAGCTCTTGATACTGCCTCCGCGCAGCGTCGCGGTCGACGTCGTTCGAGCACACGGCGGCGAGCATGAGATTCTTGCTCGTGTGCTCGGTCGAGACGAATTCGATGACTTTGACCTTGTAACCAGAGGCCTCCATCAGCAGCGCGCGCGCCGCGTCGGTGACAAGATCGGCTTGGCGCTGTCTGAGCAGACCGAATTTCATCAGGCCCGCCATCGCGCCGTTGCTTCGCGACATCTGCGGCGCCAATTCATGCTGGCAACACGGCGCGACGACGATGACGGCGGCGTTGGCGGCGACGCCAGACGCGATCGCGTCGTCCGTCGCCGTATCGCAGGCATGTAGTGCGATCAGCAGATCGATCGGACGCGCAGGCGCAGACGCCGCGGCGGCGTCGAATGAAAGCCCGTCGAAACGCTCGCGTGATGCAAGCTCGTTGCAGAACGACACGAGGTCGGCACGCACGTCGACACCAGTCATACGCACTTTTTTTCCGAGCTTCGCCGTCAGATAATCATACAGCGCGAATGTGAGATACCCCTTGCCCGAACCGATATCAATGGCGGCGATCTCAGGCGTCGCCTGCAGCGGTGAGCCGCGCAGCACGTCGTCGATGATCTCGATGAAGTGGCAGATTTGTTTGAACTTCGCGTACATTGACGGCTTGACTCGGCCGTCGTCCATCGAAACGCCGAGTTGCTTCAGATATCCGCGATTGGCGTCGACGATATAGGATTTAGCGCGGTTGTGATCCGTCCGTGCCGGACTGGTTTGAGTGGGTTTGCTCCGCGTCGATTGCGCTTCGAGCCGCTTGTTGTAGGTCAGCGTGACGTCTTCAACGGTCGTGAACAGCGTGGCGCTTAAAAACTCGACGCCCAGCACGCGGTCGATCTCGGCGACGCCAGCCGCCAGGGCCTTGATGCTCGTCACGTCCTGCGCCCCGCGCGTTTCGACAAACCGCAGGCGCATCTCGGTCTTGGCAGTCACCTGCGTGACAACGCATTTGCGCGCGGCGCCCACGTTACGGCTCTTGCCGAGCGACAGCCGAACGAAAACCTGCTGAGCGATGCTCGCTCGCAGGTCTTCAAGAAACGCAGCTTTACTGTCCACAGTCATGACGCGCCATTGTACCAGTGACGACGCGCGCGACGCAGGCTCAGTCGCGGTCGCTCCAAACGACTGCGAGCGTCCCCGGATCAAGCTTCAAGTCGTATTCGCGGCCGTCGACACGACGGGCGTCGTCGATCTTCCAGACGCCGTCATCCCAGTCAATGTCGTCCCAAGTGATGAAGCCCTGCTCCCGCAGAGCGATCGCGACGTCGTGCTGCGTATAGGGACGCGCAACGGCGCCATCTTCCAAGGCATCATCATAGTCGGCCGCGGACGCAGCCAGCGACGCCAGACCAAGGGCCACAGCAAGCGCCGCGAGTGGCGCCGCGCGGAGTAGCAATCGCATATCAGAACTCCAATATTGCCATGACTTAACAGAAGGTTACATCAACCACTGAATAGGCGCCAGTGGCTATCGTGCCGCCACATCGCGCCAAGCGTTGATCTTGTCCATGAGCCACCCCCACGCCTCGATTTCGCGCGCTCCGGCCGTCTTTGAGATCGCAATCTCAAGATACTTGAGTTCGCCTTCGATCTTCTCGGGCGGTAACATCTTTAATCGCGTGGTCAGAACCGCGAGTTCGAGGACGGCGGCCTGCGCGCGATTGAACCCCTCCCACACTGCGTGCGCGTCCTGATGTGCGATAGAGCAGATGAAGCGTGGGCGAATCTCGTCCTCGATGACGCGCTCGACTTTCAGCTCCCAGTGCGAAACGCAAGCCGCGAGCCGCGCCCCCGCAACTTTTTTCGCTTTCACGAGCGGCCAATCTTTGCGGCCGGTGACACAGCCCGCAAACACGCGCACGTCGTCAGTATGGCTGGCCGTCGCGGCCGGATTTGCGCGAAGATTGTCGAGCGTCTTGGAAGGCTTGAAAGGCGCGATGATCCAGTGGGCACCATCTTCGATGAGACCAAGCGGCGCAATGTGCGCTTCTCCTGCAGCATCCGTCGTCGTGACGATGGTTTCGACGATGCGCGGCATCAGCTTTGGTCCTCGTCGCTGGACTTTTGTCGTTTTGCCTTAAGCGTGGCGCCTTCCGGCGCATGGCGGATCAGGTCTTCGCTTTTCTTGTCGGCGGCGACACCCCAGTCGAGAGGATTGTCCTGCGCGTAGCGCTTGCCGAGCGCCAACGCGATTTCTGCCTTCGCCAGTTCATAGCCGAGATAGAAGGCGTGCGCGCCGTCCGCCTCGACGCCGAGCTTCGGGAAGAGATCGAAGGGGTCGCGGGCGACATGATGGCCGTCTCGATTGAAGATGTGCACGCCATCCTCGCCGGCCTGGATGCGGAAATTTGCGTCGCGAACCTCGGCGGCGCTGGCGGCAATCTCGGCGGCCGAAAGTGGAAACGGATTGACGTCGTGGAGTGAAGTCAATCCGCCGCCGTAACCCTTTGGCAGGCTCTCGTCTTCGCGAGCGCGGAACATCAGCCGGCGCGCGGCGTCGTGTTCTTCGATCGTGCGCCGCGTGTGGGGGGAGACCTGCACCACCAGCACATTCTGGATGAAAAGCTCCGAACAGATCGCCAGCAGCATCGCGGTGACACCCTGACTGTCGGCGTCGGTCAGTTCCGTCAGATTGCCGGTGCCCATGAGAATTTCAGTGTCTGGGCGCAGCCGCCGCAATTCGGCATAGCGCTCGATCGAAGCCGTGAAGCCGAAATGCACCGGATCGAGGATGGGGTCGGCGATATGCGGTATCTCTTTTTTTTTGGCGAGATCGATGGCGCGCACCAATGAGGCGAGGTCGCCGTGGGGCTTCGGCACGAGGACGGGGACGCACTGCGTACCCTTGACGACGGCGAGCGTCGACTCATCGAGACTGAGTACGTAGTGGGCGCCGGCCTTCGCGCCCCGAGACAACTCGTCAAAATCGCCGCTGTCCACACTCACCTTGAACCCGGCGTCGACCAACTTCGCGACCATCTCTTCGAGGTGGGCAAACGCCACATCGGGCTGGCAGCCGATGTCGATCACGTCGGCGCCCTTGGCGCGATGCGACGCCGCAATTTCCAGGACCTTCTCGATCGAGAGCCGGGGCGCCTCGATGATCTCGGCGAAAATGCGCAGATCATGCTTGGAGAAATCGGGTGGCTTGCCGCCCTTGCCGAGGTACTGCGGAATATCTGCAATCTCGTCGGGACCGCGCACGAACGGCACGCCGTAGTGCTCACCGAGCTTCTCGAGATCCATGCGCGACCGCCCCGGCACGATCACTCGCGTTGCGTCCAAAGGCGCTTTCAGCCGATTGCGCACGATCGCTTCGGTCATCAGCGCGGCGACCTTGATGCCGATGTTGGCGACGCGCCAGCCATCTTCGTCGAGGCCGACGCGCGCGACGGTCGCCTTGAGCCGGTTCTCGGCAAGCTTTCCGGTGAGAAAAAGCAGCTTTTCTTTTGCGTCGTCAGCCATGCCAGCCGCGCGATAGCACGCAGGCCGGGAGTCGTCGACGCCCAAACCGGCGCGGGATTAACAATTGCCGGTCAGCTGATACCCGACTCCAAGCAGCGACCGGAACGGAACGTCGTCGCCCGGGCCGAAGATTCGCCAGGAAACGCCGGTCCGCTCGATAATTTCAGGGAACGCCTGATCGACAACTCCGGCGGCCGCCAGGTCCGCGGCCGTCGAAACCGCTGCCACGTCGACCGACTTCAACAGCGCCAGGGGCGCGCCGTCTAAGAGTTCTGCAAGTCGCGCAGCCAGTGTATCGGACGTCGTCGCCCAGTTCGCCGGAACGGCGCTGTCGCCCTCCATCATCGGCAGCGGAACCCACACAGGCTTTGAGCCGATGGTGAGCGCGCCAAAGATGCTTTCGACGCTGTCGGCGAGGACGAACGCCTCGTTCATCGACGTCACGACGTCGGCCATCTGATGCATCCCAAGCATGGCCATGTGGTGTGCGATGGCGTCGCTGAATTTGGCGGCGCGCTGCAGGTCGCGGACCTTGTCGGCGAAGGAACCGCCACCCGGCACGACGACCACGGGTCGCCCGGCGAGCGCGATAACCTCGAGTGTCTCGGCAAGCCGGCCCGACTCAAGAAGGCTACCGCCGACCTTGACGACGAGAGGTGGAACCCGCGCGGCCATTTTAGTTGCGTCCGAACTCACGCGCCGCGGCGCGCGTCGCCGGACGGATGATCTCGACGCCGCGCAGCGGACCGCGCTCCAGTTTCTCAAGTGCGATGCGAACTGCGACGATACGGCGGTCCGACAGACAAGACTCGGCGATGCGCTCGGCAAAGGTTTCGACAAGATTGATGTGACCGCCGCGCGCCAGCCCGACGATGCAATCGATTATGTCCGCGTAAGAGGGAACTTCCGCCATTTCGTCGGCGACGCTATGAACCTTCGGAGCCAGCCGCGCTTCGACGCTGAAGCGAACGCGCTGTGTCACGCCCTGCTCTTCGGCATAAACGCCGACATTGCAGTCGACGACGAAATCATGGACGAAAATAGTGTCGCCGATGTCGCGGACTCGGGAAGCGACCTTTGCGTGTTTCTTTGGGTCGGCGGCCTTTGGCGCTTTACCCGCTTTCTTCTTTTTATCCGGCATTATTAGCCCGCTAGCTCGGCCATCACACCGTCGCCGCCCGATCGGCGCGTGCGGTTTCCGATATAGCACGAGCCACGCCGGCTGCACGCGCGGCATCGACCGCGCCAGTGCGCCCACCCAGGCACAGCGCGCCGCGGAAACCAAGAATGTCGGGGTCGAGATGCACGAGATCGCGGATATTTTCCAACCGAAGCGATCCGGCGAGGCCGACGAGCAGTTGGTTCTTGTGTGCGCAGTCAACAAAGTGCGCGAGCCGGCTGCGTTCCATGACGTCTGGCAACGCGCCCGCGTGTTTGTCGGCGGTATCAAGCATGACCGCCGCGAACCCGACTGCGGCAAGGTTAGGTAGTAGGGCAAAGTCAGGCGATCGGTCGGCCATAAGAACGGCGACGAGTTGCGCGCGGCCATTTTCGGCCCTGCCAAGTTCCGCAATGAGAGGACGCGCATCGCCGTCGCCAAAAAACCCGACTTTGACAAAATCGACACCGGTCCGAGCGGTCGCCTCGACGGCGCGGCGGATGTTGCATGGCGCACCTGCAAGATCACCGATCGTTGCGCTGACTGAAGCGCGTTCGCCAACGGCCTCGACGACGCCGCGGATGCGATCAGGCGACAAGGCGCCGAGCGCGCCCTGCGACGGATCCTTGCAATCGATAATGTCGGCCCCCGCCTGAAGCGCCAACAGCGCTTCCGCCGGACTAACGACGCTCGCGAGAAACATCGGACGCGATCGAGACGGACTGGTCAACATCGTAGCGATCACGTGGTTTCCGACGCCGCGCCCTCGGCCCGTTTGCACAAAAGGCGGCATTAAGGGGATTCAAAAATTCGCGCTTGTTCCGCAAGCACGGCGCTTCGATCGCGTCGCCGCTCGTCAGACAGCCGCACGACGGCATCCTGAACCACACTCGCCTGCCCCGGCGCAAGCCGCAAAATGCGCGTCCCGAGCTGAACCGCTTCAAAACGGTCGTGCGTGATGAAAATCACGGTCGTGGGATGTCGGCGCCAAAGCTCCATCAGCAGTTCCCGCAGGCTCTGGGCCGTCGGGTCGTCGAGTGAGACGAAAGGTTCGTCCATCAGCAGGATTGCCGGTTCGAGGATAAAGCCGCGGGCCAGCGCGGCGCGGCGCTGCATGCCGAGCGATAGCCGCTCGGGATACGCATTCGCGGCCTGCGCCAGCCCCACGCGTTCGAGCATCTCGGGGATCTTGGCGTGACGCGGGTCGCCGTCCGGAATGACGAGCGCGATGTTTTCGTACACCGTGCGCCAGGGCAGAAGGCGCGGCGATTGGAAAATATAAGCAAGCTGTTCTCGACCGCCCCCAAGATCAATCTCGCCTTCGTAATCCGGATCAAGCCCGGCGATGATATTCAGCAGCGTTGATTTCCCGCAACCGGAAGGTCCGGTGATGACCAGGAACGAGCGGGGTTCGACGGAAAACGCGACGTCGTGCAGCACAAGTTGCGCATCGCGTTCGCCGACGGCCGGGAAGACCTTGCGCTTGACCGCGACGCGCATGCGGCCGACGTCGCCGTGCGGCGACGTTTCTTGCTCTACTAACGCCTCCATGCATTCACCTTGGTCTGCAGCGGCTGGAGCACCGTGAACTCGATGATCTGCACGATGATGATGAAAGCCAGCGCATAGGCTAGAATGGTCGTCACGTCGAATTCTTGGAAAGCAATGTTGAGCCGATACCCAACGCCACTCGAACGTCCAAACGCCTCGACCACCAGTACGATTTTCCAGACCAGCGCCAAGCCCGACCGCGACGCGGCGGCGAAAAACGGCGCCAGTTGCGGAAACGTCACGTGGCGCAACGTCTTCCATTGACCAAACTTGTAGACGGTCGCCATCTCGGCGAGGTCGCGCGACAGACTGCGCGCGCCTTCCCGCATCGTCACCGCGACATTGGGGATCTTGTTCAGCGCCACCGCCGTGATGGCCGCCACTTCCGACAGACCGAACCAGATGTAGCAGAGCGTGATCGTGACCAGCGCCGGCAAGTTGAGAAACAGGATCAGCCACGTGTCGAAGAACTTGTCCGCGGTCTTGAAGCGACCCAGCGCCAGGCCGATCGCCGAACCAATGAACATTGATACGACAAACGCCAGGATGACGCGCACGAGTGTCGCGCCGATGTGAAGCCACAAGTCGCCGTTGGCGGCCTCCCTTAGCATCACGTCGAAGATGGCGGCGGGGCTCGGGAAATACTTGTTCTGGAGAACGCCGGCCGCGACTTGCCAAAGGGCGACGAACACGAGCAACGAGCCCAGCGTCCAGCCGAGCCGCTCGAGCATCTTGTTCCATCCGACGGTCGCGTTACCCGCGCGTGGTATGGAAGAGGTCTGGGTCGAAACGGGTGCCATCGCCGACGAGTTCTGCGTCTCCAAGTTCGATCAGTAGATTGGTCAGTTTCTTGGCCGACGCCGTATCCGCGGAAGACCAGCCCTTGGTGATTCCGGATCGGTAATAGGCCTTGATGGCGCCGAGTTCTGCTTCCGTCGCCGGCTTGACGAGCGGGCGCAAGTGCTCCCAGGCCGCGTCGGAGGCGCCCAGCGTCGCGTTCGCGTCGTCCGCGGCAGCAAGCAGCTTTTTGATAGGAACGCCCTTATCGCGGACGGCTTTCTCCGACCATATGAAACCGACGAGCGCAGGCGCCGGATCGATGTCGAGCGCTTTAACCACGTCCGCCATGCTGAGAATCTGACGCGACCCTGAGCCGGCGAGGCGCGCAGCATAGGTCCAGAAATTCAAAACGGCGTCGAGACGTCCGTTCTTGAACTCTTCCGTCACGAGCGGCGGCGCGCCGAATGCGGGTTCTGCGATTGTCGCGATATCAGCGCCGAGCACTTTGCGGGAGTAAGCGCGCAACAGAACCCAGCTCTTGTCGATGCCTGTTCCAGCGACGCCGATCTTCTTGCCCTTGAGATCTGCCAGCGTCTTGAAGGGGCTATCCTTCGCCACCATCAGACTGCCCAGCGCCGCCGAATACGGCGCGAACTTCAGGTCGTAGCCCTTGGCGCGCTGGCGCAACGCCCAGGTCCAATCGCTGACGATGACATCCGCTTCGCCGGCGAGTAGGGCTACTGGCCCGGCGGACGCCGTGGCGACCTCGAGGATCTGCAAATCCAGGTCATGCTTCTTGTCGAGCCCCTGAGCGCGAATCGTCTCGATCAGCCAGCTGACCGAACCGAACTTGATCGACGTCAGTTTGACCGGGCTCGGCGCAGCAGCCACACTGTTGGAGATTGGGGACGCGGCAAGAGCGGCGGCAGCGCTCGCCAGAAACGCACGACGGTTGAACTCACTCATGGCGTCTTCGCCTCGGGATTAAACCTGTTGCGCCAGAGCCAGCGCAGGCCGTGCAGCCAAAGCTCATCCGTGTTGCCGCGAATTTCAGCGGACATCGATTTCGTCAATTTTCCGGTCTCTGTATCCCGCGCGAAAAGTTGCAGGCTGATCAGCGCGTCGGACAGCTTGTCGACGTAACCGGTGACGGCCAATTCCGCGCCAGCCTGCTTGGCGATTGGCGCTTCACAGCCGTCGCACCGATTAAAAGGCGACGCAGAGTCAATCTCTTTGGTGAATGAACCGAGATCTACAACCTCGTAGTTGCCGCTTTTCGTCATCAAGGACTTGAGTTCGTCCGCAACGACCTTCAAGCGCCTCAGATCCTCGGTCTTCAATTTCGGAACGATCTCGCCCTCCTGTTCGACGTCGCGGATGTCGAATGGGAAAACAGCGACTTTTTGCGCTGCAAAAACGGTCGTCGAGACGAACACGGGGACTGCAAACATCGCGGCAAGCGCCGCGAACCATCGAACAGGTCGCTTCATTTCCATCCCTTGAGGCTGCTTTTGCGAGCATCGCCAAGGGCCTGAACCGCCTGACGGGTCGCTCTGCGCCTCTTATCTTCTTATGTTATGACGTTACGTGCGTCATCACCCCCCTGGTTTGCAAGACTGTTCGCTCGCAAGCGTCAAACAATGATGGTCACAATCCCGCGAGCCATTTTCGCTGCGCTTGACATCGCCCGCGCGTCTCCCCTTCTACAGTAATAGAGTTACACTTTGAGACCGCGGAAATGATCGCCGCGGCGCGGAATATGGGATCGACAGGGAGACCCTTGGTGTTTGACGCTAAACTTGAGCTTCTGAATGCGGGGCGGCAGGGAAAACGCCAAGGCAGGTCAAATTTTGGGAGAATGCGGGCGGGCCGCATCGTCGCTCTGGCATTCATCGCAATCTGGGCCGCAGATCCCGTCATAGCCGCGGAAACCTCTGAGCCCTCGGCGGCGGGAACCAAGGCTGCGCAACCAGCTGCGCCAACATCCGAAGCCGCTCCTGCAGCTGGTCCGGCAAAACCGGACGACAAGCCCGTCACCACCGTCTCAATCGCCTACCTGAAGCAGCTCCGCGACCGCAATCCGCCATTGTCGCTGCTGGATTTGCCACCGCCGGATGACGGGTTCGCCGGCGCCAAGCTCGCCATTTCCGACAACAACACCACCGGGCGCTTCGTCGGCCAAGCTTTCAAGCTGGAGACATTCGAGAGCGCCGAAGTCGACGAATTGATCAAGATAGCCAATGAGCAAATCGGCGCCGGAACAAATTTCTTTGTCGCCGATCTCGACCCCGAGCCCCTGATCAAACTGGCCGATGCACTGGCCGGGAAGTCGGCGCTGATCCTGAATGTCGGCAATCCCGACGACAGCGTGCGCGAAGAACAATGTCGCGCCAACGTCGTGCATCTCGCCCCGTCGCGGACAATGCTGGCTGACGCCCTCGGTCAATATTTCGCCTGGAAACAATGGCGCAACTGGTTCCTGGTTAGCGGCACCTTGCCAGCCGACAAATTGCTGGCCGAAGCCTATCGGCGCGCCGCCAAACGCTTCGGCGCCAAAATCGTCGAAGAACGCGAATTCAAGTACGAAGCGGGAAGCCGCCGAGCGGACGGCGGTTTTGAACAGATTCAACAGCAGATTCCGCAGTTCACTCAGAATTCAAAAGAGCACGACGTGCTGATCGTCGCCGACGAAGCTCAGATTTTCGCAGATTACATGCCGTACCGCGCCTGGACGCCACGGCCCGTGGCAGGTTCGGCCGGATTGGTGCCAACAAGCTGGCATCCGGCTCTCGAACTCTGGGGCGGAACGCAATTCCAGAACCGTTTCCGGCGTCTCGCCAATCGCAATATGCGGCCGCTTGACTACGACTCTTGGCTCGCCGTGCGCGTCATTGGCGAAGCGGCAACGCGCAAGAACAGCGGCGATTTCGCCACGCTGAACACCTACATCCACTCGCCGGAATTCGAGGTCGCGGCCTTCAAGGGCGTTAAGACCACGTTCCGCACTTGGAACGGCCAACTTCGCCAACCGCTGATCGTCACAACGCCGAAGCTGCTGGTCAGCATTTCGCCGCAGCCAGGCTTCCTGCACCAGTTTACCGAACTCGATACCCTGGGAATCGATAAACCCGAAACCAAATGCCAAGCGTATGCCAAGCCATGAAGCCCCGGCGCCGTTCACCACACCGATCGCGCGATAACCTGTTCAAGAAACTGGAGCACCGTATGTCTCGCTACACGTTAGCTTTTGCCGGGATCTTGGCCATGCTGGCCGTGGCGACCTCGTCTCCCGCCACCGCTTACACGGTTTACGTGACCAACGAAAAAGACAACTCCATCACTGTCATCGACAGCGAGACTCTCGAAGTCGTTAAAACTATCAAGGTCGGGCAGCGCCCGCGCGGCATCGTGCTGTCGAAGGATGGGAAATGGATCATCGTCTGCACCAGCGATGACAACATCATCCAGGTCTACGACGCCAAGACATTCGAGTTCATCAAAACTCTGCCTTCGGGTCCGGACCCGGAGTTGCAGATCCTGCACCCGAGCGGCAACCCACTCTACGTCGCCAACGAAGACGACAACCTAGTGACCGTCGTCGACATCAACGAAGGTCGCATCATTTCCGACATTCCGGTCGGCGTGGAGCCGGAAGGCATGGGCATGAGCCCCGACGGCAAAGTTCTAGTCAACACGTCGGAAACGACGAATATGGCGCATTTCATCGACACCGAGACCCACAAGACCTTCGACAACGTCCTGGTCGACAGCCGGCCGCGCGTCGCCATTTTCAACGCCCAGGGCACCCAACTTTGGGTGTCTTCGGAAATCGGCGGCACCGTGACCGTGCTCAACCCCGCCGACCGTAAATTGATCGGCAAGGTGTCGTTCGAAATTCAGGGCGTGGCCAAGGAGGCTATCCAGCCGGTCGGCGTGCGCATCACCAAGGACGGCAAGAAGGCGTTCGTGGCGCTCGGTCCGGCCAATCGCGTGGCTGTCGTCGACACAGCGACCTTGAAAGTTGAGAAATACCTGCTTGTCGGTCAGCGCGTTTGGCAGATGTACCTGACGCCGGATGACAAGAAGCTGTTCACGACCAATGGCGCATCGAACGATGTGACGGTCATTGACGTTGAGAACCTCAAGGCCCTCAAGTCGATCAAGACCGGCCGCTATCCCTGGGGCGTGGTCATTTCTCGAGAGTAGCGCCAATTCAGATCTTTCAATGATTGCAGGCGATTTTCTTCGCCGGCCTAAGTAAGGCGGTCGGTTTTGAGTTTGGCTGCAAAAGGATATGGACGTAGGTAATGGCGATCGCCGAGAAGCAAAATGACACGCCGCGCGAAGCTGGATGGGACGCGACCCCCGCCCTGGTTGTCTCCGGCGTCAGCCACGCTTTCGGCGAAAAGAAGGTTCTCGACAACGTGTCACTGACCGTGCAGCAAGGCGCGTTCGTCGTGCTCCTAGGGTTGAACGGAGCGGGCAAGTCGACGCTGTTTTCGCTGGTGACGCGGCTTTACGACAACGTGACCGGCGAAATCGCGATCCGCGGCTTCGACGTGCGCCGGCGCCCCTCGCAAGCGCTGCAGAAACTCGGCGTTGTCTTCCAGAGCCGAACGCTCGACAACGATTTGTCACTCATTCAAAATCTCAAGTATCACGCAGCGCTGCATGGTTTCTCCGGTCGCGACGCCGCCGATCGCGCCAAGGAAGCCCTTGAGATCGTCGGCCTCGACGATCGTGCAAATGAAAAGGTCCGCGCCCTCTCCGGCGGCCAGGCTCGTCGCGTGGAAATCGCCCGCTCTTTGATGCACCGCCCGGACTTGCTGCTGCTCGACGAGGCCACCGTCGGCCTCGACATCGGGTCGCGTGAAAGCGTGGTCAGCATCGTGCGCGGCCTCGTCGACAACCGTCGGCTCGGAGTGCTGTGGGCAACGCACCTGATGGACGAAGTAAAGGCGGGCGACCAAGTCGTTATATTGCACAAGGGCCGCGTGCTCTTCTCAGGCCCGACCGCGGCGCTTTTGACCAAGACCGGAGAGAACACCGTCATCGGCGCTTTCCGAGCACTGACGGGCGCAAGTGGCCCTGCCGAGGAGGCCGCCTGATGTCGTCGACATTGATCGCTGCACCCGCGCCTTCGGTCGCACGCCGCGAAGCGAGCGAACACGCCGCCTCCGCCGCGCGGCGGCTCGGCCTCAGCGGCTACATCGCCTGTTTCAGCGGCATCGTCTGGCGTGAAATTCTGCGGTATTTGCACCAGCGCGAACGCTTTTTGTCGGCCCTCGTCCGGCCACTCATCTGGCTATTCATTTTCGCAGCAGGATTTCGCCAGACGCTCGGCGTGTCGATCATCCCGCCTTATGAATCCTACGTGCTCTACGAGGAGTTCATTACGCCGGGCTTAATCGCCATGATCCTCCTGTTCAACGCTATGCAGTCCTCGCTGTCGATGGTTTACGACCGCGAAACCGGGGCGATGCGCACGCTGCTCGTCAGTCCGTTTCCGCGCTCGTTCCTGCTGCTCTCAAAGCTCCTGGGCGGCGTCTCCGTGGCGCTTTTGCAGGTTTATGCATTTCTGTTCGTCGCCTGGTTCTGGGAAATCCAGCCGCCGCATGTAACCGAGATCAAACTCTTCACGATGTACGACCCGCCGCACTGGCTGAACGGACCGTGGGATATTTTCGACGGCAACAGTGGCCCGCTGATATCGCCGGTGACGGATCCGATCGTGACCCCGCTGTTCGGGCTACCGAGCTTCATTCAGCCGTTCGCCGGCTACATCACAGTGATTCCGGCATTGGTCATCGCCGGATTGATGCTCGGATCGCTCGCGCTGTTTATGTCGTCGGTCATCAAGCAGCTTGAGAACTTCGCGGGCGTGATGAATTTCGTCATCTTCCCGATGTTCTTCGCATCGTCCGCGCTCTACCCGCTGTGGCGTATCCGCGAGGCGAGCCCACTGCTCTATGAAATCTGCCGCTTCAACCCTTTCACCTATGCGGTTGAACTCATCCGGTTCGGCTTTCATGGACAAGTTGACGTCATCTCGCTGCTGATCGTGGTCGGCTGCACGACGGTATTTCTGGCGGCGGCGGTATATGCATATAACCCGTCGAAGGGCTTGATCGGGCGGCGAGGCGGACCCGGCGGCGGCGCCTAGGGCTTAGGAAAAGCAGCAAAGGTTGTCATGATGCACGCAATGAAAATTCGATCTGCGATGGCTGGCCTAGCGACGGTTGTCGCGGCCATCGCTACCGCCGCCGTCCCCAGCGCCCATTCAGCCGACGCCGCAAGCCCCGATTGGCCGTGCGTCTGGCGCAAGACGCTGACGCTGGACGCGGCAACAATTTGGGACGGTCCGCCGGTTGACAAAATGGACGGCTGGCAGAACGACGAAACGGTCCGCAAGCTCTCGCAATTCCTGATATCGCGCCGCATAAAGATTGAGGACGCCGAAGCCGCGGTGAAAAAATACGCCGAGAGCCAAGCCGCAGACGTGCGAGACCAGAAACTCACCATGCTTTTTGCGAGTGTCCTGTCTCGCACCAACGAGGAGCGCAAGATCATCCTCAGTGGCATCGAGCGCTTTCACAAGCGCCAGCTAGAGCGCTCGAAGGAGATTGAAAAGCAGGGCATTGCTTTGCCGGATGTCGGCGCGCCTATGCCCGAGGCGCCGATCTCGGCGACGGAAATCGACAAATTGACCCCGGAACAGGAAAAGTACAATTGGGAGGTGCGCGTGTTCCAGCAGCGCCAGCAGAACATCCCGATCGCGTGCGAAATTCCCCAGCTGATGGACGAGCGCGCCGGCGCGATCGCCCGCGCCATCCGAGCTGAGATGAAGAGCTGACTGACAAGCGCCCGCAACTCCGCGCGTACGTCGACAGCTATTTCTCCGGCTTGACTTCGGTGACGAGCTGGCCGATCTCCTGCCAAGCGTCCGAACCGTCGGGAAACCAGTTGACCGCTGTGTAGCCGTCGCTCATCGCTCTTTTCGCTGCGTTCCAGCTCATCCAGCAATTGCGCAGGCAAAAGAAAACGATCGGTATTGATCGGACTCCGCCCGTCAATCGCTCTAGCGATGAACGGAAGTAGGCTTCAGTGTCCCTGGAAAGCACACCGTATCCAACGTTAGGTAGCCACTTGGCGTTCTCAATCGAATAGTGGACGGGTTCGCGCCAGAGCGTGCCGGCCGGCAAATTGGCCGGCTTGGGCGCATGGGGGTAGACGTCAATGAAGACGGCCGAGCCGCCGCGCCAAAGCTCCAGCGCCGCCTTTGCGGATAAAACGATTGCGCCCCTCAGCGTGGCAGGCACGGGCTTGCGATAGTCCTCCATCCGATAGCCTTCGGGCTCGGCGGACGGCGGAGAATTGACCGGGGGCGGCGTGTGCAGGTTTTCGTCAGCCGCAGCGAAACCCGCTGCGGCGACTGCGGCAAGCGCCGCGACAAAGACCGCCGCTCGGGCGTTCACCTAGACCCTGCGCTGCCCGCTGGAACCGGCACACCGGGGGCGTTGGGCGCACTTGCGCCGGCGGCGCGCGCATCTTCGGCCGGGGCAGCGGCTCCGTTGGCGCGCGGCGCCGTGATCATCTCCATCGACGTATCGTCGTCGACAAGCAGCGGCACGCCGAAGTCGAGCAACACTTTGTCGATGTCGCCTTGACGCTTGGCGATCACCTGGTTCAATTGCCGCTTCCAGGCGTCGTCGCCCTGACGGACGCCCATCGTGATGCGATAATGCAGACGGACGCGGCCCTGCTCTTTGAGCAGCGGGACGACAGTGAGCGCCTCGCCGCCGTGCTTTGCCCAATATCCGGCGATCGGCCCCCATTCGACACCGGCGTCGATTTCACCGGAGCGCATATCTTTCATCATTTCTTCCGCCGGTGATTCATAGCGGCGGTCGACGACGAGCTTGTACGGCTTCGCCTTGCCCATGAGGCCATACTTGGCAACGTAGTCGGCGGCCGGAGCGCCGGCCACGACGCCGATGCGCTTATCCTTCAGCCGTGGATCGGCAAGAGTTTCGACGCCATCCAGCCCCGTCCCGGGTTTAAAGACCAGCGCGGAAACCGATCGATAGAAATGGTTCGTATTCAGCAGCAACTCGTCGCCCTGTCCCCAGCCGATCACCAGATCGCATTTCTTCGCCGCCAGCGTCATGCGCACGAAACCCATCGACTTTGGATACCACGTGTACTCGACAGGCAACTTGAGTTCGTCGCCGATGATATCTGCGATCTTGTTCTCGAAGCCTTCCTGTTTTTCGTTTGAGAATGGCAGATCGGCCGGGTCCGAACAGACTCGCAGCTGCTGGCGATTGACGAGGTCGGCTTTGGGCGCGTCGGCGGCGTTCGCCGCCATCGACGCCGCGGCGATGGCAAGACTGGAGAGCGCGAAGGCGGCTTGGCGAATTCTTGCGTTCACGGCATGAGCCTTTCGATGTTCTTACAACGTCCGCGATGTTCACCCACTAGGTAGGCATAAATACGAAAATGGGGACCGCCGCAGATCGGCCGCCCCCACATTCGTGTTCGAAAGTGATCGGCCGACGCGCCGCTTGGCGCGCCCCGGCACAGGCCGATGTCAGCCTTCGCAATCGGCCGCCGCCTTCTTTGCTTCAGGCGAAATGTCGTGACGACCCGCCGGCCGGCCGGCCGGCATGGCGTCGGTGGAGCGCGCCTTGATGTAGGTGTAGATGTCGTCGAGGTAGCACATGATGTTCCTGTCTTCGCCAAAGGCCGGCATCACGTAGGTCGTGCCTGCACGGTCCACGGTGCGGCCGCCGACGACGACGCCATAGAACGTTTCGTAATCCATAGTTTTCAACGAATCCGCCAAAGACGGCGCGAACGAGCTACCGAGCGCGTTGGGCCCATGGCAAACGTGGCATGCGTCGTGATAGCGGCGAAAGCCCTGCCACGTTGCCCAGTCCACCTTGTAATCCTTTGTCACTGCGGGAGCGGGATGGCCGTCCTTATCGCGGTAGCGGGTGTCGGTGAAGGTGAGGCCGAGTTCTTTGGCTTTCTCTTCGATGGCCTTGTTATCGGCGTCTTGAGCTTCGTCAGCCTGAACGACGCCGACATTGAGCGTACATGCCGCAATAAACGCTGCGGCAACTAAGACCTTGAGACGATTATTCACGCGCTTCCTCGCAGATTGTCGTTGGCTCGCAATGCGACCGCGGGGCGCCCTGTTCCGGACAGTCGCAGGAGCGTCTTGCTCTTTTGGATAGCAGATATGGTCGGCGGGTGTCGAATGGAAGGGCTGAGATCAGAAATAGGCCGACGCAGGTTTCCCTGCGCCGGCCCATTCGAGTCTAGCCAACCGTTTAGGGCAGCGAGAACACGGTGAGCGAGCCGCCGAGGCGGGTGTAGTTGCTCAGACCAGCGTAACCACCGACCGCGCCGAGACCGTCCGTTGGGTTCGTCAGGCCAGCTGCGAGACCGATACCGGCCCAACCGCCAACGCCCGAGAAGATGCCAACGTACTGCTTACCTTTGTGGGTGTAGGTCATAGCGTTGCCGATGATGCCCGACGGCGTGCGGAACTTGAACAGTTCCTTGCCATCCTTCTGGTCGACAGCCTTGAAGTAACCTTCGAGGGTGCCGTAGAAGGCGACGCCGCCAGCCGTGGTCAGAGCGCCCGACCAGACCGAGAACTGCTCGGGCTTGGACCAGACGATCTTACCTGCGCCGGCGTCCCAGGCAATGAAGTTGCCCATTCCGCCGTGGCTGTCAGGAGCCGGGAACATGGACAGCGTGGCGCCAACGTAGGGCTGACCAGCCGTGTACGAAACCTTGAAGGGTTCGTAGTCCATGCACACGTGGTTCGTCGGCACGTAGAAGAGACCCGTCAGCGGCGAGAACGATGCCGGCTGCTGATCCTTCGAACCGAGAGCCGCAGGGCAGATGCCCTTCGAGTTCACGTCCTGACCGTTTTGGAAGGTCGAGTACTTCGACACAACCTGCGGACGGCCATGCTGCGCGTCACCCGGCTTGTTAACGACTTCGGTAGCCCAGTTGACTTTGGGGTCATACTTCTGAGCGACGAGCAGTTCGCCCGTAGCGCGGTCCTGCGTGTAAGCAAAACCGTTACGGTCGAAGTGGACGACAACCTTACGGTCAGCGCCGCCAACCTTGATATCAGCAAGGATCGGCTCGTTGATGCCGTCGAAGTCCCATTCGTCGAACGGGGTCATCTGGTAAGCCCAAGCGGCAACGCCGGTGTCGACGTTACGAGCAAACTTGGTCATCGACCACTTCTGGTCGATCTGCTTGCCATCGGGTCCGGCGCGCTGTGCCGGGTTCCAGGTCGAGGGGTTACCCGTTCCGTAGTAGATCAGGTTGAGATCCGGATCGTAGGCCATGTAGCCCCAAATCGAACCGCCGCCGATCTTCCACTGATCGCCCGTCCAGGTCTTCAATGACAAATCCTTGCCGGCTGGCTTGCCGGTATGGACGTCGATCGTCTTCGCTCCATCGACGAGGGTGTCCGCATCCGGACCCATCGAGTAAGCGCGCCAGACCTTCTTGCCGCTGTTGATGTCGTAGGCGGTCATGAAGCAGCGAACGCCGAACTCAGCGCCCGAAACACCGATGATGACTTTGTCCTTCGTCACGAGCGGAGCGCCCGTGCCGGTTTCGCCACGCTTCGGATCGGCGTTGACCGTCTTCCAAAGCTCTTTGCCGGTCTTCGCGTCGAGAGCGACGAGCGACGTGTCGGCCTGGTGGAGGAAGATCTTGCCTTCAGCATACTGAACGCCGCGGTTGACCGTGTCACAGCACATGACCGGAATAACCGACGGGTCTTGCTTCGGGCTGTACTGCCAGACGATCTTGTTTTCGTCGTCCAGGTTCAACGCGTACACGTTGTTCGGGAACGCCGAGTGAAGATACATCATATTGCCGATGACGAGCGGGCCGCCTTCATGGCCGCGCAGCACGCCGGTCGAGAACGTCCAAGCAACCTTCAGGGTGCCGACGTTCGACGTGTTGATCTGGTCGAGCGTCGAATAACGATGACCAGAGTAGTTACCGGACTGGATAGCCCAGTTGTTCGGATCGCCGGACAACTTCGCCACGTCCGCGTTCGCCCAGACGGGCGACGAGAACGCAGCTGTTGCCAGCAGCCCGCATGCGAATGCACTTTTGCGCATCGCGCTTCCTCCATTTTGATGAAAATCTTGCCACGCTTGCAAGTAGTCCCGCCCCTTCCCAAAACCTCGCCATCGAGTCCGGAACGCGGGCTATTTCCCGTCTTTTCCGCCAGGCTCGGTCAGGATCTTCACGCTTCCGTGTAAATCCGGGAAGTCTCGTGACCGGCGGCATCTAGGCACTTTTTTTCTCTAATCGCAACACGATCTAGCACTTGCATACTACGCGCCTGAAATAGGACAGCGCCTCTGACCCAATTTTACTCCCTGTTTACAGTCTTATTTTGCACTGCAGCACAAATGGTGCATTGCACGTTAAGTTGCGGCGGCCTGCCGCAGACGCGACGTTGAGATCACGGGTTCTCTCATTTTCGTGATGCGGAGACATTTCCGCGACGTTCAATTCGAAAACTCGCACGTCGAGACTGGTAGAAGACCCTCAGCAAAGCGCGAAAAGTTCAAAGCGGGCGGCACGTCGCATGGGCGGAATAAAATTACCGGAACTCCGATCGATCCGCCGCCGTGATGCGTTGGCATGGGTCGCGGCCGCGATGGCGATGCTTCGTGAAACAGCAATTCAAACACGACCAAGCTTCGCCGCAGACTCCTCTGCAATCGCCGAAGTCGCGTCAGGTCTCTTCGTTCACCGCGGCCATCATGCGCTCGCCGACACCGAGAACGGCGGCGACATCGCCAACATGAGTTTCATTGTCGGCACGGACGCCGTCGCTGTCGTCGACACCGGCGGAAGCGCACTAATCGGCGCATCGCTTCTGGCCGCCATCGCGGTCGTGACGAATCTTCCCGTTCGCTACGTAATCAATACGCACATGCATCCCGATCATGTGATGGGCAACGCGGCGTTCGAAGGCGCCGACGTGGCGTTCATTGCGCATCACAAGATGGCCCGCTCCCTCGCGGCGCGCGCCGAGCGTTACCTCGTCCGCGCCCGCGAGCAATTAGGTGATGCGAAGATTGAGGGCACAAGAATTGTATATCCGACGCGCGGCGTCGAAACGACTACGACACTCGATCTTGGCGGCCGAAGTCTGATCCTGATTGCGCGGCCGACGGCGCACACCGACAACGATCTCACCGTGTTCGACACTGCGAGCCGCACGCTGATCGCCGGAGACCTCATATTCTCGGAACATATTCCGACCATCGACGGCTCAATCCGCGGATGGCTGAAATTGATCGACGTGCTCGGTCAGGAGGCGGCGGCCCGGGTCGTCCCGGGACACGGTCCGGCTTCGATGTCCTGGCCGGATGCCCTGCGGCCGATGCAAAAATATCTTGGCGTCGTCGCCACCGATGTGCGCTTAGCCATCAAGGACGGCAAGACGCTGAGCGAAGCGACGGCAACCGCAGGCCAGTCAGAACGACCAAACTGGCTGTTGTTCGACGAGCATCACGTGCGCAACGTGACTGCGGCGTTTGCTGAACTCGAGTGGGAATAATCGCACAGGATTCACGATCACGCGATTAGAAGCAACGCAATTCGCCCTCGACCTGAGCGCGCTTGAGGTTGGCGATTTTGGCCTGAAAAGTGGGCGTAAGGGCCCAACTGACGCTTTCGCCACCCTTCTGACTGACCGACATGATCGTTTCGGCCTCTTCGTACTCGGTCCAAGGCAAGACGGCGGCGATCTGATCAATGGAGCACGAGCACTTTTCCAGAACATCGCGCGTCGGACCATTGACTTGCATGCAGGCGTACACGTAGTCGGCGCGGGCGACAGTCGGGTAGTCGTTGGTGGGAAGCTCCCCCGCGATGGCGGTGACTCCGGTCATTGCGACGAACGCTACGGAAGCCCCCGCGGCGCGTGGGAAGCCTTTCATTTCACTTCTCCCACGCCGTCGAGCGTTGTCACTTCTTCGAGGGTCGGCGCGTCCTTACCGCTGTTGGTGTAACTCGAAACCATTTTCGCAAAGTATCCGGGCACCTTCTCGGAGACGAAAATGGAGAACTGGGCGCCTTCAAATCCGCGCATCTTCGACTTAGCTGGATCGTTTATGTACGGCGTCAGCGACACGCGATAGCCTGGGACGGTCTCACCCTTGTAGGTGATGGAAACGGGATCAAGCTTCCCCGACTTACCGATATCCTTGCTGAACGTGTTCTTCAAATAGGAACGATCACCGCCGGCAAGTTCCTTGAAGTGCGCGACCGCATTGTCCAGGTAGACCACCAACATCGGATTGCCATCCATCTCGGTGATGCGGTGCGGCTCCCTGGCGCGTTCGCCGGAATAGATCTGGACCATGACGTTTTTCTTGCCGTCGCCAGCGTCGCTCTCGATCTTGACTTTGATGTCGTCTGTGAATCCCTTCCCGAGCACCGCCTCGTTCGACGGCTTGCGTTCGAACTTGTAGACAAGCTCGGTGCCGGGCGCGATTGCCGTGATGTGCTTCGTCTCAAAAAGCAAATCGACGGCCGGGTTTTTCTCGTTGGCGGCGCTGACGCTTATCGCGCCGACAACCGCCAAAGCGGCGCCGATAATGGCGCTCACGAAGTGTCTCGACATTTTCGGCGATCCTCCAGATCGAACTTTGCTTTGCGGCCGCTTTTAGCGTTCCGGCGGCGCTTTGCCCATAGCCTTGTCGGCGAGCGCGCAAACGCTAAGCCGTTGGCGCTATTCCTGCCGCTTTCCTTTGGGGTTGGGTACTTAAATGGCGTTAACGTAGAAACGCGCCGAAGGCGCGCGGTCCCGCGGCGACGGTTGCCTTCGCGGTTACAGTCAAGGTTTCGACGTCGATTTTCTCAAGCGTATTGTCGTCCCAGCAGGCGACAAAGACGTGTCGGCCATCGGGCGTGGCGGCGATGCCTTCGGGATAGGATCCGACCGGGATCGTCTTGACGACGGTTCGGGTCGCAAGATCGATGACGCTGACGGATTCGCCGTGCTGGTTGGTGACGAAAGCCTTGCCGGCCGCCAGCGCAACGGCATACGGGCGCGAGCCAACCTTCACCGTGGCGACAAGGGTCATTTTTCCGAGATCGATGATGCTCACGTCATCGCTCTGGACATTTGCAGTATAGGCGAACGCGCCTGCGGCATCGATGGTGACGCCGAACGGGCGTTCCCCAACGCCAACGGTCCCGATCGTTTTGAGCGTCGTCGCGTCTAGGATCGAGATCTGGTTGCTGTCGCGATCGGCGGTCACGATCCGGCCGCCATCCGAAGTCATGGCGACTCCAGACGGGGACTGACCGACCTGAGCTTCGCCGACGATGGCGCCGCTGTCGCCGTCGACCGCATAAATCTTATGCTCGTACCAGTCGGCGACAATGACGCGATTGCGTTTGACGTCGGAGGCGACGCCAAGCGGGCCCTGGCCGACTTTCACCTTGGCGGTCACCGCGCGCGACGCCACGTCGACAATCGACAACTCCTTGCTGTCCGGCGACGTCACGTAGGCGCGCGCGCCGCCCGGCGCGACGGCGACTCCAGCCGGCTTTCCACCGATGTTGACCTCGGTTTTGACCGTCATGGTTTCCAGATCGACGATCGACAAGGAGTCGCCGAGTTGACTAGTGATGAAGGCTTCGGTCACCGCCTCGCCGTCGCCAGCTCTAAGCGACGTCGCGCCTGCCAGCGCAGCAATGCATGCAACGGCAAGGCAAAGGGGCCGTTTCAGCTGCCGCCTTCCAACTTTTTCTTGAGCGCCGCCAAGCCATCCTTGTAGACGCCGGTGATCGCCTTGACGGCCGCTTCATCCGAAAGTTCCGGCGGCGGATCGTTGTTGACGTAGCCACGGTAGAACGCGCCCTTCCATTCAACCTTCGACTTGTCGCCCTCGCCCGAGACGCTGATCGTCGACGCATAGTTGGTCACCGGCACGACTTTCACATCGACATTGGTGATCTCGTAGGAATAGCTCTTCGAGTCGGCGGAATATTTGGTGAGCTTTTCCTCGATGGTCGCGCCGCTGGCCAACGTCAGCTTGCGCGTGGCGTCGGGGGCGTTGTCGCCGGACCCTTCGGTCTTCGCGAAGGCCGGATGCCAGCCCATGTCCTGGAAGTTGCCGATGACCGTCCAGACCTTGTCGGGGGACGCGTTGATCTCGATCGTCTCAACGACCTTCTGGCGGGTTGGACCATGAGCCCGAGCAATGCCGGGCGCGACGAATGAAATCACTAGGCTGATGAGCGCCAGGACAGGCGCTGCTCGCTTCAACATCAAGCTACTCCGCGGTTGATTTGGCAGACGTGCAAGCCAGGCGCCTACCCCTGCGCCATGGGCGGCCGGGACCATAGTGGCTCGCCAGAAGTTCGGCAACGATGACAAGGTCTAAAAGCGCCGGCGAGGCAGGCGGGCAAGCCGTGACATTTTGAGCGGGATCGGGGATCGGCCCGCGATCAGCTTGACCCGGCCATGCGAAATTGTTTTACCTCCCGCCTCGTGCTTCGGTCGAATTCGCGGCCGTGGTAAAATACCGTCGGAAATAGGTGCTCGATTGTCGACGACAGGTCCGGCCAGCGCGGGCGCCAACCACTTCGAGAACGTCGCCTGCCCGTTCTGCGGCATCCTTTGCGATGACCTCGAAATCGGACCGTCCGCCAATGGCCTCAAGGTGCTGAAGAACGGCTGCGTTAAATCTCGCGCTGGCTTCGAGCGTCCTCAGATCGAGCCGAAGCCGCAGATCGACGGCAAGGACACGACGCTCGATGAAGCCGTCGCCGCTGCGGCAGCACTAATCAAATCCTCGCGCCTTCCGATCTTCGGAGGTCTCGGAACCGACGTCGAAGGCATGCGCGCCGTGATGTCGATCGCCGATCTCTCCGGTGGCGTCGTCGATCATGCCTTGAGCGAAGGCCAGTATCGAAACTTCCGCGTCCTCCAGTCCGGCGGCTGGGTGATGACCACGCTGACCGAAGCGCGCAATCGCGCCGACCTGTTTGTGGTTGTAGGCAGCGACCTTCACAAAATTCACCCACGTTTTTTCGAGCGCGTCGTGTGCAACGAAAAGTCGATGTTCTCCGACAGTCCGCCGAAGCGAACGGTAGTAATACTGGGCGAGAACATCGATACATCGGCGCTGACAGGTCCGCGCATCGGCGAAATCATCACGTTGCCGGCCAAAGGCGAACGCATCGGCGAAATTCTCGATGCGATGCGCGCACTCTCAAAAGGTGCGCTCATCCCAGGCGACACGATCGGCGGATTGCCGCGCGCCGATATCGAGAAGTTGCTCGCGCTTTGCAAGGCGTCAAGCTACGGCGTCATGGTCTGGGCGCCGCCGAGCCTAGCCTTCGCCAACGCCGATCTAACGGTCCAAGCCGTCGCCGAATTTGTCAAAGACCTCAATCAGACGTCACGGTTCGCCGGCCTATCGCTCGGCGGCAACGAGGGCGCGGTCTCTGCCGGCGCGGTCTGCGCGTGGCAATCCGGTTTCCCGCTGCGTGTATCATTCGCCAGCGGCAAGCCCGAATACGACATCGAGCGCTTCTCAATGGCGCGGATGCTCGCGGCGAAGGAAACCGATCTCCTGGTGTGGCTTGCATCCTTTACCGCCGACCTGTCGCCGCCCGAAACCGACGTGTCGATGATCGTACTCGGCACGCCAGGCTTGAAGCTGACGCGAACGCCGAAGGTCTACATCCCGGTCGGCACCCCGGGCATCGACCATGCGGGCCTAATCGTTCGCTGCGATAACGTCGTTTCGCTACCCCTGCAAAAACTTCGGAATTCAAGTCTGCCGCGCGCCGCCGACGTCATCGGCGCCATTGAAGCCGCCCTGTAGCGTCCACTCGAGAAACACATGCTCATCAAGCTCACCGGCGGCAAAGTTTACGATCCCGCCAACGGCGTGAACGGCGAAGTCAGAGATATATTTGTCAGCGACGGACGCATCGTTGACCCTGCGCCGAACGCAAAAGTCGATGACGAGTATGCGCTTCATGGCCGGGTCGTCATGGCGGGCGGCATCGATCCGCACTCGCACATCGGTGGCGGCAAGGTGACGATCGCGCGCATGCTGATGCCGGAGGATCACTTGGGCCACGAGGTCGCCCGTACGGAGTTGACGCGCTCTGGATGCGGCCACGCGATCCCTTCGACGCTCACGGCAGGCTACCGCTATGCCGAAATGGGCTACACGGCCGCTTTCGAGCCGGCGATGTTGCCAGCCAACGCACGCCAGGCCCATATGGAAATGGGTGACACCCCGATCATCGACAAAGGCGCCTTTGTCATGCTCGGCTCCGACGACTTTTTCCTGCGCCAGCTGGCGGGCAAGGCCGACTTCGCCGCGATCAAGGATTACATCGCCTGGACGATGCACGCGGCGCAGGCCATCGCCGTCAAGGTTGTCAACCCCGGCGGTATCAGCGCCTTCAAATTCAATCAACGCGCCCTCGATCTCGATGAGAAGCACGTTTTCTACGGCGTCTCGCCCCGCGATATCATTCTCAATCTGGCTCGCGGCCTGCAAGAACTCGGCGTCACGCATCCGATCCACATACACGGCTGCAACCTCGGCGTTCCCGGCGGCGTCGAGACGACGTTGAACACGATCAAAGGCGCCAATGGGCTGCCCATCCACCTGACGCACATCCAGTTCCACAGCTACGACGTCGAAGGCGACATGAAGTTTTCGTCTGGCGCAGCGCGCGTCGCGGCAGCGGTCAACGCCCACAAGAACGTGTCGATAGACGTCGGCCAAGTGATGTTCGGTCAAACCTGCACGGCGTCGGGCGATAGCATGCGCCAGTTCGTCAACACGCGATCGGCCGACCCAAAGAAGTGGGTGGTGATGGACATCGAGTGCGACGCCGGTTGCGGCGTGGTGCCGTTCAAATATCGCGACAAGAGCTTCGTCAACGCGCTGCAGTGGGCGATCGGACTCGAGCTATTCCTGCTCGTCGACGATCCATGGCGCATCTTCTTGACGACGGATCATCCCAACGGCGGACCCTTCACCTGCTACCCGCACCTGATCCGGCTACTGATGGACAAGTCCTTCCGCAAGGACATGATGCAAACCGTCAACCAGGATGCGTTCAAGTACTCCTCCCTCGCCTCGCTCGAGCGCGAGTACTCCATGTATGAAATCGCCATAATGACGCGCGCCGGGCCGGCGAAGAGCCTCGGCCTCAAGGATCGCGGACACGTCGGCGTCGGCGCCTGCGCCGACATCACCGTTTACGACGACAATCCCAACCGCGAAGCGATGTTTGCTTCGCCCGAACTCGTCTTCAAGAACGGCGAATTGATCGTGCGCGACAGCAAGATTGTAAAGGTCGTCAACGGCGCGACGCACGTCGCCAGACCGAGCTACGACCGCGCCGGGATCGAAAAGTCGCTCAAAACCTACTTCGACGACTTCCACACCGTCCGGATGGAGAATTTCCGTCTCAGCGACGACGAGATCATTGATCGCGGCCGCGGCTCTATCATTGTCCAGCCGACGGGAGCACGCACGGCATGACCGGCCCCGATACTAAAGGGATGGCCGGTAGGACCGTCAACGGCGTCTTCGTCGACGACACGTTCGCAGAAGCGTTCGGCATGAGCGCTGTCGGCATCATCATCACCGCCGACACGATGAAATGGGCGCGGATCGCCGCGACGGTCGCGACCGGCTTCGGCACGTCGGTCATCGGCTGCGGCGCGGAATGCGGTATCGATCGCGAACTCTCGCATGATGAAACGCCGGACGGCAGGCCGGGCGTTCGCATTTTAATGTTCGGATTTTCGCCCGATGCGCTCGTTCCTCAGATCAAGAACCGCATCGGCCAATGCGTACTGACAAGCCCTGGCTCGGCATGCTTCTCCGGACTCAAAGCGGCGCAACAAATGGGACTTGGCAAAGCCCCGCGCTTTTTTGGCGACGGGTTTCAGACGGCGAAGAAGCTCGGCGACAGCCGCTACTGGCGCGTCCCTGTCATGGACGGCGAATTCGTCATCGAGGAAAGCTGCGGCGTGACGACCGAGGCCGTCGGCGGCGGCAACATGCTGATACTTGGCAAGGATCGCGCCGGCCTTCTCGAAACTTCGGAAGCCGCGGTCGAGGCCATTACCAAGATCGATGACGTCATCACGCCCTTCCCCGGCGGCATCGTGCGCTCGGGCTCAAAGGTCGGCGCGAAATACAAAGGCATGTTCGCCTCGACCAACGACGCCTTCTGCCCGACTCTTCGCGGCGCCGTCAAAAGCGAACTTGGACCCGACACGCTCGCGGTCCTTGAAATCGTCATCGACGGGCTGACGTCGAAAGCCGTCGCCGACGCAATGCGCATCGGGCTCAAGGCTGTGACGGATGTCGGCGCCGGCAAGGGCGTGACGCGGATCACGGCCGGCAACTACGGCGGCAAGCTCGGCCAGCATCACTACCACCTGAAGGACCTGATCTGATGAGCGGTCTGACCTTTCGATTGAAGGCCGCGCCCGGCGAACGGTTGAACGCCGCCGCCTTGACTCCGCGCAGAATCGCGAACTTAGCGAGACACGAGATCGCCGCTCTGCCGGTCGGGTCTTCAAAACTCAATCTCACGGCCGGCGACGTGTTCGAAATTTCCGGCTCCGCGAGCGACGTCATCACGATCACCCCCGGCGCAGCGACCCTGGATTTCGCCGGCGCTGAGCTCGACGGCGGCACGATTATTATTGACGGAGACGCTGGCGCCTACGCGGGCCGTAAAATGTCCGGCGGCCGTCTCGAAATTCGCGGCAAGGCCGGCAACTATCTGGCCTCTGGACAAACCGGCGGACATATCCATGTCGCGGGCTCTGCTGGCGACAATCTTGGCGGGGTGATCCCTGGTGACCGCTTCGGCAAGGTCGGCGGCGTTGTCGTGGTTGGCGGTGACATCGGCGCGCGCGCCGGCGACAAGATGCGGCGCGGGACCGTCATAGTGAAAGGCAAGACCGGCGAAGGCGCGGGCACGCGCATGATCGGTGGCACCATCTGGGCCGAAGGTGGCTTCGGCCCATCGCCGGGTTATATGATGCGCCGGGGAACCTTGATCGGACCTAAGGTCGAACGGCTCCTGCCGACCTTCGTCGATTGCGGGCGCCACGATTTGTTAATGGTGCGCGTCCTGTCGAAATACCTGAACGAGACCCTCGGCGACATGGCGCCAAGGGCCATGCCATTGTTTGTCCAGAAGATTGCCGGCGATATGGCGACTATCGGCAAGGGCGAAATCCTGCTGCCGGCGGACTGACGACCTGGGACCTGGCGCCTCGCCGAGGCCACGCGGGAAAAAATCCAACCTCAATGTATCCCCGTAGCTGTTGGCTGCGTTATCGTGGTGAGAACCTCGGCGGCGCACTCAAAACGGCGTCATGCCTGAGCCAGGAGACGGATCAATGCTCGCGATCATCCTTTCGGCATGCCTGGCGAACGATCCAGGCGTCTGTAAAGACTACAAAATCCCTCTGGATTCGGACATCGATCCGACCCGATGCGCCATGGTGGCGCCTCCTCACTTCGCCAAGTGGTCTGACGATCATCCCGGCTGGCACATCACGAAGTGGCGCTGCACGTCCGTCAGCGAGAATGACATCTGAGTTTGATACTGCGGCGGTTTGGTTAGCGCGCTGCCGTCGCTTGGCGGACGTCTTTAGCGGATAAACCGCTGACCTCTGTCACGAATTTCTGTCGGATCGCGCGCCCAAAATCGCCGTATCCATCGGCCGGCAGCACGAAACTGCCAGGCCCCCCCATCACATTTTCTCTGTACCACGTCTCCAGGGGATGGGGCTGGCCCTCAACGGCGTCGGGCAATAGCGGCGCAGGCGAATCTGCGGCGTCGACCAGGATGGGTAGGCCGTTGACCGTCACACCGTTGGCGACGAGTTCATCGCGCACCTTTGTGACGGGCTCTTCCGCGTTGCAATTGTCGGGACCATCGCCCGAAACGTCGATGACGATCCGCAGCGCCTTCGCCGGGATCTGCGGCACGATTTTGTCGTTCGCGGATCGCAGCATACGGGTCATGCAGGTGAACTCGCCGCCTTGCTGCGGCAGTTTGCGCACGCGCTGCGCCACGATCAATGCTTCCTGCGTGTTGCTGATCCTGGTCCAGGGCAGCGCAATGGCCGGCTTATCAGCCCAGGTCACCATCGAAAACAGGATGCCGCCGTTCGGACCGCTAGCGATGGCGTCGATGACGCCCGGGTCCTCGAGCGCCGAAGCGATGCCTTCCATCTGAAGTTTGTAGCGTTCCGCGTCGACCGAGTTCGACACATCGACGGAGACGACGAGCGCCGTGTCCACTTGCGGCTCGGCCGATGAAGATTGCCCATTCGCGCCTGACGCAACCGCAACAGCGGAGATCATGACGGCGGCGACCAGAGTGCGCCACAGCGCCAAACGAGACAGAGGCATGATCACCAAGAAGACGTATCGAAGCGTGTGACGGTAACAAGTCCGTCGACCAATTCAAAGCCCTGACTGCAGCAGGTCCGCTCACAGCGTCAATGCGCGGCGCGATCCAGGTTCTTGGTTGTGGCCAGGCCTTTCACGGTCTCAAGGCCGCGCGCGCCGGCAAGCCGCGCACCGTCGAGATCGGCGTCCGTCAGATCGGCCCCCGTCAAATCCGCGCCGGAGAAATCGGCCATCGACAAATCCGCGCCGATGAGACTGGTCCCGCGCAAGTCCGCGCCGACGAATTTCGAGAACCCAAGCTTTGCCCACATCAGATCGGCATGAGCAAGGATCGCGCCGGAAAAGTCGCTGCCGCGCATGAGTGAGCCCGGCATGCTGGATATGTCGGCGCGCGGCTCATGTGGTCCGAGTTTGGCGCCGGTCAGATCTGCGCCGCGGAAATCAGCGCCGTCCATCATCGCCGTCAAACGGATGCCCCGCAGGTTCGCCCCAGCGAATTTCGGCGCATCTGCGCGATTGCGATCCAGAGTGATGTTGACGCTCGGACGCATCAGCGACGCGCCCTGAAGATTGGCGCCCGAAAAATCCGATTGCACGATGATGGCGCGATCCAGCATCACGCCGGCGAGGTTCGCGCCGGTCAGATTGGACTTGGTGAGATCCGCCCCGAAGAGATTGGTGCGCGCCAGCAAGGCGCCTTTGAAGTCGATATTGGACAGATCGAGGAAACTGAGATCGGCGCCTGAAAAATTCGGCGGCGGGCCGTGGGATGCTTTGAAGTAGGCTTCGGTGATTTGCCGAGCAGTGAAGTCGGCGGCCTGACCAGCTGGAGCCGCGGCGAGGGGCAATGCCGTCACGACGGCATATAGCGACCATCGCACCGGCATCAGCGCCTCCATGACTCGAACGGTTCCGGACCCTCCGATCCCAAAAGACGTACGCAACGGCCCGCCAATTGGATGACCGCTCAGGGCTTCGTGCAGTAACGTCTTGAGACAGGTGCTTTATTGGCCGCGAACGATTACTGCACAGGAGTCACATCGACGCCGACCGTCACGGTGTGCTCACCGCCGCCAATCAAGACGCCGCTGATCGGACAGACGTCGTCGTAGTCGCGGCCGATGGCGACGGTGATGTGTTCGTCGTCCACCACGACGCCATTGGTCGGATCAAAATCGACCCAGCCCTGTTCGGGCGACCATACGGAAATCCAGGCATGGGACGCGTCAGCGCCTTGCAACTTCGGACGGCCAGGCGGCACATGCGTGAGAATATAGCCGCTGACGTAGCGCGCCGGGATGCGATGCGCCCGCAGCGCCGCCAGAGAAAGATGCGCGAAGTCCTGGCACACGCCGCGGCGACCGCGTAGGACCTCGCTGATCGGTGTCGAGATGTCCGTCGCCGTTCGATCGAACTTGAATTCCGTAAAGATGCGGCGCGTCAGGTCCATCGCGCCATCAAGCACGGGCCGGCCCGTCGCGAAGGAGACCGCCGCATAGTCGGCGATTTCCAGCGACGGCGTCGTCAATCGCGATGCGCACCGATACTGGATCACGTTAAGATCGAGTTCGGCCCCTTGACCTGTCAAATGCCCTTCGAGCGCATCCCAAGCGAGACCGCGGTCAAGCCTGGCGATATTGCGCCGTTGGGTTTCAACGGTGCTGCGCGCCTGCAGAGACAGATCCTTATGCGGCGCCTCGATCTCCAAGAGGATCGTCGGATTTCCAAACATGTCCTGGCTTTGCAGGCGCACGGCCGGGGCCGGTTCGACAAGCAGGCTGTGCCGGCGCACGGTCTGGAACGGCGCGGCGCGCGGCGACATGTGAATCAGATGCTGCGATTGAGCGACGTGCGAGTCGTAGCGGTACAATGTCTTGTGCGAGATTTCGAAGATCATGGCCTGGGTTCGGCGCGTGGCTGCAGCCGCTGCGGAGCGTCTTCGCTCAAATTGAAGTAGTGTCGCGACACCGCGTTCGACAACTCCGGCAATTCGGAAAGCTGGTCTTCCATCAGCTTTTCGAGTCCGTCGCGTCCCGCATCCGCTGCGATCGCTTCGACGTTTGCCAGTCGAATAGAGGTCAATAGCGCCAGGATCAGGCGGCGATCCTCCGTCAAGCTGACGCCCTGCTTGCCATCCGGAAGAGCGTCGAGATGGCGTGACGTCTTCGCGAGCTGGTAAGCAAGGCTCCGCGGATTCGCCTCATCGAGGAGAAGCAGGTCGAGGACCAACGGCAGCATCGGATCGAGCCTGTAGCGCGATCGGTATGTGATGAAGCTGTCGGCGAGCTCCAGCAGAAGCAGCAGGGCGCTGGTTTCTTCGTCGGGGTCCGCCGCGGGGATGAACAACGTCCGGATCGCTTCGCACAAGTTGTAAGCACGCTCGATCCGACGGCCCATATCCAGGAAGGACCAGCCGTAGTTCCGCGTCATGTTCTCATGCATCAAGCCGTTGAAGGCCGAAAGCGACGCCAAGCCTTCGTCCAATAAATCGAGCGTCGCGACGGGCGATGCCGCTCTCAGAGTATTTGCCCACGCATCGCCGGGACGGAATTTTGTGAGCGTCTGCCACGCCTCGAGCGAGAGACGGTCGCGCGCCAGGTTCGCCACGCGGTAGAGCCCGCTGAAAGTCCGATCCAGCGTGCGCGGACCCTTCTTGCTGGAAATCAAATGCGCGCAAAGTCTCTCGATTTCTGCGTCATCGGGCCGATCACCCGCCGGGCGTTCGTTGCTTTCGTCTTTGGACAGCAGCATCTCGAGGCACTTGCGCGCCGCCCGACGTCCTGCCACCGGGCCGCTGTCTTCCTCGACGCGGCGCAGCGCGCTGCGAATCACGCGCATCGTCCAGTCGGCGCGCTCGGCATAACGGCCGAGCCAGAAAAGATCATCGGCAACCCTGCTTTGGATGACCCGCTGCGAGCGCTGCACACGCGCCGTCTCAACCGTCGGGCGCCACAAGCTGACATGCGGCGCCTGCTCGCCCTCTGCTGTCACCCAGACGTCGCGAGTCTGACCATCCGGCGCACTCAGCGCCACCGCGCGCGCGGGATCAACAGTCATCGCCAGCCCGCCAGGCATCGCCTGATAGCCATCGTCGGTGCGGGACACAAAGAGGCGCATCGCAAATGGACGCGGCGTTAGACCTTGGCGCGTATATGTCGGAGCAGTACTGAAGCCGATCTTTTCTTCTGCGACCAGACGAGCGCCATGGAGCGCTATCTCGCGATCCAGCGCACCGCGCTCGTCCGCCGACATGCCTCGGGGATCTTCGCCGAGCGCGGCGCGACCCGGGCGACCCGTGCCTTCCTGCGCCTTGCGGATGACGAGACCATCGAAATCGGCGCTTGCATGTTTGCGTGCCGCGGCGTCGCCGAGCCACAAGCGTGGCGCGTCGGCGAGAAGTAGCGTTTCCCCAAGCAAATGTTCGGCCAATTTTGGCAAGTAAGCGCCGAGCCCGCGATTCTGCACGACCGCCGAACCGATGGCGTTGACCACGAGACGCGGCGATTTTCGCCAGGCTCCGAGCAAACCGGCCGGCCCGAGGAATCCCGAGGGATCGAGTTCGAGGGGATCGACCACACGTCCATCGGCGCACCGCACGATCAGATCGATCTCTTTCAGACCCTCGAGCGTCTTCAGATAGATTTGCCCGCCCTTGGTTCTCAGATCGGTGCCTTCGACAAGCAAGTACCCGAGGTAACGCGCCACATAGGCGTGCGAGAAGTAGTCCTCGTGATGTGGGCCCGGCGTCAGCAGAGCGATGCGGGCGTTGTCCCGGCCGCTGTGCGCCGTGAGAGTGGACTGCAGCGACTGGAAGAACGCCGCAAGACGCACGCCGTTGCAGGCCTTGAACAGGTCGCCTGCGACGTGCGTGTGCGCGACGCGATTGGCAAGGGCGAAACCTATGCCGGCGTTAGTCTCTGTGTGACTGTCAATGACACGCCATTGGCCGTCGGCGCCGCGGGCGAGATCGGCGGCGTAGAAATGCAAAGGTCCAGCCGCGCCGACGATGTTCTGGCAGGGGCGCAAATAAGCGGGATCGGAAAAGACAAGATCGGGCGGCACGAGCCCACGCCGAAGCGTGTCTTGCTCCCCGTAAATGTCGCACAGCAAGGCGTCGAACAAGCGGGCGCGTTGAATCAGCGCCGCTTCGAGCCAACGCCATTCGCTGCTCGAAATGATCAGCGGGGCAAGGTCGAGCTGCCAACGCTGCGAAACTTTGTTCGGATCGGCGAAAATGTCGTAGGCGATGCCGGTTTCGCGTACGCGGCGGTCCATGCGCTGCGCCCGCGTCGCCCGTTCGGCCTCGGTCATGGCGTCGAGGTTGTCGATGAGCGTCCGCCAATGCGGCCGCACGGCGCCGGAATCGTCGAGGCACTCGTCATAGGACGAGGCAAGCCGCGCTCGATACGGCCCGATCAGGTCAGCCGCATGCTCGGCGATGGCAGGCGCAGTAATCGTCATCGTCGTGCGATCTCGCCCCTTGGCAGTGCCGGCAAGCGTCACACGGCCCACGTGGAAACCCGATCGCGCCGCTACGCGGCAGCGCGATTTCCAAGATTGACACTAGCATGCTGATTCCCCTCGTCGGCAAGGCGAAGGGTGAATGGCCGGCCACGGTTAACCACATGGACGGCTGGCCGCAATCGGGACTACACGGGCGCGGCGTCGCGCCTGAGGTCGAGCGTGAGTGGATAGTCCGGATTGCGCGTGGCTGGCCCCGGGGTCATCGGGCCAGACGTGTGACCCTGATCGTCGAAACGCGCGAGCCGGCGACCCTCGGCTTCATAGGCGTTGACCGGGAACACCTCGAAATTGCGGCCGCCCGGATGCGCGACATGATAACGCCCGCCGGCGCGCGACCGGCCGGTCCACGTATCGACGATATCGAACGTGAGGGGCACGTGGGTCGGTATCGTCGGGTGCAAGGCGGACGGCGGCCACCATGCCCGGTAACGGACGCCGGCGACTGCCTCGCCGAATGTTCCGGTGGGCGTCAGGGGCAGCGCCTTACCGTTGCACGTGACCACATAACGATCGCCGGTTAGACCGCTGACTTTCACCTCGCAGCGCTCGAGGGAAGAATCGACATACCGCGCCGTGCCGCCAACGACGCCGGATTCGCCCAACACGTGCCAGGGCTCAAGCGCCTGGCGCAGCTCCAATTGAATGTTGTCGGCTTCGATGACTCCGTAGCGGGGAAACCGGAACTCGAAGTGCGGCCGGAACCATTCGAGCTCCATCGGCAGGCCGGCGCTCCTGATAGTCGCGACGACATCGGCGAAATCAGACCACAGGAAATGCGGCAGCATGAATCGGTCGTGCAGGGCCGTGCCCCAGCGCACCAGTTTTTGCCGGTACGGATTTTCCCAGAAGACCGCGACAAGGGCGCGCAAGAGCAGCTGCTGCGCGAGGCTCATGCGGGCGTGCGGCGGCATTTCAAACGAGCGAAACTCGACCAGGCCAAGTCGCCCGGTCGGGCCGTCCGGCGAATAGAGCTTGTCGATGCAGATTTCGGCGCGGTGCGTATTGCCGGTGACGTCGATCAGCAGATTACGGAAGATGCGATCGACGAGCCAAGGCGGCACGTGACCGTCGCCCGGATTGGGGATCTGCGACAAGGCGATTTCGAGTTCGTAGAGCGCCTCGTGACGCCCCTCGTCGGCGCGCGGCGCCTGGCTGGTCGGTCCGATGAAGAGACCTGAAAACAGATACGAGAGCGACGGATGATTCTGCCAGAACGTGATGATTGATGCGAGCAGATCAGGCCGGCGCAGGAACGGACTGTCGGTCGGCTTCAGACCGCCCAGCACGATATGATTGCCTCCGCCGGTGCCGGTATGTCGACCGTCGAGAAGAAATTTTTCGGCGGAAAGGCGGGTATTATGCGCCTCTTCGTAGAGTGCGCTCGTGACGTCGACGATATCGTCCCAGTTCGTCGAGGGGTGGATGTTGACTTCGATCACGCCCGGATCGGGCGTGACCTTGATGACGTTGAACCGCGCATCCGAAGGCGGCTCATAGCCTTCGATATGGACTGGCAGACCGGTCGTCGCCGCAGTCTCCTCGACGGCGGCGACGAGCGCAGCATAGTCCTCGCCGTCGGTCAGCGGCGGCATGAACACGCAAAGTCGTCCATCGCGCGGCTCGATCGTCATCGCCGTGCGCACGATGCTGGCGAAATCCGTCGCCGGCGCAGCCTCTTCAGGGGCTTCTAACGCGACAGCACTGCGGGACTGCATGAGCACGCTGCGCTCTGGCAACGGCAGCGACGGATTGAAGGGATCCATGGGAATGACGTGAGGGTAGTCGGCAGCAGCCACCGCTGGCATGGAGCCGAGCGGCAAGCGGTAACCGGCAGGTGAATCGCCAGGCGTCAGAAACAGCTTTTCACGCCGCAAAGCCCAGCGTTCCGTTACCCATCTCCGGCCCCTCGCGTGCGCGTTCCAGACCTGGATCGGCAGGACGTAACTCGTAACCGCCGTCAGCCCACGATCGAAAACGCGCACGACGCGCGACCTCTCGACGGGATCGGCCAGTTTGTTTTCCTCAACGCTGACGTTGACCGGCAGCTTTTGTTCGACGAGGGCGAAATGCGCCGCGTCCTCGTAGGCTGGCATTCCGCTGTCCCGCGGCAAACCGAGATGCTCGCACAGCGCGCCGACGAAAGTTTCCGCCGACGCGATCGTCGCGCCGGTGTCCTTTCGCTCGGACGCAATCAGCTCCGGCCTGGCCCACAAAGGCTGGCCATCGGCGCGCCAGTAGAGCGCAAACGCCCAACGGGGAAGTTGCTCGCCCGGATACCACTTGCCCTGGCCATAATGCAGCAGCCCGCCCGGCGCGAAGCGGGCTTGCAGTCGCCGGATAAGCTCTTCCGCATAACTGCGCTTGGTTGGACCGACCGCCGCCGTGTTCCATTCGTCGGCTTCCATGTCGTCGGCGGCGACGAACGTCGGCTCGCCGCCCATGCTGAGGCGAACGTCGCCGGCTGCCAGCCGCGCATCGACGCGCCGCCCAGCGTCCAGAATTTCCTGCCAAGTCTCATCGTTGTAGGGTTTCGTCACGCGCGGTGTTTCGCGAATGCGTGCAACACTCATCTCATAATCGAAGCTGACTTTTGCCGCTTCATGGCTGCCCGTGATCGGCGCCGCACTGACGGGATGAGGAGTCGCAGCGAGCGGAATGTGGCCTTCGCCGGTCAGCAGTCCGGAGGTGGCGTCAAGCCCGATCCAACCCGCGCCAGGAACGTAAACTTCGGCCCACGCATGCAGATCGGTGAAGTCAGTTGAGGCGCCGACCGGCCCATCGAGCGCCTTCACGTCGGGCGTGAGCTGAATCAGATAACCCGAGACGAACCGCGCCGCGAGACCGATATGACGCAGCACCTGCACCAACAGCCAGGCGCTGTCGCGGCATGATCCCGATTTCAGCGCCAGCGTTTCTTCCGGCGTCTGAACGCCCGGCTCCATGCGGATCAAATAGTTGACGTCGGCGTTGAGCTGACGATTGAGATCGCACAGAAAGTCGATCGTGGTTTTTGTCTTGCGGTCAATTTGGGCGATGTAGGCTTTGAGCACAGGCCCCGCCGGGTCAGGTTCGAGATACGGCGTCAGCTCCTTCGAGAGTTGCTCGTCGTAGGTGAATGGAAAATCCTTGACGCTCTCCTCGACGAAGAAGTCGAATGGATTGATGACCGCCATGTCCGCGATGAGGTCGACAGTGACTGAGAATCGATCCGTCGCCTCAGGCATGACGATGCGCGCCAGAAAATTGCCGAAGGGGTCCTGCTGCCAGTTGATGAAATGGACTTTAGGCTCGATGTGCAGCGCGTAGCTGAGGATCGGCGTCCGGCAGTGCGGCGCGGGTCTGAGCCGCACAACTTGCGAGCCCATGCCAATGCGCCGGTCGTAGGTGTAGGTGGTTCGGTGTCTCAAGGCGACGTGGAGGGCCATGCGCGGCGAAAACCCCTATGTGATGGGCGCCAACTTGCAAACGGAGTCGAAGTTCCGCGTGCGACCGGCTCGAAGTGTGCGTTATCTGCTTGGCGGTACGGTCACAAGCGCCGCCGTGCTTGAAAATGCGACACTTGATCTAGTTGCACAATGGCCGCGCAAGCTGATGGGTGGGGTCGGCATGACTGCACGGTAATTGTGCAGCAGGCAGGCCGCGGAAGCGGTCACTATCATGGACGCCGCTGCCGGCGAAGCACCAGACGTGAGCTGAAATGAAGTCGCATAAGTGCAGTAATTGCCGGACGACGATCTATTTCGAGAACTCGTCGTGCTTGAAGTGCGGGCACGCGCTTGGCTTTGACGCCGAGGCGCTTGATATGGTCGCGCTCTCCAAGGCGCCGGACGGCCTGTTCCGCAGGATCGGCCGCGCCGGGGATCGCACGATGCGGTTCTGCGCCAACGCCCAGCACCGCGTGTGCAATTGGCTGACGCCAGCCGACGACCTCAACCCGTTCTGCCGCGCCTGCGATCTCAATCGCACCATCCCGAACCTTTCGGAATACGGCAGCCTTCAGGCATGGCGCGATCTCGAACTTGCGAAAAAGAGGTTGGTCTATTCGCTACTGCGCTTCGGACTGCCGCTCGACGGTGGCGGCTCGGGCATTGGTCCGCTGACCTTCGACTTCGTGCGCAACGTCATGACGGGGCACCTCGACGGCGTCATTACGGTCAACGTTCTGGAAGCCGACGCTGTTGAACGCGAACGCCAGCGCCAAATTTTCGATGAGCCGTACCGATCGCTGCTCGGCCATCTGCGCCATGAATGCGGCCACTACTACTGGAAACTTCTGGTCGCGCACGCCAGCCGGCTCGAAGACTTCCGCCAGCTTTTCGGCGACGAACAGCCTGACTATATGTCGGCCCTGTCTCGGCACTATGCCGAAGGCGCGGCGCCGGAATGGCAAATGCGACACGTCTCGGCCTACGCCAGTTGCCACCCGCATGAAGACTGGGCGGAAACATGGGCACACTATCTGCACATGGTCGACGCCGTCGACTCGGCGGAAGCCATTGGCATGGAGCCGCGCGCGGCGGGTTTCATCACCGGCTCGATTTGGCCATTCAAAACCTACGACGTATACCGGCACGAAACCTTCGACGCCCTGATGGAGCGATGGATCCCACTGACCATCGCCATGAACAGCCTCAGCCGCTCGATGGGGCACCACGACTACTACCCGTTCGTGATCCCGAAGTCGGCGTTCCAGAAGCTCGAGTTCGTTCACAACGCCATCCGCGACACCGTGCGCATGAGCGAAAATCGAACCGTGCAGAACGCCCTCTAGCCGTCGGCGCCGCAGGCGCTAACCTGCGATTTCGTTTGATGATTATGTGATCAGCCGGGAATCTATTGACCGCCGACCTCATCCCAGGCGAGACGCAGCACTCAACTTCTGGATAGGATGCCATTACCCTGTCGAGTGGGGCCCAGGCGCCCCCATGCGCGCTATGGCCTGCTCATGCCTCGCTTTTTTGGCCATCACGACACGCAACAAAGGGCCTGCCCGATCGCCGCATCGCGCGCCGGATCGAGAGACGGGTCCGCCGGGGAAACGCATCCATGTCGAAAAACAAGGTCATCACCGCCGACGACGCCATCGCGCTGATCAGCGACAACGATGTCGTCTGCACGACAGGTTTCGTTCAAAGCTGCATCCCCGAGGCGCTGCACGCGGCGCTGGAGAAGCGCTACGTTGCCACGCAAGCGCCGAAGAACCTGACGCTCATCATGTGCGCCGGCGCCGGCGACAGCAAAGGTCTCGGCACCGGCCGCTTGCATCACGAAGGCCTGCTCGGCCGCGTCATCGCCGCCAACTTCGGGCGGATGCCAAAGGTCGCGCAGGCGGCGCAGGAAAATAGGATTCAGGGTTACAACCTGCCGCAAGGCGTCATCTCGAAACTCTATCGAAGCTGCGCTGCCGGCTCGCCGGGGCTTTTCACCAAGGTCGGGCTGCACACCTACGTCGATCCGCGCCTTGGCGGCGGCAAGGTCAACGAAGTCACCAAGGACGACATCGTCAAGTACGTGGAGTTCGATGGCGAGGAGTGGCTGTTCTACAAGGCGACGCCAATCAACGTTGCGCTGATCCGCGCCACCAGCGCCGATCCGTCCGGCAATCTCAGCATGGAAAAGGAATGCCTGACGCTCGATTCGCTGGCGCAGGCCATGGCCGCGCACAACGGCGGCGGCCTTGTCATCGCGCAGGTTGAGCGGATCGTCGAACAGGGCTCCATCAAGCCGAAGGACGTCAAGGTGCCAGGCATCCTCGTCGACTGCGTCGTCGTCGCCGACGATCCCGTCCTGCACCGGATGAACTACGGCGTGATGTACGACCCAGCCCTCGCCGGTGAAGTTCGCGTGCCAGTCGACGCGATGCCGAAAATGGAACTGGATGAACGCAAGATCATCGCGCGCCGCGCGGCATTCGAATTACCGCCCAACGGCGTCATCAATCTCGGCGTCGGCGCGCCCGATGGCGTCGCCTCGATCGCGAACGAAGAAAAGGTCACACCCTACATCGTCATGACCACGGAAGCCGGCGCCGTCGGCGGCGTACTCGCGGGCGGCTCGAGCTTTGGCGCATCGGCCAACGCGCACGCGATCATGGATCAGAACCAGATGTTCGATTTCTACCATGGCCGTGGGCTCGACTTGACCTGCCTCGGCATGGCGGAATGCGACCAGTTCGGCAACGTCAACACTTCGAAATTCGGCGGACGCTTGAACGGCTGCGGCGGCTTCATCGACATTTCGCAGAACGCGCGCGCCGTCGTGTTCGCCGGCACGTTCACGGCCGGCGGGCTTGAAATGCAGTTCGCCTACGGCAAGCTGAAAATTCTCAAAGAGGGCAAGGTTCGCAAGTTCGTCAACAACGTCGAGCAGATCACCTTCTCGGGCAAGTACGCCTCATCACGCTCGCAACCCGTCATCTACGTGACCGAGCGTTGCGTGTTCCAATTGACCCCCGAAGGCCTCGAATTGATCGAAGTGGCGCCGGGAATCGACATCGAGAAACACATCCTTGCGCAGATGGACTTCAGGCCTATCATCAACAAACCTCAGCCGATGGATCGGCGCATCTTCCTCGACGAGCCGATGGAGTTGCTCAGTGATCTCTTGAACTTGAAGCTCTCCGAGCGCGTCACCTACGATAGCGATCGCAACATCCTGTTCGTCAATCTCGAAGGCTGGAGCGTGCGCAAGAAGGGCGACATCGACGATCTGCGCAAGACGCTGGTCGATGCGCGCATCGCCGCCGGTCGCCGAGTCAACGCCGTCGTCAACCACGACGGCTGCCGGATCGCCGACGACCTGTATGACGACTACGCCGAGATGATCGAGTATATGCTGGAAAATCACTATCTTTCGACGACGCGCTACACGACCAGCGCCTTCATGCGCATGAAAATGCAGGAAGCGTTGAAGAAGCGGGGCGTGAGGCCGCACATTTACGAACGCGCCGAAGAGGCGCACGCCCAGATCGAAAACGAACCTCTCGAACCCGCGGCGGAGTAACCGATCAGTCGCCGATATTTTGGCGCTCCCTACGGGAGTCGAACCCGTCTTTTGAGAATGAGAATCTCACGTCCTAACCGATAGACGAAGGGAGCCTAGCCCCAATGGCCAGCGTCGCGACACGAGGAAAATGGCGCTCCCTAGGGGAATCGAACCCCTCTTTCAAGAATGAAAATCTCGCGTCCTAACCGATAGACGAAGGGAGCCGCCGGGCGCATGAGCGCCACCACCGTATAGTCGGCTTTGATCGCCTTTGGCAAGCGCACGGCGTCGATTCTTGAGGGTGCAAAATCCGGCCTTCGCCGCGCAAAACCCACCTCAAATTACGCGCATTTGCGCGGGTCGGCGGCGTCTTCGATCTGGAGTTCGATTTTGTCGCGGCCGCCCCACGTGTCGCGGCGCAAATGGCCGGCGATGTGTAGCGGCATTCCGCCTGCCGCCATCAACATTTCACCGAGAGGCTGACCTGCGGCGCGAAATGCAATGGCGTCAATGCGACCGCCGTCGCCCGCTTCGAGCATCACGCGCACATGCGCGTCGCCGACGATCTTGGCGAATTTGACGCGATGCGCCGGCAGCACGAAGCGCGGCTGCGGATTGCCCTGACCGTAGGGCCCGGCGCGTTCGAGAAGCTCGATCAGCTCCGGCGTCGCCCCGGACGCAACCACGGCGGAGTCGATTTCGAGGATCGCGGCGGCAGAGGCCCCGCGCGTCGCATCACCGAGACGCGCCGCAAAGAACTTTTCAAGGTCAGACAGTCTGTCGCGCTTCAACGTCAATCCGGCGGCCATCGCGTGTCCGCCACCCTTGACGAGCAGCCCCTCGCCGACGGCTGCGCGCACCGCAGCGCCAAGATCGACGCCAGCGACCGAGCGAAGCGACGCTGTGCCTTCAGCCGCAGCGCCGTCGCCGCACTTTTCCCAGGCGATGACGCAAGCAGGCTTGTGAAAGCGTTCGACAAGACGACTGGCGACGAGGCCGACCACGCCCTTGTGCCAGGTCTCGGCGCCGACCATGACGATAGCCCGCTTCGGATCATCGCCGATTTGCCGCTCACCCAGCGCCATCGCCTCTTCGAGGATCTGGGTCTCAATGTGCTTCCGCTCCTTGTTGAGGCGCTCCAGTAGCTCGGCGATGCGCTGCGCCTCAATGGTATCGTCGCCGCTCAGCAATCTAGCTCCGAGCGCCGCATCGCCGATGCGTCCGCCGGCGTTGATGCGCGGCCCCAAGATGAACCCCAAATGATAGGTCGTCGGCGCTTGCGTCAGCGCCGCGGCGTCGGCCAAAGCTTTCAATCCAGCGTTTTGGCGTTCGCGCATCACCGCCAGGCCCTTCTTGACGAAGGCGCGGTTGAGCCCCGTCAGCGGCACGACGTCCGCGACCGTTGCCAGAGCGACGAGATCGAGCATGGCTAGCAGGTCTGGCGGTGGAGCATCCTTGTAGACGCCGCGCACGCGAAGTTCGCGCGTGACGGCGACCAGCGTCATGAACACCACGCCTGCCGCGCAGAGTGCGCCCAACCCCGAGATATCGTCTTGACGGTTCGGATTGACGACGGCGGCGACGTCGGGGAGCCGCTCGTCGGCCTGATGGTGGTCTATGACCACAACGTCGGTCTTCAGTCGCTTGGCGACGGCCAACGGCTCGAAACTCGTGGTGCCGCAGTCGACCGTGACGAGTAGTTTGGCGCCTTCCGCGATCAATGCCTCGATCGCCGCGGCGTTGGGTCCATAGCCTTCGAAGATGCGATCCGGAATGTAGATGCGCGCCGGCGTTCCGTGATGCGCGAGAAAACGCGCCAGAAGCGCCGACGAGCAGGCGCCGTCGACGTCGTAATCGCCGAAGATGGCAATCGGCGCCGCCGCGACAATGGCGTCCGCGATGCGCGCCGCCGCCTTATCCATGTCGCGAACGACGCTGGGATCGGGCATCAATCCCTTGATCGTCGGGTCGAGAAAAATTCCCACATCCTCAAGTGAAATATTCCTTGCAGCCAAAACACGCCCCATCAAGTCGGGGAGGCCATGACGTTGGCTGATGGCCAGCGCGCGCGGCGCAGCGTCGGCAGTAAGGCGCGCGCGCCACTCAAAACCGCGCGCGGACAACGCCACGCCCAAGAAATGATCATGCTTTAATTCCGAAATCGGAGGCGCACGCCGCAACTTGTTCAATGAAGACCGTCCTCACCTGCTGCAGAAATGACAGTTTTATGAGCAGTCCAACAGAAATTAGGACGATTCTGATCTCCGATGAGGCGCCAAAATGGCGCTGCGCACTTGCAGTCGCCCCGTTAGACTAGAGTGTGTATTGAACCTATGTTGGCAAAGACATCGTCTACACATCGGGGTTGAACGTCGTGCGCACAGACCCAGAAGGCAAATTTACGGCGATGATCGTCGCCTACGGTCTCCGCGACTTCGAGTTGGCGGCCAGCGTCTTTTCCGAGGACTGCATTTATACAATCCATGTTCCAACGGAGATCACACCCTACGGCGGAACCATTATTGGTCGCAAGGCGATCCTAGATCGGCTCAAGGGCATCGGCCGCGAGTTCGAGGTCCTCTCCTATGAGGCGCGCCAGATCGTCACCAGCGGCGACTGCGTCCGGTCGCAGATTTGCTACGAGTATCGACACCGAGCAAGTGGCGAAGTGATCGACGGCGTGGGCCGCCTCGAGGCGACGTTCGCCGACGGCAAGATTGTCAAGTGGTCCGCCTTTCATGATGTCGATCGCATTCAAGCGTTCCTGAGGCTTTGCCAATCCAAGACGCCAACCCCCGACAGATCGGCGGCCACGACAATCGAGCGAGTCGCGCGCTAGCCGATGAAGCGTGAGCCAATGTTGCGGAAGTTCGTCTTGATACGGCGGACGGTGCCCGATTTCGAGCGCATGACTACCGTTTCGGTTTCGGCGAAATCGCCGCGGAATCGCACGCCGTCGAGCAGCGAACCGTCCGTCACGCCCGTGGCCGAGAAGACGACGTCGGCGGAGGCCATATCCTCGAGAACGAACTTCCGGTTGATGTCCGTGATGCCCATCTTCTCGGCGCGGGCACGCTCGTCATCTTTCATCGGCATCAAACGGCCTTGAATCTGCCCACCGATACAGCGCAGCGCCGCCGCCGCCAAGACGCCTTCCGGAGCGCCGCCTGACCCCATGTAGATATCGATGCCGGTTTCGATCGGATCGGTGGTCCAGATGACGCCGGCGATATCGCCGTCGGGGATCAGCTGCACGCCGGCCCCTGTCGCGCGCACGGCTTTGATTAGTTCTGCGTGCCGAGGCCTGTCCAGAATGCAGGCCATGATCTCGGTGATCGGCACGCCCTTCGCCTTGGCCAACGCATTGAGATTGTCGGCCGGCGTTGCGTCGAGATCGACGACGCCATCGGGATAGCCGGGGCCAATGGCGATTTTGTTCATGTACATGTCTGGGGCATGCAGCAGGCCGCCCCGTTCCGAGATCGCCAGAACGGCGAGCGCATTCGGCATGTTCTTGGCGCAGATGGTCGTACCCTCAAGTGGATCGACGGCGATATCGACCTCGGGGTGGCCTTCGCCCAATCCGACCTTCTCGCCAATGTAAAGCATCGGCGCTTCGTCCATCTCGCCTTCGCCGATGACGACGGTTCCGTTGATCGAGACCCGGCCAAGTTCGCGGCGCATGGCGTCCACGGCGGCTTTGTCGGCCGCCTTTTCGTTACCGCGTCCGCGCAGACGCGCCGCAGCGATGGCGGCCGCTTCTGTGACGCGCGCGACTTCGAGAACGAGGACTCTTTCGAGCCCACTGTGCGGGACGGCGGCGTGGCTTGCCTCGTCTATTCTATTGCTCATCTTCATGTCCCCTCGCGCCACGGCGCTCTCGCCGTCGCAAATCTACAGTTCTTCGATCCGGATCATCTGCGGCCTTTCGCGCACCTTGCCATCCTTTTCGATCATCTGAAGCGCGGTGCGCATGGCCTCTTCTGTTGTTTCGTGGGTGATAATTATGACCGTCGCGGCAGGACTGGTCGGCCGCTGAGGCGCCGACGCGCCCGGCGCCGCGGGAACCGCCTGTCGATGCTGAACGATGCTCTCAAGCGAAATGCCGCGATCGCCCATGCGCGTCGCAATCGCCGCCATCGCGCCCGGTTTGTCGTCGAGTGCGAGCCGCACGTAATACGAGCCATAATGCTGATCGAGCTTGGCGCGCACGTGCGGTTTGAGCTTGGCGCTCGGCGTAACGAACGGCGGCATCACGAAGCCGAAGGCGATGTCGATGATGTCGCTCGCGACCGCCGAAGCGGTGGGCTTCGCGCCAGCTCCGGCGCCGACCAGCAGAATATTCCCGGATTGGTCGCCGTGAATCGCAACGGCATTAGTAACGCCGGAAACTTCCGCGATCGCTGAATCCTTTACGACGAGCGCTGGCGACACGCGCGCCTCAATGCCGCTGTCGGTCCGGTTTGCGACGCCCAGGAGCTTGATCCGATAGCCGAGGCTGTCCGCCGCCTCGATATCGGCCTGGGTGATGCCGTCGATGCCCTCGACATGAATCTGGTCGAGCGCCACCTTCGTACCGAACGCAAGGCTGGTCAGAATGGCGAGTTTATGCGCCGTGTCGAAGCCGCCGATGTCGAACGTCGGATCGGCCTCCGCGTAGCCGAGCGCCTGGGCTTCCTTCAACACATCAGCGAAAGCGCGCTTCTCGGACTGCATCTGCGTCAGGATGAAGTTGCAGGTGCCGTTCAAGATCCCATAGACGCGGCGAATGCGATTGGCCGAAAGCGACTCGCGCATGGTCTTGATGACAGGAATTCCGCCTGCAACTGCTGCTTCGAAACACAACGCGACACCATGTTTCTCGGCGAGTGCTGCGAGTTCGACGCCGTGAATGGCGATCAGCGCCTTGTTGGCGGTGACGACGTGTTTGCCTGCCCGCAGCGCAGCCTCGACCGACGCCCGCGCCGCGCCGCCCTCCCCGCCGATCAATTCGACAAAAACCTTGTTCGACGGATCCTTCGCGAGCGCCACGGGATCGTCGAACCACCGTATCGCTCCGGCGCCGGCCTTCTCCGCCTTCGAAATGTCGCGCGCAGACACGCCGGTGACGCGGATCTCACGCCCCACAGTTTCGGCGATGTGCCGCCCGTTGGCGTTAAGCAGCTCAAGCAAGCCCGAGCCGACTGTGCCCAATCCGGCGATTCCTAGGGTAAGTGGCTCTGTCATGATGGGCGCCTGATCACCGACTGGCGAGTTCACTGGATTCAACAGGCGCCGCGGCGCTGACGCCCGACTCGGCGAAGAATTTGCGGATCGAACGCGCCGCCTGGCGGATGCGCTGCTCGTTCTCGACGAGCGCAATGCGAATATAACCTTCACCGTATTCGCCGAAGCCGACCCCCGGCGAAACCGCGACGTCCGCCTTCTCGATGAGCAGCTTGGCGAACTCGACAGAACCCAAGTCTCGGTACGGCGCCGGCACCGGCGCCCAGGCGAACATAGTCGCGGGCGGCGGCGGGATCGGAAATCCGGCGCGCCCGAAGCTCTCGACCAACGCGTCGCGCCGGCCCTTGTACATCGCGCGGATCTCGTCGACACAGTCTTGAGGGCCGTTGAGGGCCGCAGCGGCGGCGACCTGAATGGGCGTGAACGCCCCATAATCCAAATATGATTTCACGCGCGCGAGCGCTCCGATCAGGCGCGCGTTGCCGACCGCAAAGCCCATGCGCCAGCCGGGCATGTTGTACGTTTTTGATAGCGACGTGAACTCGACCGCGACATCCTTCGCCCCGTCGACCTGAAGGATCGACGGAGGCGGCGCGCCATCGAAATATAGCTCGGCGTAGGCGATGTCGGAGAGAATCATGATGCCGAGCTTCTTCGCCAGCGCCACGGCGTCCTTGTAAAACTCGAGATCGACGACCTGCGCGGTCGGGTTCGAGGGAAACGAAATGACGACAGCAAGTGGCTTCGGAACAGAGTGCGTCACTGCGTGCTCGACGGCGCGGAGGAATTCCGCGCCATTGTTCGCCGGCAAATGGCGGATCGAAGCGCCGGCGATGATGAATCCGAAGGCGTGGATCGGATAGGTGGGATTAGGCACGAGGATCACGTCACCAGGCGCCGAGATCGCCTGCGCCATGTTGGCGAAACCTTCTTTCGAGCCGAGCGTGGCTACGACTTCCGTCTCGGGATCGAGTTTCACGCCGAAACGGCGCTCGTAGTAGGCGGCCTGCGCGCGCCGCAATCCCGGAATGCCTTTGGAGGCCGAGTAGCGGTGCGTGCGCGGCTTGGTGATCGTCTCGACCAGCTTGTCGACGATGTGTTGTGGCGTCGGCATGTCGGGATTGCCCATGCCCAGATCGATAATGTCGGCGCCCTTGGCGCGCGCCGCCGCCTTCAGCCGATTGACCTCGGCGAAAACATAAGGCGGCAATCGCTTGATGCGGTGAAAGTCGTCGCTCAAAGGTCTGATCCTGGGGCCGCAAACCAAAGCGGACGGTCGATCTTGGTGCTGATGCAGCCTAATGCCGGCGGCATGTGTACGCCGCAAGGAAGGCCCGCGTCCAGCCCATCGAAGCCCTCGGCAACAGCTCCATCCACGCCCACATTCCAACATTGTAAATTCTGCTCCGACGCCGCGCCAAAGCCCTCGCTTTGCGTCGCTTCACCGCGCATTTCGACTAAAGACAGGCATTTTCTGGCCGATTGGACTTGAACCGACATCGCGCCGCGGGCACTGTCATAGCGTCGTTCAAAGGGTCTGGCTGACTCGCGACAGGCGACGCTGTACGCGCAAGGCAGTCGCGCGCGACGCAATTCGGTTCCGCTGATCTGAAGGCTAAAATAAAGATGCCGCAGGATGTTCCTGACGCAAGAACACTTTTTTCGAACTACCTGATCCCTGACCCCGAAGAGTTCGCGGCCAACCTGCTCAAGGCCTACGAGCGAGGAAGCGCCGCACTCGCCCAAATGGCCGAGCGACCCGACGCCAAGCCAAGTCCCTATTCGACGGCGAGCGAATTCTCCACCGCGGCAGAGACAATTTCACATCTGATGCGGCTCTGGCTCTCGGACCCGGTGAAGCTAACGCAGGCGCAAACCGAATTCTTCGCCAAGTTCGGCGCGCTCTGGAACAATGTCATGTCGCGCATGATGGGCATGGCGGTTGAACCGCTGATTGCCCCGACGGCCAACGACAATCGCTTCAAGGATCCGGAATGGACGCACAATCCGTTTTTCGACTTCTGTAAGCAGGCCTACCTGCTGGCGTGCCAATGGGCCGAGGCGCAGCTCAAGGAGACAGAAGGTCTGGAGCCGCGCGAGCGGCACCGCGCCCAGTTTTATCTCGGACAAGTGACGAGCGCCCTCTCACCGTCGAATTTCATGGCGACCAACCCCGAGGTGCTGCGCGAAACGTTCCGAACCAACGCGCGGAATCTTGTTGAGGGCGTCTCCCTCCTCGCCGCCGATCTGGGCCGGTCCGGAGACCTGATCAAGATCAGCCAGACCGACGCCACGGCTTTCGAGCTCGGCCGCAACCTCGCAACGACGCCGGGCAAGGTTGTCTATCAGAATGAGCTGCTTCAACTGATCCAGTATTCGCCGACCACCGAAAAGGTGCGCGAGCGGCCCATCGTGATGGTGCCGCCCTGGATCAACAAATACTACATCCTCGATCTGACCGAACAGAAGAGCTTCGTCAAATACGTCGTTGATCGCGGCTACACCGTGTTCGTCGTGTCGTGGGTCAATCCGGACGAACGACTCGCGCACAAGACCTTCGAGGACTACATCCTCGGCGGCGTGTTGGCCGCGACCGACGCGGCCCAACGTGAGACAGGCGGCGATACGATCAACGTGTTGGGCTATTGCGTCGGCGGCACGGCGTTGTCGACCGGCCTCGCGTATCTGGCGCAACGCGGTGAAAATCCGTTCGAGAGTTGCACGCTGCTGACTACGCAAGTCGACTTTTCACTTGCCGGCGATCTGCTGCTTTTCACCGACAACGCCCAGCTGGAAAGCCTCGACGCGCTCATGTCGGAACGCGGCTTCCTCGACGGCTCGCGCATGGCCAACGTGTTCAACATGATGCGGCCTCGCGATCTCATCTGGCCCTATATTGTCAACAACTACATGCTCGGCAAGAAACCGTTCCCGTTCGATCTGCTGTTCTGGAACCAGGATTCGACGCGCATGGCGGCGGCCAACCACAAGTTCTATCTGCGCGAATTCTATAACGAGAACCGGCTCGCAAGCGGCGACATGACCATCGGCGGCGTGAAGCTCGATCTGCGCGACATTAAGCTGCCGATCTATTCTGTCGCAACGCGCGAAGATCACATAGCGCCGGCGGCCTCCGTTTTCCGCGGATCGCAGATGTTCTCGGGCAAAGTCGACTTTGTGCTTTCGGGATCCGGCCACATTGCAGGCGTCGTCAATCCGCCGGACAAGGTGAAGTACCAATTCTGGACCAAAGGCAATCGCACCGCCTCGCTGGCGGAATGGGTAGAAACCGCCGTCGAAACACCAGGCTCGTGGTGGCCCCACTGGCTCGATTGGCTGAATGGTCATTCGGGCGGTTGGACCATACCGCGAGAGCCCGGCCAGACGCTGGGCGTCATTGAGGACGCGCCGGGGTCATATGTCAGGGCGCGATGATGCCTGCTCAGGCCAACTCGAATTCGCCCTCGTAGTCCGTCGGCCACAAGACGGTGAAATCCTCGCCATCGACCGGGCGATACGCCACCGCGACGACTTCAAGATCGTCTGACGCCGCCTCTTCGACCAAAGATTCGATCTTTTCCCAGACGCGAGCTGGATTCTTGGCCAGCAGAAAAAGATTTATGACACCCTCGCCCGGTTCATGACCGTCGACTTCGGCCGCTGTCGAACCGTCGAGCGCTTCGATCAGGCGGTCTTCAAGTTCGATGACCTTGTCCAGCGTGGCGGGGTCTTCCCCCTCAAACTGCAGAACGAGCTGGTGGTTCATGGCCCCTCTCCATGGCGACGTGAGCGCCGCCAAGGACAACGACCGGCCCAGGTCTGTCAACGTCAGACCTGGGCGCCGATGATTAGATTTTCGCGACCTGGCCCGCGGGCTGGCAGACCCAACGCTGGATAATCCAATTGGGGTGCTCGCCGATCCACTTGGCCATTTCGAACTGGCCGTACGTCATGCACTGCTGCGGTGTCACGCTTTCCGCCTCAAAATTGAGGTGCACGTCTTTGCAGCGCGACGGTTGGTCGATCATGCAGACGGCGACGACTAGCTCAATCATTCGGACCCCCAGGTCTAAGGGTTTGAGACTGTTCTTTCGAACAATCGGTTTGACCCTGGGCGGTTCCTCGACGGCTGCTTTTTTTGACGCTCTGCAACGAGAGATTATCCCGAAACGTATTCCGAATCTCTTAATTGCTCAAGAACGCGGCAGTCACAGGCCACGCCCAAATCTTATTCAGGCGCAAATGTCACAGGTATTGGCGCACTTTGTGACAAATCCGCCCCGGTTTTTGAGCCTGCAGCCACACCAATCGGGCGGACATGACTTCAGATTGGGTCGAACAACGAAGCCGGTCGGCCACAGGTGATTCGCAATTCATGAATTAGCGCCAATCGCGCCTTGTCCGCGCCGCGCCACAGCTGTCAATACGGGCGTCACGCCAGCCGCTGATTCGCAGAGATCCATGTCCCATCCTATCGACGGTCCCTCGCCCGTAAGCACGTCTACGGCGTCGAGCCACGTGCCAACTCTGACCTGGGGCTGGGTCATGCGGCGCTCGATGTTATGGGCCGGAGCGGTCTTCGCCGGCGTGTTCTCGGCTTGCGCGCTCTACGGCGTCGCCAGCCAAGCCGGCACTGAGACGGCCGCAACAGCGGCCAAACCCGCTGAATTGGCCGCCAAGAACTGAATCCGATTCGTCGACGACAATGATTTGGGGCGATTGCAGCGCCGTCAGCGGGGCGTAAGCTGCGCGCTCAGCTTGTTCGACCGCCCCCCGCCCCGGAGCCTCTCATGTCGTGGACCTGGATTTTTATCTTCATCGTGGGGCTGCTCGTGGGTGTGGTGCTGGCGCTTTGGTTCAGCGGAGCTTTCCAGATGCACGAAGCGCCTGCGGACGGTGCGCCCGACGACCTGGCCCCGCTACGACCCAACAATAGCCCTGCAACGCCCCGACCGCGGTCTGCGCCGCCGCCCGCCATGGCCGGTCCGGCGCCGGGCGGAGAAGCGCGCCCAGCCGTCGCAAACCGCACATCATCCCCGCCGCCAGCCGCTACTGCCGACCATGCGCCGAGGACTCAAGAGACCTCCATGACCCCGCAGCGCCGCACCGCGCCACCGCCAGCTTCAGCCGCTGGGCCCACCTCCGGTCAAGGCGCCGGCTCGGCGGGCCCAAAGCGATCAGCCACACCGCCGCCGGCTCAGGCCGCCTGGAGCTCGCCGCCCGATAAAGACGACCCCAAAGATTCCTAACGTGTTTGAATTCGTCCCAATGTCCGCATGGCGCGACCCAATTGAGGATTGCATCACGAGTGACTTAACCGCTCGGTCGCGCGCGACAGCGCGACGGGAAAGACATTGTTCACCGTCATTGCAAACCGATTGCCACACCGACGGCCTGCATCTCTTGATCCTGACGCCACGCTGCCCGTATCATGACGACGGGCCAGTCGCCCCAGGGGTCACGCGCGGATGACGGAACAACAGAAGAAGTTTCCCGAATTTTACGTCACCGCCCCTCAGCCATGTCCCTATCTGCCGGGCCGCCTCGAGCGCAAGCTGTTCACGCATCTGACGCACGACAAGCCACCTGAACTGATCGACCGGCTACTGACCACCGGGTTCCGCCGCAGCCAAAACATAGCCTATGTGCCCTATTGCGAAGGCTGCCAAGCCTGCGTCTCGGTGCGCGTGCTCGTCAACGAGTTCCAACCCGACCGGTCGATGCGACGTGTCGAGGCGCGCAACGGCCGCCTCGTGGCGCGGCGCATGTCCCCGCAGCCGACGCCCGATCAATATCGCCTGTTCCGCGACTACATCGACGCCCGCCACAATGACGGCGGCATGGCCGACATGACGGTGTTCGACTATCGTATGATGATCGAAGACACGGTCATCGAAACTTTCCTGACTGAGTATCGCGAGCGCCCCGAGGGCGTCACCGATGACGCCGGCTTCGACAGCTGGCCGCTTAAGTCCGTGGCGCTCTGTGATCGGCTCGGCGACGGCGTGTCGATGGTCTACAGCTTTTACGATCCCGTGGCCTCCGCCGACAGCCTCGGCACGTTCATGATCCTCGAGCACATCGCCTTCGCGCGGCGGCTGGGACTGCCGTATCTGTACCTCGGCTATTGGATCGACGGCTCGCGCAAGATGTCTTACAAGACGCGCTTTGCTCCGCAGGAGCGCCTCGGCCTCGACCGCTGGGAGCGCGCTTTTAACGACAAGGCGCGACGCTAGACGGCGCTCGCAGCCTAGCGCGCCAGCTCGGCGCTTATCTTTGCGAACATGTAGGTCCACTTCGCCGTCTGCGTCTCGACCAGCAGCTTCATCCGTGCGCGAAGTTCGAGCAGCAGCGCGCAGTCGAGGGTCTTCGCCGAAGCCCCCTCCTGTCCGAGCGTTGAGATGGCGGACAGCAGGTCGTCCGTCGACTGGTCATAGACGGCTATTTTCTCGTCGCGCACGAACTGCGCGCCTTCCGTCATGAACTGGTCGTGCGTCCAGCCACGCTTCTCTTTGAGCGCGCGAAGCTGCTCCTGAAACGTCGGCTTGTTCTTGTGGTTGAGGTCGCGCAGTGCGCCCGCCGCTTCCTCAACGACAGTCTCGAAATCAGTCTTTGCGCACGCCGCATTTGGCGATGCCGGCGCCGGCGCCTGAGCCGATGCTATCGCTGGTGACAGCGCTGCGCCGGCCGCTAGCGCCATAAGTCCACGGCGCAGATCTCGGGTTCTTCCCATCGCCAAGTGGTAACGGCAGGGCTCCCGAGCGGCAAGCGCAGGCAGGCCGCGCGTCCAGCTAAAACCGCGGTCCGAACGAATTCGAGCGTGGGAAGCCCTTGGGCGCCAAGCGGCCGGCCTGGGCGCGCTCGCCGATCCAATCGCGCAACTCGCTCCACGACAGCGTGAACTCGCGCGCGGCGCTGTCGAGCCAGGTGAGCCCATCCGACTTGTTGAACACGCGCGCATCCGACAGCGCGCCGTCCTTGAAGCGTTGCAGGATCACGCCCTTGCCGCGCGCCATCTCGTTCACTTCCTCGAGCTTGAAGACAAGCATCTTGCGGTTCTCGCCGACTGTCGCGACATGATCGCCGTCGCACGGAACGCAGACGCGAGCTTCCTCCGGCTCGGTCACGTTCAGCACCTGCTTGCCCTTGCGCGTCGAGGCGATCACGTCCTCTTCCAGCACGACGAACCCATAGCCGCCGGTCGACGCGACGAGCAGTTTGCGCGCGGGGTCGTGCACGAAGGCTTCGGCGATGTCGTGGTTTTGTTCAAGATCGAACATAAGCCGCACGGGTTCGCCGTGGCCGCGACCGCCCGGAAGCTGGTTCGCATCGAGCGTGAAAAATTTGCCGTTGGTTGCGAACAGTACGATTTTGTCGGTGGTTGAGGCGCGCAGCGCGCGCTTGAGGCTGTCGCCTTGCTTGAAGTCGAGCTTCGCCAAATCGTCCTGATGCCCTTTGACCGCCCGGATCCAGCCCTTCTCCGAAAGAATGACGGTGATCGGCTCTTTCTCGACCAGCGCCGCGTCGAGATCGGCGTCAATTTCAGGAGCGTCTGCGAACGTCGTGCGGCGCCTTCCAAGATCGGTCTTTTTCGAGTAGCGATCGCGCGTCGCCTTCACCTCGTCCGTGATGCGCTCCCACTGCAGGTCGTCGGATTTCAGCAGCTGCTTTAAATCTCGGCGTTCCTTGGAGAGCTTGTCGTGCTCAGCCTTGATCTCGACCTCTTCGAGCTTCGAAAGCGATCTGAGGCGCAAATTGAGGATCGCTTCGGCCTGAATGTCGGAGAGATTGAACTTCGACATCAATTTAGTTTTCGGCTCATCTTCGCGTCGGACGATCCGAATGACTTCGTCGATGTTCAAGTACGCGATGAGATAACCGTCGAGCACTTCAAGGCGGTGTTCGATCTTCTTCAGCCGATATTTCGAGCGCCGCACCAGCACGTCGACCCGATGCTCGAGCCACTGTGAAAGCACGTCGCGCAAGCTCAGCACGTTGGGAATCTGCCCCGCCGACAGGACGTTCATGTTGAGCGAAAAACGCACTTCGAGTTCGGTCAGACGGAACAGGCTCTCCATCAGCAGCGCCGGATCGACGGCGCGAGACTTCGGCTCCAGCACGAGACGGACTTCTTCCGCGCTCTCGTCGCGCACGTCAGCGAGCAGCGGCAGCCGCTTTTCGCTCATCAATTCGGCGATCTTCTCGACGAGCTTCGCCTTCTGCACCTGATAGGGAACCTCGGTGACGACGATTTGATAGCCCCCACGCGGGGTTTCCTCTTTCGTCCAACTGGCGCGCGCGCGGAACCCGCCTCGACCTGTTTTGTAGGCTTCGAGGATAGCGTCTCGCGGCTCGACAATAACGCCGCCGGTCGGGAAATCGGGCCCTGGAATGAACTCGACCAGCTTCTCGATTGTCGCGTTGGGATGCTTGACCAAATGCAGCAGCGCCGCGCAAAGCTCATCGACGTTGTGTGGCGGAATGCTCGTCGCCATGCCGACGGCGATGCCCGTCGAGCCGTTGGCGAGCAGGTTCGGAAATCCGGCCGGCAGTACGACGGGCTCCTGCACGCGGCCGTCGTAGTTCGGGCGGAAATCGACGGTGTCCTCGTCGATGCCTTCGAGGATCGCCGCGGCGACGTCGGTCATGCGCGCTTCGGTGTAGCGCTCGGCGGCGGGGTTATCGCCGTCGATGTTGCCGAAGTTGCCTTGCCCGTCGACCAGCGGATATCGCACGGCGAAATCCTGCGCGAGGCGGGCGAGCGCGTCGTATATCGCCTGGTTGCCGTGCGGATGGTAGTCGCCCATCACCTCGCCGACGATCTTCGCGCACTTGAGGTAGCCGCCCGCGGGATCAAGGCGCAGTTCGCGCATGGCGTAGAGGATGCGCCGATGGACGGGTTTGAGGCCGTCGCGCACGTCAGGCAGCGCGCGGTGCATGATGGTCGACAGCGCATAGGCGAGATAGCGCTCTTCGAGCGCCGTCTTTAATTCGACGCGATCGATGGGGCCTTCTCCTGGAGGCGTTGACCCCGGCAGAATCGTTTTTATGGTCATGGCGCTCAGTTAACCGCTCTCTCCGCGCCGCTCAAGCCTTGGGTTGTAAAGGCACACCCTGACTTTCTTTGCTGATGCGCGACGGCCCGGACTTCCACACCGTCAGCCTCGATACGACGAGCCTATGAGGCGCATTGGGGATGCAACGCAAAGTGGGCTGAAGCCACGATATCGAGATAGGAAAATCTTGCGATGGAAATCCGGGCTGAGCCCGCTGCGAGCGCTCGACCGACGATGGCGATGGTGATTGAAGGACGCCGCCTATCGGAACGCCTTCGCGCCGCTCGTCGCAACGTTGGGACCAAGCGATTTGACGACGCTGACGCTTGCGCCAATTTGGGCGAGGGACGCCAAGTGCACGACATGGCCGTTCATCATGCGGAAACATCCCGAGCTTTCTGCGCGGCCGATCGACTTCGGATCGTTCGTCCCGTGCACGCGATACAAGGAATTGCCGAGATAGAGCGCCCGGGCGCCGAGCGGGTTGTTCAACCCGCCCGTCATCTTGGCCGGCAGCTCGGGTTTCCGGGCGCGCATCTCTTTTGGCGGATACCAATCCGGCCACTCGGCGATACGCGAAATTTTTTCTGTGCCTGTCCAAGAAAAACCTTGGCGCCCGACGCCGATCGGATAGGCGTATGCCGTGGAGTTCGAATTCACGTAGTAGAGCTTGCGCGCGCCGACGTTGATGACGATCGAGCCCGGCGCATAGGGCCCGGAAAATCCCACGACAGGCGGCGCCACAGGCGCAATGTCAGGACGTGCGCCGCCCTGGAACACGGCGCCGTCGACGCCTGGACTTGTCTCGTCGTCGAATTGGCCGTCGCCGCGTTGAGACGGCGGTTCGTCGAAGCCACCGTAGCCGTCGTCGGGATAGCTGAAGCGATCTGGTGTGCTGAATTCCGGCTCGCGATAGCTGCGGCCGCCCCAGCGCCGAAATCCCCGGCGCTCATTGTCACGATAGGCATAGTTAGGGAATGGACCATCGTACGCGGATGGCGGCGCACGGTAGTCCGGCGGCGCGTCGTACGCCGACGGCGGCTCCGCATCGTAGTCGCTGTCTTCGTAATACTCGCCGGACGGCGGCGCGCGGTAGGCGTCGCGCGGCTCGTCACCCCACATCCCGTAACGGCCCGGCCCCTGCGCCTGTGCCGACGTCGCGCCGGCAACAGCGCCCAGCACAGCCAGCACGGCGGCGATTGAAACGGCGATCTTCATGGTTCCCCCGGCTTTTGCATCTCGATACCGAACCAACGCGGTGCTTCCGGAGTTCCGTCGCTGTGTGAGCCCGGCCGGTTCAAAGGCCTGGCTTTGCAGCGGAACCAGCATAACGCCCAGCGCGTTTTCTGACCAGATCAGACGTAGGCAAGATCAGACGTAGGAGAGGCAAAATGGATCGGAAATATGTTGGCGCCGCGGCGCTCGGCCTGGTCGCCGTGGCGATTGCGGGCAGCGTCATTCTGGCGCGTTCGGGCGAGCCGACGACTACGGTGACGGCGCCCGGCGTGCGCGTCGAAACTGGACGCGAGAACGGCGACGCGACCATCACCGCGCCCTATACGAATATCGAGAAGGACGCTGACGGCACGCGCATTCAGGCGCCGGGCGTGGATATCAACATTCCGAGGAAATCGTCAGAGTGAGGCTGGCTGGCGCTACAGCGTGAACCTTTGGATGGGACCGCACGACGGACAGTCGTTCGGTTCATTCAAGGAGACACACCATGACTTCGTTGCGCATCTCGGCCTTGACGCTCATCGCCCTTGCCGGCGCCGCCCTGACCACAGCGCCGATCGCCGAAGCGGCAAGCCCGGCCCAGCAGACGCGACTCAAATCGCCGTCCGAGCCGCGCCCCGGCGACTGGTACTGCATCATTTGGGAAAAGGTTGACGGCAAGTGGGTGTGCCGGCTTCAAGAGAAGACGCTCTAGATTCGCGCCCGCAAATCGCGCTACCCGATGCTTCTGACGACGCCGCCTTCGACGCGCAGCGCCGCGCCGTTGGTGGCGGAGGCCTCCTTCGAGGCGGCGTAGACGACCATGTTGGCCACTTCCTCGACGGTCGCGAACCGCTCGATCAACGACGAAGGCCGGTGCTCTTTGACGAAATTCGCGGCCATTTCGTCGACCGAGACGCCCGCCGCCTTCGCCAACGCGCCGAGGAAATCTTCAACGCCGTCGGATCGCGTCGGGCCCGGCAGAACCGAATTGACCGTGACGCCGGTGCCCTTCGTTAGCTCGGCGAGACCGCGCGCGACGGCGAGCTGCGCGGTTTTCGTAAAGCCGTAATGGATCATCTCGACCGGGATGTTGAGACCCGACTCCGACGAGATGAACACGATGCGTCCCCACCCCGATGTGAGCATCGCCGGCATGTAGGCGCGCGACAGGCGCACGCCCGACATGACGTTTGTTTCGAAAAAGCGCATCCAGTCGCTGTCCGGTATTTCGAAGAACGGCTTCGGTTCGAAGATGCCGGCGTTGTTGATGAGAATATCGACGGCGGGAACCGCCGCGATGAGCGCGTCGCACCCGGCTGCCGTCGAGACGTCGGCGGCGACGCCTGTCACCTTGGCGTTGGCGACGGCGCCGTGAACGGCTTGCATCGCCTTATCGACAGTCGCCTGCTTGCGCCCGTTGACGACGACGGCGGCACCGGCGGCCGCCAGACCTTTTGCGATCGCGAGACCGATGCCGGCGGTTGATCCTGTGACGAGGGCGGTTTTTCCGCTCAGATCGATTTTCATAGGGCCTCTAATTTTGCGATGTCGAGAGCAGTTGCGATGGCGAACGGCGGGTGATCACGTCCAAACTGGACTAGTCCGACACTGCGGCCCTCGATGACCATTTGATCTGGAATTCGACTTCTTCCTCACCGCCCGCGCGCTAATGCTCGATGTTGAAGGTGGCGCCCGCCGGCACGCGCACGCGCTCTCCCGCAATCTGGATGGCGAAGGGTTTACCCCCTTCGAGACAGTCGGCGAGCCGGCGCAGTTTGGCAATGAAGTCGGCGTTGGCGTAAGTCTTTTCGATGTCGCGGTTCGGCGTGCGGGCCATGTGTCCTCCGCTGGGGCTGGCGATGTTCCGCACCGTGAGATTGGCGGCCAATCGCGTCTTTTCAACCGGGCATGGGCTGCGGCGAAGTGCGGATCTGCGCGCGAAAAAAACTTGTATCCGGAACATCTTTCGCAGCGAAGCGTTGGGACTTGCAATCTCCCCGTATCATCTTGCAATCTCCCCGTATCATCCGGAGCCTGGAACATCATGTCCCACGCACACGATTACGAAGCCGGCGGCAACGGTCAGCCGAACCCTCCGACGCCCGATCCGCACAATCCCAATCCAGAAACGCCGCCGGGCGCGCCGCCCGACGTCACGCCCCGCCCACCCGATTTGCCACCTCTGCCGGATTTTGATTGAGCCCTCGCCAGTGGCCAATTCGGCCGAAGGCCGCGAGCACGGCTGGGCGACGGCCAAGCGCCGCACTCGCGGAGCCTGCCTGAGCGCCAATTCAGGCGCTCGGAATAGCAGGCGTGAGCGCATCAAAGCGGTATATTATCGTGCTTCTTCCAGGGCGTTTCGACTTCCTTGGTGCGCAGCATGTTCAGCGCGCGGCACAGCCGCTTGCGCGTCGCAGACGGTGTGATGACTTCGTCGATGTAGCCGCGCTCGGCGGCGACGAAAGGATTGGCGAAGCGCTTCTTGTATTCGTCAATGCGGATGGCGATTTTTTCAGGGTCCGCAAGGTCGGCGCGATAGAGGATTTCGGCCGCGCCCTTGGCGCCCATCACCGCGATCTCGGCCGTCGGCCAGGCGTAATTGACGTCGCCGCCGATGTGTTTGGAACTCATCACGTCGTAAGCGCCGCCGTAGGCCTTGCGGGTGATGACCGTGACTTTCGGCACGGTCGCCTCGGAATAGGCGAACAGCAACTTGGCGCCGTGCTTGATGAGGCCGCCGTACTCCTGCGCGGTTCCCGGCAGGAAGCCCGGCACGTCGACGAAGGTCAGGATCGGGATGCTGAAACAGTCGCAGAAGCGCACGAAGCGCGAGGCTTTGCGCGAGGCGTCGCTGTCGAGCACGCCGGCGAGCACCATTGGCTGGTTGGCGATGACGCCGACGGTGCGGCCTTCCATGCGCGCAAACCCTGTGATGATGTTCCGAGCGTAGGCTTCCTGTATCTCGAAGAAGTCGGCTTCGTCGACGACCTTCAGGATCAGTTCGCGCATGTCGTAGGGCTTGTTGGGATTGTCCGGGATCAGCGTGTCGAGCGACGTATCGATGCGCTCGGCGCTGTCCTTGGTCGGGACAGTGGGCACGCCGGCCTTGTTGTTCGCGGGCAGGAAATCCATCAGCCGGCGCATTTGCAGCAGCGCTTCGAGGTCGTTCTCGTAAGCGCGGTCGGCGATCGAGGACTTGGTGGTGTGGACCTTGGCGCCGCCGAGCTCTTCGGCCGTCACCGTCTCGTTGGTCACGGTTTTGACGACGTCGGGACCCGTGACGAACATGTAGCTCGTATCCTTCACCATGAAGATGAAGTCGGTCATCGCGGGAGAGTAGACGTCGCCGCCGGCGCATGGGCCCATGATGACGGAGATCTGCGGCACGACGCCCGACGCCGTGACGTTGCGGGCGAACACTTCGCCATACCCGCCGAGCGCGTCGACGCCCTCCTGGATGCGGGCGCCGCCCGCGTCGAACAGCCCGATGATCGGCGCGCGGTTGCGCAGCGCGAGGTCCTGGATTTTGGTGATCTTGCGGGCGTGGCTTTGGCTCAAGGAGCCGCCCATCACCGTGAAATCCTTGGCGAAAACATAGACGACGCGGCCGTTGATGGTGCCCCAACCGGTGACGACGCCGTCGCCGGGTACTTTGGTTTTTTCCATGCCGAAGTCGGTGCAGCGATGCTCGACGAACATGTCGAACTCTTCGAACGAGTTCTCGTCCATCAGCAGCTCGATGCGTTCCCGGGCGGTCAGCTTGCCCTTGGTGTGCTGACCGTCGATGCGCCCCTGCCCGCCGCCGAGACGGGCGTTGTCACGGCGCTTTTCGAGCTCGTCGATGATGTCTTTCATGGGGGCCCCGGTCGCGCGGATGAGGGATCGAATGAGGGTCTCTAGCATGCACGGGGGGCGGCGCAAACGCCGAGATGTCGCGACGACGCAGGGCCCGAGCTGCCGGCAAAATCTCAGAGCATCGCAAGGCTCAACCGAGCTTCGCTAGTCGTTCAGCAAGGTCAACGGACTTGACGTCGAGCACGCCCGCGCCGGGGATGGGCTCGAGCGCCACGACGCAGGCCCGCGAGATCGCCCAGGGAAGCGTGGAGGCGCGGAAGTCGGACAGCGGATCGGCGGTCACAGTGCGCCCGCCGCAGCTCTGCCGGTGGCGCTCGGCATCGGCGGATGTCGTGAAGATCGACAGGCGGGGCGCCGGGCTGCCGCGAACCGCCCCGGGCTCGAGCCAGGGACCATTTTCGCCGGTGACGACGAACACGTCGCCACGGGTTGCGAGTTCGGCAAGGTAGGGGCCGAGACTTTCCGCTTTGAGCCGTAGCAGCAGATCCGCCGGATCGATCTCTGCTTCGATCGGGTCCGAGACCCAGTCAGGTCCGGCGAGGCCCTTGGCGGCGCCGAGACCGGGCAGAATTTCGGCGGCAAACGATTTGAGAGGAATGTTTTGCAGCGCGCTGTCGCCGGCCAGCGCTTCTGCCCAGCGGCGCGCCTCGATCGAGCTCGACCAGAATAGCTGGACCGTGCGGCCGGGGATTTTTTGCGAGGACACTGAGGCGTGTTCTTCGTCCGCAAGCGTCAGCACGCGGCCCTCGGAGACGGCGCGGCGCACGAAGCGATCGCGCTGCGCGAGTTCCGGAATGCGGGGCATGTGCAGCATGGCGGCGCGGGCTCGCGAAAAGCCGAATCACTTGGCGCTAGTGTGATCCAGAAGCGTGACGGGGGGCAAGTCGGCCGCCGGTGAAACTCTCGCGTCGCGCAAAGCCCTAAGCATCATGATATGGCTTATGAAATCTCGACTGTGGATGCCGCAATGTCCGACCGCCACGACCATGATCACGACGAACACCATGACCACGACGCGGGTGCCGCGCATGGTCACAGCCACGCGCCAAAGGATTTCGGCTTCGCTTTCGCCTTGGGCACGGCGCTCAATCTCGGTTTCGTCATCCTCGAAGCCGCCTATGGCTTCATCGCAAATTCGGTGGCGCTGCTGGCCGACGCCGGCCACAACCTGAGCGACGTGTTCGGACTGTTGATGGCCTGGGGCGCCAGCGTGCTCGCCAAGCGCGCGCCATCCTCGCGCTACACCTACGGCTTTGGTTCCTCGTCGATCCTGGCGGCGCTGGCAAATGCCATCTTTCTTCTGATCGCGGTCGGCGCGATCGCGTGGGAAGCGGTCTATCGCTTCTGGGCGCCCGAGGCCGTCGCCAGCCAGACGGTGATGATCGTCGCAGCGATCGGCATCGCCATCAACGGCTTCACGGCGTGGCTGTTCGCGTCAGGCGGCAAGGACGACATCAACATTCGCGGCGCTTTTCTGCACATGGCGGCGGACGCGGCGATTTCGCTCGGCGTCGTGCTGGCCGGGCTGGTGATCCTGCTCACCGGCTGGTTGTGGATCGACCCGCTAGTCAGCCTCATCATCTCGGTGGTGATCGTCGCCGGAACTTGGGGATTGCTGCGCGAGTCGACCGTGCTGGCGATGCACGCCGTGCCGCCGCGCATCGACGCCGATGCCGTCCGCGACGCATTGCTGGCGATGCCCGGCGTCGCCGGCTGCCACGACCTGCACATCTGGCCGATGAGCACGACGGAAACGGCGCTGACCTGCCATCTCGTGATGCCGGCGGGCCATCGGGGTGATGCGTTTCTCACCCAGGCGGCCGACGTGCTGCGCGCGCGTTTTGAAATTCGTCACGCGACGCTGCAGATCGAGCGCGAAGCGTGCCTCGGATGCTCACTGACGACGACGCCGCACAACTGACCGGCCGCAGCGCCAGCTACCAGAACCGCCACCAGGCACGCGCGGACTTGCGCGGATTGTCGAACGGCTCCTCGCGCCAGCTGCCGTCGGCGTTGCGGACCGCACGCATGTTGACGCCGTCGACCATGCAGACCGTCCCGGCGCCGCGGTCGAGCACTTCCAGAAGATCCTCGTGAAACCACAGGTTCGCGTCGCGCTTGTCGATGTGGACGGCGATGGCGTGATCGTCGGCAAGGTCGCCGATCATGCGCACGCCCGTGACCGAGGGCGTAGTGAATCCCATCACACGGCCGGTCAGACCGGCAAGGCCCAGGTCGCGCGTTTCAAAGTTCGCGCGCACGCGCACTGTGTCGCCGAAATCTATCATCAGCGGTCTCCTGATCTGAGAGCGTGTAGAAAGTTCACCGCATTCCACTTCGCAGGGAGTGGAGACATGGGCTACTCCGCCGGGAACAGCTCCGACTACCGCGAGAGTGATCAGTCGCCGCTGCCACCACCGCCGCCATCTCCCCCGCCGCCCGAATCGGCGCCGCCGGCGCCGTCGGTTGGAGCCTCCGACCCATGATGTGGTGCGCCGCTATTGTCGCGGTGAACGCCGACTCCCCAGTGATTGGCGCCTTCGTTATACGCAACGCCGCCTGAACTGTTGTCCACGTTGACCGGATCGTCGGGTCGCCGCTTCGCGCGCGAAGACGGCGTGCGCGAGCGGCGGTACATGATGACGGCGACCGAGATGACCAAGAGCAAGACGACGACATCTTCGCCACGCATCGGCAGTCCCCGGCAGTTGTGATGCGCACCCTAGCGCAGAATCGCGACCCGCGCTGTCCCCAAGGTTATTGCAGCAACGCCAACATCCGGCTCGCGGCGTCGAACTCGATCCGGCGGCCTTTGCGGCGTTGAGCGGCTTCGGAGTCCTGGCCCCAAAGCGCGATCTGATAGTCTTCATCGATGTGCGCCGCGGCCCAAACCTCGTCAGCGGTAAGCCGGCCGCGCGCGTGCGCGATCGCCAGCAGCGCCGAACCCGTCAGCGTCGTCAGGATGTGAAGTGCGGTCAACCGCATGGCGTCGTGCGGCAGAAGCGCCGCGGCGATCGCCGCGATCGCTTCAGGCGGCTGTTCGACGGGCATCACGCCCGAAGCGACGACGAACGGCGCGTCGAGCGCTTCCCGCGCCCAAGCGACCACCGGATCCCAGCGCGCCGCCTGCGCTACGACCAGCTCCATTGGGGCCTCTGCTCGATAACACAGCAGATCGCTCGCCGCATAAGCGGCGATGTCAACGGCGACGGCCCCCTGATGATCGGCGACGGCGTCAATCGCCGTGTTGGCGTACCGCGTCAGCGGCATCGACGCGGGATCGATGTGCCCAACCTGCGCCGACCATTCGTCGGCGATGGCTGAAGCCAGCTTCGCGTTCGGCGCCGCAAGCGGTCGCTTGCCCGGAGTCTTGACGACGCGGCCGTCAAGCAGGACCTGATACGGTGCGCCCGCCGCGAACGTGACGTCG
>JBJXHD010000037.1:0-120797 GCA_046160845.1 Hyphomicrobium sp.
GCTTCGGTCGCGGCGAGGATGCGGCCATCGACGTCTTGGGCGACGCTTTTGCGCAACTCGGTCAACTGCGTTGAGAGGCTGGTTTCGAGATCGGCGACCTTACCCGTCAATGCCGCGAGTTGCGGAAGGCGTCCGGCGTCCGGATCGTTAGCCCCGGCGTCGACAAGCGCTTTGAATTTCCCTTCGAGCGCGTTGAGGCGGGTCAACTGTTCGGGTTCGCCGGCGTCGCTGGCGGCGGCGGCAAGCGCGGCTTTCGTTTCGGCGACGAGGCGCGCGTGTGCTTGCCGCAATTCTGGGATTTCGGAGACGGACTTCTCGACGGTTGCGATCCGCTGATCCACCTCGGTAGCCACCGCGGTCAGGTCGGGCGATTTTTTCTCAAGCGCTGCCAGTCGCTGCGTTAGCGATGTCGTAACATCTGCGAGGCGGGATGCCGGGTCGTCCTTGTGGAGCAGCGGAACTGCCCATTGCAGCCCGGTGAGCGCCAGTACGCCGCCGACAAGCCCGGCTGCGAGATGGCTGAACATGCCGCCGCGTTTGCTTGCTGTAGCTGGGGCAGGGCCTGCCATGGCGGATAGTTGGGCGGTTGTGTCGGCGCCATATACCTTGGCCGCTGAAGCCGCCTTGTCTTTTGAATTCTCGGAATAGGACGCGGCGGGCGCCGGACCGGGCGTCTTTGTGTCTGCACCTTTGGAAGCGACCGAAGCCGTCGCAGATGCAGCGGCGCTCGCCGATTGCGAAATCGGCGTTTCCTTGATCTCGGTGGCCTTCAGATCGAGCGTCGCATGCGGGCGCTTGCCCCCACCCTGATCGGGTGCGGGTGGCTCGCTGGATGATTTTCCGGTTTTGTCTGCCATCGGCTCAGACGCCTCCTAAAGTTCGGTGCGCGCCCAGCACAGGAGTTGGACGGCCCCTAGCTGCGAGGCAGCTCCGTACGAACTGCTGTCCCGCCATCGAAGGGGCGATGGTGGACGGGATCGTCGCTAGTTTTAGTCCCGGGCCTCGCGCTTTTAGCCTGCGGCGGATTGTGACGCCAGACGTCGAACGAGGGCAAGTATTTCTTCGCGCGTCGGGGCTGCGGCAACCTCCACTTTCGGGCGCATTTCGCCGAACACGTCCTCCAAGCTAATCTTTACATCCCTCGAAAGGCATATGTGCGCCAGATCGGAGATATCGAGATTTTCCGGCGCCTCCGAAATCAGCCGCCGCCATATCTTCGCCGTTCGCGGAGACATCAGAATGACGGCGTTAACGGCCCGTTGCTCCAATGCGATGCGAACATCGGCGGGCAGCGTTGCCGCGGCAATCGAGCGGTAGACGACGAGTGATCGCACTTTCACATTTACTGCTGCCAGCAGCGCAGCTAGGTCGACGGCCAGGCGATCGCCGGCCAGGTGCAGCAGCGTCCCTGATTTGGCAGCGGGATGGGGGGCGATGACCGGCGCGAGGTCTGCGGCGGTTCCGGGCCCTACGAACACGGTCTGGAACCCTGCATCGCGGGCGCGGGCCGCTGTGGCAGCGCCGACGGCGAAGATCGGCAAGTCGAGGGCCGCAGTCAGCGCAGGCGACCTTCTTAGCGACTCAATGGCGTTGCCGCTGGTGGCGATAAGGCCCGCGACGCCGGCCAAAGCATCGGCCGCGATGGGCTCGAATGCGATCTCGATCAGCGGCGCGAGGCTGACGCGACAACCGATCGTTTCCAGCTGTGATTTCAAGTCTCGCGCATCGGCCTCAGGGCGCGTGACCAGCACGTGCATCAGACGGGCGATCGAGCAAGAACGTCGGGATCGGCCTTCGACAGCACGTCGTCGGCGGCGCTGAGCCCGACATCGATGGCACGCTCGGGCGCGTCTGAGCGGGCTACTTCGTAGCCCTTTTTACCGTCCGGTGACAAAACCTGGCCGCGGAACACCAGCTTTCCGGCCTCAAGATGGGCGTAGCCTGCGATCGGTGTCCTGCAGGAACCTTCGAGCCGTGCGAGAAAGGCGCGCTCGGCGGTGACGGCCAGCGCCGTCGCCGCATCATTCAACGGCGCGATCCATTCAGCCGTTTCGGCGTCGCCGGCGCGAATTTCGAGCCCGATCGCACCTTGCGCGACCGCAGGAAGCATCTGATCGATCGGCACCGGCGCCGTGATGCGATCCGCGAGCCCGAGCCGCTTCAGTCCCGCGACGGCGAGGAACGTCGCTTCGGCCACGCCATCTTGAAGTTTGCGAAGCCGCGTCTGCACGTTGCCGCGAAAGCCGACGACGGTAAGATCGGGCCGCTTGTGGAGAAGTTGAGCCTGTCGTCTTAATGACGACGTGCCGACCACCGCGCCGGCCGGAATTTCGGCAAGGCTCGCATGCCGAAGCGAGATGAAAGCGTCGCGCACGTCTTCCCGCGGCAACACGGCCCCTATCGCCAGTCCGTCCGGCAAGGCCGTCTGCATGTCCTTCATCGAGTGGACGGCGACGTCAATTTCGTGCGCCAGCAGCGCGTCCTCGATTTCCTTGGTGAATAGTCCTTTGCCGCCGATCTCGGCCAGCGGCCGATCCAGAATCTGGTCGCCTGTTGTCTTGATGATGGTGATCGAGATCGCCTCATCAGAGAGATCGTGAGCCGATTTCAGTCGATCGCGAACTTCGTGAGCCTGGGCAAGCGCGAGGGGAGATCCCCTCGTCCCGATGCGAATCTTGGCGGCGGCTTGCAATGGGCATTCTCCGGATGCTAGGCGAGCGATGCGGCCGCCATTAATGCGCCAACAGCGTGACAAAGCCAACCGGGGCGGCAAAGATCCTAAATCTATGGCGGACGCAGCAAATCTGACCGAGAAAGCCTTGACCGTTCTCGGGATCGAGACCAGCTGTGACGAGACGGCTGCGGCTGTTGTTACTCGCAGCGCCGACGGCGCTGGCCGCGTGCTTTCGAGCATTGTGCGCGCGCAGTTCGAACAGCATCGGATTTATGGCGGCGTCGTTCCGGAAATCGCGGCGCGCGCCCATGTCGGTTTGCTTGACGAGATCATCGCGGCGGCGTTGGCCGAGGCGGGCGTGGCTCTGTCCGAGGTTGACGCCGTGGCGGCGACGTCTGGGCCTGGGCTGATCGGCGGGTTGATTGTCGGGGCGATCACCGGCAAGGCGTTGGCGCTGGCGTCGGGCAAACCTTTCCTCGCGATCAATCATCTCGAAGCCCATGCGCTAACATGCGGTCTCGCCGACGGAGTGAGACCGCCCTATCTGATGCTGCTCGTTTCAGGCGGGCACACGCAGTTGCTTTTTGTCGAGGCGGTTGGCCGATATCGACGGCTTGCGACGACGATCGACGATGCGCTCGGTGAAGCCTTCGACAAGTCGGCGAAGTTGCTTGATCTGCCGATGCCGGGTGGACCGGCGGTCGAGCAGGCGGCGCAACTTGGCAATCCGCGCCGGTTCAAGCTGCCGCGGCCGATGCTCGGGCGGGAGGAACCGCATTTCTCGTTTGCCGGATTAAAGACTGCTGTGCGCCACGCCGCGCAGCCTCTAGCGCCGCTGACGATGGTCGACGTGGCCGATTTGTGCGCGTCCTTTCAAGCGGCGGCTTGCGACAGCGTCGCCGATCGGGTGGCCCACGCGATGCGGAGGATAGCCGGCGAGATGCCCGATCCGGCCCGTCGGCCGTTCGTTGTCGCTGGCGGCGTTGCGGCCAACAAGGTCCTGCGCGCGGCTTTGGTCAGGGTCGCCGAGGATTTCGGGTATTCGTTCCATGCGCCACCGCTGGAGCTGTGTACGGACAACGGCGCCATGATCGCATGGGCCGGCGCCGAGCGATTGGCAATCGGTCATTCGGATCGGCTTGACGCGCCTGTCAGGCCGCGATGGCCCCTCGATCCAGACGCTGCGCCGGCCCATGGCGCTGGCGTCAAAGCCTGATCTGGAGCGCGCGATATTCGGCGTGGTAGGATCGTGCTGAATTTCGGAGGGGTCAGCGTGAAAGTGGATTCGGTCAGCGTGATTGGCGGCGGCGCATGGGGCACAGCGCTGGCGCAAACGCTGGCGCTGGGCGGCAAGACCGTCATCCTCTGGGCGCGAGAATCCGAAGTTGTTGAAGACATCGCTGCGCGGCGGGTCAATCGCGCGTTCTTGCCGGGCGTCCCTCTCGATGCGGGCATTCGTCCGACCGCAGAGCTAGCCGAGGCTTCCGAGGCCGACGTCATACTGCTTGTGACGCCAGCGCAGCATGTGCGCGCGATAGCCCGAGAACTTGGGCGGAGCCTGGCGCCTGATACGCCCATGGTGATCTGCGCCAAGGGCATTGAACAGGCCTCCGACAAGATGTTGGGCGACGTCATCGCGGAGACGCTGCCGAATTCGCCAGTTGCGATCCTTTCAGGGCCGAGTTTTGCGGCAGACGTGGCGCGAGGATTGCCAGCCGCTCTGACGCTCGCCTGCCACAATGAAGCAATGGGCCGCGATCTCGCAGCGGCGCTGTCGTCAAAGCAAATGCGCCTCTACTGGTCGAGCGATGTGATCGGCGCCGAACTCGGTGGCGCGGTCAAGAATGTGCTCGCCATTGCAGCGGGGATCGTCGCAGGCAAGGATCTGGGCGCCAGCGCGCATGCTGCGATCGTGACGCGCGGCTTTGCGGAGTTGCGTCGCTTCGGAGAAGCCATGGGCGCGCGCACTGAAACGCTGCTCGGACTCTCCGGCCTTGGCGATCTCGTGCTGACATGCGGCAGCCCGCAATCGCGCAACATGTCCCTTGGCCGCGGCCTTGGCGAAGGTAAGACTCTCGAAGAAATCCTGGGCGTCCGCGCAGCCGTCACCGAAGGCGTTTATTCAGCGTCGGCGGTGGTTCGCCTCGCGCGCTCCAAGCGCGTCGAAATGCCGATTTCTGAAGCCGTTTTGGCGATCATCGAAGGCCGCCTCAGCGTCGACGACGCCGTCGCGGGGTTGATGCAGCGCCCGCTCAAGGCCGAGGATTGAGTGGCGAGCGTTCGAATTTCCAGACCTTGTACATCGACGAAGCGTTGGCGAGCGGAACCGGCGCAAGGAACGATGGCGCCGTTCCGGCCAGAAGCCGCACGCGTAGCGTGCCCTGGCGCTCGGGACTGGCCGCGTACAGGCCATCCAAACCATCGCAGAGCACGATGTAGTCGACTTTTTCGCGCGCCAACAGGGCTTGGGCCTCCGCGTCGTCGCGGGATTCGAGGATGTGGTGGGTCGCGAGAATCGCTTCGGGGATTCGGTGATAGGGCGCCGAAAGCGTGCGATGCGGCGTGACGGCCGGAACAAACGCGCCCATGTCGATATGGGCGACGATCAATCCCGGCTGCAATTCGGCAAGATCCGCCAATGATGTCGTGTCGGAGCATGCTTGCGCGTTGGCGTGCATCGTCTTGGTGATCGGCTGACGCACTCCGACGGTGGCTTGGACCTTATCTGAAGCAGCGAGCAGGGCCGCTTGGCTGATCGCGACCGCAGCGCCGAAGCGGATGGTCGCGGCGCTGACATCGCCGATGCGATCCAGTCGCGCGACAGCCAGGGCGATCGGGACCACGCCAAGCAGGCTGGCGTAGGCGATGTATTTGTATTGCCAGAACGCCAACAGGGTGAATCCGACGACGATGGCGAGAAGGAAAACGTCGGCAGCTGCTCTGGAATCTCTGACTCTTATTGCGGCCGCTGCGACGGAAAGCGCGAAGTACGCCAGCAGTGCAAGGGACTGTTCAAAATTACCCTTGATTAGATAGCCAACGATGCTTTTGGATTCGTCGACGACCGAAAGCCATACGGTTGCGAGCTCCGGAGGAAGCTGTCCCATGGGCCCGGCGAGACACTTCGGCTCCATTGCGGCGAAGAGCGCCAAGCCCATCAGTCCGGCTGCGCCGAACGCAGTTAAACGCCACGCAATCGGCAAAGTCGCACCGCGGTCCAGGGCAAAGACCAGTCCGCCGCCACTCGAAACTGCGAGCGCAACCATGTTCAAAGATATTGCGTCACAATGGATGACCAGCCATCGCGATGGCGCTGTGGTCACAGCGAAGAGGGCGGCGAAGGTGGCGATGAATGCGAGCGTGAAGGTCCGCGCTGTAGGCGCCACGGTGGCGTCATACAACCCCCAAACCGCGATCGATCCGGCAATGATGGCGACGGGCGCCAGCGCTTCATAGCCGATCGCGAGCGCGAATGCGCAGAGCGCCCCGGCTACACGCCAGATACGCTGCTCAGTGGATCTCGAGGCGATCAAAAGCGAAGCGGCGACGGTCGCAGAGATCATCACGCCGTGGTGGTCGATCCGGCCAGCAACGAATTGGTAGAGGCCGAGCGGGCACAGCAGCGTCAACAGCGTGGCGATTGCGGCTGCGGTCGCGCCTCCGTCGCGGTGGGCCGCCGATATCATGACCCAGACCATCGGCGCCAAAACGATCAGAGGCCATATGGCGCGGACCACGAGTTCGGCCGTCGCCGTGGGCAGAAACAGGCCGAAAGCGTAGATCAAAGCCGCGATCGGCAGATCGATCAGTCGCGACCAGTGGGACAGCATGCCTGCGTCGCCGCCCATCCTGAATGTCGTCAGGTCAAACCACGGCGCACCGGCCATGAACTCGCGAATCTGGAGAAGGCGCGCAGCGTCATCCGCGTCTCCGAGCGTGACCGTCAGTCGATCGGCGCCCTTAATCATCGTCAGAAAGCTGATCGCCGTCATCGCGATGACCCACCAGGCGCGCGGCGTCGCGCGGGCCAGGGCCCGCGGCAGTCCGTCAACAGACGAAGATTTCAGAAGTGCGGCGGTCATGCGTCGGGGTCCCGGTTCGCATTCGACCTTAGCTGCGCCGAATTAGGGGACCGTAAACTCCGGCAGACTTTGCGCTCGGAAAAGGCGGGAAAGCGGAGGGGAAGCCCTTCATGCCATCATTGAAAGCCGTCACGACCTCGACGAAGCCGTCACATCGCTGATGCATCGGTCGTTGAAAGCTTGAGCTTGTCGCGATCGACCCGCCAAACCTTGTAGATCGACTTTGCGTTCGAAAGCGGCACGGGCGTCAGAAACGCCGGCGGCGCGTTCGATATCAAGCGCGCGCCGAGCGTTCCGCCCAAATCCTTGTTCGTCACAAAGTCATCATCCAAGCCTGCGCAGACAGCCACGTAGTCAACGGTTTCGCGCTTCAGGAGCGCCGCACTGGTTACATCGTCCCGGCTCTTGAAGATGTCGTCATTGGCGATGATCGCATTTGGAATGCGATGGTACGGCGCCGATAGTACGGAGTGATGGGTCAGCGCGGCGATGAAGGCTGTGACGTCCATGTTGGCGGCGAACAACCCGGACGGTAATGCCCTGAGCGCGCTGACAGCTTCTGTACCGAAGCAGGCGTATCGATTCGAACTTGCCTGAGCAGGCGCCGCCGGCGGACGCGGCAGCAAACCGTTTATCGCCCCCGACGCGACGAGAAGAAAACCCTGACCCACGAGGAACGTGGCGGCAAGCCGAGCCGTAGACGCCGGGATTCGGCCGATATCGCCGAAGCCGCTGATCATGGCCGCCAACGGCGCGATGGCAATGACACTCGCATAGGGCACATATTTGTATTGCCAGCAGGCCAATGCTGAGAACACTGCGACAAGAGCCAGAAGGAAAATATCGGAGTTACGCGCGGTGCGGAGCGCCCGGCGGGTCTGAGCCGCAATTGCGAGCGCGAAGAATATCATCAAGCCGAGCGAGATTTTGAGATCGCCATGGACGAGGTCCAGGAAGATGCTGCGGCTTTCTTCGACTCGGTCAAGCCAGATCGGTTTCAGTTCAGACGGCGCCTGGCCGAGCGGGCCTGCAAGACACTGGGCGTCAAGCGAACCGAATACGGCGAGCCCTGTGGCCGAAGCGGCGGCTGCCACCAGCACGCGTTGCAACGTCGACCATTGCCGTCCCGGTCCGAGCACGATCGCGAAGCCTGCAGCGCCTGCCGCCATTAACGCCACCATGTTGAGCGAAATCGCATCGCAGCGGATATCCAACCAGCGCGCGGGAGGGGTCGTCGCGACAAAGGCCAGCGCAAAGCTCGCGGCCATTGCAACGATGAAGTCGCGTCCGGCAGGCGCTGCGCGGGCATCCAAGAGACCCCAAACGGCTACGCCGATGCTGATAGCGGCGACGGGGGCCAGCGCCTCATAGCCGACAGCGAGCGCTAACGCGCACAGCGCGCCAGCGGCGCGCCAAACGCCGGGCCTTTGCGGATTTGACCAAACAAGTAGCGCCGCCGACGCGGTGGCGGCGATCATCACGTTGTGGTGGTCGATGCGGCCGGGAATGAACTGATAGAGGCCGGCCGGGCAGGCGATCGCCAGTAGCAGCGCAAATCGTCCGGCGCGTTCATCGCCAGTGCGGGCGACAGCGCGATAGAGCACCCAAAGCACGATTGAGAGCACGATGATCGGCCACAGCGCGCGCGTCGCAAGTTCGGCCATCTCGACCGGCATCACAAGGCTCAGAGTGCTGATCATCACCGCCAGTGGCAGGTCGACAAGGCGCGACCAATGGGTGAGCATGCCCGCCGCGCCGCCAATTTTCATCGTGGACGGATCGAACCATGGGGCGGATTCCATGAATTCGCGGACTTGCAACAAGCGGGTCGCGTCATCGGGATCACCGAGATACCCGGTGAGGTCGGTGGACATCATCACAGTCAGTCGGGCGGCGATAACGACGACTGCGGCGAGCCACCACGTCCAGGCGCGGGCTTCAAACGAACCCCATAGCGCCGTCCTGATGTCTTGCGCTCTTACGACGGCTGCAATCATGTCGGCCCTACTCAATCGCTGCCGCCACGCTATGCGAGCCTCATTAGAGGACGGTAAATTTGCGATGGGCGCTTGCGCGGACGCCTTTCGCTCGCGAATGCGTCAGGGCCTCAGTGTTTATTTACGCTTCCTGCCTAGTCTCGAACCCGGGGTGGCGTGCTGCTGACGACGGCGGCGCACGCCGTATTGCTTAAGGCCCGGTCACCAGAGCGCAGGCGTGTTTTATGTCCCACAGTGAAGTTTTCGTTATTGGCGCCGGTCCGGCAGGTCTTACGGCTTCCTACCTCCTCACAAAACAGGGGCTGTCGACGACGGTGATCGAGGCTGATCCCGATTATGTAGGAGGCATCAGCCGGACCGCGAACTACAAGGATTTCCTTTTCGACATCGGCGGACACCGTTTCTTTTCCAAGTCGAAGGAAGTCGTCGATCTGTGGAAGGAAATCCTGCCGCAGGATTTCATTTCTCGCCCGCGCATGAGCCGGATCTACTACGACGGAAAGTACTACTCCTACCCGCTGAAAGCGTTCGAGGCGCTTGGCAATCTCGGCGTCATCGAAAGCTCGATGTGCGTCTTGTCATTCATGTACAAGCAAGCTTTCCCGAATGAAAAACCGGAGACCTTCCACGACTGGGTTGCCAACCAGTTTGGCGAACGGCTGTTCTCGATCTTCTTCAAGACCTACACGGAAAAAGTGTGGGGCATGAGCTGTGACGAAATCTCGGCCGATTGGGCGGCGCAGCGCATCAAGGGTCTCGACCTGTGGTCGGCGATGGCCAACGCGCTGCGCAATTCCGTTGCGCCGAAGGGCTTCAAGGATGGAACGGTGGCCAACGACGGCCCCGTCATCAAATCGCTGATCGACAGTTTCCAGTATCCGCGCAAGGGCCCCGGCATGATGTGGGACGCCGCCGCTCGCAAGACGCGCGAACAGGGCGGCGCGATCCACATGGGAACCAGGCTGTTGAGCCTCAGCCACGACAAGGCTCTGCAACTCTGGACGATCACGACGATCACGGACGGCGGCGAAATCCAGTCCTTCACGGCGAACCACGTCATCTCGTCGGCGCCTATTCGCGAATTGGTGCAGGCCTTGACCGATGAACCGGCGTGCGCGGGAGCTGCCGAAAAACTTCGCTATCGGGATTTCATCACGGTCGCTGTCGTCGTCGACAAGCCCGATCTGTTCCCCGACAACTGGATCTATATCCACGAGCCGAGCGTGAAGGTCGGTCGCATTCAGAACTTCCGCTCATGGTCTCCGGAAATGGTGCCGGACGAAAAGCTGGCCTGTCTTGGCCTCGAGTACTTCTGTTTTGAAGGCGATGGGCTATGGACATCAAGCGATGACGACTTGATCGCGCTTGCGAAGCGCGAACTCGCCCAGATTGGGCTCGCAGCCGAAGAAGATTGCATTGACGGCTGCGTGGTTCGCCAAAAGAAGGCCTATCCTGTCTACGACGAGGGCTACAAGCAGAACGTCGACGCAATTCGCAAAGAACTTGCTGAGCACTATCCGTCGCTGCATCTCGTTGGCCGAAACGGCATGCACAAGTACAACAATCAAGACCATGCGATGATGACGTCGATGCTGACGGTCGCAAACATCGTGGCTGGTGAAACCCTCTACGACATCTGGAACGTCAACGAAGACGCCGAGTATCACGAAGCCGGCGTCGAAGGCGCAAAGCAGGCGCTCGACAGCGTCCGCTTGGTGCCGCGCCGCATCGGAGAGGCGGCATGATCCGTTGGAATTTGCGAGCCATGGTCGAGCAGCATCTAGAGTCGCTTTTGCAATTCGCCGGCTATGTTGCGGTCAGCGGATGCGCTCTTGTTGTCGATGTCTTGGTTTATTGGCTGATGCTTGGCATTGCGAATTACGCTTTCGTTGCGGCGACTTGCGGCTACGTTTGCGGCGTGCTCGCGCACTATGCCTTGTCGTCTCGCATCGTCTTTCGCACCCGCTTCGATCAACGCGGCATGCTGGTCGAAGCCCCGACCATCGTCAAGTTCTTCGCAGCGGGCTTTTTGGGACTGGTTGTGACGGCGACGATTGTCGGCGTTTTGGCCGATGGCCTCGGCGTCCATCCACTGCTTGCAAAACTCGTCTCCGCTGGATGTTCGTTCGTCGTCGTCTTCACGACGCTTCGATTTTTTGTGTTCCGCTTGCCGTCGCCGCCGGCCGTCCGCACTGCCTGAGGTCTTGCCAATGTTCGTCGCCAACTACGGTTTGAAGAGCATCGTCCAAAAGGCGGCGATGGCCGTGCGCCTGCCGATTTCGTACGCACAGGATCATCCCTACACCGGACTCAAAGAGCGCGCCCGGCGCGAGACTCTCGACTACATCATGGAGGCGATGCCGGACGCGCTGGCGTTTGACACCCCGCGCGAACTGATGCGCCACGCCTTGTCGCGGGTCTCTGTCGATGGACTTTTCGCCGAGTTCGGAGTCAACGAGGCGGGCACGATTTCGTTCATCGCCAAGCAGAAGCCAGAGTGCACAATCCACGGTTTCGACAGCTTCGAAGGTCTTCCCGAAGATTGGGCAGGCAACGCCATGGCGGCCGGGTATTTCAACCGCAAGGGCCGCTTGCCGAAGACTCCCTCTAACGTCGTCTTACATCCGGGATGGTTCAACGTCAGCGCGCCAAAATTCGCGGCCGAGAACCAGGGATCGCTCGCCTTCCTGCACGTCGACTGTGATCTCTACTCGTCGACCGTGACGATATTTGAGGCGCTTGGCGATCGCATCGTGCCGGGCACGGTGATCATGTTTGATGAATACTTCAATTATCCGAACTGGAAGGCCCATGAGCACAAAGCCTTCGAAGAGTTCAAGGCGCGCTCGGGCGCAGCGTTCAGGCCGCTCGGGTACGCGTTCCAGCAGATCGCCGTCGTCGCGATGTAGACGTTCTCACAGCGGCTTGCTCAACCCGACCGTTCGCGTTACGCAAGCCTCGTCGCCACTGTGAGGTCGATGCGGAATGCGCTCCTACTGGTTATTCAAATCAGAACCTGACGCCTTTTCGTGGTCGAACCTGGTCGCCAAGGGCGCCGCGGGGGAATCCTGGGACGGAGTCCGCAACTATCAGGCGCGCAACAACATGCGCGACATGAAGATCGGCGACCTCGGCTTCTTCTACCACTCGAATGAGGGCAAGGAGATTGTCGGCGTCTGCGAAGTCATCGCCGAGGCGCACCCCGAGCGCGGCGATGAAACCGGTAAATGGGAATGCGTCGACGTCAAGGCGGTCGTCGCGATGCCGCGGTCCGTGACGATCGTCGCGGCCAAGGCGAACGAAAAACTTTCCGGCATGATGCTGGTCGTCAACTCGCGTCTCTCGGTGCAACCCGTTACTGAAAGCGAGTGGAGGGAAGTCTGCCGGCTGGGCGGTCTCGACGCCAAGACATTGGCGCAGAAATGACGTCGGCGCGACTCGACCGCGACAATCCTGATTCAGTTGCGGCGTTCATTTGCTCCAATACCCGGTTGCTGTCGCCGCCGCTGACGCCTGAAATCGTGCTGCATCTTGCCGTAGAATCGATGCCGATCTGGCAGAAAACGGAAGACGATCTCGGCGAGATGAACGTCCCACCGCCCTATTGGGCTTTCGCGTGGGCCGGCGGACAGGCGCTTGCGCGATATCTCTTGGACAACCCCGCGACGTGCCGAGGCAAACGCGTGCTCGATCTCGGCGCCGGTTCCGGCTTGACGGCGATCGCGGCGGCAAAAACGGTCGCTGATCACGTCCTCGCCGCGGACATCGATCGCATCGCGCTCGCTGCTTGCCGGCTGAACGCCGCCGCCAACAGCGTGGCAATTGCGGTAGTTGATGACGATCAACTGCTCAAAGCTCCTGGCGATGCGGACGTTATTGTCATCGGCGATCTCTTCTACGAGCGTCCGCTCGCGGATCGGGTGCTCGACTATATCGATCAGGCGAAAAAGCTCGGCGCACTGGTTCTGATCGGCGATCCGCAACGCAGCTATTTCCCACGTGACAGGTTCGAAAAGCTGCACGAGTACACAGTGCCGGTCACGCGCGACCTCGAAGACGCCGAAATAAAGAGGACGGCCGTCTGGCGGGCTTGAGGGCCATCCAAAATTCTAAGAATTGATGCGCCTTTCGGCCATTTGGCCGACGTCGGGGCGGCCAAAGCGACCAGATTGCAACTTTCGACCATCGCCCATGTTGTGGCGGACGGGCCGCCTCGCATAATGTGCCCCCAAAAGGCCGCGCACAAACGAGACGGTCGACCGGAGGAACGTCAAAATGTCGGACAAGATCTATCCCGTGCCTGCGGGCTGGGCCGAACGTGCTTTCATCGACGCGAAATCCTACAAGCACAACTACGAGCGCTCCGTCGCCGATCCTGAAGGGTACTGGGCCGAGGCCGGCCAACGCCTCGCGTGGATCAAGCCGTACACGCGCGCCAAGAACACCACCTTCGGTCCCGGCAAGGTCGACATCCGCTGGTTCGAGGACGGCCAGCTCAACGTCTCGTCGAATTGCGTCGATCGGCACCTTGCGACGCGCGGCGATCAGATCGCCATCATCTGGGAAGGCGACAATCCCGCCGAAAGCGAGCGCATCACCTACCGTCAGCTTCATGAGCGTGTGCAGACGTTCGCCAATGTGCTGAAGAAGCACGGGGCCAAGAAGGGCGATCGCATCACGCTCTATCTGCCGATGATTCCTGAAGCGGCGTACGCGATGCTGGCGTGCGCGCGCATCGGAGCGATCCACTCGATCGTATTCGGAGGTTTTTCGCCGGACAGCCTGCAGAATCGGATCGAGGACGCTGATTCTAAATTGATTATCACGGCCGATGAGGCGCTGCGCGGCGGCAAGCCGGTTGCGTTGAAGAAGAATGCCGATGCCGCGCTGGCCAAATGCAAAGGCGATGAAAAAGTGCTGGTCGTGCGCCGCACCGGCAATCCGGTGCCCTGGACGCCCGGGCGTGACTTTTGGCTCCATGAAGAAGTGAAAACTGTGCCGGCCGAATGTGCGTCGGAAGCCATGAATGCGGAAGACCCGCTGTTCATTCTCTATACGTCAGGTTCGACCGGCCGGCCAAAAGGCGTCGTGCACACCACCGGCGGCTACCTTGTTTATGCGTCGATGACCCATCAGTACGTTTTCGATTATCATGACGGAGACATCTATTGGTGCACCGCCGACGTCGGCTGGGTTACGGGTCATAGTTATATTGTGTATGGGCCGCTTGCGAACGGCGCGACGACGTTGATGTTCGAAGGCATTCCGACTTATCCGTCGACGTCGCGTTTTTGGGACGTCGTCGACAAGCACAAAGTCAACATTTTCTACACGGCGCCGACGGCGATCCGCTCGTTGATGGGCGCCGGCGACGAACTCGTCAAGCGCACCAGCCGCACGTCGTTGCGCGTGCTCGGTTCTGTTGGCGAGCCGATTAATCCCGAAGCTTGGGAATGGTACTATCACGTCGTCGGTGACGGCCGCTGCCCCATCGTCGACACGTGGTGGCAGACGGAAACCGGCGGCATCCTAATTTCACCGCTGCCTGGCGCCACCGACTTGAAACCTGGGTCTGCGACGACGCCGTTCTTCGGCGTGCGTCCTGCGCTTGTCGACGACAAGGGCCAGTTCCTCGAGGGAGCGGCGCAGGGGAATCTCGTTATTCTCGATAGCTGGCCCGGGCAGTCGCGCACCATCTACGGCGATCACGAACGCTTCGAGCAGACGTACTTCTCAGCCTATCCCGGCATGTACTTTACGGGCGACGGCTGTCGCCGCGATGCCGATGGATACTACTGGATTACGGGTCGCGTCGACGACGTCATCAACGTGTCCGGTCACCGCATGGGCACCGCCGAAGTCGAGAGCGCGCTGGTTTCGCATCCCAAGGTTTCGGAAGCCGCCGTCGTCGGCTATCCCCATGATCTCAAGGGGCAAGGCATCTACTGTTACGTAACGCTGAATGTTGGCGAAGCCGGTGACGACGGGCTGCGCAAAGAGCTTGTCGCGCATGTGCGCAAGGAAATCGGACCTATTGCGTCGCCAGATCTCATTCAGTTTTCGCCCGGGTTGCCCAAGACGCGTTCGGGCAAGATCATGCGGCGAATCCTGCGCAAGATAGCAGAGGACGACTTCAGCAATCTCGGCGATACCTCGACTCTGGCCGATCCCGCAGTCGTCGACGACCTGATTGGCAACCGGCAGAATCGCCGCGCGGGCTGAATGAATTCGCCCAGTAATTAGCACTAATGGGTATGGCCGTAGCTAAGTCCGTTTTATTTTGTCGGAGCGGGCATGGTCGTCAGCTCGCGACGCGCAGTTGATTGAGCTTGTCAGCGATGGACTTGAAGGCCTGCTTGAGTTCCGCGCCAGTCTTTGCGTCATAGAAATTGCTCGCCGTTGAGGCGCACGATTCGAGTTGGGCTGTTGCTCTAGCGTCCGCCAGGTCGAAACCGACTGTGTAAATGGTCACGCCTTTCGCTTTGATGCCGTCGCAAAGGGATCTGAATTGAGCGTATGATTCCTCGATCTGCATGTTTGCGTCAGTGGAGCCGCCGGTCTGATAGGACGTATTGAAAAGACCATCGGTCATCATGATGATCGACTTGCTGACTTTGTCCTTGCCATATGGTTCTGGCTTGCTTTCGGTCGCGAAGACGTCGTCCCATTCTGGCGACAACAGATACCAGCCCCAAGCCACGCCGATGTGGCCGGCTGTTGATCCTGACGCCGCATAGCTGCTAACGATCGATTTGAGCATCGTAGACTGGCTTTTGCCTAGCAGAGGAACGACGGTCGCTTGCGGGCAAGAGTAATTCCCGTACGGCAGAGATGGTGGGCTCGGCAGCTTGTCGATGCCGACCGGCGCGGCGTCTGAAAAAGCGTTGCCGCCTTGGCGTTCGATGACGCACGTGTCCATATCGACGCCGGTTGAAGTCTTGCACGCCGAACCAAAGAACCAGAAGCCGCTGCAGGTTTCTGTCGTCGGTGTCGAAGAAACAACTGACGCCAATGCTCCCGCGTTGACCGACGCCGAGTACGGAGCAATTGCAATGCGCACGCTCTTCTCATGGATGGCGTTTGCGTGGAGGATATCTATGATGTCGGTGGCGGCGACTTTGAGATCAGCGAGTTTGTTGTTGACGTTCATTGATCCGGTAATGTCGAGCACCATCGAGAGCTCGATCTGATTCATTTCGTAGACGGCGTTTGTGTCGCGCACGATTTTGGTCATTTTCGGTTCGTTGATCAGGGGCCCGAAGTACGAACGCACCTGAACGCTAGAGACGGCGCTGACGCTCGAATGATCCCGATCGATTGTGACGTTCAAGGGCGCTGTCTCAACGAAGTCGACGCCGGCGCGCATCATTGCGGCGTTGTAGTTGCTGCGTACAATTTTGGTGATGTCGTCGTTAGATTGGGAATCATCGCCCAACAGCTTTGCGCCGGTGAGCGCAGCCGCATCGATGGCGTCCTGCATTTTTGACGCGATGTTGTAGTAGCGTCCGACGTCGATCGCTAGGCCAATGGTCGCCATCAATAAGATGGTAGAGACGGCGAATATCAGGGTGGTTGCGCCTGCCGTATCTCGAAGAAAGGCCGATTTCTGAGGCTTAAAGTCACGCGGTCGGGCGCAGGTCATCATGGCCATACTCAGAGAGAGACGTCTACGGAGCAATCGAAGCTAGCAAGAATTCTTGTGAAATCCTTTGTCTCCATGCGCAGCCGGTCGCTGGCATCGCGCGTCTAGGCGGCCGATTACCTACTGACTGTCTCGGATTGAGACGCCAACCCGAAATCCGCCGTCGGGCCGGTTATTTGCAGCTCGATATGTAACCCCTGTCCAAATGGAAGTGATCGTGATGCGCGGCGTTGTAGTCGGGCCCCAACACGGCGCGGAAGTACCGACAGGCGCCGTCATGGATCTCATGCATGAAGCGGGCGTTGGCGTCGTTGCCCGCCCAATTCGATTTCACGGCGACGCGCCGGCCATCGGCGAGGATCAGCGCCGAGATGTCGAGGGCGTTGGCGGTCGCGTGCTGACTGCGAAATTCGCCCCACAGTTTGCTGCCGATGATGTTTCGACAGGCGTACCCTCCAAAGTTCTGGATTGAAGCCACGGGGCTGTTGAAGTGCCTTATGGCGGACGGCTGAACCACGTGTCGCGTCCACATCGCCAGTGCTGCCGCCATTTCGCAGCTGATGACGTCGATCGGCAAGCGCACGCCGTCAATTGTTGAAACGCGCGCAGCGTTCACCCACCCGCAGCCGTCTTTATATGGCGAGTCGTTGATCAGGTTGGCGGCAATGATCGTCGGGCGCAAGGCGAGCGCGCAAGCAGCGCGGTCGTGGCGCAACCGCGAAAGTCGCGCGTCGAGGAACCAAGCATCGGGTTCGGTCAGATCGGGCGGCGCAAGCGGGTTGAACCGGCTCGGAACCGCTCCATGGGTCAGCGCCGCATAGCCGACGAGGCCCGCCGTAACCATCAGCATCAACAGCGCTCGACCGAAACTGCACCGGCGTTTCGAATGTGGCGAGCGAGGACGGCGCGACGGCAATCAGAACCCCGATTTCCAATTCACGATAGCGCAAACGACAACGAAGCGATTCCGCAGGAATCGCCTCGTTTTGAAATTTTCTAGAGCCTGAAGGTGACTATTTCGAGATGCGAAGTTGCGATAGCGTGCTGGCGAACTGGCGAAAGATCGCCGTAAGCTCAGCCTCGTTTTCTGCGTTGGCGAAGTAACCGCCGCCGGGCGTCGCGCAGGACTTCAGCGTATCCAGCGCCGTGGGGTCCTTACCCAAGCCGAAGCCGACGGTGAAGACGACCACGTCTTTTTGCCGTATGGCTTCGCAAATCGCGAGGGATTGCTTCGCCGAGGTTTTACCGTGGAAAGCGGTGTTGAATTCGCCGTCGGTCATGAGCACTACAGCCTTCATCACCTTTTTGCTGTCGACGTCTGAGTAAGGCGCGGGCTTACTGTCGCCGCTGAACGTACCGCCCCAGTTTTCGGAGATCATGTTCCACGCCCACTGCACGCCGAAGTGACCGCCGGTAAATCCGCCCGCCGTATAGTCGTCGACAATGTCGTCAAGGTTGTCTTTTTTGTCGGAGAGCGGCGTGATCGCCGGCTTCGATTTCGCGCAGTCGTAAACGCTAGTGAGACCTCCGGTCGGATCGACGTCCTTGATTCCGTCGTCCTTGACGTAGAACAAACCTTTGGCGTCGCTGGCGCTGCCACTCTTGCTTTCTGTGATGCAACCGTCGACGCTTTTACCGCCCGACGCGGTCGCCGCATAGGCGCCGAGCTTGACGCTACCGGAATAGGGTGCGAGCGCGACGCGGACTTTTTGCGACGAAGCGGCGTTCGCGGGGAACAATTCAGTCGTGAATTCCTTGAATGCAGATTTAAGCGCGTCGATCTTGCGCACGCCGCTGATGCGTTCTTCCATCGAGCCCGTGATGTCGAGCGCCATGCCTACTTCAATATCGCTCTGCTGATAGACGGCGCTCGACGCCACCGGCACGTTGACGGACTCGTATCCGCCCAGGCGCGTCAGCGTCATTGAGACATCTGCTTGAACGGAGATATCGACCGTACCGCTTGCTCGGTCGATCGTGACCTGAGGAATTGCGACTTTGGTCATGTTTGACGAAGTCTTGGAATTCTCGGTGAAATAGGTCTTCGCCAGGTCGACGATTTCCTCGTCTGTCAATTTGCCGTCGAGCATGGCGCGGCCGGCCGCCAGGGACGCGGAGTCGACCGCGTCCGCCATGCGGGAGCGGACATCATAGATTCGGCCCTGATCTATGGCCATGCCGCTGAGGAAAAACAGGGCGAACGACATCAGCGCGAATAACACTGCGGCGGCGCCCTGTTCATCCCGTTCGAAGGACTTAAGGGCAAGCGGCCAATGCGTACGCATCTGTCTCTCCGTGAAACATCGATTGTTCGACATTCACAGGAGTTGCAATCGTGGCGCCCTGCCGGGCGCGCCACTGCCGGTGATCCAGGTCGGCCGATGGACGTGGTGAATTTTTGATTACCAGCTGTCGCGCGCATGGAAGGCCGGTGGTGAGGGGCATCTGGATCAGAAGTCCGAGGCGATCCCGCCCGTTTCCCAATCGCCGAATCTGACGGGATCTGGCCCGTTGCGCCCAGCGATCTCCGTTGCTGCCTTGGTCTCGGTGGCTTGGCGGATCTGCCGCCGCGCCTCGGCCTCGGCTAGTGCCCGTTGGGCCTCAGGGGCGAGTGACGCCTCTCGTTCGGGGGGTTGGGCGCCTTGGTTTTCGGAATTTGCTTCGCTCTGGGACATTAAGGTCTTGGCCCGGGTTCATGTGGGTCGAGGCGTCGCCGCGATGGTTTGGACCGCCGGCGGGGACTTAACGCGACTGCTTCCTAACCATATATACTTCGAAGCCGGTCGGCCGGATGACCGCTTGCCGCGCTGAAGGAGCTGGGACATGCCGATGAATTACGCCAGGACGGCTTTGCTGCTAGCGGCGTTGACTGCGATATTTGTGGCGATGGGCGCAGCCGTCGGCGGCCAGGGAGGCTTGGTCATCGCGTTCATTGTGGCGCTCGTTATGAATGTCGTGAGCTTGTGGAAATCAGACACAATGGTGCTGCGCATGTTCAAGGCGCAGGAGGTCGACGAGAGAACTGCACCCGATCTGGTCAATATCGTCCGCGAACTCTCCAAACGCGCGGAATTGCCGATGCCGCGCGTCTATATCATGAATTCGCCGCAGCCGAACGCGTTTGCTACTGGCCGTAGCCCGTCGAATGCGGCGGTTTGCGCTTCGACAGGACTGCTCGAAAATCTGACGCGCGAAGAGGTGGCCGGCGTCATCGCGCATGAGTTGGCGCACATAAAAAATCGCGACACTCTGACGATGGCTGTTGCGGCCACGATCGGCGGCGCCGTGTCGATGTTTGCGCAATACCTCCAGTTGGGCATGCTGTTTGGCCGCGGCGGCGATCGGGGCGGGGCCGGCGTGATCGGCACGCTCGCCGCCGTCATTGTCGCGCCGCTGGCTGCGATGATGGTGCAAATGGCGATCAGCCGTTCGCGCGAGTATCAAGCAGACCGCATGGGCGCGATGATCGTCGGCAATCCGCTGTGGCTTGCGTCGGCGCTCAAAAAGATCAACGTGCTGGCACGGCGGGTGGAGAATCCCCAGGCCGAGGCGATCCCGGCCGCGGCGCACGTTTTTATCATTAATCCATTGAACGGCCATGGGGTGGACAATTTCTTCTCGACCCACCCGAACGTCGACAACCGCGTCGCCGAACTAGAAGCGCTGGCCCGAGAGATGGGCGTGACCTCTTCGTCGGGGAGCCTCGAGCGAGATGGCGATAGTGGGGCTGAACATGGCACAGCGCCGGGCGGCATCTGGATCGGCGGCGAAAACCAGGGTAAATCGCGCGGCCCCTGGGGCTGATGCGTGACAATTGATAAACCGCACTTTCGTCCGGAGCGGCCTGCGCCGAGATCGACCGCGATCCGGCTCGGCGTCGATACACTGGCGGATGGACTTGCCGCGCGCGATGTTGCGGCTTCCGCATTGTTTTCAGTTTTTGTCGAAAGCCGGGCGTTCGACGACGCCTTCGCAAAATCGGCCGAAGCGCGCCGACTCGCGCCGCGCGACCGAGCTTTCGCGCGCGCCATCGCCTCGACGGTTTTGCGCCGGCGCGGCGCTCTGAATGCCGTCATCGACCGGTTTCTGCAAAAGCCGCTGCCGGTCAATCAGGGACGGCTCGAGCCCATTCTGCTGTGTGCGGCGGCACAGCTGCTGGTGCTAAACACACCTGCGCACGCGGCAATCTCGCTCGCGGTCGATCAGTGCCGGGTCGACAAAGCCGCGAAGCGCTTCGACAAACTCGCCAACGCCGTGCTGCGCAAGGTTGCGACGGAAGGCCGATCTATGTTCGCAGCACTTGATGGGCCGAGGTTGAATGTCCCGGCGTGGATGATGGCGCGATGGACCACGACTTACGGAGCCGAGCAAGCGCGCGCGATTGCGGCGGCTTCGTTGCAGGAAGCGCCTTTGGACTTGACCGTCAAAAGCGATGCCGCAACATGGGCCGAGAAGCTTGGCGGCGAAGCGTTGCCGACGGGTAGCGTGCGCATCCAGCACGCTGGACGTATCGAAGAGTTATCCGACTACGGCGCCGGCGATTGGTGGGTCCAGGATGCGGCGGCAGCGTTGCCAGTTAAATTGTTCGGCGAGATCAGGGGTCTCGACGTTCTCGATCTCTGCGCCGCGCCGGGCGGCAAAACCGCGCAATTGGCGATGCTTGGCGCACGCGTCACCGCCGTCGACAAATCGCACGGTCGCTTGAAACGCCTCGCCGCCAATCTGGCGCGCCTCGGTCTCTCCGCCGAGACTGCGGTCGCGGACGCCGCAACCTACAATCCAGGCCGTCAGTTCGACGCTGTTCTGATTGATGCGCCATGCACGGCCACGGGCACCATCCGCCGGCACCCGGACATCCTGTATTTGAAGCGACCCGAAGACGTCGCCGCGCTTTCGGCTCTTCAAGCGACCATTCTTGAGCGCGCAACGGCGCTGTTGAAGCCCGGCGGCGTTCTGGTCTATTGCACCTGTTCGCTGGAGCCGGAGGAAGGGTCGCAGCAGATCGACCGATTCCTGGCCGCCAATCCGGGATTTGCGCGCCGCCCCATAGCCGCGACCGACCTCATCTCCGACCGTTCAAAAGCCGATGAAGCCGAGACTTGGCTGACGGCGGATGGCGACCTCAGGACGCTGCCAATCCACTTGGATTTGACGGGTGGGTTCGATGGCTTTTATGCCGTGCGCCTTATTCGCGCCGGTTGAGCCGCCGACTGTCTCAACAGGCCTCTCTTTGGCGCGACTTGTTTCTGCGCGTCCCAGCGGCTAACGGGGAAGGGATGCGGCAGGCGTGAGTCTGTCGACACGGCTGGAAACCCGAATCAGGACCGGCATGACGGATCTAAGTCTTGCAGAACGGCTGAAAATTCGCTCCCTCGCGGTCGAACGAACGCGGCGCCGCGCGCTAACTGTGACGTTGTCGTCGCCGCTGCTGCGTTGGCGGTTCAGCGGGGGCGGTGAACAAATTCTGATCGTGCCGCAGGACCTCCGCGCCGCCGATCCAAGTTTCTGGTTTGAAGTCGAGAACGGGCATTTCGGGCTCGCCACTGAAATCGCCGATCTCAAGGGCACCTCTCCGTTTCGGGTCGATCCTCCAAGTCGCGCCTGGGAGCGGGAACTGCACGGGTTTTCCTGGCTTCGCCATTTAGCGGCAGCCGAGAACGAGCAGTCGGCAATCGCCGCTCGGCAATTTGTGCTTGACTGGGTCGCCCTGCACCGAAATGGGCGCGGCGTCGCCTACGAACCAGCAATCATCGCCCGCCGGCTGATGTCGTGGATCGCTCAGGCCAACCTGCTGCTCGAAGGCGCCGATGCGCGCTCCTACACGACAATCCTTGGCAGCATCACTCAACAAGTGGTTGCGTTGAAGACGACGTGGCGCAATGCGCCACATGGCGTGCCGCGTCTTGTCTGTCTCATTGCCCTTGTGCTCGCCGACCTCGCCATTTCCGGTCACGATCGACAGCTGCAGGACGCGCAGGCGGCGCTCGTCGACGAGCTCAATCTGCAGATCCTCGATGATGGCGGACACATCAGCCGCAATCCGAGCGTGCTGGCGGAAATCGTGCTCGATCTGCTGCCGCTCGGTCAGTGCTTTCAGGCACGTGGCCGCGAGGCGCCTGAAGAGATCCCGAGTTTCGTCAAGAAGGCGCTTGCGTTCTTGCGTTTCATGCGGCTCGGAGACGGCATGCTGGCGCGATTCAATGGCGTCAGCACGGGTTCGCCGGCTGCACTTGCGACTGTCCTCGGCTATTCCGGCGGCGATCTCGAAGCCGTCTCAGCAGCCCCGAATTCTGGATATGCGCGTCTCGAGCGCGGCGACGTTATCGCGATCGTGGACGTTGGATCGCCGCCTCCGCTTGAAATGTCGACGGAGGCGCAGGCCGGCGCGTTGTCGTTCGAGCTGACGTCGCGGGCGCGGTTGATACTGGCCAACGGCGGCTTTCCGGGTTCGGCGCATCGAGACTGGGATTCTGCGGCGCGAGCCACGGCCAGCCATAACACGCTGTGTCTGGCTGAAAGTTCTTCGGCGCGGCTCGTTCGCCATCCGCAACTTGAAGCCATCGTCGGTGGGCTTCCCATTCGGGGCCCGGACTTCGTCGCAGCGCGGCTGAGTGACGAAGGCGGCATAGCGGTGCTCGCTGCTAGCCATGACGGATATGCTAAGCGCTTTGGCCTGATGCACAATAGACGGCTGTCACTGTCCGCCGACGGCAAGACGTTCGAGGGTCTTGATCGGCTCGAGACGACGGAAGGGCGCCAGCGGCTCAAGTCGGCGCTGCCGTTTTCGATCCATTTTCATATCCATCCCGACTGCAAATGCGAGCGCGGGCCGAAACCGGACACGTGCCGTATCAAAGTTCAAGACGGTCAGGTCTGGTCGTTTAAGGCGGAAGGCGTGAGCGTATCGATCGAGGATGGCCTCTATTTCGTGGACAGCACCGGACCGCGACCGTCGGCGCAAATCGTGCTGCGCGGAGCAACTACGGGCGATATCGAGGTACGCTGGAAACTTGTCTGCGAGCCTGCGCTGTAGAGCAGGGTTTGTGCGCGGCGTAACGGCGCGCTCGACGCAACACTGAAACGCTGCATTGGTTTTCTCCCGCTAGGCGTGATACGGCCGCTGCGAAGCGATAGGTCTCCGCCATGCCAGATCAAAAAATTCGTCGCGCCCTGCTGTCCGTGTCGGACAAGACCGGGCTCGTCGAATTCGCCCGGGCTTTGAAGACATTCGGCATCGCTTTGGTTTCGACCGGCGGCACGGCGGTCGCGCTCAAGGCCGCGGGTCTGAGCGTGACAGACGTTGCGGAGCTGACCGGTTTTCCCGAAATGATGGACGGCCGGGTGAAGACGCTTCATCCGCGCGTTCACGGCGGCTTGCTGGCTGTTCGCGGCGATGCTGCCCACGACAAGGCCGCTAGCACGCATGCGATCCTGCCGATCGATCTTCTGGTCGTGAATCTCTATCCGTTTGAGGCGGCTGTTGCAGCCGGGGCATCTGAAACGGAGTGTATTGAAAACATCGACGTCGGCGGCCCGGCGATGATCCGCGGGGCGGCCAAGAACCACGACAGCGTGACGGTCGTCGTGGAGGCCGAGGACTATGCCCGCGTTCTCGCCGACATGACAGGCAACGACGGCGCAACGACGCTGACATTGAGACGCGATCTTGCAGCCAAGGCATATGCGCGGACCGCCGCCTACGACGCGGCGATCAGCAACTGGTTGGCAGATCGGTGGAAAACGCCGACTCCAGTTTGGCGCGCCGTCGGCGGCCGGCTCGGTCAAGCGTTGCGCTACGGCGAAAACCCTCATCAATCGGCGGCAATGTATGTCGCCGACTGTTCGCGGTTCGGCGTCGCGACGGCCAAGCAGCTTCAAGGGAAAGAGCTGTCGTACAACAACATCAACGATACCGATGCGGCTTTCGAGCTTTTGAGCGAGTTCGACGCAAATATCCCGGTCGTCGCCATTATCAAGCACGCAAATCCTTGCGGCGTAGCGATCGGCGCGACGCTGAAGGACGCCTATCTCAAAGCACTGTCCTGTGATTCGATTAGCGCGTTCGGCGGAATCGTGGCGCTCAATCAGCCGATCGACGCCGCGGCTGCCTCGGAGATCACACAGATGTTCACCGAGGTCGTCATTGCGCCGGATGCGACCTTGGACGCGAAAGCGATCTTCGCCGCTAAGAAAAATTTGCGGCTTCTGCTGACCGGCGGCCTCGCCGACTCCGCGGCCCCGGGGTTAAACGTGCGCTCCATCGCTGGCGGACTGCTGGTTCAATCGCGCGATACGTGGGCCGTCCAAGCGTCTGATATAAGGGTCGTCAGTAAACGTAAGCCGACCGATCGCGAACTGCCCGACCTGCTCTTCGCATTCAAAGTAGCGAAGCACGTCAAATCGAACGCCATTGTCTATGCCAAGGACGGCGCGACGGTGGGAATCGGCGCCGGACAAATGAGCCGAGTCGACGCCGCACGAATCGCTGCATGGAAGGCGGACTCAACCGCCAAAGCATTGGGCGCGTCGCAGTCGCTCACTGTGGGGTCCGTCGTGGCGTCGGACGCATTTTTCCCGTTTGCCGATGGATTGCTGACGGCGGCGGAGGCGGGCGTCACGGCCGTCATTCAGCCGGGGGGCTCGATGCGCGACGACGAGGTCATCGCGGCCGCCGATGAAAAAGGCCTGGCGATGGTCTTCACCGGCGTCCGTCACTTCCGCCATTGATTACGTTTCGCTCGGCGCGTTCCGGACAAACAACATCATCACGGCGCCGATGACGAGGAACGCCAGCACGGCCGCCATGCCGATGCGCTGACTGCCTGTTTGCTGCGTGACGAGCGCCACCACGAAGGGCGCCAGGAAGGCCGTCACTTTTCCCGAGAACGCGAACAGTCCAAAATACTGAGTGATCTTGTCAGCGGGAGCGAGGCGCGCCAGCAGCGACCTGCTTGCGGCTTGGACCGGCGCCGCGACAAGCCCGACGATGACGGCGAAGGCGAGGAACACCTGCTCGCCGATTGACGAGAATGGTGTTGCGCCGGTCGCTTTGGCGGCGACCTCCGTCGTGTAGAGCACGTGGGTTTTGTCGACGGAGAGGATGCCGATGGCGCCTGCCAGCAAAATCATCAACGCGGTGATGATCACGGCCTTTGGTCCAAACTTGTCGTCGAGCCTGCCGCCGATAAGGGCGCCGAACGCGCCGACCAGCGTCAGAACGATGCCGAAGATGCCAAGTTCAAGCGGTCCCCAGCCGAAGACCGAAGCGCCGTAGATGCCGCCGAAGGTGAAGATCGCGGTGAGGCCATCGGTGTAGAGCATGCGCGCGATCAAAAAAATCAACAGGCTCGGGTTCGACGGCAGCGTTTTTATCGTGTTCCAGAGCTCTGCGCCGGCAGACCGATGACTCTCTGCAGCGACGTGCGTTGCGCGCCGGTCCGGCACGAAGAGGAAGAATGGAATGATGAAAATGGCGAACCACACCGCCGCGAACGGTCCGGTGATGCGGTCGCTCTCGCGCGTTGCGGCGTCGAGTTTCAGTAGGGGATCGAGTCCCAGCAGCGTCGTCGACTCGCCGGGCATTGGCACGAGAAGCCCGGCGACGAGCGCCAGGCTTGCCAGTCCGCCGAAATATCCGACCGCCCATCCGGTGCCAGAGAGCCTTCCCAGCTCGTCTTTGGGCACGAGCCCGGTCATGATTGAGTTCGAAAACACGCCCATCAATTCGGCGGCAAGCGTCGCAACTATGAAGCCGGTGAGGACGAGGGCGATTGTGGTCGTCGACGCGCCAGGGGTCGCGGTCCAAAGCGTTGTCAGTCCGGCGAGGAAAATCAGAGAAAGGCCCGCGATCCATGGTTTGCGCGCGCCTCGGCCGTCGGCAAGAGCGCCAAGCAAAGGGCTGAGAATCGCGATCAGCAATCCGGCGACTGCGGCGCCATAGCCCCACAACGCCTGGCCGCAGGCGGCCTTTTCGCTGCCTTCTGCGATCATCGTCCCGCAGGCGGCATTCTCGACGACGGCGTTGGCGAAGTACGGTGCAAAAAGGAACGTCTGCACAAGCGTGTAATAGGGCTGCGCGGCCCAATCGAACAGCATCCAGGAGACCCGGGCGCGCAACGGCGCGCGCGCGACGGCGTCAGTTGCGGTGGTCCCCGTCATCGCTGATCCCCCGATGGCCTGCCGGTTCAACGTTAGCCTGTAGCACTTTGGCCCGTCAGTCGTCCAAGACGATCAGGTGGTCGGGCAATTCGTTTGGATCATAGACGCCGGGCGGAAAGTGCGCCGCGAGAAGCACGCCGATTTCGCCGATCGCCGCCACGAACCCGTCGGCGGCGCGGTCGCCTCCGATTGCGGTCGTCATTCGGTCGACGATTTGCTGCCACGCGCCGTCCGGGACTTTGGAGTCGATACCGGTGTCAGCCAGTATGACGGCGCGGCGTTCTGCGACCGAGACGAAGATGAGTACGCCGGTGCGACCCGCGGTCGTGTGTAGATTCTGCGCCAGAAACTGCTCGGTAGCGCGGCGCTGCACGTGGCGATCGCGCAGGCTCTTCGGCGATAGCGCCGTGCGGACGTGTCTCGGCCACAGCAGCGCGACCAGAGTGAAGAAAACCACCAGTTGCAGCAAATAAATCCATTGCACCGCGATCCAGGTGAAATGGATCAGCGGCCACGGGACTAGAAGCGCCGCCAGCGCGGACCAAAGAAACGGCGCGTAAACATAGGTGTCGCTCGATTCCGCGACGACGGCGATGATTTCTCCCGACGTCTTTCGCTCGGCGGCGATTATGGCTTCCGAAACGCGCTGCCGGCCGTCCTCAGAAAACAGATTCATGCGTCGAAACAATCTCCGCTGCGCGTCGACGCGCTGCTTCACCAGTCGCCCGAGGCCCCGCCGCCGCCAAACCCGCCCCCACCCCCTGACCATCCGCCGCCTCCGCCTCCGCCGCTCCAGTCGCTCGATCCGCCGGGTATGATGACGATGCCGCCATTGTCGCGCCGCCGTCGCCGGCGTCCATCAGGTCCGGCAGTCTGCTGCATTTCGCGCGCCTGCTGTCTGCTGATGTAGACGATGAGCAACACGATCGCGATAAAGATCAACAAGTGGATCAGCGCGGTCGGATCGTCGCCGGGCGTTCGGCCGACCTTGGCGCGCTGTTTGACCTCTTCTGCATCGCCAAGCAGCACTGCCTTGATGTCGCGGACGCCGTCACGAACGCCGCCAGAGAAATCACCGCGTCGGAATTGCGGAAGTATGGCGTTTTCGATGATGAGTTTCGACATCGTGTCGGTCATCATCGGCTCAAGGCGGCGGCCGACCTCGATGCGCACCTTGCGCTCGTTCGGCGCGATCAACAGTAGCACGCCGTTATCCTTGTCCTTCTGGCCGAGCTGCCATTTGCGCGCCAGCCCGATGGCATAGTCCTCGATCGGATAGCCTTCGAGCGAAGGCACCGTCGCTATCGCGAGCTGATCCGTCGAGGTTTGTTCGAGCGCCGATAACTCAGCCTCGATGGCCGCGCGGTCGGCGCTGTTCAGCAGATTTGCATTGTCGACGATGCGTCCCGTCAGTTCGGGATACGTCGGCGCCGCGACGGCAAGACCAAAAATAAAGCAGGCGACGAGCACCGCCAGGCCAAAGAGCGCAAGTCGCCGTGCGCCAACGGCGTGATTCATCACGCTGCAATCGACGCATCGAAAGGCAGGGCCGAGCGCGGCGCTCATATCAAAAGACTCTCAGAGTCCGGTCGCGGCCATCATTTGGCGTTGAAGTCGACCTTCGGCGTTGCTTGCTCGGCTGCCGGGATTTCGAAGGTCGCCAGTTCCTTCGACGACGGATACATGAACGACTTCCACCAGCGACCCGGAATGGTGGTGAGCTCGGTGTTATAGACGCGAACCGACTCGATGTAATCGCGCCGCGAAATGGCGATCCGATTCTCCGTGCCAGCGAGTTCGCTTTGCAGCGCTAAGAAATTCTGCCCGGATTTGATGTCGGGATAACGCTCGATCACCGCCATCAAGCGTCCGAGTGCGCCGCCGAGCGTGTTTTGCGCATCCTGGAACTGCTTCATGGCTTCGGGGTTGGTGAGGATGTCGGCGGGGAGCTGAATTTGCGTCGCCTTGGCGCGCGCTTCGATCACCTCCGTCAGCACCGTTTTTTCCTGATCCGCGAATCCCTTCACGGTCTCCACCAGGTTCGGGATCAGATCGCTGCGCCGCTTGTATTGGTTGAGAACCTCCGACCATGCCGCTTTCGCCGACTGCTCGTAAGTCGGGATATTATTGATTCCGCATCCCGATACGAGGAGCGCGCCAAGCAGCGCGGCAAACAACGCGAACATACGAGGGATTGGCAAGGCGGCGGTGTTTGTCATGACTCGAACAATCCTCGTGTTCGGCTGAAGCTTACGTCCCTGACGGCATCTACCTTGGACGGCGCTGGTCCGGTAGGCCTATTTGGTAAGGTTTCCGAGCTGCCCGCGCAAGGAGGCGAAACCGGCCTGCTTCCATCTATCGTGACGCAGGGGCGGCGCTGCTGCACCTCCCGCGGGGCGGCAACTGAGAGACGATCAAGTTGTAAGAAAAAATTGGAGCGGGCGAAGGGATTCGAACCCTCGACCCCGACCTTGGCAAGGTCGTGCTCTACCCCTGAGCTACACCCGCATCCTATTGGGGTCAGCGCCGTTTAGCGCCGCGAGACCCGCCTTATGACGCAACTGTTGCAGTAAAGCAAGGGGCGCAGGACTTGCGTTTCGAGGGGCCGCAGCTATAGCGAAATGATCCGTTTTGCGCCTTTGGAATCGTGGCCGGCAACGGGCATCGGGGATCAACGAATGACCACGGGGATGACGCGCGGCGAACTGTTTTCACGCCTCGAGAGCATGGGGATTATAACGACCACGGTCGACCATCCGGCCGTGCACACCGTCGCCGAAAGCAGCGGTCTCGCCGACGCACTTCCCGGCGCACATACCAAAAATCTGTTCCTGAAAGGCGACGATGGCGCCCTTGTGCTCGTCGTCGCCAAGAGCGAAACGAAGGTCGATCTCAAACAACTCGCGAAACGTCTTGGGGCCGGCCGTTTTTCGTTCGGCAAGCCTGAGCTTTTGATGTCGCACCTCGGCGTGGCGCCGGGATCTGTCACCGCCTTCGCCATCGCCAACGACGCTTCGGGCCGGGTGCAGCTCATCCTAGACCAGGAGTTGATGCGCGCCGACACAATCAACTGCCACCCGCTCGAGAACACCGCGACAACGAACATTGCGCGCGACGATCTTTTGCGGTTCATTCGCACTTCAGGGCGCGAGCCCATGATCATGACGCTGACCGCCGCCGTCTGAACGGATTGCGATTATTTTGCCGGGGGCGCCGGCGAGGAGATCAGATTTGATGGATTTCGGCACACGAAAGCCGGGGCCAGACGCACCGTCCGATGTGATCAAGACCGCCACCACGGCGACATTCGCGACCGATGTCATCGCGGCGTCGCGCGACGTTCCGGTGATCGTTGACTTCTGGGCGACGTGGTGCGGCCCGTGCAAGCAGCTAACGCCGCTGCTCGAGAGACTGGTGCGGAGCCATGGCGGTAAAGTTCGTCTGGTCAAGATCGACGTTGATCAGAACGAGGCCTTGGCGACGCAGCTGCGCATCCAGTCGCTTCCGACAGTTTATGCATTTCGCGATGGCCAGCCGATCGACGGCTTCACGGGCGCGCAGCCAGAAAGCGTGATTAAAGCCTTCATGGATCGTCTCGTCGCGGATGGCGGGGCTGAAGCGGATCTTGCGCAGGTCTTGGCGACCGCGGACGAGTTGCTGGACGCCAACGATCTCCAAGCCGCGGCCGAAGTTTTTGCGGCGGCCCTTCAGCAGGATCCCAGCCACCCCGACGCACTTGCTGGATTGGCCCAATGCTATTTCAAGAGCGGCGATCTCGGCCGCGCGAAGCAGACTTTGGCGCTCATCGCGCCGGACAAAAGGAGCCAACCGCGCGCGCAAAGCGTCGCGGCGAGCATCGATCTAGCAGAAAAGGCCGCTGCGACGGGTGATCTCAGGTCGCTTCGAGCGCGTACTGTCGCAAATCCCAAGGATCACGAGGCGCGCTTCGAATTGGCTGTGGCGCTGGCGGCACGGGACGAGAGGGCCGAGGCTCTCGAGCTTCTGCTTGACCTGATGAGGATCGATCGAAAGTGGAATGACGAGGCTGCACGAAAGCAGCTTTTGCAGTTGTTTGAATCTTGGGGTCCGAAAGAGCCGCTGGTCGCGGAAGGCCGGCGCAGGTTATCTTCCCTACTTTTCAGTTGATCGCTGCGCTCGTCTGAAAAGACCGCATGCCGGGAGTGCCGTCGACGTGAGTCTGACCGAACGTTACAGACGCCCCGCGGATCTGCCTCCGCGGCTGCCCGTGTTTCCACTTCGCGGCGCAATCCTTTTGCCGCGCGCGACGCTGCCGCTGAACGTTTTCGAACCCCGCTACCTGACGATGATCGACGACGCTATGTCGAGTTCACGGATGTTGGGCATCCTGCAGCCGGAAGGCGGCGACGACGACGACGATCAGGAAAGCCCGCTTGTGAAGTCCGCCGGCCTGCGTTCGGTCGGTTGCGCCGGGCGCATCACGTCGTATCAGGAACTCGATGACGGCCGTATGCTGATCACGTTGACCGGCGTCGTCCGCTTCGCATGCGTGAGCGAGGCGGATTCCGGCAAGCCTTACCGGGTGATGACGGTGAGTTACGATCGCTTCGCGTCGGACCTGACCGAGGGGCTTGGTGAGGAACTCGTCGATCGGCAAAATCTGCTTCGCGTGTTGAGGGCGTATCTTGACGCCAACGGCCTGAAGACCGATTGGGCGGCGATCCAGCGCGCGTCAAACGAGTTTCTGATCAATGCACTATCGGTGATGTGTCCCTATGGTCCCGAAGAAAAGCAGGCGCTGCTCGAAGCGAAAGACCTCAGATCGCGCGCCGATGTGCTGGTCGCCTTGGCTGAAATCGATCTGGCATCGAATGGTTCAAGCGGATCGACGTTGCAATAGCTGAAACTGTGGCGGCGCGGCGAGCATAGGGGAAGTTACTCATGACGGACGACGCACCGATCTCGCAGCAGCCGTCAAGTGGCGCGGTCAATCCTAAGCTGCTCGAGCTTCTCGTCTGTCCCCTTACAAAAACGCAATTGCGCTACGACGCCGCCGCGCAAGAGTTGATCAGTCGCGCCGCCGGACTTGCGTTTCCGATTCGAAACGGCGTGCCGCTGCTGATTGAAGACGCAGCCCGCAAGCTCACGGACTCTGATCTGGCGCGTTTTTGACGCAGCGGCACCACCGCGACAGGCTCCGCGAATATTCTGTCATTGCACCACTTTTCCTCGGACCCGACTTCCGCCCATTAAGGGCGTTCGTCGGCGCCGTTCCGATTAACCACGCTCCTTTAGGATCCAGTAATCTCCCGCGTGTTTGCGTCCGCTCGCTACGATGTAGAGTTAGATGAGCTGATGCAAGCGAGTTCCAGAAAAGCGCGCGCGAGAGACGTGACGGTCTGGTTGCTCGACGCGGCCGTTGACTCGGCTCGGCGGTCTCCGGATGCGCCTTCGCAATTGCCCTCACGCATTGCCGGCAGCTTTGCCCTGGCCTCCGGGCTTGCTGGGTTGGTTACGCTCTTCCATTCGGCCGTCGGAGCTTATGCGCTCTTAGCGCTCTGCACCGCGGCGTCATTGGCTGCGTTTCGATTTTATGCGCCGATCGAACGCGGCTTCAGCGACGTCGAAGCGAACGCCAGCGACGATCGCCTGGAGAAAATCAAGGATACGGGCTGGCGGCTCGCCGAAAATGAACTGCGCTATCACGCGCTGCTCGACGCGCAGGAAGATCTGATCGAAAGGCGCGCAGAGGACGGCCGGTTGATGTTCGTCAATCGGGCCTACTGCAACGCCTTCGGCGTTGATGCCGCAGAGGTTCTTGATACTGGGTACTTTCCGACCGTTCTCGCAACCGAACGTCATCCCTCGCCCGACGGCGACCGTCAGCGCGTCGTCGATCTTATCGAAGCGGCGCTGGGGCGGCGATGGATCCTTTGGGACGAGCAGCGCATCGATGGGGCCAACGGTGGCGTTGAAACACAACGCGTTGGTCGAGACGTTACGTGCGATCGGCGGCTGATGATCGAACTTCGTGAAGCGCGAGATTGTGCAGAAAGCGCCAATCGGGCGAAATCTCTATTTTTAGCGTCGATGAGTCACGAGATCCGCACGCCCATGAACGGCATTCTCGGTATGACGAGTTTGCTCGCCGAGACCGGATTGAACGATATGCAAGCGAGTTACGCGCGAGCAGTGGATGATTCTGCGCGTGCGTTGCTGTCGCTGATTGACGAAATTCTTGATTTTTCAAAGATCGAGGCCGGTCGGCTGGAGTTGGCGGCGGATGCGTTCTCTATTCGCGACTGCGTCGCCCGAGCCGGCGAATTGCTGAGGCCGCGCGCAATCGAGAAAGGCCTGGAGCTGACCTGGTCGATCGATGACGAGGCGCCGGACGTAATGGTGGGCGATGAGCCGCGCGTTCGGCAAATCCTCCTCAATCTTCTTGCGAACGCCATCAAATTCACCGACGCGGGCGCAGTTTCTGTGCGTGTATCGGCCTCACGATGCTTGGTTGACGCCGGCGCTCCGATTCGGCTCGGCGTCGAGGTCAAGGATACGGGCATCGGCTTCGCCGCCGAGGCGCTGCGCCGGTTGTTCGATGAATTTGATCAAGGCGACGCGGCCACAACCCGTCGCCGCGGCGGCGCAGGCTTGGGTCTCGCGATTTCTCGACGCCTTGCGCGGGCCATGGGTGGGGACATCGTGGCTGAAGGCTCGCTGGGGAAGGGCGCAATTTTCAAGGTCACGCTGCGGCTGCCGGAAGTTACCAGCCGCCCGCCGGTAGAGATCAGATTGCTCCCGTCTCCAAGGTCTGCAACGGTTCCAACGCCGTCAGCTGGCGGCGCCGCGCCGAGTGCCGCCCGCACCATATTCCGGGTGCTCATTGCCGAGGACAACGCCATCAACGCGTTGTTGGCCCGTCGCGTCGTCGAGCGACTGGGCGGCGAAGCCGTGGTCGTCGCCAACGGCGCAGCGGCGGTGGCGGCGGTCGTGGCGGTGTTTGACGCCGGGTGGGAGCCTTTCGACATCATATTGATGGATATGTTCATGCCGGTGATGGATGGCTTGGAAGCCAGTCGCGCCATTGGTGAAGCGCATTTGGAACGAACTGGCGGCGGTGCGACCCTCCCGCCAATCATTGCGTTAACTGCGAACGCCTACGCGGAGGACCGCGCTCGCTGCCTCGCCGCCGGGATGAGCGACTACTTGGCAAAACCGTTCGACGCGGCGCAACTCCGGCAATTGATCAGGAAATGGCTGCCGGACTCGAATTTGAGCGATATGAAGGCCGTTGCGACGGGACCTTGATCCTGAAATCAAAAATTTGTCACGGAATCATGCTATCGGCGAACAATCCTCACAGGGAGTCGCACGATGGGCATCTGGCAATCGCGCCCCGAACGCGCCGGCGAAGCTGGAGCGATTGTGCGCGCCAAGTCTTCGGCGTCGCCTGCGATCGCTGCGTTAATGAGACCCCCCCACTCTTTCGAGACTTCTAGCCGCGCCGTTGCGCCGAAGATTTACGGCAGGGTGGGAAATCTCGAAGTGCGCCTCGCGCGAACGCGCGCCGAGGTGAAACTGGCGCAACGACTGCGCTACCAAGTGTTCTACGAAGAAATGTCGGCGGAGCCATCACGTCTGGCGCAATTCCGTCGCCGTGACGAGGATGCTTTCGACCCGATCTGCGATCATTTGCTCGTCGTCGATCTTGATCGGCAGCAACCGCGTTGGCGCGGATCGCAGAAATCGGCGCCGCAAGTCGTCGGCACCTATCGCGTATTGCGCCAGGACGTCGCCGAGCGTGGCTCCGGATTCTACACGTCGAGCGAATACGACATCGCGCCGCTCATCACGGCGCGCTCGTCCCGCTATCGGTTCATGGAGCTTGGGCGGTCGTGCGTTCTGGCGCCCTACCGCGGCAAACGCTCGGTTGAACTCTTGTGGCATGGGCTTTGGACGTACGTGCGCGAGCACAAGATCGACGTCATGATTGGCTGCGCCAGTTTTCCCGGAGCCGATCCTGCCGAGCATGCCGAGGCATTGAGCTATCTGCATCATCACTGCCTTGCGCCGCCGGAGTGGCGCTGTCGTGCGCACCGTCATCTCTATCAGTCTATGGATCTGCTGCCCAAGCAGGCGATCAACGCCAAGGCGGCGCTCAAGGCCATTCCACCGCTGATCAAGGGTTATCTGCGACTAGGCGCATTTATCGGCGACGGCGCGGTTGTCGACCATCAGTTTGGCACTACCGACGTGCTCATCATCATGCCGGTTGAGAAGATCGACCCGCGATACTTCGACCACTTCGGCGCACCGACAGAAACAAAGAGCCGCATCGCTATCGACGCCTAGTTGTTCGGCTACACGCGCCCAGATCCGTAAGCCGCAAGCGCCGCTAGATTGACGACGTCGGCGTCGGTCGCGCCGAACGAGCAAATTTGCACGGAGTGCGACAAGCCGACGATCAGTGGGCCGATGATTGTCGCGCCTCCGAGTTCTTTCAACATTTTAGTCGATATCGACGCGGCGTGGAAAGCCGGCATGACGAGGACGTTCGCTGTGTCCGACAGCCGGCAAAACGGATAGTGACTCATCAGGTTGCGGTTCAAGGCAACGTCGGCGGCCATGTCGCCGTCGTACTCGAAATCCACCTGCCTCTCGTCGAGGATGCGCACGGCTTCGCGCACCTGGTCAGATCGCTCGCCGCGAGGATGACCGAACGTGGAATACGCGAGCATGGCTACGCGGGGCTCGATTCCGAAGTTGCGCGCCGCATGCGCAGCTTCGACGGCGATGTTGGCGAGTTCCTCGGCGTTGGGCATATCATGGATGCTCGTATCGGCGATAAGCACGGCTCTCCCGCGATTGAGCGCGAGGGAAACGCCGATGACGTGGCGACCCGGCTTTTGGTCCATCACGCGCTGCACGTCGGCATAGACACTGGTCCAATTGCGTGTCGCGCCAGAGACCATTGCGTCGGCGTATCCATGCGCCACCATCAGCGCGGCGAAGACGTTTCGCTCATTCAAGATCAGACGTTCGCAATCGCGGCGCAGGTAGCCGCGGCGCTGTAGTCGAGAATAGAGATAGTCGCCGAACTCTGGGACGTAGGCCGACGTGCTCGTATCGATCAGCTCAAACTCACGCCGAAGAGGAATCCCTAGTTCGCGAAACCTCTCGGTGACGATCTTGCGCGTTCCGATCAGGACCGGCTGACCAAACCCCTGCGCGAGGAAAGTATTTGCGGCGCGAATGACGGCGGGATCTTCGCCTTCGGCGAAAACCACGCGTTTCGGCTCGTTGCGGACATGATCGAATGTCGCTTGCAGCCATCCTGCCACAGGATCCAGTCGCGCCTTCAGTCGCGCGATATAAGCGTCCGTGTCGATGATCGGGTTGCGAGCGACGCCTGAGTCCATTGCGGCTTTCGCAACCGCCACGGGAACATGCGAGAGCAGGCGCGGGTCGAACGGCGCGGGAATGATGTAGCCTGGCCCAAACGTGGGCCTCTCGCCATGAAACGCGGCCGCGACTTGATCGGGAACCTCAGCGCGCGCCAACTCGGCAATGGCCTCCGCTGCGGCGATTTTCATGGCGTCGTTGATCGTCGTCGCTTGCACATCGAGCGCGCCGCGAAAGATGAATGGGAAACACAGGACGTTGTTGATCTGGTTGGGATAGTCGGAGCGGCCCGTGGCCATCACCGCGTCGCTGCGTACCGCGTGAACGTCGTCTGGCGAGATTTCCGGATCTGGATTTGCCATTGCGAAAATTAGCGGCTTGTCGGCCATGCTGGCGACCATTTCGCGCGAGACGACGCCAGCGGCGGACAGGCCAAGAAAGATATCGGCGCCCTGCATGACTTCGGCCAGCGTGCGTGCTTTGGTTTTGCGGGCGTACGGCGCCTTGTAGGGATCCATGAGGGTCTTGCGACCCTCGTAAAGGACACCCTCGATGTCGGCGACGAAGATGTTCTCGCGCGTCATGCCGATCTTGACGAGGAGGTTCAAACACGCCAGTGCCGCTGCGCCTGCGCCTGCGCACACGAGCTTGACGTCGGCCATTTCTTTTTCGACGACTTTTAACCCGTTCAGAATGCCGGCAGCGACCACGATGGCCGTGCCGTGCTGGTCGTCGTGGAATACGGGGATGTCGAGTAGTCCTTTCAACGTCTCTTCGATCCTGAAGCAGTCCGGCGACTTGATGTCTTCAAGGTTGATGCCGCCGAACGACGGGCCGAGGTAGCGGACGGAATTGATGAATGCGTCGGCGTCGTCCGTGTCGACAAGCAGGTCAATCGAATCGATATCGGCAAATCGCTTAAACAGCGCCGCTTTGCCTTCCATCACCGGCTTGGCGGCCAGCGCGCCGAGATTTCCAAGTCCGAGGATCGCCGTGCCGTTGGACACCACGGCGACCATGTTGCCTTTGTTGGTGTAGGCGTAAACATCCGCAGGACTTTGCGCGATGGCCTGCACAGGAATTGCGACGCCGGGCGAATACGCCAAGGATAGATCGCGTTGAGTCGCGAGAGGTTTTGTCGTGGTGATTTCGAGCTTGCCGGGTTTCCCTTGCGAGTGAAACTGCAACGCCTCTTGGGCGGTGACGCGGGCGGCTCGGAATTGCGTAGCCATGATTGTGAAGACCGTTCATCGGATTGTATGGAAAGTGGGCGGACTGCCCGCCAGAAACGGCGATTCGCGCCGCGTTGGATCTGTTGGCGGATCGCGCACGATAGGTTGCGGCGGGGACGCGAGCAACCTATGCATGGGTCCGGCTTTGGGAGGGTGGACGACGAACGACTCGAGTCGGCGCGTATGGACCCGGTCAGCGTAGCGTTAACCGCTGACTTCGCAATCGAATAGCGTTGAGCGACATGGCGAAGCACAACGAAGCGCGGAACACCAGGACAGGCGTTGCGGAAGAGAGCCGTGATGGAGTTGCGCCTGCCGCAAGAGTTGTCGAAGCGGTCGAGTCTCCCGCGGCCGATTCAACGCCGTCGATGGCGCAATATCTCGAGATCAAGGCCGCCAACCCGGATTGTCTCCTTTGGTATCGCATGGGCGACTTCTATGAGCTGTTCTTCGAAGACGCCGTTGCGGCCTCGGCGGCCTTGTCGATCGTGTTGACCAAGCGCGGCAAACATCGAGGACTCGACATCCCGATGTGCGGCGTGCCGGTTCACCGCGCCGACGATTACCTGCAGCGGTTGATCAAGAAGGGCTACCGCGTCGCGGTGTGCGAGCAGCTCGAAGACCCGGTAGAAGCGCGCAAGCGCGGCGCGAAGGCGGTGGTGAAACGCGACGTCGTTCGGTTGGTGACGCCTGGAACGATTACGGAAGAAGCGCTGCTCGACGCAAAGTCGCGCAATTACCTGACCGCCATTTTCAGGCAGACGCCGTCGGTGATCGGCGCGACGGCGCACGGCGCGCGATTGGCGCTGGCTTCGATCGATATTTCGACCGGCGAGGTCGAGGTCGGCGAAGTGGCTGGCGACGAGATCGGCGGCGAACTCATGCGTCTATCGCCAGGGGAAGTGCTTGTCGCGGATGCATGGTCGGGAGACTCCAGCCTCATGCGCTGGATCGATGCCTGCGCCGCGGCGGCGACCCCGGTTCCTACGGCGTATTTCGATGCGCTTGCCGGCGCGCGCGATTTCAAAGCGGCGCTTGGCGTCGCTGATCTCGACGGTTTCGGCGCATTTTCGCGGGGCGAATTGGCGGCGATCGGCGCGGCGCTCAAATACATCGATTTGACCCAGCTCGGGCGCAGGCCAGTTCTGCGCGCGCCAATACGCGCCGGTGCGAGCGCAATGATGGTCATCGACGCCGCGACCCGCGCCAGCTTGGAAATCGTGAAGAGCGTGTCCGGCGACACCGTCTCAACGCTGCTTGCCGCAGTGGATCGCACGGTGACCGGCGCGGGCGCTCGCGAACTGCAATCGCGCCTCTCGGGCCCGCTCGCAGAGCCGCATGCGATCGTCGCGCGGCTGGATGCGGTCGGCTATTTCGTTGAGCGCCGGCGATTGACGGACGACATCCGCAGTGTGCTTCGCGGAGCTCCGGATCTTGCGCGCGCTCTTCCACGCCTGTCGTTCGATCGCGGTTCGCCGCGTGATCTTGCCGCCATTCGCGACGCGATCGCCGCCGCCAATCGGGCGAGCGCTGAGCTTCAGAAATCCTCTGAAGCTTTGGGACTACCGGCCATTCTCCACAGCGTCGCGACGAGGCTTTCGGGACCGAGCGAGGGTCTCCTTGGGCGACTTCGCCAGGCGCTCGTCGATGATCCACCGCATTTAAAGCGCGAAGGCGGTTTTATTGCCGGCGGCTTCAGCGCCGATCTTGATGCGGCGCGACGGCTGCGCGACGACAACCGTAGTGTCATGGCAGCGCTTGAAGCGCGCTACGTCGAAGAGACCGGGATCAAGGGGCTGAAAGTTCGCCACAACAATATCCTCGGCTTCTATGTCGAGGTTTCCCAACTTCATGCCAAGCCGCTGCAGTCAGAGCCGCTGAACGCCATGTTCCGGCATCGCCAGACCATGTCGAACGCCGCGCGCTTTTCGACTGTCGAGTTGATCGAGATCGAGGGCCAGATCGCGTCGGCGACAGAACGAGCGTTGAACCTCGAACAAGAACTCTTCGCGGATCTTGCTCATGACGTCGCCGCCGAGACTGCGGCGTTGACTGAAGCGGCTGCGGCGTTGGCTGAACTCGATGTTCTGGCCGGACTCGCGACGTTGTCGATCGAGCAGAACTATGTGCGGCCAATCGTCGATGATAGCGATGTGTTTGAGGTTCTTGGCGGCCGGCATCCGGTAGTCCAGCAAGCGCTCGCCCGCGCCAAAAACGGCGCCTTCATAGATAATGACTGTGCTTTGGGCGGACCAGAGCCCGCCCACGATCAGGCATCTGACGACGCGCCCACCAAAGCCCGCATCTGGCTGGTGACCGGCCCCAACATGGCTGGAAAGTCGACCTTCCTGCGCCAAAACGCGCTGATTGCAGTGATGGCGCAGATGGGTTCGTATGTGCCGGCGCGATCGTGTCGCATTGGCGTCATCGACCGGCTTTTCTCGCGCGTCGGGGCGTCAGATGATCTAGCGCGAGGACGATCGACGTTCATGGTGGAAATGGTCGAGACGGCAGCGATCCTCAATCAGGCGACGGAGCGCTCGCTGGTCATTCTCGACGAAATCGGCCGAGGCACGGCGACATTCGATGGTCTTTCGATCGCATGGGCGACGGTCGAATACCTCCACGACGTCACGAAAGCGCGAGCGCTCTTCGCTACGCATTATCACGAATTGACGGCGCTGTCGCGCCGACTCGATCGGGTCTCCAACGTGACCATGGATGTCTCTGAATGGCAGGACGAGATCGTCTTCTTGCACAAGGTCAAGTCCGGGGCCGCCAATCGCTCCTACGGTATTCAAGTCGCCAAGCTCGCTGGACTGCCCAAGAAGGTCGTCGACCGTGCTCGCGAGGTTCTGGCAAAGCTTGAGAGCGCCGATCGCCGATCACGCGGGTCCGTCCCAATGATCGATGATTTACCGTTATTCTCTGTGCCGCGCCCGGATATGCAACCCGCGTTGGCGCCGTCCGCGGTCGATGTTGCGCTACAAGCGCTTCAGCCGGACGAAATGTCGCCCAAAGAGGCGCTGGGCAAGATCTATGAGTTGAAGGCCATGGTCGACGGCCGCAAGCCGGCCAAGCGCTGAGGCTCTTGATGCTTACAAAATCGCCATTTTTTGACGTCGTCGCTCTACGTCAGGAATTGACAGCGACATTCACCAAGGCCGGCGGCTCGGTCGAGGCGCGCAGCGCCATCATCGAACGGTTGCGAGCTCTCATCAAAGATGCTCGCAGCAAAGCGCGCGAGGCGCTGGAGCATGATCACAATGGCAGAAAGTGCGCGGCGGGCCTGTCGCTGTTCCAGGACGAACTCATCCGCCTCGTCTACGACTACACGGTCGCCCACGTCTATCGCGCGACCAATCCTTCCGATGCGGAGCGCATGGGCGTCGTTGCGACCGGGGGCTACGGCCGCGGGCTGCTGGCCCCTGGTTCCGATATCGATCTGTTGTTTCTGCTGCCCTATAAGCAGACGCCGTGGGGTGAGAGCGTGGCGGAGTATATGCTCTATCTGCTCTGGGATTCGGGCTTCAAGGTCGGACACGCGACCCGCACGATCGAACAGTGCATCAAACTCTCGAAGTCGGACATTACGATTCGCACCGCGTTGCTCGACTCCCGCCTGATCCACGGCGACCGACACCTGTTCGCCGAGTTCGAGGATCGCTTCAGGGCCGAGGTCGTCAATGGGACCGCGCGCCAATTCATCGACGCCAAAATGACCGAGCGCGACGAACGCACGCGCAAGTCTTACGGCGAAAGCCGTTACAAGCTCGAACCCAACGTGAAAGACGGCAAAGGCGGCTTGCGTGATCTGCACACGCTGCATTGGCTTTCGAAGTATATCCTGGGACGCGAAGTCGATGCCGCCGCAATTGGGGCCGGGTTCTACACGCCGAGCGAAGTCAAAACATTTCGTCGCTGCGAAGACTTCCTGTGGACCGTTCGCTGCTTCCTTCACTTCAATACTGGTCGGGCCGAAGAGGTCTTGAGCTTCGATATTCAGCAGCAGCTGGCTGAAAGCCTCGGATATACGCCGCACGGCGGCCAGCGCATCGTCGAGCGCTTCATGAAGCACTATTTTCTGATCGCAAAAGATGTCGGCGATCTCACAACAATCCTGTGCGGCGCCTTGGAAATGCAGCAGCTGAAAACGACTCCGAGCGTTTCGAGGTTGCTAAGGCCTCTAACTTGGAAGGCGCGCGCTGAAGTTCGCCAGAAGACCGACTTTCGCATCGATAACGATCGTTTGAACGTCGCCGATCCCGAGGCGTTCGTGCGCGATCCCGTAAACCTCATCCGCTTTTTCGCACAGGCCGAGACGACGGCGGGTTATTTGCACCCGGACGCCATTCGTCTGTTGCGACATTCCTTGCGTCTCATCGATGACAAGTTGCGGAACGATCCCGAAGCGAATCGTCTATTTCTCGAACTTCTTGTTGCGAGTCCCAATCCTGAGTTGGCGTTGAGGCGCATGAACGAAGCCGGAGTCCTTGGTCGGTTCATTCCGGACTTCGGCCGCATTGTCTCGATGATGCAATTCAACATGTATCATCACTATACGGTCGATGAGCATCTGTTGCGAACCGTCGGCAATCTGAGAGCGGTTGAAAAAGGCGAGGCAGCCGAGGAGCTGCCGCTTTCGACCGTTATCATCAACTCAATCCAGAATCGCCGCGCGCTGTTCGTCGCTGCGTTTTTGCACGATATCGGCAAGGGCAGACGGGAGGATCACTCGATCGTGGGCGCGCGGATCGCCCGTCGGGTTTGCCCGCGGTTTGGTCTTTCGGCGGCTGAGACGGAACTTGTTTCATGGCTGATCGAAGAGCATCTGACCATGAGCAACGTGGCGCACTCGCGCGATATTTCCGATCCGAAGACAGTTCAGGATTTCGCCGCCAAAGTTCAGAGTCCTGAGCGTTTGAAGCTGCTTTTGCTGCTCACTATCGCAGACATTCGGGCCGTTGGACCCGGGGTCTGGAATGGTTGGAAGGGCCAATTGCTGCGCACGCTCTACTATGAAACGGAAACCGTCGTGACCGGGGGCCACACGCAGGTGCAACGCGATGAGCGGATCGAAGAAGCGCAGGCGGCATTGCGTGCGGCGCTTCATGATTGGGATCATCGCGAAGTCCGCGCATTCATCGCCCGGCATTTTCCGAACTACTGGCTGCGCACCGACACGCGCACGCAGGTCGGACACGCTAAACTTCTGCGCGAGGCTACTAACTCCAAGCAGAAAGTCGTGACTCGGATCAAGTCTGACGCCTTTACGGCGGTGACCGAACTCACGGTCTTCGCGCCGAACCATCCAAGATTGCTGGCGCTGTTTGCCGGGGCCTGCGCCGCCGCCGGCTCAAATATCGCCAGCGCGCAGATTTCCACGACTCGAGATGGATTTGCGCTCGATACGTTCCTGTTAAATCGGGAGTTCGTCGCGGACGAGGACGAGATGCGCCGCGCCAATCGCATCGGGGGGACGATCGACAAGCTTCTAAAAGGCGAAGAGCAGCTGTCGTCGCTGTTGCAAAGGCGTAAGATCGGTCAGCGCCGAATGGACGCTTTCACTGTTGAGCCTCAAGTTGTGATCAACAATTCCCTGTCGGAGCGACTGACCGTCATCGAAGTGTCAGGGCGCGATCGACCGGGTCTGCTTTATGACCTAACGAATGCGCTGTCCGACCTTTCGCTTGATATTGGCTCCGCACACATCATGACGTTTGGCGAGAAGGCGGTCGACGTCTTTTACGTGACCGATTTGACGGGCAAGCAGATTGTCAATGAGGCGCGCCAGAAGCTGATCAAGGAGCGCTTGACCGGCGTGCTTCGCGACAAGGTGGCGTCGACGGCGCGGGCCACAACCGCGCTGTGACCGGCCAAAATCTGGCTCTGCCACCGCCTTGCCACACCGCCCGAACACGGATACTCCGCTGACCTCATGAAGCTGTACAAGTCCTTCGCGACAGTCGGCGGGCTGACCCTGATCAGCCGCGTCTTCGGCTTCATTCGCGACATCCTGATCGCCGCTACGCTTGGTTCGGGCTGGGTCGCCGACGCCTTCGTCGTCGCCTTTCGATTTCCCAACCTCTTCCGCCGGCTGTTCGGCGAGGGCGCGTTCAATGCCGCATTCGTACCGATCTTCGCCAAAAAGTTCGAGGGTGAGGGCCGTGAGGCTGCGCGCACGTTCGCGGAAGACGCGCTTTCAGGTCTCGTTTTTGTCTTGTTGATCCTGACGATCGTCGCCGAACTGGCGATGCCGTTCTTGATGTACGCCTTGGCGCCAGGCTTTGATGAGAGCCCGGAAAAATTCGACCTTGCTGTCCTGCTGACGCGCATCACGATGCCGTACCTCCTATGCATGAGCCTCGTCGCTCTGATGTCCGGCGCGCTCAATTCTGTTGGACGGTTTGCCGAGAGTTCATCCGTCTCGATCATCCTCAATCTGACGATGATGGTCGCGACGCTGCTCTCGATCTGGTGGGGTTTCACCGCCGGTCGCGAGGCGGGAATCATCCAGGCTTGGGGCGTGTTCGTCGCTGGTTTCCTGCAATTGGCTTTGTTGATCTGGGGAATGAGGCGCGGCGGATTGACCTTGAAGTTGCGCCGACCGCGCATGACCGCTGACCTGCGCCGTCTGGTGTCGCTCGGCCTGCCCGGGGTCATTTCGGGCGGAGTCACCCAGATCAACATCGCGATTGGAACCGTCATCGCGTCGATGCAGGCCGGGGCCGTATCGCAGCTTTACTACGCCGACCGCATCTACGAATTACCGCTCGCCATCGTCGGCATCGCAGTGGGCGTCGTGCTACTGCCGAATATCTCTCGTCAAATGCGCGCCGGCGACATCGCGGCCGTGATGGACAGTCAGAACCGGTCCCTCGAGTTCGCCATGTTGCTGACGGCGCCGGCCGCGCTGGCGCTCACGGTGATTCCGACCGAGATCGTGCGCGTGCTTTTCGAGCGAGGGGCCTTTCACGCGGAGGACACGGCCGCGACGGCGGCGGTCTTGCAGATTTTTGCGCTAGGGTTGCCGGCATTCGTGCTGATCAAGGTGTTCTCGCCAGCCTACTTCGCGCGCGAGGACACAAAGACGCCGATGCGCTACGCGACGATCAGTCTGACTGTGAATACGATCGGGTCGATTGCGCTTTTCTTTCTGTTCCGCGAAATGGGCTATCGGCCGCAACTCGGCATCGCCGTCGCCACGACATTCGGTGGGTGGCTCAACGCGTGGCTGCTGTGGTCGACTCTCAAGCGGCGCGGCGAATTCGTCGCCGACCGCCGTCTGCTGCGCAATTTACCGTTGATTGTCGCCGCCAGCGTGGCGATGGCTGCGGTCTTGATCGCGGCCGCCAAAATCTTGGCGCCCTACCTCGAGGCGGGGCAAGGTTTCCTGGTTCAGGGCTCCGCGCTGGCGGTGCTGGTGGCGCTCGGGCTCACCGTTTTCGGGGCGATGATCCTTGCGACCGGGACGATGACGCTGACCCAATTGAAGCGGTTCATTGGGCGTAGTTGAGGCCCTGGGCCGCTTGCGCCGGCAACTGCGTCGCGTCATAACCCGCGCCGGACCCCATAGGACATCCAATGCAGATCACGCCACGAGTTTTTTCCGGCATGCAGCCCACCGGCAGCCTGCATCTCGGCAACTATCTCGGCGCCATGGTCAACTGGATTCGGATGCAGGAGACGCACGAATGCATCTACTGTGTCGTCGATCTGCATGCGATTACGGTCTGGCAAGATCCGGCTGAACTGCGCACTGCCATTCGTCAGGTAACGGCGGCGTATATCGCGGCCGGCCTCGATCCGAAGCGGAGCATCCTGTTCAATCAGTCTCAGGTTTCGGCGCATGCGGAACTTGCCTGGATCTTCAACTGCGTGGCGCGACTTGGCTGGCTGAACCGCATGACGCAGTTCAAGGAGAAGGCCGGCAAGGACCGCGAACAGGCGTCGGTCGGTCTTTACGCCTATCCGAATCTGATGGCTGCCGACATTCTCACCTATCGCGCGACTCACGTGCCCGTCGGCGAGGACCAGAAACAGCATCTCGAGCTCGCGCGCGACATCGCGCAGAAGTTCAACAACGATTTCCGCGCGGAGATCGTGGCCAGCGGGTTTGCAGATGGCGGGTTCTTTCCTCTGCCCGAGCCCGTCATTACGGGGCCGGCGACCCGAGTCATGAGTCTGCGCGACGGCACGAAGAAAATGTCGAAATCAGACCCGTCAGATCTATCACGCATCAATCTCACCGACGACGCGGACGCGATAGCCAAGAAAATCCAGAAAGCGAAGACCGATATCGAGCCCATCCCCAGCGACGAGAAAGGTTTCGAGGGGCGTCCCGAAGCGGAGAACCTCGTTGGAATCTTTGCGGCGCTGGCCGATCAGCCCGTCTCGACCGTGTTGACGGACTTCGGCGGTCAGCAATTCTCGAACTTCAAGAAGGCGCTGGCCGAGGTCGCCACCGAGAAGCTCGGCCGCATCGCCGGCGAGGCGAGCCGGCTGATGGCCGACCCGGCTGCGATCGACGCCGTGCTCGCCGATGGTTCGGCGCGTGCGCGGGCCATCGCCGGGCCAACAATGGCCCAGGTCAAGGATATCGTGGGGCTGATCCGCTCCTGAGAGTTGTGCGCAGCCGCATGGTCTTGCGTTGCCCGGCGCGCTGCGGAATGGCAGCATGGCGCCCATGAAACCTCGCCGCTCCTTTGAAGCTGGGCATCGTCGAAAATTCCTGCTCGTCGTCGACGAAAGTCACGAGGCCGAGATGGCGCTCTACTACGCCGCCAGCCGCTGTCAGCGTTCGGACGCATCGTTGTCGATGCTGTACGTGATCGAGCCGGGCGACGATCAGTATTGGGCCGGCGTGCGCGAGGTGCAGATCGAGGAAGAGTCGACGAAGGCCAAGGCGCTGTTCCGCTTGCTGCGCAGAAAGCTGCAGCTTGCGGGCTTCGAAAATCTCGACGTCGAAGACGTCACGCGAGAGGGGGTCAAGTCCGACGAGATCGTCAATCAAATCGCCGAAGATGAAGATGTTGCGATCCTAGTGCTTGGCGCGGCCGTCGACGCCAAGGGGCCCGGCCCGCTCGTGGCGTCACTTGCGGCCGGCAAGCACGCCGGCGGATTTCCGGTGCCGATCACCATCGTTCCTGGCCAATTGACGCTCGAAGACATCAAAGCGATCGCCTGAACGCCGTGATCAAAGGCTAGAGATGTGCACTAACTGACCCTCGACAGGCCGATAAAGGCTCCCTATATTAGAAGCGTTCTAACTAATATGATGCGTTGCGACGCTGTGGTTCGCCACACGTCACTGCGGTCGACCGAAAGCAGGCGATATGTTTATCCAGACCGAAGCCACGCCGAATCCGTCGACGCTGAAATTCATGCCCGGCAAGCCGGTGCTGAACGACGGCACGGCCGATTTTCGCAACCGGTCCGAGGCGGCCACTTCCCCGCTCGCCGCGCGGCTTTTCGATATCTCGGGCGTCAACGGAGTGTTCCTCGGCTCTGATTTCATTTCGGTGACGAAGGGCGACATCGAGTGGCAGCACCTAAAGCCGATGGTGCTCGGCGCCATTATGGAACACTTCATGTCGGGAGATCTTGCGGCTTCGGCTGAAGGTGCGAATGACGAGAGCGAAGGCAACTTCGACCCGGCCGACGCCGATACCGTTGCGACCATCAAGGAACTTCTAGAAACGCGCGTTCGCCCGGCCGTCGCCCAAGATGGCGGCGACATCACATTCTCGGGCTTTCGCGACGGCGTGGTCTATTTGCATATGCGCGGCGCCTGCTCGGGCTGCCCGAGTTCGACGGCGACTTTGCGCCACGGCATCGAAAACCTGCTGAAACATTTCTGTCCTGACGTCCAGGGCGTTCAGGCGGTTTGACCGCCTCGTCTGTCGGACGCCGAGCCCCGCGAAAGCGGGGTTCTTCATTTCAACTCTTGCTCACGGAGACCCGATGACGACGGCACTCAATACGGCTGGGCTCGACCAGATTTTTCTCAAGGCGCGGACGCATAACGTCTGGCGGACGCAAGATGTACCCGACGTTCTGCTTCGCCAGTTGGTGGATATCGTCAAAATGGGTCCGACGAGCGCCAATTGCTCGCCAATGCGGATCATTTTTGTGAAGTCACCTGAGGCGAAAGCGCGTCTCAAGCCGCACCTCTCGGAAGGCAATGTCGAAAAGGCGATGGCGGCGCCGGTGACGGCTATTCTCGCGACCGATTACAATTTTTATGAGCATTTGCCGAAGCTCTTCCCACACGCAGACGCCCGAAGCTGGTTCGTTGGCAAGAAAGACCACGCCGATACGACGGCTTTTCGCAATGCCTCCCTGCAAGGTGGTTATTTCATTATTGCGGCCCGCGCCTTGGGTCTTGATTGCGGCCCGATGTCGGGTTTCAGCAATGCCGGCGTCGACAAGGAATTCTTCAGCGGCGGCGAGGTCAAATCGAACTTTTTGTGCAACTTAGGCCATGGCGATCCGGCCGGTTTGCACCCGCGTTCGCCGCGATTTGCCTTCGACGAGATTGCGCGGATCGTCTAAGTAGATCAATTGAATGAACATTCTGGCGTTCGATACCTGTTTTGATGCTTGCTCCGCGGCGGCGGGGCGGGGCGTGCGTTCATTGACGCCGTCGATTTCATTTGTCAGCGAGCCAATGGCGACTGGTCACGCTGAACACTTGATGCCGATGATCGAGTCCGTGATGCAGGATGTCGGCCTGGCTTTTACCGCCCTCGATCGCATTGCGGTGGCGAACGGTCCCGGCACGTTTACCGGCGCGCGAATTGCGATTGCGGCGGCGCGAGCGCTGGCCCTGGCCTCAGGCGCCCCCATCGTCGCCTATACGAGCCTCAACCTTATGGCGATGAGCCCGGCAATACCGGCGGCGCGCAGCCGTCGTGTGGGCGTCGCGACAGACGCGCGGCGCGGCGAAGTCTACCTGCAGATTTTCGATCGTCATAGCTTGGCGCCGGAAGGCCCGCCTTGCGTACTCGCGGTCAATGATGCGGCAGCGGCGCTTTTGGGCGACTCTGTCACCCTCGCCGGAACCGGCGCAAGGGCGCTGGCAAGCGTTGCGCAATCGGCAGGTCTCGATGTCGACGCCATTCTGCCCGATCTACTTCCGGACGCCATCGATATGCTATTCGCCGCCGGCGAAGCGCCGACGTCTCGCAATGTCCTGCCGCTCTATTTGCGTCCGCCCGACGCCAAGCCCCCGACCGTTCGGTCGATCTCCAGGTTTGGCGCATGAGCGACAACGTCACGCCTTTACGCAATATCAAGCATGTCAGCTTGCTTTGGGCGGATCCAGAACGAGCGGTCGAGATTGCAGCACTCCACGCCCGGCTGTTCGACCCGGCCTGGGATGAAACTGCGGTCAAGTCGCTACTCGAGCATCCGGCTTCCACCTCGCTCGTCGCGGTCACCGGCGATCCAAAAACCATGGTCGGGTTTGTGATCGGCCAGCTTGCAGCCGACCAGGCGGAGATCATCTCCATCGCCGTCGCGCCGGAGTGGCGCCGGTTCGGCCTCGGCCGGATGCTGGTGGAAGGCTTGGCGCGCGCGTCTCGCCGGGGCGACGCCAAGCGCCTTTTCCTCGAGGTGGCCGAAGACAACACCGCGGCGCTCTTGCTCTACCAGTCGCTTGGTTTCAGCGAGGCGGCTCGGCGCAAAGGTTACTACCAGCGTGGCTCGGGTGTAGCCGTCGACGCCCTGATCTTGTCTCTCAAGCTTTAGTAGCATCGTTTGGATGTGCAGGGACCGCAACGGTGGACGCCATGGACGCCACTGCTTATAACGCGGGGAATCGACATATCGTGGATCAAAGATCCTTTGGACATGGCGCAGATTCGGTCAGACTCGTCGACGAGCATTGAAGCGCGCTGCGCCGACTACGGTCTACGCATGACCGGACAAAGGCGTATCATCGCGCGTATTCTGTCGGACGCTCACGATCACCCGGACGTGGAAGAAGTTCATCGGCGCGCTCACGCAATTGATCCCAAAATTTCGCTCTCAACGGTGTACCGGACCATTAAATTGCTGGCATCGAAGGGGATTCTCGAGCGACATGATTTTGGACACGGTCGCAGCCGCTACGAAGAGACATCGCGCGGTCATCACGATCACCTTGTCGACGTTGAAAGCGGGCGCGTGATCGAATTCGAAAGCGCCGAGATCGAAGCACTGCAGGAACGGATCGCCCGCCAACTTGGATTCCGACTCGTCGGACATCGGCTTGAGCTGTACGGCGTGCCGTTATCAACGAAGAAGCCGACGGGTCGCGGCAGCTGAAGGCGCGTCAAAATCCATGAGCACGCTCCGAGCTGGCGCGATCCTCGCAGGATTTCTAGGGCTGACGCTACCGCTGATGCCGATCCAAGCGGCGCTCTTGCGCTTGTCCCCAAAAGCCGCTCGGAGATTCCCGCATTGGTACCATCGCCAAGTCTGCCGGCTGTTTGGAGTCAACCTCAACGTGGATGGCGTGGTCGCGACCGACCGTCCGGTGCTGCTCGTCTGCAATCACACGTCTTGGCTGGATATCGTCGTGCTCTCTGCCCTGGCGCCAGTGTCGTTCATCGCCAAAAAGGAGGTCGACGGCTGGCCCTTCGTTTCGGCTTTGGCGCGCCTGCAGCGATCTATTTTCATCGACCGCGCGAAACGGCAGGACACGGGCGCGGCCGCAAGCGAGATCATGGCGCGGCTGTCCGGGGGTGACGCAATCGTGTTGTTTGCGGAAGGGACGTCGAGCGACGGAACCCGCGTCTTGCCCTTCAAGTCGGCTTTGTTCGGCGCCGTCAAGCGACCCGATACGGAGGCCGAGCATCGCACCGTCGTGCAGACGGCGGCGATCGTCTACACGCATCTTTACGGCGTTCCCATCGCTCGCGCCGATCGCCCGCGCATAGGATGGTACGGCGACATGGAAATGAAATCGCACGCTTGGGCGCTATTGAAAGGCGGGCCACTCCGCGTGCGTATCAAGGTCAGCGATCCAGTCCCTCTCGACGGCTTCGCTGATCGCAAGGGTCTTGCCATCACCATGGAACGTCAGGTGCGGCGCGATGTACACGCGATTTTGCGCGGCCGGCCCGGTGATGCGACGATCGAGCCCGTCGAACCGTCCGCGGAACGGCGACAATTGAAGCAGATTCCCATTCCAGCTCGGGCCGAAAAGTGGACATGACAAACGTCGTATGTGCTATGCGGTGGCGCACGTCGCCAGTCAGGCACAACGGATCGAGCCTTTGAAACTTCCGACCGAAACAGACCCGCCCACCGCCGGCAAGAACGCCCGTCCGGTTGCGAAATCGGCGTACATGAAAACGTTCGGTTGCCAGATGAACGTCTACGACAGCGAGCGCATGGCGGAGGCTCTGGCGCGAGACGGCTACGTGATGACCGACGCGCCGGAATCGGCCGACCTCGTTGTTCTCAACACTTGCCATATCCGCGAAAAGGCGGCGGAAAAGGTCTATTCGGATCTCGGCCGATTGCGCGTCATCAAGGAGCGCCGCGAGGCTTCTGGCCTATCGACGACAATCGCAGTGACGGGCTGTGTGGCGCAGGCCGAAGGCTCCGAGATTACAGCGCGCCAGCCCGCGGTCGACCTTGTCGTTGGACCACAGAGCTATCACCGCCTGCCGGAGCTGATTGCGCGAAGCGCGAGCAGCGGAAAGCGAATCGTTGAAACGGAGTTCGACGGCGCCGAGAAATTCGCAGCTTTGCCGCAGCGCCGCGTCGCTTCTCCGGCGGCTTTTCTCACGATCCAGGAAGGCTGCGACAAGTTCTGCACTTTCTGCGTCGTTCCCTACACGCGTGGCGCCGAGTTGTCCCGACCCGTCGCCGATATCGAACGTGAGGCGCAGTCGCTCGTCGCCGCGGGCGCGCGAGAAATCACGCTCCTTGGTCAAAACGTCAACGCTTATCACGGTGTTGGTCACAACGGGCGAACCTCGTCGCTCGCTGAATTGATCCGACGCCTCGCCGACATCGCCGACTTGCAGCGCATCCGCTACATGACCAGTCATCCCAATGACATGACCGACGATCTCATCGCCGCGCACGGTGACGTTGCCAAGCTTGCGCCGTATCTGCATTTGCCCGTGCAATCCGGGGCCGACGGCGTGTTGGCGGCGATGAATCGCAAGCACACGGCGGCGCAATATCTCGACATTATCGCCAAGGTGCGGGCAGTTCGCCCCGACATCGCGCTCTCCAGTGATTTCATCGTGGGCTTTCCGGGCGAAACCGATCGTGATGCCGAGGCGACTCTCGATTTGATCCGCGCTGTCGGTTTTGCGCAGGCCTTTTCGTTCAAGTATAGTCCTCGGCCCGGCACGCCGGCGGCGAATCGCCAGGATCAGGCGCCTGAAGTCGTGAAGATCGAACGGCTTCGCATCGTGCAAGCGCTACTGGAAGCGCAGCAGTCGGACTTCAATACGGCCACGGTGGGCCGCACCGTTCCAGTGCTCTTTGAACGCATCGGCCGGGCGCCCGGCAGCATCGTTGGACGGACGCCGCACATGCAGCTGGTGCACGCCGAGGGACCGAGCGAGCTCATTGGCGCAACAGCGTCCGTCCTCATCGCCGGCGCTCGGCAAATGAGCCTTTTTGGCGGCGTTGTCCGGGACCCCGAACGAGCTGCATGAACTGTCATCGGCCCGGCAAATTTGGCGTTTACCGCAAAGCTCGGTTATGGTGTGCATGGCGTGTCGAGCCGCTGCCGTCGGCATTGAGCCGTGATAGCGTTAGTGGCACTTGACGGCGATTCGACGACCTAGCTCGCGATCGAAGGCCGTGGGCGACGTGAAACGACACTCAGGAGTTACGAGATTTGGCAGGATTTCGCGGGTCTCCCGCACCAGCCTCGCGCCGGCCGCAAAAACCGGATGTCGAGGCTCAACGCGTCGTGGTCCCTTTCGAGGACAACCGAATTCTGACGCGATTGCTCGGCGAATACGACAGCCATCTCGCCCTGGTGGAAGACCGTCTTGGCATTGACGCCCATGCACATGGCAACGTCGTCATTCTATCCGGACCGTCAGCTGCTCTGGCGATTGCGCGCGAGGTTCTTGAAAAACTCTATGTCCGTACCGCCAAGGGCGAAACGATTGGCGCCGGCGACTTCGATGGACTCATTCGGCACGCGCGCGCGGGCGAACCAGAGTCGGACGGCCAGGCGCAAGTCGCGACGCGCCGACGAGTCGTCAAGGCGCGCACGCCCACTCAGAGCGCCTACATTCGCGCTATCGAAAAATTTGACCTCGTGTTCGGGATCGGTCCGGCTGGCACGGGCAAGACTTACATCGCCGTCGCCTACGCGGCCCATTGCTTAGAGCGCGGGCTGGTCGAGCGTGTTATTCTTTCTCGGCCCGCCGTCGAGGCTGGTGAGCGACTTGGCTTTCTTCCAGGCGACATGCGCGACAAGGTCGATCCCTATCTGCGCCCCCTCTATGATGCGCTTTACGATGTTCTGCCCCCTGAGAAGGTCGAGCGCGACATGGAGACGGGCGTGATAGAAATCGCGCCGCTGGCGTTCATGCGCGGTCGCACGCTCGCGAACGCTTTTGTTATCCTAGACGAGGCGCAGAATACCTCGAGCATGCAGATGAAGATGTTTTTGACCCGCCTTGGGGAGGGGTCGAAGATGGTCGTCACAGGCGATCCGTCTCAGATCGATCTACCACCCGGTATGAAATCGGGCTTGGACGAGGCCGTAGGTTTGCTGACAGGCGTCGAGGGGATATCGGCCATCCGCTTTCAGAACGCCGATATCGTGCGACGCGATCTCGTCGCCAAGATCGTTACTGCCTATGACGCCGGGAAATAGCCTTGCGATGCCCGAGAGACGACGAGAATCCGCCGTTGATCTCGCCGTTGATTTGAGCGAAAGCGGCGGAGATTGGTCGCTCCTCGGCGATGATGCAGCTTGTATTTTCGCCGCCGCGGCTGCCGTGGCGCAATCGCCGGGCGTACTTGCCCGTCCGTCGCAGGTCGCGATTTCCCTAGGTTCCGACGACGAGGTCGCCACTCTGAACGCGGCATATCGCGGCAAAACAACGCCGACCAATGTGTTGTCCTTTCCGGCGGGACGAGGCGGCCCAACCGGATTTCTCGGCGACATCGTGCTCGCCGCGGAAACCGTGCGGCGCGAAGCCGAAGAGCAAGGCGTGCCATTCACTGATTATGTCCAGCATCTCATTGTGCACGGCTTGCTGCATCTTCTGGGCTATGATCACGAGTCGGAAACCGCCGCCGAGCGGATGGAAGCGCTCGAGACGTCTATACTTGCCAGTCTCGGCGTCGCCGATCCCTACAACGGCGAGCTCATTCACATTGCTGCCAAGGAGTGACGGATTTCCGTTCTCGCTGTTTTCACCATGACCGACAAACCGCCAGACAAGACAGCCATTGATCAGCCAACCGAGGAGACGCGCGGTCTTGTAACGCCGAACTGGCTCCAGGGTGTGCTCGCGAGACTCGGCCTCTCGACGCCCCATAGCGTTCGCGATGCCATTGAGGGCGCGCTTAAGGCCCCCGAATCGATTGCAACGTTTAGTGAGTCCGAGCGCAAAATGCTCGAACGGCTGCTGCGATTCGGCGCCAGCCGTGTCGAAGACTTGATGGTTCCGCGCGCCGAGATCACAGCGCTCGACGAGGACGAGCCGTTGTCGGAATTGCTGCAGACTTTTGACCGGGCCGGCGTGTCGCGCATTCCGCTATTCCGAGAAACGCTCGATGATCCGCGCGGAATGATCCACATCAAGGATCTTTTCCGGTGGCTGATGTCGGAGGCAACCGGCCATCCGTTGACGACTGTGACGGCTGCATCGCCGGACGAGGACGTGCAAGCGTGGGCGACCCTCGACCTATCGAAGCTCGACCTCGCGCGGCCTATCACGACGGTCAAGATTCGCCGCCAGGTCTTATACGTCCCGCCGTCGATGCCAGCCGCAGATCTACTGATCAGGATGCAGACGACGCGCATCCACATGGCGCTGATCGTCGACGAGTATGGCGGCACCGACGGGCTCGTCACAATCGAAGACCTGGTTGAGCAGATCGTCGGCGATATTGAAGATGAACACGACGAAGCCGAAGAAGCCAACATCGTGGCAGATCCGAAACTTGGGCTGACTGCGGTAGCGCGCACGCCGATCGATGAACTCGAGGCGCGTATCGGCGTGAAGTTGGCGCTGGATGGCGAAGAAATGGAGGTCGATTCCATCGGAGGCCTTGTGTTCTCAATTCTTGGCCGAGTACCAGCCCGCGGCGAGCTTATTCGCCATCCTTCCGGCGTCGAGTTCGAGGTGCTGGATGCCGATCCGCGCCGCGTTAAGAAGCTCAAGATCCATCTGCCGCGCGGAAGCGCGTCGCGGTCGAACGCCAACGCGCCGAAAGCTTGATGCTGGCGAGCGATCATCGGCCGACTTCCGTTGTCGTCCGGTGGCGCGAGTCCATCAGCACGTCGTCGGGTTGGTGGCGGGCGTTGATCGCTGTGATGGCCGGGTCGGCATCCGTGTTGGCATTTGCGCCGTTCTATGCGGCGCCCATCTTGTTCGTCACCTTGCCAGTCTTCGTTTGGTTGATCGACGGGGCCGCCGACTGGCGCGCGGCGGCGCGGGATGGGTGGTTTGTCGGCTTCGGATATTTCTTCTTCAATCTGATTTGGGTCGGCGAGGCATTTCTTGTCGAGGCAGACAAGTTCGCGATTTTTCTGCCCTTCGCGGTCGTGCTGCTGCCAGCTGGCCTCGCTCTTTTTTGGGCAGGGTCGGCGGCGCTGTCCCGAGCCAGCTGGTTCACGGGACTGGCCCGAATTTTCGTTTTCGCTATCGCGCTCGGCGTTGCCGAGTGGCTGCGCGGCCATCTGTTCACAGGTCTTCCCTGGAACGTCATTGGCTACGCCCTGACGGCGACAGACACGCTGATGCAAAGCGCGGCTTTATTCGGCGTTTATGGACTAACGCCGCTGGCGGTCATGATCTTCACTGCGCCCTTCGTGCTTTACGCGGACGCGCGGGCCGATAGCCGCGCCGCGCCGTTGGCGGCGATCGCCGCGCTGACGTTTTTGCCGCTTGCGCTGCTCTACGTGTACGGCGCTTGGCGGCTGGCCGAGCCAGTCAAAATGGACACCGCTGTTCGCCTGCGCATCGTGCAGCCTAGCGTTCCTCAGCGCGAGAAATGGATGGCCGAACATCAGCGCCGAATCTTCGACGATCATCTGACTTTGACCGTGACCAACCCCGCGGGCGTGCGCGACGGCGCACTGGGCCTGACCCATATCTTCTGGCCCGAGGCGGCGATGCCGTTTCTGCCGCTCGAACGTCCTGAAGCTCTTACGGCGATCGCGGAAGCATTGCCCGATGATTCGATACTCATCACCGGCGCCATCCGGCGTGAGTCCCCGACCGCCGACGGCAAGCCGGACGACCCCGACGCGCGGTCGTACAACAGCGTCATCGTCCTCGACCACACGGCGCGACCCATCGCCCTCTACGACAAAATCCATCTTGTGCCGTTTGGCGAGTACCTGCCGTTCGACTCGCTGTTGAGCGCAATCGGCCTCAAAAAGCTGACGCATGGACTTGGCGCGTTTACCGAGGGGACAATTCCGAGGCCAATACTGTCGATACCGGGATTGCCGCGCTCTGCCGCGCTTATCTGCTACGAAGCGCTGTTTCCTGGGGCCATCGTCCAGGGCGCCGAGAGGCCGCGCCTGCTGATTAACGTTACCAATGACGGCTGGTTCGGCGACTCGACGGGGCCGCGCCAGCATTTCCACCAGGCGCGAGTCCGCGCAGTCGAAGAAGGCGCGCCTCTCATCCGCGCCGCCAACAACGGGATTTCAGCGATCGTCGATCGGCGGGGTCGCGTGCTGCAATCGCTGGGCATGAACGTTCGCGGCGTGATCGACAGTCCCCTGCCCAAGGATTCGCGATCCACGCCCTATGCGCGCTTTGGCGACAAGATCCTGGCTATCGTTCTCACGATCATGGCCGCCATAGCCCTGGTTATTGGCCGCGACCAATATCGTTAACGGCGCCACATGCAATTTTGTCGCGGGGGCGCCCTCGGTTGACGGGCGCCGCGGTCGCACCTACGAAGTGTGTCGTCTTCAAGTGGACAGTCTTAGGTTGGGGCGAAAGCGTCCATGGTCAGTGACCAAGTTTATGACGACGGCTCCAGGGAAGAGGCCCCGCGCGGCGGATCGCGCCGAGCCAATCCGATGGATGTGCATGTCGGCGCCCGCGTTCGGTTACGACGTATGCTGCTCGGCATGAGCCAGGAAAAACTGGGCGAGCATCTCGGACTGACCTTCCAGCAGGTGCAGAAATACGAGAAGGGCGTCAATCGCATCGGGGCCAGCCGCCTGTTCGATCTTGCGCGCGTGCTCGGCGTGCCGGTGCAATTCTTCTACGATGAAGCGCCTGTCGGGACGCAAACGCCTTCGCAGGCCGCGGCGGGCTTTGCCGAGCAACCGGGCGAAAGCTATGTCGTGGAGTTCTTGGGTACGCGCGAGGGTCTCGAACTGAACAAGGCCTTTGCCCGGATCAGCGATCAGCGCGTGCGCCGATCGATCGTCGAACTCGTCCGCTCGCTGGCCGGCGAAGAGCAGTAACGGCGGAGCGTTCGGTCGCGTTCGACGTCCATTCCTGAACAACCGTGTCGCGGTATCTTGGCGCGAAGCGCGTGTTAACACTTCGCCAGAAGCTCGACTCATCTTGTCGGCGCCGCAATCGGGCGGCCCGCTGCTAGTCCTCGGGGGGCCAATTTGGCGCGAAAGTCATTCCAGTTTACGAGCGAGTCCGTTTCGGAAGGCCATCCGGACAAGGTTTGCGACCGCATTTCTGACGAAGTCGTGGACGCGTTTTATCGCGAAGGCGCAAAGGAAGGCCTCGATCCGTGGGGCATACGCGCCGCCTGCGAAACGATGGCGACGACCAATCGTGTGATCATCGCCGGCGAGTCGCGCGGACCCCAAGGTGTCACGGTTCAAGCCATCCAGGAACTGACCAGGGCCGCCATCAAGGATATCGGCTACGCACAAGACGGCTTCCATTGGGCGAATGCGAACATAGAGGTGCTTTTGCATTCGCAGTCGGCCGACATCGCCGCCGGCGTCGACGCCAGGCAGCCGACGAACCAGGAAGAGGGCGCCGGCGATCAGGGCATCATGTTCGGTTATGCCTGCAATGAGACGCCGGAGCTCATGCCCGCGCCGATCTATTATGCGCATAAAATTTTGGCCGACCTCGCCAGAGATAGGAAAGCCAAGAAAGGTGACGCTGCCAAACTCGGGCCCGACGCCAAGAGCCAGGTGACGGTGCGTTATGAAGACGGCAAGCCGGTCGGCGTCACACAGATCGTCGTCTCGCACCAGCACGTCGTGGAGGATCTGTCGTCGCGGCAAGTGCGCGATATCGTCGAGCCCTATGTCTTGAGGGCGCTGCCTCAAGGTTGGGTGTCGAAAGACACGATCTGGCACATCAATCCGACCGGAAAGTTCTTCATCGGCGGCCCAGACGGGGATTGCGGGCTCACTGGCCGCAAAATCATCGTCGATACCTACGGCGGCGCGGCGCCCCACGGCGGCGGCGCATTTTCGGGCAAAGACCCGACCAAGGTTGACCGCTCAGCGGCCTATGCGGCGCGCTATCTGGCCAAGAATGTCGTGGCGGCCGGCATCGCCGACCGATGCACGATCCAGCTCTCCTACGCGATCGGCGTCGCGAAGCCATTGTCGATTTACGTCGACACATACGGCACCGGAAAGGTCGAAGAAGGGGTCATCGAAAAGGCGCTCGAAGCCTCCATGGATCTGACGCCACGCGGCATCCGTTCGACGCTCGACCTCAACAAGCCGATCTATGCCCGCACGGCCGCCTACGGTCACTTTGGGCGCTCGGCGGATAAGGACGGGGGATTCTCGTGGGAGCGCACGGATCTTGCCGACACGATCAAGAAGGCTGTCGCTTGATCGACAAGCGCGAAATTGAACGCTAATCGACGACGGCTGCGCAAGCGGCCGTTTCCCCACATGGCGCTCCAGATGACGCCTAGCGACGTCCGTGATTCCGATCTTAGAAGTTTTGGGCGCCGGCGTGGCCGCAAGCCGAGCGAGCGTCAAGCCCGGCTGTTGCGTGACGTTCTTCCGCGCGTCGCCGTCGATCTCACCGCGCCACTCAATAGCAAAGCATCAGAAAATTGGCTGGAGATCGGCTTCGGCGGCGGCGAGCATCTCGTTTGGCAGGCGAGACGCGCACCGTATGTCTTGATGATCGGCTGTGAACCCTTTGAGGACGGCGTCGTCAAGGTGTTGACCGCGATTGAAGCCGAAGACCTCGCCAATATTCGCGTCCATATGGGCGATGCGCGGGAGTTGCTTCGTGCGCTGCCTGAAGCGTCAATCGCGCGTGCATTCATCCTGTTTCCAGACCCATGGCCGAAGCGCAAGCACCAGAAGCGGCGCCTTGTGAACCCCGCAGCGCTCGCCTTGCTCGCGCGTACGTTGCGGCCGGGCGCGGAACTCAGAATTGGCACCGATATCGGCGACTACGCGCGAAGCATGCTGGAGGCTTTTTGCGACGAGCCCCGGTTCCAATGGCAGGCCGACGGACCGGATGATTGGCGCGCCCGCCCGGCCGACTGGCCGGAGACCCGCTATGAACGCAAGGCTGCTGCGGCCGGCCGTTCTCGTTACTATTTTCGCTTTTTTCGCATCTGACGGTGGCGGGCTGGCTTGCGCCTGTCGCAAAAGTCGCCTATCTAACCGCCATCTTCAAAAACAAAAGACGTTTTGCCGAGTGGACCTTCGGGCCCGCTCCAGAGGGTCTTTGAGCTGACTGCACCGTCTTGATGAGCCTTGAGGCCACCAAAAATTCCGCGAGCGCCGCTCCAGAAGCTGACCGCTTCCTGCGTGAAACGGGCCTTGCCGCGGACGTGGCCGAGGTTGTTGAACCGGTGCTTGCTGATATCGGTTTTCGCCTTGTTCGCGTGATGTTGACAGGCGCCGCTGATCGCGTTCTGCAGATCATGGCCGAGCGGCCGGACGGCACGATTACCATCGACGACTGCGAAGAAATTTCAAAAGCCTTGTCGCCAGTGCTCGATGTCGCCGATCCGATCACCGGAAAATACCGTTTGGAGATTTCTTCGCCCGGAATTGATCGCCCGCTTGTGCGGCCGTCCGATTTCGACGATTGGTCCGGCCACGAAGTCAAACTCGAATTGAAGCAACCGGTCGACGGCCGAAAACGGTTCAAAGGCGTGCTCGAAGGCTACGAGGCCGGCGAGGTTCGCATCGCCGCCGACGCCGGAGCGCTCGGTCTTCAGCACCTCGGTTTTCCGGTCGACCTGATCGCCGATGCCAAACTCGTGCTGACTGACGAACTGATCCGCGAGGCGCTCACCCGCGCCAAAGAACGCCATTCCACGCGCCCCGGAGACGGGGCCGAACTCGATGAAGACGACCTGGAGGATTGACCCATGGCCATGGCCGGCGTTAGCGCCAATCGCCTTGAACTGATGCAGATCGCGGAAGCTGTCGCGCGCGAGAAGACGATCGACAAAAAGATCGTCATTGAGGCGATGGAAGACGCGATTCAGAAGGCCGCGAAATCGCGGTACGGATCGGAGAACGACATCCGGTGCGAGATCGATCCGAAGACCGGCGAAGCCAAGCTGACGCGTGTGCTTGCTGTCGTCGATGTCGTCGAAAACGATGCGATCCAAGTGACGTTGGCCGACGCGCAGAAGCGCAACCCCGACGCCAAGGTCGGCGACCTCATCGCCGAGACGCTTCCGCCGCTGGAGTTCGGTCGCGTCGCCGCGCAGAACGCTAAGCAGGTCATTGTGCAGAAGGTGCGCGAAGCCGAGCGCGACCGGCAGTTCGCCGAGTACAAAGACCGCGTCGGTGAGATTTCCAACGGGACCGTCAAGCGGGTCGAATACGGCAACGTGATCGTCGATCTCGGGCGCGCCGAGGGCATCATCCGCCGCGATGAAATGATCCCGCGCGAAAACGTTCGCCTGGGTGACCGAGTCCGCGCGTTCATCTACGACGTGCGTCGCGAGCAGCGCGGACCGCAGATTTTCCTAACGCGGGCGCGCTCAGAGTTTATGGCCAAGCTCTTTCAGGCCGAAGTGCCTGAGATTTACGACGGCGTCGTGGAGATAAAGTCCGTGGCGCGCGACCCGGGCTCCCGCGCCAAGATCGCCGTTATTTCGAAAGACTCGTCAATCGATCCGGTTGGCGCGTGCGTCGGCATGCGTGGCGCGCGCGTTCAAGCGGTCGTCAACGAGCTGCAAGGCGAGAAGGTCGACATTATCCAATGGAATCCCGACGCCGCGAGCTTCATCGTCAACGCGCTCGCGCCGGCCGAAGTCACCAAGGTCGTACTGGATGAAGATTCGAGCCGCATTGAAGTCGTCGTGCCCGAGGCGCAGCTGTCGCTCGCCATTGGACGTCGCGGCCAGAACGTGCGCCTCGCCTCGCAGCTGACCGGCTGGGATATCGACATTCTGACCGAGCAGGAAGAAAGCGAGCGACGCCAGAAGGAATTCGGCGAGCGGACGCAGCTCTTGATGGATTCCCTCGATGTCGACGAAGTGATCGCTCAGCTGCTCGTCACGGAAGGCTTCGCCTCCGTCGAGGAAGTGGCATTCGTCGATTTGTCGGAAATCGCCCATATCGAAGGCTTCGACGAAGGCACGGCCGAGCAGATTCAAACTCGCGCCAGGGAATTTCTGGAACAGCAAGAGGCGGAACGCGACGCCAAGCGCCGCGAACTCGGCGTCGCCGACGAAGTCGCCGAGATCCCAGGCGTCACCACCGCGATGATGGTCGCGCTCGGCGAGAACGGCGTGAAGACGGTCGAGGACTTCGCAGACTGCGCCACCGACGAACTCGTCGGATGGACGGAACGCAAGAAGGAGAAGGACTCCGAGCCGATCCGCCACAAGGGTTTTCTCGATGGCTTTGAGCTTTCGAAGACGGACATCGAGCAAATGATCATGTCGGCGCGGGTTCTCGCGGGATGGATCAAGGCCGAAGATCTGGAAGCGCCGGCTGAAGCGCTCGAAAGCGAAGGCGAAGTCGAACTTGAGGGCGAACTTGCGGCTGGCGACGACGCCGGCACGCAGAGCTGACGGCTGTGAACGGAAGGACGAACAATTCGCGTGGCGGTAAAACGACAGCGGCGCTTCGATGAAGGCGAGGGAACCGAGGCCGGTCCTGAGCGCCAGTGCGCTGTTACGCGCGCGTTGCTGTCGCCGGAGGAACTCATTCGTTTCGCCCTATCGCCTGACGGCGCAATCATCGCCGATCTCGAAGGCCGATTGCCGGGCCGCGGCGTTTGGCTGACCGCCAACCGCGCAACGGTAGAAAAGGCTGTCATCACGAAAGCCTTCGCACGAAGTCTGAAGCAGCAGGTCGTCGCGCCTTCGGACTTGGCCGCTCGCGTTGAAGCGCTCATGCTGCGGCGCATCAGCGGGACGCTCTCGCTCGCCAACAAGGCAGGACTTGTGGTTGCGGGCTTCCAGCAGGTCGACTCATGTCTCGAAAAGGGCGGTGTGGCCGCCTTGCTGCATGGGTCCGATGCTGCGGCCGACGGGCGCGGCAAGCTGGATCGGAAGTTCCAGGCCATTCAGAGGGAACGGGGGGCTCCGAGCCCTATTGTCGACTTGCTTACCAGCTCAGAAATGAGCTTGGCCATGGGCCGCCCAAGTGTGGTACATGCTGCCCTCATACCCGGAGGACTGACGGCACGCTTTCTGAGGGCGGCGGGGCGCGTAGAGCGCTACCGGTCCTCCTCGGTCGTTCCCGGTCACGAAATTTCACAGACGAATCGAAACGAAGGTTGAACGGATAACGCATGACGGATTCTAACGACCAAACTGGCAAGACGCTCACAGTCGGCGGCCGCAAGCCGTTGTCGCTGCAGCGAACGGTCGAGTCTGGACACGTGCGGCAGAACTTCAGCCATGGCCGGTCGAAATCTGTCGTGGTCGAGAAAAAGAAGACGCGAAAATTGGGTCCTGGCGGTGTGGAAGTCGCCGCTGAAACCGTCACGGCGCCCGTCCTCGATAAACCGAAAGTATTCAAGTCACAGCCGACCGCTGCGTCACCTGCGTCGACGTCGTCGCCACAAAGAACACTGTCGGATGAAGAGCGCGACGCGCGCGCTCGTGCGCTGGCCGCTGCTCGCGCCGAAGACGTCAGCCGTCCTGGAGAGGCCGAGCCGACGCGATCCGAACCTGCCGCGCGGGCGATGGAAACGGTGGCGCGGGTCGACGACGCCGCCCGTTCCGCAGCATCCGTGCCGCCTCAGAGCCGAGCGCCAACAACGGCGCGTGCGGACGTCTCGCGTGAAGGCGCCGGCGCGCAACGTGACGCCGCGCGTCCGCCATTCCAGCGCGCGGGCCCGAGACCCGGAGGCAATACGGCCTTTATGCCGCGCGAGTCCGTTCGTCCTCGCGAGATCGATTTTCCGGGTCCGAGGCGCGCGCCTGCCGGCGCCGGCGCGTCCGAGACGACGATCGAGAAGCCGTCGCGACCTGCCCGTCCGGTTATCGCCAAGCAAATCCCAGAGGAGGATGACAGTCGCAAACGCGGCCCCGGCGGCGCCAAAGTTCCTCGCGCCCCAGTCAAGCTCGCCGAAGAAGGACGTCAGCGCCAACGCCTGACGATCACCAATTTTGACCGCGAAGCCCAGCAACGCTCTCTCGCGTCTCTCAAGCGCAAGCGCGAGAAGGAAAAGCTCAAGGCAATGGGCATTCCGCAAGCGCGCGAAAAAATCTCGCGCGAGGTCACTATCCCGGAAGTCATCACCATCCAGGAACTTGCGAACCGCATGGCGGAACGCGCCGTCGACCTCATCAAGTATCTGATGAAGGAAGGCGCCATGCACAAGATCACCGACGTGATCGACGTCGACACCGCCGAATTGATCGTGCAGGAGTTCGGCCATACGCCGAAACGCGTGTCTGAATCCGACGTCGAAATCGGCCTTGTCGGCGACAAGGATATCGACGATCACCTCGAGTCGCGCGCGCCCGTCGTCACTATTATGGGCCACGTCGACCACGGCAAGACTTCGCTTTTGGACGCCATCCGATCGACCAACGTGGTTTCCGGCGAGGCAGGCGGGATCACGCAGCACATCGGCGCCTATCAGGTGCTGACGCCGGCCGGGCAGAAGGTGACGTTCATCGATACGCCGGGCCATGAGGCGTTCACCGCCATGCGAGCCCGCGGGGCAAAGGTGACCGACATCGTCGTGCTCGTCGTCGCAGCCGATGACGGCGTCATGCCGCAAACCGTCGAGGCGCTGAACCACGCCAAGGCGGCGGGCGTGCCGATGATCGTGGCGATAAACAAAATCGACAAGCCGCAGGCTGATCCGAAGCGGGTGCGAACCGACCTTTTGCAGCACGAGATTGTAGTCGAAAGCATGGGCGGCGAGACGCTTGAAGTGCCTGTCTCGGCGCTCAAGCGCACCAACCTGGACAAGTTGCTGGAAGCGATCCAGCTTCAATCCGAAATCCTCGACCTCAAGGCCAATCCGAACCGATCGGCGGAAGGCATCGTCATCGAGGCCAAGCTAGAACGCGGCCGGGGCCCGGTCGGCACCGTGCTCGTGCAGCGCGGCACGTTGAAGGTTGGCGATCTCGTCGTCGCCGGAATGGCATGGGGCCGTGTTCGCGCACTCCTCGACGATCACGGCAATCAAATCTCGTCGGCCGGTCCGTCGGTTCCTACCGAGATTCTGGGCTTCGACGCCGCTCCTGAGGCCGGCGAGCAATTCTCGGTCGTCGAGAACGAGGCACGCGCTCGCGAAATTACCGACTACCGTCTGCGCAAGCGCCGCGAAACGCTCGGCTCCGCCGGCACGCCACGCACGCTCGAGCAGATGATGCAGACGTTGAAAGACGCCGCCGGCCAGAAGGAATTCACGTTGCTCGTTAAGGGCGACGTACAGGGTTCCGTCGAAGCCATCGTTGGCGCCCTAAAAAAGCTTGGCACGGAAGAAGTCATTGCCCGCATCGTACATACGGGCGTCGGCGGCGTCACCGAGTCCGACGTCGCGCTGGCAAACGCTTCCAAGGCTGTCGTGCTAGCTTTCAACGTCCGCGCCAATTCGCAGGCCAAGCAGGCCGCCGATCAGCAAGGCATCGAGATCCGCTACTACAACATCATCTACGATCTGGTGGATGAAGTGAAAGCGGCGATGTCTGGTCTCCTTGCGCCGACAAAGCGCGAAATTTTCCTCGGCTACGCGACGATCAAGCAGGTCTTCAACATCTCCAAGGTCGGCAAGGTGGCGGGCTGCCAGGTCACCGAAGGCAAGGTTGAGCGCGGCGCAAAGGTGCGATTGCTTCGCGACAATGTCGTCATCCACGAAGGTTCGCTTGCGATCCTGAAACGCTTCAAGGATGACGTGAAGGAAGTGACGTCGGGTCAGGAATGCGGCATGTCATTTGCCAACTACCAAGATATCCGCGAAGGCGACCAGATCGAATGCTTCCAGGTCGAGATCATCGCGAGGAGTCTCTAATTGCTCATGGGCGCTATTCCGAATGGCCTCACGCCATTCGGGCGCCCTCCGCAGGGGCGGCGCTTGCGCCGGCGGCCGTTGGCCGCTTGGCTCGTCGAGCCGCAGTGAAATTCTGAAACTTGTAGACGGAGCCGCACGCGGGCCGATCCCGCGGCTGAAAGACGATGACCCGAAAGAAATCTGGGGCCGCCGCCAAGGGCCCGTCGCAGCGCATGTTGCGCGTCGGCGAATTGATCCGACATCGAATCGCCGAACTACTGTCGCGCGGTGACATTCATGACGATACGATCGCCTCGCATGTGGTGACGATCCCCGAAGTGCGCATCTCGCCTGATCTGAAATTGGCGACCGTTTACGTCATGCCGCTCGGGGGCAACGACGTGAAGCCGGTGATCGAAGCGCTAACCCGCAATAAGAAGTTCATTCGAACCGAGGTCGCTGAAGCGTTAAACCTGCGCTATGCGCCGGATTTGCGGTTCCGAGAGGACGAAACCTTCGAGGAAGCGACGCGCATCGATCGTCTGCTCGACAGTCCTAAGGTGCGTCAGGACGTGGAAAAGAAATAGTCATGGCGAGACGCAAGCGGGGCGACCCCGTCCACGGTTGGATTGTGCTCGACAAACCGCTTGGCATGACGTCGACGCAGGCCGTCGGCGCCGTGCGGCGCGCCTTCAACGCGCAGAAGGCGGGCCACGCCGGCACACTCGATCCGTTGGCGACGGGCATCTTGCCGATCGCGCTCGGAGAGGCGACGAAAACGGTACCGTTCGCCGTCGACGGCGAGAAGGCCTATCGTTTCACTGTCCTCTGGGGCGGCGAGACCGCGACCGACGACGCCGAAGGCGAGGTGACAAAATCCAGCGATTTGCGCCCCTCGCGCGCCGATATCGAAGTGTTGTTGCCGAACTTCCGCGGCCAAATCATGCAAACGCCGCCCGCCTATTCTGCGATCAAGATTGACGGCGTGCGTGCGTACGATCTGGCGCGCGAAGGCGAAGAGGTCACAATTCAGTCGCGACCTGTTTCTGTCCATCGGCTCAACTTGGTCGAGCATGACGACGGCCAGACGTCGGTGTTTGAAGCCGAATGCGGTAAGGGCACCTACGTGCGCGCGATCGCCCGCGATCTTGGTCGCGCCCTCGGCTGCTTCGGTCATGTCATTGCGCTTAGGCGCACGCGCGTTGGACCGTTCGATGAGGCCGCCGCGTCGACACTTGCCGAAGTGCAGGCCGCCGCGTCGAGCGATGGCGCCGATAAGCAGGTGTTGATGGCGTTGTTGGCGCCATGTGAATCGGCACTCACAGAGCTTCCGGAGCTGCTGGTGACACAATCCGACGCTGCGAGCCTCGCGCGCGGTCAGGCTATACTTATCCGAGGGCGCGACGCGCCGGTGGCGACAGGCCCCGCATATGCGACTTTGAAGGGTCGCCTGATCGCTCTCGGAGAACTCGACAAGGGCGCGCTGCACCCGACTCGGGTGTTCAATCTCGCGTGAACTGCGAGCATAAGGGCGCCTAGATAAATGTTTTACTTGCCTGCGCGGTCAATTGGGTTTATGCGCTCGAAATCGACTTTGGCCGGACAACAGGGCCGTTCCGCTCGATCCATCAATCGGGCGTACGTCTAGAGCTTCCCCCAACATCGACACACAGGGTTTTCCTGGCGCGAGCACTCGCGACCGCCAGTGGCTAAACCATAATTTGCCTTGAAAGGGTAAACTCATGACGTCAGGTACTGTTAAATTCTACAACGATCAAAAAGGCTTCGGCTTCATCGCTCCGGATGACGGCGGCAAGGACGTGTTCGTCCACGCGACCGCTCTCGAGCGCGCTGGCATGCGCGGCCTTCACGAAGGTCAGAAGGTGAAGTTCGACACGCAAGAAGATCGCCGCACTGGCAAGATCGCGGTCGGCAACATTCAGGCCGCCTAATCGCGCCGCGGCGTAAGCCGCGCGAAGTTTAGCTAGAAGCGCCGCCCTTTTCGCGAAGGGCGGCGTTTTTGCGTCTTGCGACGGGGCGCCTCTCCGAGGCGTGAGCCGAACTGCGGCAAACTTCGTACTTCGACCATGACCAACAAATATTCCCGTCACGCCGCGCTGCTCGCTGCCCTCACCGCAATTTCCGCCGCCACGAGTTCGTCGTTGTCAGCGAAGACCTGCGCCGTCGTTGATGGAGTCGTCGCCGAAGTGTCGCCAGGCGCGTTTCTGCCGTCATCCGAGGCGGTGACGTTGAAATCGACCTATAAGGCCGAGTTCCGCTGGAACCCCGATGATCGCGAAGCAATCGGCTGGATGCGCATCACGGACGTCGAAGGAACGGTAATCGGCTGGCTGCCTACCGGTCACGAGGGTGTCCGCTGCGGCGAAAGCAATTGATTTTGCTACTCATTTTTTCGTCGTCAGCGCGCTCGCCTTTCCGCGGGGTTCGTGTATAAGTTGCCGCTTCCGCGCGGGCGCACGCCGTTCCGCGCGGGTTTCGTTTGCGACGCCGCTGGACGACATCCCGGCTGCGCCGCTTCTCCAAAACTCCAAACTCGAAAGGAGCTCCCGATGTCGGAAGTCGCGCCGCACCGTAAGGCGGCCAAAACGGCTGTCATCAAGGACAACGCCACGAAGGCCAACGACACCGGTTCGCCGGAAGTCCAGATCGCGGTCCTCACGCATCGTATCAACGAGTTGACCGATCACTTTAAACTGCACAAAAAAGACAACCATTCCCGCCGTGGCCTGCTCAAGATGGTCAGCCTGCGACGCCAACTATTGGACTACGTCAAGTCCAAGGACAACGCGCGCTATCTGAAGATCATCGAAAAGCACGGTCTGCGCCGTTGAGGACCAGACGTCCGCGCGCTTCAAGCAAGGGGCCGGCTGAATGGCCGCCACACGCAGAGCACATAGAAAAATGTTGAGCGCCGGCGCCCTCGCGGCCCTGGCGCTCGCCGCGCTTGCGCGCGACCGACGCGCGCAGGCTTTTGTCCGATCGAAAAAGTAGAAAAAGCGAAAACGAAAGACCGAACATGTTCGATATTCATCGTGTGGAAATTGACTGGGGTGGCCGCAAGCTGAAGCTTGAGACTGGCCACATGGCGCGTCAGGCGGACGCCGCCGTCGTCGCCCAGTATGGCGAGACCACTGTACTCGCGACCGTCGTCGGGGCCCGTTCCGTGAAGCCCGGCATCGATTTCTTCCCACTGACCGTCAACTACCAGGAACGCACGTATGCCGCCGGTAAGATCCCGGGCGGCTACTTCAAGCGCGAAGGCCGACCGACCGAGAAAGAAACGCTGACGTCGCGTTTGATCGACCGGCCGATCCGGCCGCTGTTCGTCGAAGGCTTCAAGAACGAAACCCAGGTCGTTGTAACCGTGCTGTCGCACGATCTCGAAAACGATCCCGACATCATCGGCATGGTCGCGGCGTCCGCAGCGTTGACGCTATCAGGCTTGCCGTTCCTCGGACCGATCGCCGGCGCCCGCGTCGGCGTTATCAATGGCGAATTTGTGCTGAACCCGATGGTTGACGAAATGAAGGAGTCGGCGCTCGACCTCGTGGTCGCCGGCACGCATGACGCGGTGATGATGGTCGAGTCGGAAGCCAAAGAGCTACCTGAAAAACAGATGCTCGAAGCGGTGATGTTCGGCCACAAGCACATGCAGCCAGTCATTCAGGCGATTATCAAACTCGCCGAAAAGGCCGCGAAGGAACCGTGGGACATCAATATCCCCGACAAGGCCAAGTATAAGGACGGCGTCAAAAAGGCTGCAGAGGCGAGCCTTAAGGAAGCGTTCTCGACCAAGGAAAAGGGCAAACGCCAAGACCTCGTCGGCGCCGCCAAGAAGGCCGTATTCGAGGCCGTCAAAATTCCGGCTGACGACCCGAACGAAAAAGTGCTGCTGACCGACGCCTTTAAGGCGCTCGAAATGGACATCATGCGCGGCGACGTCTTGAAGACGAAAATGCGCATCGACGGCCGCGACCTGAAGACGGTGCGTCCGATCCTGTCTGAAGTTCATGTCCTGCCGCGGACACACGGCTCGGCTCTGTTCACGCGCGGCGAGACGCAAGCGCTCGTGGTCGCGACGCTCGGCACCGGCGAAGACGAGCAGTACGTCGACAGCCTCGAGGGCACGAAGAAAGAGCGCTTCTTGCTGCACTACAACTTCCCGCCCTATTCGGTCGGCGAAACCGGCCGCATGGGCTCTCCAGGCCGCCGCGAAATCGGCCACGGCAAGCTCGCCTGGCGCGCCATGCGCCCGATGCTTCCGACGGCGGAAGAGTTCCCCTACACGCTGCGCGTCGTCTCGGAAATCACCGAGAGCAACGGCTCGTCGTCGATGGCAACGGTGTGCGGAACATCACTGGCTTTGATGGACGCCGGCGTGCCTCTGAAGTCGCCGGTGGCCGGCATCGCCATGGGTCTGATCAAGGAGGGCGAAGACTTCGCCGTTCTCTCGGACATCCTCGGCGATGAAGATCACCTCGGCGACATGGACTTCAAGGTTGCGGGCACCGAGAACGGCGTCACAGCGCTGCAGATGGACATCAAGATCACCGGCATCACCGAAGAGATCATGCGCGTCGCGCTTGATCAGGCGCATCACGGGCGTCTGCACATCCTCGGAGAGATGGCGAAGGCGCTCACCGGCGCTCGCGCCGAGCTCGGTGAGCACGCGCCGCGCATCGAGACGATCAAGATCCCAACCGACAAGATTCGCGAAGTGATCGGTTCGGGCGGTTCGGTTATCCGGGAAATCGTCGCGGAATCCGGCGCCAAGATCGACATCGAGGACGACGGCACGGTGAAGATCGCCTCCGCCAATCGCGAGTCGATTGAGAAGGCGCTGGCCCGCATCAAGGGCATCACGCAAGAGCCGGAAGTCGGCACGATCTACAAGGGCAAGATCGTCAAGATCATGGAGTTCGGCGCGTTCGTGAACTTCTTCGGCGCCAAGGATGGCCTGGTTCACATTTCACAACTGACCAATGGTCGCCCGGCCACCGTCGGCGAAGTCGTGAAGGAAGGCCAGGACGTCTATGTGAAGCTTTTGGGCTTTGATGACCGCGGCAAGACGCGCCTATCCATGAAGATCGTCGATCAGACGACCGGTGCTGAGCTGCCGCGAGCGGAGGGTGAGCCGGAGGAAGTGTTCGAGAGCCGGCCGCCGCGCCGAGAAGGCAGCCGCGGCGGGCCGCGCCGCGATCGCCGGTAAGACTTTCGCGTCTCAACAAAAATTTAGCCGCCGGTTTCTCTACCGGCGGCTTTTTCGTGGCCTCAGTTTAGAGCCGACTTCAGAACCAGTCGCAGACCCGATAGCCAAACATGTTCGTGTAGCAGTTCTTCGACGTCGTGCACTGAATGCGGCCGACTCCCTTGACGTGGCGGTGCCATCCGTTGAGCCCCTTGCGGCACCTGCGATGCCAGCCGTGGGTCTTTTCGATGTTCGATTGATCAAGACCTATCGACTTCAGCGGCGCGAGGCCGGAGGCGGGCGAAGCCGCGTCGACGGGAGCGGCGGCGATGGCGACGGCGGCCGCCAGTGCGGCGGCGCAAATTTTGGTTCTCAGCGACATTTCAGCGTTCTCCTCTGAGCTAACCCCGGGCCCCCCGGGTGCGATGGCAGTGGAAACTAGCTCAGCCGCGATGCCGCCGCCAGCGGATAGCATTGCGCGCTGCGAAAGCAGGTCATGCCAGCAACATCGCCGCCGCCATCGCCGCCATGCCAAGGTCTTCGACGAGCGTGATGGTCGACATCGGCAGTTTGAGCACCGTGCCGAGACAGGCGCATTGAATGGATCGCTTCTGACTCAATGCGTTGAGGACGCCGAGACTGGAAAAACTCATCAGCGCAATTGTTGCGATATTTGTGACGCCGGGGTCGAGACGAAAAAGGTACGACAATCCTAGCGCCAGTTCGAAGAATGGATAGACGTAGCCATAGCCGGGCCATCGCGCCGCGAGCAGATCATAACTTGCGTAGGCGTCGGCGAAGCCTTTGAGATCGAGAAACTTGAAAGCCGAGAACACAAGGAAGAACCCCGCCATGAAGTTCGTCATCCAGCTTTGCGCGCGTGTTTCGCCCGGCGCGCCGCTGCCCGCGAACGCTGCGACTGCGATGTAGGCGACAATCAAGATCAGCGGCCAATACGTCTCAAGCCATGTTCGCGACTCGTCCCGCGAGATATCAATCGGGCCGGCGGAGATCGACGTGTTGAGCGGCGAGATCGTGTAGGGACCTGCCGTGGAGATCGCCGCCTGCAGGTCCCGAAGCGTTGCGCTGGGCCGCATATTGCGGAGCGTCGCGCGTTGCGGCGAGATCGTCACATCAACGGTTTCGGCAAAAGGCGAGAGCGCCTGATTGATGCGGCCGAGGCAGCGGCCACAATGCATTCCAGAAACGGCAAACGTGATGTCCATCGCAAGTCCATGGTTCGAGCGCGGACTCATGTAATGGCGATTGGCGACGGCGTGCGCAATGCCCGAATTACGCCTTGTCGAAGGTCGCGACGTCCGGCCAGAATACGCGCGCTTTCTCGCTGACATCCGCCGGATCGCCGGTCGTCAGCAGCGTGAGCCTGCCAACCTCGCCGTCTGCGAGGAATTGGGGACGGCGAATGAGGTAATCCTCGAAACTATCGGCGACGACTTCGGGCTGCGAAAGTAGTCGCGTGAAAGCCGGCAACTGGCGGCGGAACAAATGCTCGACCAGCGGAAAATGCGTGCATCCAAGAATTGCGCGATGTGGCGGAACATTTGCGGTTTGCGCCAGCGCGGCGCGCACGCCTTCAGAGACCAGCGCGTCAAGCTCCGCTTCCGATCGCTTGTCTTCGATCGCGCCGGCGAGTTCCGAGCAGATCTGCTGCACGACCGTAACCTTTGGGCAGCGCTTTCTGATTTCCTCGGCGTAGACGCCCGATGTGACCGTGCGCATGGTGCCGAAGACGGCGATCGTATCGGTGTTGTACTTCTGGGGATATTGGGGCGACGTTGCAGCCCACGGCGTTTGCGTCGCGGCCTCTACTGTCGGTGCGACGATACCGAGCACATTGTGCGTTTTGGCCCACGGACTTGACGGCAGCCATTGCTGCTGCAACCGGCGCAAGGCGACGGAGGTCGCGGTGTTGCAGCCAAGCAGCGCGAGTTTGGCGCCGCGCGCGAACAGTTGTTCGACCGCGGCCCGCGTCAGGTCGACGATCTCTTCGGATGACCGGTTGCCGTACGGCACATGCGCGTGATCCGCGAGATAGACGAAGTTGACATGGCGAAAGCGCGCGGAAAGCTCGCGCAGGACGGTCAGGCCGCCGAGGCCAGAATCAAATACGCCGATCATTGCCGTGCATGTGCGATAGGGAATGCCGTATCGTCAACGCCGCTGCGATGGGGACGCGCAAAGGCCGCTTATTCTGCTGCTACTGAAGGCGTCTTGCCTTCGGCATCGATGACCTTGAGCGAGTCCAGGGTCGGCATCGAAACGGTATTGTAGCCGCAGTCGACAAAGTGGACTTCTCCGGTCACCGCGCCGGACAGAGGCGAGAGCAGGTAAAGCGCCGAGCCGCCGACTTCATCCAGCGTCGGCGTGCGCCTGAGCGGCGAATTCTCGCGCTGGAAGTTGAAGATAACCCGCGCATCCGACACGCCGGCGCCGGACAGCGTCCGCATGGGACCAGCGGATAGCGCATTGATGCGGATGCCTTGTGGACCGAGATCGGCCGCCAGATAGCGCACCGAGGCTTCGAGCGCCGCCTTGGCGACACCCATGACGTTATATGACGGAACCCACCGTGTCGCGCCGCCATAGGACAGCGTGATCATCGAACCGCCGTTCGACATGAGATCGGCCGCGCGCCGTGCAATCTCGGTGAACGAGAAACACGAGATCACCATTGAATTCACGAAATTGTCGCGCGTTGTGTCGGCGTAACGGCCACTGAGTTCCTTGGGATCGGAATAGGCGAGCGCGTGCACGACGAAGTCGAGGCTTCCCCATTCGTCTTTGACGCGCGCGAAAACCTTGTCGACGCTGCCGATATCAAGAACGTTGCATTCTTCGATGAGTTTCGAGCCGAGCGACTCCGCGAGCGGCGTCGCGCGCCGACCGAATGCGCCGCCCTGGAAGGTGAAAGCGAGTTCGGCGCCATGTCCGGCCAGCGCGCGGGCGATGCCCCACGCGATAGATCGCTCGTTGGCAACGCCCATCACCAACCCGCGCTTGCCAGCCATCAGCGGGCCAGGCGTTGCGATGTTGAAGTCCGTCATGGCGAGCTTTCCTCTAACGTAATCATAGCGCGAATGAACCGTGGAGCTTGCCGGCGTCCGGTTCGTAAAGTGTCATACTCGACGACCAAACACGCAGCTCACGTCGAACGTGGCGGCATGAGGAGGGACGCGCGAGTTTAACCATCGTGCCGGCGGAAGATGAGCGTGGCGTTGGTGCCGCCGAACCCGAAGCTATTCGACATCACGCAGTTGAGGGCCGCGTCGTCGATGCGGCTTCTGACGATTGGCGCGTCGGCGAAGGCTGGATCGATCTCTTCGATGTTGGCGCTTTCGCAAATGAAGCCGTTATTCATCATCAGCAGCGAGAAGATGGCTTCCTGAACGCCGATGGCGCCCAGCGAATGTCCGGTCAACGATTTCGTAGCCGAGATCGGTGGCATGTTGGCGCCGAACACGGCGCGGATCGCCTCGATTTCCTTGGCGTCTCCGACGGGCGTGCCGGTGCCATGCGGATTGATGTAGTCGATTTTGTCGACGCCCTGGCCGTTGAAACCCTTCAGCGCCTGCTTCATGCAGCGCGCCGCGCCCTCGCCGGACGGCGCCACCATGTCGTAACCGTCCGAGGTTGCGCCGTAGCCGACGATTTCACCGTAAATCTTAGCGCCGCGCGCCTTGGCGCGTTCGAGTTCTTCGAGGACTACGACGCCGGCGCCGCCGGAGATGACGAAGCCGTCGCGATCCTTGTCATAGGCGCGGCTGGCCTTCGACGGCGTGGCGTTGAAACGCGTCGTCATCGCCCCCATCGCGTCGAATAAGTTTGATAGCGTCCAGTCGAGCTCTTCGCAGCCGCCGGCGAACATCACGTCCTGCTTGCCCCACTGGATCATCTCGGCAGCGTTGCCGATGCAGTGGGCGCTTGTCGCGCACGCCGATGCGATCGAATAGTTCACGCCCTTGATCTGATAGGCCGTGGCGAGGGCTGCTGAAGGTCCCGAGCACATGGCCTTTGGAACTTCGAACGGGCCGATCTTCTTGGGACCGCCGGATTTCAACGTTGTCTCGGCGGCGTCGACGATTGCGCGGGTTGATGGCCCGCCCGATCCCATGATGATGCCGGTGCGGTCGTTGACAACGTCGCCGGCGTCGAGCCCTGAATCGCGGATCGCCTGATCCATTGCGATCCAATTCCAGCCGATTCCCTCGTTCATGAAGCGCTTGGGCTTGCGCGGCACCATCGATTCCCATTCGATTGACGGCGCGCCGTGGACTTGGCACTTAAACCCGAGTTCGGCGAATTTTTCTGATCGCGAAATGCCCGACCGCGCTTCGCGCAGGGACGCAACGACTTCCTGGGTCGTGTTGCCGATCGATGACACGATCCCCATTCCCGTAACGACAACGCGCCGCATCCCCATTCAAGTCCTTCTACAATTGCCCCGCAGGCTCAAACAGGCGGGTCCCGTCAGTGTGAATTCACGCCGTCGCGTCGCTCGACTTCAAGAGGACGCGGAGATCCTTCGCGACATAGATCACTTCGCCATCGGCTTTGAGCGCGCCGTCGGCTTCGGCCAGTTTCAGTTTTCGCGCGATGACACGTTTGATATCGATGACATACTCAAGCTGTTTTACGTCCGGCGTCACCTCACGCGTAAACTTCACTTCGCCGACGCCGGAGGCGCGTCCCTGTCCCGGCAGGCCAAGCCAGCCAAGAAAGAAACCGGTTAACTGCCATAGCGCGTCGAGGCCCAGGCATCCTGGCATAACGGGGTCATTGTGAAAGTGGCAATCGAAAAACCACTTAAGCCGATCGTTGCCTGCGACCTTGAGATCGGCGACGACGAGACCCTTGCCATGGGCGCCGCCGGTCTCCGATATCTCGCTGATGCGGTCGAACATCAGCATTGGCGGCAACGGCAACTGGGCGTTGCCCTGGCCAAACAGCTCACCGCGGCCGCATGCCAGAAGATCGTCGAAATCGTAGCTGGAGCGGCGATCCGCCATTCTCGTCCTCGTGGCGCCAGTCATTGCGGAAACCCCGCTTCCGGGTCTGGTTAAAGCCCGAATTAACGGCCGCCGCGTCGTATCACATGCGCTTGGCAACTCAAAGTCGCGGCGCCGGGCGTGCGTATGCGCCAATTCGCCTTCAAAAACGCCAGAAAACTCAATCCCGTCCAAGTTGGCGCGCAGATTGCGGGCGGTCCCGACGACGGCTATACTTCACCCTCGTCGTCAGGTTTTCATCACGACGCCCATATGAGGGCATTTGGGTGATATGGCGGCGGTTTTGGAGCTCCAGTCAGCAGAATGACCGAAACGACCGACCACGACTTTGACGCCGTCGAGACTGCCGTGCCCGACCTGTTGCGCGCAGCCGGTCTTCGTCCGACGCGCCAGAGGCTGGTGCTCGGCACGCTTTTATTCGCCGGCGGGGACAGACATGTCACGGCGGAGCAGCTGCACGCCGAAGTCGCGGGCCTGGGCCAGCATGTGTCTCTGGCGACTGTCTACAACACTCTGCATCAATTCCGCCGTGCCGGGCTCGTTCGAGAATTGGCGATCGACGGGTCGAAGGCCTATTTCGACACCAACACCTCGAACCATAGCCACTTTCTGTTGGAGTCGTCCGGCGAGCTAATGGACATTCCCGGCGACACGATCCAGATCGCCGGGGTGCCAACGCCGCCCGAGGGCATGAAGATCACCCATATCGACGTCGTCGTGCGCTTAGCCAAATCCGACTAGTATCTTCGGCGACCTGTGGCTATTTGATTGTTTCGCCCTCGTACACGCCCCAGAGTTTTTTCTGTTCGATGTAGCCGCCGAATTGCTCCACGGTGACGCGGCACCAGCGGCCGTCGCAACTGTGCAGATCGGCGATGACGCCCGCTTCGACCTTGGCGACGACGCTCGAACTTTCGGCGTCGCCGGAGTGGATCGCCACCACCGGCGCCTCAGCACCTTCTTTGCGCTCCCACGGCAGCACTAGGCCGGTGCGTCGCCCAGACAGCAGCGACTGCAATACCCATCCTGTCGCGCCTTCGGCGTCGCGCACTTGGCGCCACGCCTCGAACTCCTTGACCACTTCCACCGGCAACCCGGCGCGGCGAAAGACCCAGCCGGTTGCATGGTCTGTACCCGGGCCATTGCGCAGATTGACGCGATCGGATTTGAGACTGACGAAACGCGGCACTGGCAGTCCGGACCCGGCAGGCGAGGCGGTCGCGGCTGGCTCGGCGGCGAAGGCCGGTCCCGCGAGCGGAAGCGCCAATGCAAGCCACGCGGTCACGCGCGCCAAGCGCCGAACGAATGGCCTGCGCGAACCGGCGACGGTCTCGATTGATACGATGGCGGCGGGCGTCGTCATGGGCGTCTCGATTCCTTGCGTTCGGCTGGGTCGGGAGCGCGCGGCGAAAGGACAGGCATCAGGACTTTGTCATCGACAAGGCCTTCTGTTAGACACGGAACCGGCTACCGTCCATCTGGCAGGGTTCATCAGCTTGACCCGCACTCCGCCGCCAGACGATCCCTCATTTCGCCGCGGCGTCAGCTCGGCCTTTCGGACTTCGAATCACTATGACAGCGACCTTGAAAAAACCCGTTGTCATCGTCACGCGCAAGCTGCCTGACGTCGTTGAAACCCGCATGTGCGAGCTGTTCGACACGCGCTTGAACACAAGTGACATGCCGATGACGCAGAGCCAGCTCATCGAGGCAGTCAAGAACGCCGATGTGCTGGTGCCGACGGTGACGGACCGCATCGATCGCGCAGTGCTGACCCAGGCTGGCCCACGCTTACGCCTGATCGCCAATTTCGGCACGGGCGTCGACAATGTCGACCTTGATACGGCGCGCAATCGCTCGATCCTCGTCACCAATACGCCGGGGGTCCTGACCGAAGACACCGCCGATATGACGATGGCGCTTATTTTGGCCGTGCCGCGCCGCGTCGCGGAAGGCGCGATCTATATGCGTGAACAGAGCGCCAATTGGGGTGGTTGGTCGCCGACCTGGATGCTGGGCCACCGGATCTACGGGAAGCGGCTCGGCATCATCGGCATGGGCCGCATCGGCCAGGCGGTTGCTCGCCGCGCGCGCGCTTTCGGCCTGCAAGTCCACTATCACAACCGCCGCCGCGTTCCTGAATCGGTCGAACAGGAATTGGAGGCGACGTACTGGGAAAGCCTCGACCAGATGCTGACCCGCGTCGATATCGTGTCGGTCAACTGTCCGCATACGCCGGCTACTTACCATCTGCTTTCGGCGCGGCGGCTAAAGCTGCTGAAACCTTCGGCCTATGTCGTCAATACCGCGCGCGGCGAAGTCATCGACGAGAACGAGTTGGCGCGGTTGCTCGAAGCTGGCGCCATTGCCGGGGCTGGACTCGACGTCTTCGAGCATGAACCGGCGGTCAATCCTCGCCTGCTGGCGTCAGATCGCGTCGTCGCGCTGCCCCACATGAGTTCGGCGACGATCGAGGGCCGTATAGATATGGGCGAAAAGGTCATCATCAATATCAAGGCGTTCGCCGACGGTCACGCCCCGCCTGATCGCGTCCATCCGGCGATGCTGTGAACTAACCGTCGCTTCCCGAGACGTCGACGCCCCAAAGTCTCGCAACGGCCATAGCGTAGAATACAAAGGTCGCGGCATAGGCGATCGCGAGCCATGTCATGTCGCGGTAGGAGATTGGCTGGATGGCGAGCGCTGACGGATTAGGCCGCCCGAGGGCGCTCGGCGCAATCAGCAGCAGCAATCCGGCCAGCAGATAGTCGCCAATCCAAACCGCCAGCGCTCCACCCGCGAACATGGTCGCCGCCTGGAACGCGCGTACGGCTTCATGCCCGGCTCGCGACAACAACGCCTGCGCAACGTGTCCGCCGTCGAGCGGAAAGATCGGCAGCAGATTGAATCCATTGAGCAGAGCGCTGGTTAGCGCAAGCTGGTTCAGCAGCGGATCGCTTGATTGCCGACTGAGGAGCAGCAGGAGCGCCGTCGTCAATAAGCTGAATCCCGGTCCCATCAGCGCCACGAGGCCGCGCTCGACCTCGCTCTTCACTTTGCCGTCGCCGATCGCGACGCCGCCGAAGAAAGGAACGAAATAGATGCCTCTGACCGGGATGCCTGCCCATCTCATGGCAATGACATGGCCGAATTCGTGAATCAGGATGACGACGATCAGCATGGCGGCGACCGACCAGCCGAAGAGCGCGTAGAAGCTGGCGAACGTCAACGCGCCCGTGATCAGGGCGTTCTTTACCTGCGATGCATCTGCTGCGGGCGTCCCCGAATGATGCTCAATCGTGCGTTTGACACGCCGCGTATTGACGACGAGGCCGAGCGGGACAAGAATCCGCGTCGCAAATCTGGAGTGTGTCAGTTCGCTTGTCGCGACGATCGTCGATTCATCGTCGCTGCCGGTCACTGCAACGGCGGAGACGCTGTCGCTTCCGGTATCGTAGGCGGGATCGGATTCGTCGCGAAGGACTGTGAGGCTCATAGCATCGCCGGGCCGCTCCTCCAGCACGCGGTAACTAAACCGGCGGGAGACGTCCCCGTAGCGCAGAAAGCCGGTGAAGACGCCAGGCCGCGCAGGGTCGGGCGCGGTGTCGATTTCGATCGGCGGGTTGCCGATCAACGTGACCTTGTGGGCCGTGGCGATCGACCAGGAGAGGGCCTTTGGCGCTTCGACCGTCACTGTCACGACATAGCGCCTCCGGCTGACGCCGCGGATGATGTCGAAGGGTATGCGCACCAGTTCGCCGAGTAGAAACCAGAGATGCGACGCCATCGATTTGCCGCCCCGTGGTTCTCGCCGCCCGATCGCGCAAGGCGGCGCAGCCGTTGACGTCACATGCGCTTACTCGGCGGCGCAAGCCGGACCCTCGGCTCGCGCGTGGATCGACAGATCGACGATCGACGGCGCGCGCCCCGTGAGCGGGTTGTTCGGGTCCCAGCCTACGGTGATTGTTTCGAAACGAGAGGACAGTGCGTCGTAGATCAGTAAACGGCCGGCGAGCGTGTCTCCGAGACCGAGGATTTCTTTGACGACTTCTGTCGCCTGCAACGTTCCGATCACGCCCGCGATCGGACCGAGCACGCCGACTTCCGCGCAATTGGCGACCAACCCGGTCGGCGGCGCTTCGGGAAACAGGCAGCGCAGCGTCGGATAGGGCAGGCCGTCGGGGGACGTTTCGTAAGGCTTGAACACCGAGACATAGCCGTCGAACGAGCCGAGTGCGGCGTAGACCAACGGCTTCTTAGCGAAATAGCAGGCGTCGGCGACGAGGTAGCGCGTCGCGAAATTGTCCGAGCCATCGGCGACGATGTCGTACAGCGACAGCAATTCGGCGGCGTTCGAGGCGTCGATGCGAAACTGATGGCGTTCGACCGAAATCAGCGGATTGATCCGCCGCGCGGCCTCGGCGGCGCTGTCGACCTTCGCGCGGCCGGCGTCCGGCGTGCCGTGGGCGACTTGGCGCTGCAGATTGTCGATCGACACGCGATCATCGTCGACGACGCCGATCGCGCCAACGCCTGCCGCGGCGAGATACAGCAGCAGCGGCGAGCCGAGCCCACCCGCGCCAATGACCAGCACACGGGCCGCCTTGAGCTTCTGCTGGCCTTGCGCGCCGACGTCGCGCAGCACGAGGTGTCGCTTGTAGCGCTGGGCGTCTTCTGGCGTCAGAGCGGTCATCAGGGCTCCGTGGAGACGTCAGGCCTTCGCCGCTGGATCGACGAAGAGTTCGCTCGAAAAGTATCTCTCAGCAGACGACGGCGCAAACGTGACGATGGTCTTTCCGGCGTATTCGTGCCGCTGCGCCACCGTGATCGCGGCCGCAACATTTGCTCCAGTGGAAATTCCGCCCGGAATTCCTTCGACCTTCGCGACCATGCGCGAGATTTCAAACGCCATTTCGCTCGGTACCGTCACGACCTCATCGATGAGATCGCGCTGCAGAATGCTCGGCACGAAGCCGGCGCCGATGCCCTGAATTTTGTGCGGTCCGCGCGGCTGTCCAGACAGGATCGCGCTGGTCGACGGTTCGACGGCGATCATTTTCAGGCCGGGGATGCGCTTTTTGAGGACACGGCCGATGCCGGTGATGGTGCCGCCGGTGCCAATCCCGACGACGATGGCATCGACCTTGCCGCCGGTGTCGTTGTAGATTTCCTCTGCCGTAGTTTTTTCATGCACCAGCGGATTGGCTGGGTTGTCGAACTGTCCGGGGATCACCGCGTCGGGCATCGACTTGGCCAGTTCTTCAGCGCGGGCGACGGCCGCCGGCATCCCCCCTGGTCCGGGGGTCAGTTCGAGTTCGGCGCCGAGGTGCGTCAAGATCTTGCGCCGTTCGATCGACATCGTCTCGGGCATGACGAGGATCAGCCGATAACCGCGCGCTGCGGCGACGAAGGCGAGCCCGACGCCGGTGTTGCCTGACGTCGGCTCGATCAGTACGGTTTTGCCGGGTGTGATGCGGCCTTCGGCTTCGAGGACGTCGATCATCGCAACGCCGATGCGGTCCTTGACCGACGACAGCGGATTGAAAAACTCGAGCTTGAGCAGAATGTCTGCTTTCAAACCCGCCTTGGCCTTGACGTTCCCCAACCGCACAAGCGGCGTATGTCCGATCGTTTCGGCGATGCTGTCGTAAACTCGGCCGCGACCCCAAGACTTGGTGGCGGCAAGCGTTTTGATTTCGGTATTCGGCATGGTCGGTCCCAGGTTGCAATCGAGTGGTGGGCGCTCGCTAAGCGTTGCGCGGTTTCGCGCGGTTGTCGCAGGTTCAGGGCGTGCGCTCAAGGGTTGGCGCGTTCTCAGGATGCCAACTTCGCTCGAAATTCCTTTATGAGGGCGGCGAGCGCTTGGTCTGAGCACCAGGCCTTTTAGAGCGCGATTTCACGGCAACCTTTGATCGTGCAACGGCTTTGCGTTTTTCAGCCGACTTCCGCCGTGTCGTGCCTTCGACGCCCGTCGATCCGAAACCGCCGTCGCCGCGCTGCGTGCGATTGAGCGTTCGGGTCTCAACAAGGACAGCGCGCGCGACGGGCGCGACGATCAGTTGCGCGATTCGTTCGCCGCGCTTCAGCGTCACCGCGGTCGAACCTAAATTGACGAGGATGACGGAAATTTCGCCGCGATAGTCGGCGTCGATGGTGCCCGGGCTATTGAGCACCGTGACGCCATGCTTCGCCGCCAGTCCGGAGCGCGGCCGCACTTGCGCTTCGGCTCCTTGCGGCAGCGCGATCTGCAGACCAGTCGGCACAAACGCTCGCGCTCCCGGCGCCAGGACCAGCGGTTCATTTTCAGCTAGAGCGGCGACGAGATCGAGCCCAGCCGAGTCCGGCGTCTGATATTGGGGCAATGGCAGGCCGGCGGCGTGCGGCAATCGCCGGACTTTGACGCGCAGCGTTTTGGACTTTGCTTTGGCCGTCATTCGGCCGCTGCCCGACCGGGCGCGAGGGCTTCAGCGGCGCGACGCATCAGGGCGTCGGCGACATCCGCCTTGGACATTTCGCGCCAGGTCTCCACGCCAGCGCGAGAAATCAACTGCACGCGGTTGCTGTCGCCGCCCATGACGCCGGACCTAGGCGACACGTCGTTGGCGACGATCCAATCGGCGCCCTTGGATTTGAGTTTCTTCGAGGCTTGCATTGTGACGTCTTCGGTTTCCGCCGCGAAACCGATGACGAGGGCTGGGCGCCCGGCGTCGAGTTGACCGATCGCTTTCAGAATGTCCGGATTCTCGACGAGTTTCAGCGCCGGTGCATCGCCACTCGACGATTTCTTGATCTTCTCCGACTTCGGTCTGGCAAGCCGCCAGTCGGCGACGGCGGCGGCGAACACTGCGATGTCGGCCGGCAGTGCGCGAGTAACGGCATCGTGCATCTCGACGGCGGTCGTGACGCGAAGAACTTTGACGCCAATGGGATCAGGGATTGCAACGGGGCCTGAGATCAGCGTCACGCGCGCGCCGAGCCGCGCGGCGGCCTCGGCGATGGCGTGGCCCTGTTTTCCGGACGAGCGGTTTGCGAGATAGCGGACCGGATCAATCGGCTCGTGCGTTGGACCGCTTGTCACCAGCACATGGCGACCGGCGAGAGGTCCCACTCGTGACGCCACAGACTTTCGCTCCAATTGCGCGTCGATCGCGGCGAGCAGTTCGGTAACTTCGGGAAGGCGCCCTGGGCCGGCTTCGTCGCGTTCGGCCATTTCTCCGACGCCGGGCTCGACGAGGTGGGCGCCATCTGCCTTGACTTGAGCGACATTGCGCCGCGTCGCCGGGTGGAGCCACATACGCGGGTTCATCGACGGCGCCACGAGGATCGGCTTGTCGGTCGCGAGCAACACGGCGGTCGCGAGATCGTTGGCCTGTCCGGTCGCCATCTTGGCGATCAGGTCGGCCGTCGCCGGGGCGACGACGATCAGGTCGCAATCGCGCGCCAGCCGGATGTGGCCAATCTCGCGTTCGTCGTCGAGGTCGAAGAGATCGGTGAAGACGCGCTCGGTGGTCAGTGCGCCGACGGCGAGGGGCGTTATGAAATGGTGCGCGGCGGCGGTCATCACCGCGCGGACATGATGGCCGCGCTCGCGCAGGCGCCGGATGAGCTCCAGGCACTTGTAGGCGGCGATGCCGCCGCCAATGATCAAAAGAATACGCTTCTGTGACGCCACGAGAAAATTACCAGTTCGATCCGAAGATTCAAGGACGGGGCAAACCTAGCATAGTCGCCGCCTGGTCGACGAACCTCGGGCCGACGATTCCAGAAAGCAATTAATATTGGGCGCAGCAGAGCGCGAAATCAGGACTCAGCCCCAAGCGCACCTCGCGTTCCGGCGGCTCACGGTCTATATGCGCGCCATAGAACGCAATTCGAGGAGACGCAACGGATGCGCTTGCACGTCGCAGGATTGGCCGCGGTTTTTCTTGGTTGGAGCGTCGGCTTCGCGGCGGTTGGGGCTGCGTTGGCTCACGAATCGACGAGCAAGGGCGTGACCGTCGCGCACCCTTGGGCGCGGGCCACTCCGGGCGGGTCGTCGGTCGGCGTCGCCTTTATGGAGATCAAAACGGAGGCGGGCGTTGCCGATCGACTTGTCACCGTCGCGTCGCCGGTTGCGGGCCGAGTTGAGATTCACACTCACATCATGGACGGCGACGTGATGAAGATGCGCCGTGTCGACAGCGTAGAATTGAAGCCTGGCGAATCGCACATTTTGAAGCCCGGCGGCGAACATGTGATGTTGTTTGATCTTAAGAAACCCTTGAAGGAAGGCGATCTGGTCGCTCTCAGTCTGACGTTCGAGAAGGCCGGCGTGATCGAGGTTGAAGGGACCGTCGAGCCGGTCGGCGCCACTGGCCCTCACGGGATGGATCACCAGCCGGGGACGGACGATGAAAAATCGAGCGCAGGTCAGGATTCGGGTGGATCCAAAGAAGAGCATAACCATGGCGCTCATTAGCGCTGATAGCGACCGAGGCGCCGTGCACAGGCATTTGTCGCAGAATGTTTTTTATCTGCGCTTACTTGACGCACAATCGCTGTTGAGCGATGGTGCCGCGGCTTGCGGAACCCGGGCCGGGACGCACGTCATCGAACAAGAAAAAACGGTCCAAGTCTAGGGACGTGAAGTCAGGGGTGATGCGGTTTCCGCGTCGCCCCTTTCTCATTTCCGTGGCTCCGGTTCGCGGGGCGCGGCGTCGTCGGCGAGCAGATCGCGCTTGTAGGTCTCCGGCATCAGAAAGGCGCCTATGACCGCCGTCATCAGCGCGATCGCGATCGGGTACCAGAGCCCGTAGTAGATGTCGCCGGACTGCGCGACCATGGCGAACGACGTTGCCGGCAACAGACCGCCGAACCAGCCGTTGCCGATGTGATAGGGCAGCGACATGCCAGAATAGCGGATGCGTGTCGGAAAGAGCTCGACGAGGGCGGCGGCGATAGGCGCGTAGACCATAGTCACGTAGACGACGAGCAGCGTGAGCAGCGCGATGACGCTCAGCTTCTGCACGCTCCAGATATCGAACAGCTTGGCGAAGTTGGCGAGCCCTGCCGCCGGTTCGATCGGGATTCGTACGATGCCCGCGTCATTCACTGCCGGATATCCGGCGGTGGTGATCGCCACGCCGACGGCCTTTGCGAAATCAACGTCGGAGACCGAGATCGCCGCACCGCCATCGACCGATACGGACGCAGGGGTTCCGGCTGGCGCTGCGACAGTCGAATACTGCACGGCGGATTTCGCCAACAACTCCTTGGCGATGTCGCAGCCCGATGTGAACTTTGATTTTCCAGTCGGGTTGAACTGAAACGAACATTCGCTGGGATCTGCGGCGACCACGACCACCGCGGATTGCTGGGCCGCGTGCAGTGCCGGGTTGGCGGTCTGCGTCAGCCCCTTGAAGATCGGGAAATACGTCAGCGCCGCCAACAGACAGCCTGTGAGGATCACCGGCTTGCGGCCGATCCGGTCGGACAAGCGTCCGAAGACGATGAAGAAGCCGGTGCCGAGGATCAACGCCCATGCGATGAGCACGTTGGCTGTGAATTCCTCGACCTTAAGAATTTTTTGCAGAAAGAACAGCGCGTAGAACTGCCCTGTGTACCAGACGACGCCCTGTCCGGCCGTTAGTCCAAATAGGGCGATCAACGCGATTTTGGCATTGCGCCATTCGCCGAAGGCCTCCGAAAGCGGCGCCTTCGATCCCGTACCTTCCTCCTTCATTTTCTTAAAGGCTGGGCTCTCGCTCATCTGCAAGCGGATGTAGAGGGAAATCGCCAACAGGGCGATCGAGGCGAGGAAAGGAATGCGCCAGCCCCATGCCTTAAAAGCGTCGATCGTCGCCCCGTTGGCGAGCGTAACGGGTGGATAGTTGGCGTTGACGAAAATCTGCGTGAACATGATGACGATCAGAGACAGCAGCAATCCGAGCGTAGCCGTCGTTTGAATCCAGCTAGTGAAATATCCTCGCTGGTTGCTCGGCGCATGTTCCGCTACATAGGTCGCAGCTCCTCCGTATTCCCCTCCGAGCGCCAGACCCTGGGCCATGCGCAACAGGATCAGCGCGATCGGGGCCGCCGCGCCGATGGCTTCGTAGTTCGGCAGCAGGCCAACGATGAACGTCGACAGTCCCATGATCAGAATGGTGACCAGGAACGTGTACTTGCGGCCGACTAGGTCACCCAGCCGGCCGAACAGCAGCGCGCCGAAAGGCCGGACGATGAAGCCCGCGGCGAACGCCAACAGGGCGAAAATCGCCTGCGTCGACTCTGGATAGGCCGAAAAAAACTGCGGGCCGATCACGGTCGTTGCGAGCGCGCCGTACAGATAGAAATCGTACCACTCGAAAATGGTGCCGGCCGACGATGCTATGATGACCTTGCGTTCCTCACGGGTCATCGGCTCGGAGCGTGCGCGCCCACCCCGCTCCGTCTCAAGCTTGCTCATCGCCCATCGGCCCCCTCGCGCCTTGCGTGCGTCCCCGGCGTCGGACCGTGAACGAGGCCATTTGCGGCGTCAATCCGGACTGTCGTCGAACAGCGTCAATCGCGGCCTTGATCGGACCGTGTTCTCACGCCACAAAGCCCGCGCTCGCACCGCGCCGCATCAAACGCCGGCGTGACGGGCCAAAAAATTGGGACGAAAGTGAATGAGCGAAACGACTGTCGCGGGTGCGAGCCGGCCGAGCCGCCGGCTTCTTTTTTCGACCATCATGGCCTGGGCGGTTTTGGTTATCGCGGCGCCGCTCGCTGCGCTCACGCTCAATATCGTGACGATCGGCGGATTCCCGCTCGGTTTCTGGATCGCGGCTCAGGGCGCACTTGCGGCGCTAGCCCTGCTCGCATTGTTATTCGCATGGCGCGCAGGTGGCGCATCCAGCGGCCAAGGCTGGCGTCCGCCGTTGGCGTTTGCAGGTGAGGCGCTGGGCGCAGCGAGCGTCATCGGCTTCACAGGCGCGATCGCGGCGCTCGGCTATGATGGACTGGCGCTGCCGCTCGGATTGACGGCGGGTTTAGCCCTGATGGCCATCGTCGTTGCGCCGCGTTTCGCGCTCTATCCGGTCCGCTCGGTCGGCGGTTTTTTCGTCTCACGGTTCGGCGGCGTCTGGCCGCGGCGCTTGGCCCTGATCATCGTCGCCGTCGCATCGGTGTTGCTACTCGCCGCTGATCTTCGCGCGGGCGCGTTTGCGCTCCAGGCCGCTTTTGGCGCCGACTACGCCAGCGCAGCTTTGATCATCGCCGGCGCCGTCGCGATCGTGTGGATTGGCCGCAGCTTGATCGGCGTTCGCGCCCCGCTCGGCATCGTCTACATTGGCTTGCTGATCTGCTTCGCGATTGCGCTGACTGCGTTCGCAATGCGCCACGGAGCGATGCCGGTTCCGTACATCGCCTACGGCGAGACCATCAAAGAACTGGGAGCCCTTGAACAAAGACTCGTCGCCGACAAGTTGTCGGACGTGCAATCGCTGCGGCCGATGTCATCGCCGTTTCTGCAACTCTCGATGACGAATTTCGTCGGCGTGACGCTGGCGCTGGCCCTCGGGGTGGCGGTTTTGCCGAGTCTTCTTGGACGACACGCATCGCAGGGGGCCGTGGCGCCGGGCGACGCCAGCCGACGTGGCGCCATTGCGACCGCCTGGGTGGCGGTTCTGTTGATGGGACTTGCCGCCTTCGCGGTATTCGCCAGGCTCGGGGTCGCGCAGCTGATCGCGAAAGGCATCGAGCCTGGGATGGCGCCGAGTGAACTCGCCCACGCGCGTGCGATGAAATGGGTCGAGATCTGTGGGCCTGATGGTGGCGTCAGCAGCGACATTGCGGACTCATGCGCTCGTGTCGCCGGGCAGCGCGGGTTCCTTCGTATGCAGGATATCGCTTTCTCAAGCGACGCGTTCTTCGTTGCTGCGCCGTCATTGTCCGGTCTTCCGCCACTTTCGCTCGTGCCGCTTTGGGCGGCGGTGATGCTGGCGGCCGCCGCGGCCGGCGCTGCGCTTCTCGGCGGTATCGTCGACGCCGAAGGTGAAGCGCGCAGCCGCGGCGGCGTTGCGCCCCTTACGCTCGATGCGCGCGCCATCATCATCGCCGTCGCCATACTCGTCGCTGCGGCCGCGGTCGCTGTCGCTGGCCATGCCGAAATTCCAGCGCTCGTTTCCGAAGGATTGGCGCTGATCGCTGCGGGCATTTTTCCCGCGCTGGTGCTCGGGCTCTATTGGCGCAGTTTGACGGGCGCCGGCGCCATCGCCGCGATGCTGACGGGGTTCCTCGCCGCCGCCGTCTACATCGCCGGTGTTCGGTTGTTTCCAGTGCAGATGTTTGAGCTGACCGGTGACCTCTCCAACGCCGCGCCGGGCGCCGTGCGGAAATTCGAAGCCTTGAAATCTGCCCTGGCGGCGGCCAGTACCGAAGATGCGAGGGCTGCGGTCGCGGCGGCGCTCCACCGTCACGCCGGAACGATCGCCAACTGGGGCGGTCTGCGCCCGGCGGCGATCGTGCTGGTAGCCGCGCCGCTCGGGGCGCTGGCGGGCATCATTGTGGCGCGCTTCGGCAAACGGGGCGTGGTCGCCGGCCGGCCTGCGGCTTAAGTCGCCGCGCGTTAACCTTCTTCGTTCTAGGATGGTCGGTGGTGCGCGACCGTGAGGATCCGAGCGCGAATGACGGCTGGCATTTTCGATCTGCTGGTGATTGGCGGCGGCATTAACGGCGCCGGCATCGCCGCGGACGGCGCCGGACGCGGACTGAAGGTCCTGCTGGCGGAAGCCAATGATTTGGCCGGCGCGACGTCATCGGCGAGTTCGAAGCTCATCCATGGCGGCCTTCGCTATCTCGAGCAGTATGAATTCCGCCTCGTGCGCGAGGCCCTCGCCGAACGCGAAGTTCTGCTCGCCAAGGCGCCGCATATCATCTGGCCGATGCGCTTCGTGCTGCCGCGAGTCGATGGCATGCGGCCCGACTGGATGCTGCGCGCCGGGCTGTTTCTTTATGACCATTTGGCGGCGCGACGGACTCTCGGCGCGTCGCGAAGCGTCGATCTTGGGCGCGATCCGGCCGGCAGGCCACTGTCGTCAGAGTTAGAGAGCGGCTTTTCCTATTGGGACTGCTGGGTCGACGATGCGCGACTGGTCGTCTTGAACGCGATTGCCGCGCGCGAGTCCGGCGCGACCGTGCTGACGCGGACGCCGGTGACGGCGCTTGAGATTGAGAATGGGCAATGGCGCGCGTCATTGGGCGGCGCTCAAGCAGGGCGCAGCGTTGCGGCGCGAGCGGTGGTCAATGCGACAGGCCCGTGGGTCGGCCAGGTAGCCCGTCTCGCGCTTGGCGGCCGCACTCTCCCGGCGCCCAGGCTGCGGCTGGTCAAAGGCAGCCACATCGTCGTGCCGCGGATCGCTGGGGCCGACGATGCCTATATTTTTCAAACTCCCGACAATCGCGTGGTCTTCGCCCTGCCGTTCGAGCAGCAGTTTACTTTGATCGGAACGACGGACGAGGTTTTTAGCGGCGATCCATCCGACGCCGTCGCGTCGGCGGAGGAGGTTGCGTACCTGCTCGGCATCGCCAACGCCATGTTCCGAAAGCCGTTACCGCTCGCCGACGTGGTCTGGAGTTTCGCCGGGGTCCGGCCGCTCGACGATGACGGCGCTGAAGCGGCCTCCACCGTCAGCCGCGATTACCGGCTTGACCTCGACGCCGGGGCAGGTCCACCGCTGCTGAACGTGATCGGCGGCAAGATCACGACCTACCGGCGACTGGCGGAACAGGCGCTTGGCGTCCTCGCTCCTTATCTGCCGGACATGGGCCCGGCGTTCACGGCGACGGCCCCTCTGCCGGGCGGTGACGTGGGCCCTGCCGGCTTCCAGATTTGGTTTGATGAGTTCCGTCGCGGGCTTCCGGACTTCCCGCGGGACGCGCTGCTTCGGCTGGCGCGGCGCTATGGGACGCGGGTCTCGCGCGTCATTGGCGACGCCAAGACCTGGGGTGCGATGGGCTCCGAAGTCGGCGGCGGATTGACCGCTCGCGAGATCAACTATCTGAAGGCCGAGGAGTGGGCCCAGACGTCCGACGATGTGCTCTGGCGTCGGACCAAGGCCGGATTATTCCTCGCCCCAGGCGATCGCGCGCCGGCCCGTGCGAGGCTCCAAGCGGCCCTGACGAGATATTAAGGCCTCTCGGCTCTTCACTCGAAGACTTGGCGATCACTATCAAGTCGACCCCAGTTAAAAGTCTTAATTGCGTCAGGCCGCCGCACTCGCGCCAAGTTCAACCTGTGGATAAGTTTCGAATACTTAGATTTCTCAAATCATATCGACGCGCATGTTTGAAGCTTAAGTATCGTTATGATTATGTGACGCTGTTACAACGTCTATTATTAACTAAGAACTTCAATATTAACTAACCTTATCAATTGGGACTCGTCTTGTCCGCGCTCCACGTGTACCGGCCAAACCGCAAAGTTGGTTAAGGGGCGGTCCGGTTCCGACAGGTTTGCAGGTGCCTAGGCGCACGCGACGTGCGGCCGGCCAAGGGACACGAGGTTTCCATGTTTTCGTTTCGATTGCAGATGACGGGCGCCTGCGCCGCAGTTCGGTCCGTGATGGCGGCCGTCTTCGCCGGACTTTTGGTGACGATGGCCTTCGGCGTCGCGCCGGCTCGGGCCGACGCCGTTCCGTTCTGGGAACAGTCGGACATCGACGCCGCCAAGACCACGCAGCGCGCGAAATCGCGCACGTCGGGGCTCTCCAAATGGTCTGCTAAGAGCCGCAATGTCGCCGCTCGAAAAAAACTCGGCGGCTATGCGGCAAAGACCGAGCCGGCCCGTTTCAAAGGCAAGCGCGTCAAGGTCGCCGCTCTCGGCAAATCCTACTATCCGGCCGAAATCTCCAAACCAGCAGTAACGGGCGGCGGCGTGCGCTGGGTCGCATCCAGCGGCTGCCTGGATGGCGCACTCAAGTCCATCCTGTACACCATCGCCGCGAGCTACGGCCCAGTCACCGTCAGCTCTACGTGCCGCAGCAGGAACCGCAATCGTGCTGTCGGCGGCGCGCATCGCTCGAAGCATCTGACCGGGGATGCCGCAGATTTCCGCGTGCACGGTAATGTTCGCGCCGTCTACGCCTATCTGCGCTCGTCAGGGAGCGTCGGGGGCCTGAAGCACTACGGTGGCGGGCTGTTCCATATCGACAACGGGGCGCGCCGCAGCTGGTAGCCTTGCCAAAGATCGCGGATGGTTTTGGCGGCGGGTCAGCCGCCGCCCGAGCCAGCGCGGCCGTCAGATATGGCCCGGTGCAACCACAAGACAGGCGCCAAGCCGACGAGCACGATCGCAACCGCGCCGAGCGCCGCTTCTTCAAACGCTTCGGCCGAGGTCAGGCCGTAAACGTGGGTGGCCAGCGTATCGAAGTTAAAGGGTCGCAGAAGCAAAGTTGCGGGCAGTTCCTTCATCGCGTCAACGAAGACCAGCAGCGCCGCCGCGCCGAGCGCAGGCGCCAGGATCGGCAAATGGACGCGAAAAAGCGTCGCCAATCCGCCAGCGCCCAATGTTCGTGCCGCGGCGTCGAGGCTGGGCGATATGCGCTGCAGGCCTGCTTCGACCGAACCAATGGCGACCGCCAGAAATCGGATGACGAGCGCCAGCGTCACGGCAAAGAGCGAACCTGACAACAACAGACCGGTCGAGATGCCGAAGGCGCTGCGCATCCAGGCGTCCACGCCATTGTCGAAAGTTGCAAGCGGCGCGATCAAGCCGATCGCGAGCACCGCGCCCGGCAGCGCATAGCCGAATGACGCGAGGCGTCCGGCGATCTCGGTCATGCGTCCTCGACGAATGCGCATGGCGTAGGCGAGCAGCATCGCCACGGCCAGCGCGAAGATCGCCGTCAGGCTCGCTAGAAGGAGTGAATTGACGGCGGCGCGGGCAAAGGCGGCGCTGGCCCCTTGCTCAAGGTGCGAAAGCGCCTGGACAGCGACGACCGCGAACGGCATGAAAAAGCCGAATGCGGCTGGCATTAGCACGAACGCCAGCACCGCCCGCCCCTTCCAGCCGGAAAGCTCTTCAAACGGGATGGGCCGGTATCGTCCCGTCGTCGCCTGCGTTGAGCCCCGACCGCGCAGCGCCCGCTCGGTCAACAGCAGCGCCATGACGAGGCCGAGCAATACCACCGAGATCTGCGCCGCGCCTGAGAGGCTGCCGCGCTGCAGCCACGTGGCGTAGATGCTGGCCGAGAGTGTTTCGACGCCGAGATATTGCACGGCGCCGAGATCGTTCATGCTTTCCATGGCGACGAGCACCGCACCGGCAGCCAGCGCGGGGCGCGCCAGCGGCAGCGCGATTTCCCAGAACGTCTGACCTGCGGTGCGCCCGAGCGTGCGCGCCACTTCGAGCACGCAGGCGGATTGTTGTTCGAAGCTCGCGCGGGCCGTCAGATAGACATAAGGGTAGAGCGCCAATGAAAACATTGAGATGGCGCCGCTGAGCGAGCGAATGCTCGGAAACCAATAGTCCGCGACCGATGTCCATCCGAATGCGCTGCGCAACGCCGTCTGAACCGGCCCGGCATAGTCGAGCAGTTCGACATAGGCGTAAGCGACGACGTACAGCGGCATCGCCAGCGGCAAAACTAACAGCCGATCGGCGATGGCGCGGCCGGGAAATCGGTGCATCGTCACCAGCCACGCGGTCGAGACACCGATGACCAGCGCGCCCGCACAGGCGCCGACCATGAGAGTCACGGTATTGGCGAGCGCCGTCGGCAGCACGGTGCGGATTAGATGTGGCCATGCGCCATCGTCGCCGGCCGCGGCAATCCACAAAATGGCGATGAGCGGCGTGGCAAGGATCAGCGCAAGCAGCGCGGACACGATGGTCCAGCCGCTATCGCCGGGGCTTGCGATGCGACTCGGCAGAAAGCCCGCCATGCGCGGTCGCGATGTGCGATGGAATGGAGCGGCCGCGTCCGTCATCGAACCAAGCGCTCCCCTTGCGCCGCGCCGGCGTCTTGCCGGACAGTTTGGCGGCTAATGGGTGATGCGCCGCCGTGTCAGCGCGCGAAGCGCGCACGTCGCAGGGCAGATCGATTCTGGGCTCAATAACTGTTTAGCCCGGCGCAGGCTCACCGCCAGTGACTGCGCGCCGTTGATCGCATCGCCGATATCGTCCGAGCCGATGAGCGCTTCCGCCGACGCGGTCAGCGCCGGATGCGCGCCGTGCTGGCTGGCGGCGACAATGGAGATCGCCAGGCATTCATCGCGGCAGAACCCGCGGCAACCCGAGGGCGAAATCTCGATGTCGCGGTTAGCGCTCGCCTTGACGGCACGGACGAACTTCGAAAGATCTATCAGCAATCCCTTGGCATTGTCGGGCCCCAACGTACCCGAAAATGTGTTCCAGGCCTCTTCCCAGCAGCGAATGTCGCCGCTCGAAAGCCCTGCGAACCAGCATCGAAAACCGACGCCGACAAGTCGTTCCGGTGCACGCGCCGGCAACGGCAGGATCGTCGCGGACGCGCGCTCGGTAGCGCCGCTGGAATTTGGGGGAGAGTTGCTCATGGCCGGTCCTCTTGAATGCTGGCGCAGGTTCGATGTGGCGAACGCCTCGATCGAACGCCGATGCTGAAGGTCTACGTGTTCGGCCCCTGATCGAAGCGGACGCGATCGACCATTTCGGACGCCTTCTTGCGCAGTTCGCCGATCTTTGCGAGCGGCAGGGAATCGGCTTTCAGCGGGCCCCATGATTCCACTAGCGGCGTCAACGCGACGCCTGGCACAACGGGGTATTCGCCATTGGCGTCAGCGTATATTTTTTGGGCTTCCGGCGAGACGAGGAAGTCCATAAGCTGGAGCGCATTGCTCTTGTTCGGCGCATGCGCTGCGAGCGCCATGCCGGATATATTGACGTGCGTGCCGCGGTCGTCGGCGTTGGGGAACAGCATGGTGACGGAGTCTGCCCAGGCCTTCTGCTCGGGATTGGAAAGCATCGCCGCCATGTAATACGTGTTGCCGATGGCGAGGTCACAAAGGCCGGCTTGCACGTCGCGCACCTGTTCACGGTCACCGCCCGCGGGCTTGCGCGCCAGATTGTCTCTGAGCCCCGTCAGCCAGGCTTCGGCTTTCTCTTCGCCGAGATTGGCAATCATCGAAGCGACCAGTGCGACGTTGTAGGTGTGCTGACCTGACCGGATGCAGATTTTGCCGCGCCACTTCGGATCGGCTAGTTCCTCGTAGGAGATCTTGTCCTGCTTGATGCGCGCCTTCGAGGCGTAGACGACGCGCGCGCGGCGCGTCAGTCCTGTCCATTGTCCGGCGGGATCGCGGAACTCGGCCGGCACGGATTTCAGAATCGCATCCGATTGGGCCGGCTGCGTCAGGCCGGCGGCAGCGGCCTGTATCAGCAATCCGAATTCGTTGGTGAGAAGAACGTCGGCGGGGCTGTTCTGGCCTTCCGCGCTGAGGCGCTCGATGAGGCCGTCCTTGGCGAAAACGACGTTGGTCGCGATGCCGGTTTTTTCGGTGAATGCCTTTAGAAGCGGATCGATCAGCTTTGGTTCGCGGTAGGAATAGATGTTGACGGCGCCGTCTGCCATGGCGACGGGTGCGTAAACGATCGAAGCGAGAGTCAGGGAAAGAAACGCGCGCGCGATGGCGCGTGGGAGCTTGGTCATATTCATCTCCAATAATCGGGGTTCAAGGCCCCGGTATCGGTTGACGCCGAGACTATCGGCGCAGAGCATTTGATAAAGCTCTCTTGGCCTCGTAGCGCGCCGGTCTGCACACGGTCAACTGTTAGTTGGCACAGAGAAAGACCTTAGAATTCTTATAATTTCAGACTGATCGTTGGCGCCGCGTCGGCTCTCGCAGACGAGAGGCGCCAAAATCACGATGCGGCTCAGAATGAGATGATGGCGACGGTGCCCTTTCCCGGCGCGCTGTCGAACGCGATTTTCGCGCCGATATCGGCGACGAGCCGGCATGTGAGCGGCAACCCGATGCCGTAACCGCCGCCGTCGCGCGCGGCTACGGTTACTTCAGGCTCGTTTAGCGCCCGGCTGACGGCCTTCTGATCAATGCCGTCGCCGGTATCGCGCACGGCGAGGAACACGGCGCCGTTTGGCAGGTAACCCGTGACGGCGCGCACGTCGCCGTGCGCCGGCGTGAACTTGAGGGCGTTGCTAAGCAGATTGAGCAGAATCTGGCGCAGCGCCGTGGCGCTCGTCGAGATGCGCGGTGCGCCTTCTGCCGCGTCGACGCCGAGTGCGACGCGCCGCTCGGTCGCCAGCGGTTGCAGGGTCGCCACAGTTCGCGCCACCAGATCGTTGAGGTCGATGGCTTCGACGCGGTCGCGTTCACCGTCGCGCGCGTCGCCGCGGGCGAGAAGCCGCGCAATGACGGCGAGCGCATGCGTCGCGCTCTCGTGAATGTCGCGCGCGTAATCGAGATAGCGCGGATTGCCCATCTCGCCGACGCGCTCGTCTCGCATGATTTCGGCGGCGGCGGCGATGGCGGTTAGCGGCGTTTTCAATTCGTGCGCCAGGCGGGCGAGATCATCCGGCGAAAGGGCGCTCGATGACGCGCGCGGGCTTGTCGCCGTGAACGTCAATTCTGTCGTTGGTTCCGACGGCAACGGCTGCCGCTGCAGCGTTGGTTCGACCGGCTTCGGCGCGTCAAGCGGGCCTTCGCGTAGCCGTCGGGCCATGTCCTTGAGCGTTTCGGCTTCGTCGCGTGGCCTCATAATCGTACTCTCCGTCGGCGACGGTTCGGCAGTCGCGCCGCGCAAGAGAAGCAGCGGTCGTTCCAGTTCGTCGTTAACCGGCGCTATATCCCAACTGCGCGACGTCATCCGTCCATCGATCGACCAGAAGCCGAGTGTCTCGCTCGACGGCGCAGCGCGCTTCGCAATCACTCTCAATCGGCGCAGGGCCGGCATGGCGCTGTCGAGCGACACCGGGAGTTGTTGGTGCGGCGTGATGCCGAGCGCGGCTCGCGCCGCAGGACTTGCAGCCACGACGCACGCCTGATTTGCGTCGACGGCGAAACTGATCCCGTCATCGCTCGCAAGGTCGGGTAAAAGCGCGAGTTCGCTCGTCCGCGCGTGCGGAGCAGCGGCTTCCGGGGCTGGCGTCGCAATCCGCGGCATGGAAAAATCGCCAGATTCAAAGGCGTGTTAGCGCTCTCGGTTATTATCGTCTAAGTGATTTGCGGTCGATACAGTTTGCCCGCCTCATTCTTATCCACGCCTTTACCGTGAGCGGTTTGCGTCACGTTGGCGAACCGGTTGGACGCGCTTCGGCTTCGGCTTCGGCCGATGCGTCGCGTAGCGGCCGCTTTTCGCTTGACGGCCGTCGGCCTTCCGGCCTTTTAAGGGCTTTCCAAGCGGCGTTATCCGCGACGACTTGGCGTGCCGCCTTAGCTCAGTTGGTTAGAGCGCCGGTTTGTGGAACCGGAGGTCCTCAGTTCAAGCCTGAGAGGCGGTACCATTGTCGATGTAATCGCTCCGAAGGCGCCAGCCATCACTTCCCAGGCCAACGATCTTGAGGCAGTCCCTGGCGGCGAATGAGGTGCGGGCCGATTTCGGCGATAGCCCTGCATCCGGTCAGCGCCATCGCGATCTCGAATTCGTCGCGCAACAGGCGCAGGACATGCGAGACGCCGAGGGCGCCGTTGACCGCCAGTCCATAGACGATCGGACGGCCGACCAATACGGCGGAAGCACCTAGTGCTATGGCTTTCAGCACGTCTGTGCCGCGCCGAATTCCGCCGTCGAGCAAGATGGGTATGCGACCGCCGACTCGGGCGGCGATTTCGGGCAGAGCTTCGATCGTCGCGATTGCGGTATCAAGGGTGCGTCCGCCGTGATTGGAAACGACGATACCGTTGGCGCCGGCTGCAATGGCAGCGTCCGCATCGTCGGTCGCGAGGATACCTTTCAGAACGATGGGCAGCTGCGTCTGAGATCGAAGCCATGCGATGTCCTCCCAGGTCGCGGCTTGCGCCATGAAATGATCGAACACGGCGCTTGCGCCTTCGGCCAGCGCCGGGACGGGTTTCACCGGAATGCCACGGAGATTGACCGGCTCGGCCTTCGGAGGAAGTGCAAATCCGGCGCGCTGTTCGCGGTTGCGGACGCCGCCGATCGGCGCATCGATGGTGACGACGAGGACCTCGAACCCGGCCGCCTCCGCGCGGCGCACGAGCAGCAACGTCGCCTCGCGCAAGGGCTGGAGGTAGAGCTGGAACCAGTGACAGGTCCGGCCCACGCTCGCCACGTCTTCGAGGAGGGTGCTCGACAGCGTCGAGAGGACCATGCACGCGTCCTGCGCATCGGCCGCCATCGCCGTCGCGCTTTCGCCGTCGGCGTGCGCCAATTTCTGATGCGCGACCGGCGCGATGAAAATGGGATGCGCGTACTCGCGGCCGAATAGGTTCACTTTGGTATTGCCGCCTCCGCATGGTTTCAGGACGCGGGGAACGAGCGCGATACGGTCGAAACGTTCGCGATTCCACCGCACCGTGATCTCATCAGCGGCGCCGCCGGAGAGATAGGCCCAAGCATTCGCCGAAAGACGCTCCTGCGCCAAACGCTCGTAGTCCGCGAGCGAAACCGGGGGTGATGGCGCGGCCGCCACGCCCTCAGGTCTCCGCCCATTGTCTAAGCAGGTTGTGGTAGACGCCCGTCAGCTTGACGACGGTCGGGTCTTCATGCCCACGGTCTACGGTCAGCGCTTGAATGGATTGGTCGAGATCGAAAAGCGTGCGGCGGGCGACGTCGTTTCTGATCATGCTTTGGACCCAGAAGAACGAGGCGACGCGATGCCCGCGCGTGACCGGCGTAACGCGGTGTACGCTTGTGGCGGGATACAGCACCATGTCACCGGCCGGAAGTTTCACCGATTGCGCGCCGTAATGGTCTTCGACGACTAGGTCTCCGCCTTCGTAATCTTCAGGTTCGGCCAGAAACACCGTCGCCGACAAATCGGTGCGGATTCGGCTGCCGACGCCCGGCACGCTGCGGATGGCTCCGTCGATGTGCGCGCCGAAGAACTGACCTGCGCCATACTTGTTGAACATCGGGGGCAGCACGCGCAGCGGCACGGCGGCGGCTATGAACATCGGGCTGCGTCCAAGTGCATCGAGCACCATATCGGCAAGTTTTCGCGTTTGCGGCGTGTCCGGCAGCTGCAGGTTCTGCTTGACGCTTGCGGCCTGTGGTCCGGCGGTTGTTCGTCCATCGACCCACTCGATGTCGTCGAACGCCTTGCGACAGGCGACGACCTGATCTTTCGCCAACAGGGCAGGAATTCGGATCAGCACGACACGTGGTCCTTCAATGAAAAAAAGCCTCCGGGCGCGGTTGCGCCCGGAGGTAGCACAGACGGGGTAGGGTCGTTAGGTTTCAATAACTCCATTTGACCGTAAGGTATCCGGCTCGACCCGGCGCGACGTAGGCGAACGAGTTGGCGGCTTGGTAAATGGCGTCGTAGTAAAGCTCGTCCGTCAAGTTAGTACCGAGCACCTCCACGGACCAGTTGTCGTCGATCTTGTACTCGGCCATCGCATCGAACCGCCAGTAGGGCACGGAGCGATAGCCCGTGTCGTTGGCCACGAAATGCCCGGCGTAGAACTCACTTTGATAGATCGCCTGTCCTCCAAGCGTGAGATTTGGCGTAATTGCGTACTTTGAAAGTAGCGCGAATTGGGTCAGCGGCGTATTCGCCAGTCGCCGCCCGACTTCCGCCGCGACGTCCGACTGAAGCGCTTCCGTGTCCATGAACACCACACCACCGAACATGCTCCACTGGTCAGTGATGTTGCCCGCGACGCCAAGCTCGATGCCGCGCACCCTATACTTGCCGGCGCTGCCGTTCTCGATCGGCACGGTGGCGTTGTTGACGCCGCGGTTGGTGCGTGCGTTGTCCTTGACTGTCTCGAATATCGCCGCCGTTGCGAGCAGCCGACGGTCGAAGAGCTCCCATTTCGTACCGAACTCGAAGCCGCGCGTCTCCTCGGGCGGCAAGCCAGCCGTGAAGATCGTCAGGCCGTTATATTCGCCGCCCGTCGAGTCGATCTCGTTCCCGATGGGCGATTCGGTATAGCCGTAGGCCGCGTAGAAGCTGGCGATCGGTATTGGTTTGAAGACGATGCCGGTGTTCCAGCTCAGTAGGCCCTCGTCGACCTTCGCGGTGTTGTTCGGCGAAGTCGGTCCGCCAATCTGATCGCGCGTGAAATCGTCGTAGCGGACGCCGCCGTTCACAATCCATTGGTCGGAGAGATGGATCGTATCGCTGATGTAGAAGCCGATGTCCTCGATGTCCGCCTTGTAGGTTCGTGACGTAACTCCGTTCCAGACGCGCGGATCACGAAAGGGATCGGGGTTCAGAATTGGAACTATCGTCCCGGGCGCGCTGATGGTGGTGATCGTGTGGCTGCCGCGATCGATCTTCTCCCGCGAATACTCGACACCCGTCACCACTTCATGCCGGAAGCCGCCTAATGCGAATTCCCAGTTCAGCGCCGTCTGGTTGGCGAACAGACTTGTCTCCTGGATGCGCTGAGGATTCGTCGTGTTCGTGCTGCCGTTGATGTCGGTCTGCGTGGCGGCGGGCCGCGCGGCAGTCTGGATGTAGGCCGAGTAATTCTCGCCATAACGTATCGTGTTCGTCAGCGTAACGCCTTCGGCGAGCTTGGCCTTGATCTTCGCCGTGCCGACGTCGGATTCCTCGTCGAGATAGTCGAGGCTCAGCTGACCGAAGAAAGTATCGCGATCGAGGCCGACCTCGGTGAAGGGCAGTCCCGCGGCGGGGCTCACCGGCACGCCGGCGTCAGGCATGCCGTCACGCCGCACGCGGTAGTAGTCGAGATTGACCTGAAAATCTTCGTTCGGCCGCAAGGCGACCGACAGCAGACCGCCCCAACGCTCATCTTCGGTGAAATCGCGGCCGGCGACGTCGTGCTGATCGTAGAGAATATTGGCGCGTGCGGCGATCCCAGGGCCAAAGACCTGATTGGCGTCCAGCGTCGTGCGGAACGTTTCGTCCGTGCCGACAGTCGTCTCGACTTCGTAGAAATTGCCTTCGAAGTCGGGTTGCTTGGTAATGAAGTTGAACGCGCCGCCCGGCGTTGCGCGGCCGGAGATCGTGCCGCTCGGGCCCTTGTAGATTTCGAGCTGCTCGATTGCGAAGATATCGCGTCCGATGTTGCCAGGATCGCGAATTCCGTCGACGAAGATATCGTTGCGCGCGTTGAAGCCGCGAATTTCGAAGTTGCTTCCGAATGAGGCGCCGCCTTCGCCCGAATGGATGGTGACGCCCGGCGTCTGACGGGCAAGCTCGCGCAGATCAGTGGCGCCCTTGTCCTTTATGACTTCCTTGGGCAAGGCGGTGATCGACTTTGGCGTATTGGCGAGAGGCTCGGTGAATTTGGAGGAGCCGGAGGTTTCCACTTTGTATGGCGCGGTCGGATTGGCATACGGATTTGAGCCCGGTGCGCGCGCGACGCCGCTTGTGGCGCCGGAAGGATCGCCGCCGGTCGCTTCGTAGGTTTCTGCCGCCTGAGGCGCATCTGCCGCTTGAGACTTCTTTGGCGACTTTTTCGCCGGCGCGTAGATTTCCTGCGATTTCTTCTTCGCCTCGGGAGGCGCGTTATTCTTGTTTTCGCCGGCGCTTTCGACTGTCACCGGCGGCAGGTCTGCGGAGGATCCAGCCGATGATGGCGCATCTTGCGCGATAGCCATACTCGCAGCTGTAAGGGCGACCACGCTCACGGTGGCGCGAAGGATCGATTCTCTTGTGTTGCCGCCAAAAAAATTTGCACTCGATACTTGGGCTGACACCGCCCGGAACACCAACGACATTTGCTCCCCCACTGATGCCGCGGGGTTCAAGGCCCCGCCATCAAGACGCGGAAAAATTACCGCATTAAAGACTTATTATGTACACAATTGACGAGTCAACGCCGCGCAGTGTTCTTTACTATTTATGGAAACTTTTGTGTGGCGCCGGCGCGACACCGATTCCTCGGCTGCGGCGTCGCTTTAGCGAATTGCGATGAGGTCAGTCGCCGGGCTTGGCGACCGAGACGAGATAATTGACGTCGGTATCGGCAGAAAGCGACCACACGTCTTTGAGCGGATTGTAGAGGATGCCAGCGAAGCGCGCGCCGCTCAGTCCTGCCGCCGCGCAGTGTGCCGCGAGTTCGTCGGGCGTCAGGAAGCGGTTCCATTGATGGGTGCCGATCGGCAGCCATCCGAGCACGTATTCGGCGCCGACGATGGCCAGCGCCCAGGATTTGAAATTGCGATTGATGGTCGAAAAAACCGCGAGCCCGCCGGGCCGAAGAGCCGCCGCGCAGGCGGAAATGAACGCCGCCACGTCGGGCACGTGCTCGACAACTTCGAGGCATGCGACGATGTCGAACGTCTCGCCATTGGCGACCAGATCTTCGATGCGCGCCGCGCGGTAGTCGATCTCGAGCCCTTGCGGTTCAGCGTGGCTCTTGGCGATGGCGATGTTGCGCTCGGCCGGATCGATGCCGGTGACCTTGGCGCCCATCCGCGTCAATGGCTCGGAAACCAGCCCGCCGCCGCAGCCGACGTCAAGCACAGTGAGGCCTTTGAGCGGGCGCAGGCCCGCGCCGTCGAGAGCGAAGTGGGTGATGGTGGCGTCGCGGATGAACGACAGCCGAGGCGGCCCGATTTGGTGCAGCGGGCGGAATTTTCCGAGGGGGTCCCACCACTCCGCGGCGATGCGGGAGAACCGCTTGATCTCCTCGGCGTCCAGCGTGCGGTCCGAGGCGACCTCGTTTGCGTCAGACGTGGCTGCGGACGACATCGCGCGGCTCCTTTTGCATGTGTACTGGCTCGCTCCGAACTTGGATTGTCAAGCCAAGATGGCCTCGAACCGGGCGCCGTCGCTGCGGCGCATGTTGCAGCGTCGCCGCGTTGCGGTTAAGAAGCGGCGTCTCCCAAAGATATTTGGCGTTTCGCCGACCCGAGCGATCCGGGCATCGGCCAATGGCCAGACATGGCGGGTCGTGGGCTGATTGCGAGAGAGCGGCGCGGCGATGGCGGTGGTAGTCATGAAATTCGGCGGCACGTCCGTCGCGACTATCGAGCGCATTCGCAATGTGGCGAAACATGTGAAGCGCGAGGCCGACGGCGGCAACAAGGTCGCCGTGGTGGTGTCCGCCATGTCCGGCGCCACCAACCAGCTCGTCGCCTTAGTCAAGGAAGCCTCGCCGCTGGCCGACCCGCGCGAGTACGACGCCGTCGTCGCGACGGGCGAACAGGTGACCGCGGGTCTGCTCGCCATCATGCTGCAGTCGATGGGGCTGAAGGCGCGGTCGTGGACCGGGTGGCAGATCCCTATTCACACCAGCGACGCGCACGGCGCGGCGCGCATCCTCGATATTCCCGGCGATCAGATTCGCGCGGCGCTGAAAAGCGGAGAGATCGCGGTCATCACCGGGTTCCAGGGCATCGAGCCCGGGAAAAATCGCATCGCGACGCTCGGACGCGGTGGCTCCGACACCAGCGCCGTCGCCATGGCCGTCGCGTTGGAGGCCGACGTGTGCGACATCTACACCGACGTCGACGGCGTCTACACGACCGACCCTCGCATTGTCCCGAAGGCGCGCAGGTTGCCGAAGGTGTCGTACGAAGAAATGCTGGAAATGGCTTCGCTGGGCTCGAAGGTTCTGCAAACCCGTTCGGTCGAGCTGGCCATGGTCTACAAGGTGCCGACGCGAGTTTTATCGAGCTTTGTCGCGCCGGAGGACATGAAGCCGTTCAACACCGCCAATCTTGAAGACATAGGCACCATCGTTTGCGACGAGGAAGATATCGTGGAACAGCAAGTCGTCAGCGGCATCGCCTACGCCAAGGACGAGGCCAAGGTCACCTTGCTCAAGGTCGACGATAAGCCAGGCGTCGCAGCGCGGATTTTCGGACCGCTCTCCGATGCCAACATCAACGTCGACATGATCGTGCAGAATGTCACGCCCGACGGCAAACATACGGACATGACATTTACGGTGCAGGCCGCCGAGCTAGCGCGCACCCTCGACGTCTTGAAAAAGGCTAAGAGCGATATCGGCCATTTCGACATCAAGAGCTCGGCCGACGTGGTCAAGGTGTCGGTGATCGGCGTCGGGATGCGCAGCCATGCGGGCGTCGCCGCAAAGATGTTCAAAGTGCTTTCTGAAAAAGGCATCAATATCCACGCCATTTCGACGTCGGAGATCAAGATCAGCGTTCTGATCGACGCCGCGTACGCCGAGCTTGCCGTGCGGGCGCTGCATTCCGCGTATGATCTCGACAGCGATTGACAGCGCGCCTCGCCCAGGTCGCGCTTGATACTTGATTTTCGCCGCCAGGGCGGGCGGTAGGGCAGACACTCGATGGTGACGCGGCGCGGCGAAGATCCAAGACTGTTGCCTAGCGAAACCTCGCTGCGCGTCATCATGCGCAAGCTTCGCGAAATCCTGTCCGAAGACGGTGACGGTCAGGACAAGCTCGACGGCATCGTCCGGCAGATTGCCGGCGTAATGGTTGCGGAAGTCTGCTCGATCTATCTAAAGCGCCAGGACGGGTCGCTGGAGCTCTTCGCTTCTGAGGGTCTGAATCCGGACGCCGTGCATGCGACGCGGCTGAAGCGCGGGGAAGGTCTAGTCGGCAAATGCGCCGAAATGGGCCAGACCGTCAACGAGCCCGAAGCCTCGATTCACCCGGCTTTCTCGTACCGTCCCGAAACGGGGGAAGACGTCTATCACTCGCTCCTGGCGGTGCCGATCTCTCGCTCAGGCGAAGTGCTGGGCGTGCTCGTCATCCAGAACACCACGACGCGCGAGTACTCCGACGAGGATGTCGAGGTTTTGCAGGCGACCGCCATGGTGATCGCCGAGAATCTCATTTCCGGCGCGGTCGCCGGCACGGGCGCCGCGATCGAGGCGTCGCGCTCGCACCCGATGGTGATCGAAGGCGAGTCGCTGTCGGACGGCATCGCTCTTGGCCATATCGTGCTGCACGAGCCGCGCATCGTCGTCACGCAGCTGATGTCCGACAACCCGGCGGCGGAAATCTTTCGGATCGACGCGGCGCTGGAGAAACTCGGCGCGCAGATCGACGAGATGTTCGAGCATGAGCATCTCTCAGCGGCGGGCGAGCATCGCGACGTGCTCGAAGCCTATCGCATGTTCGCCAACGACAAAGGCTGGCACAGACGGCTGCGCGAAGCGGTCGAGGGCGGATTGACGGCGGAGGCCGCTGTTGAGCGCGTTCAGAACGCCATGCGCACCCGCATGCTGCGGCAGGCTGATTCGTACTGGCGCGAGCGCCAGCGCGATCTCGACGATCTTTCGGATCGGCTGCTGCGCGTGCTGGCGGGGCGCGAGACAAGCGCGGACGCGGGCTCGAATTTGCCGCCGGACGCTATCCTGGTCGCGCGCACCATGGGGCCTGCAGAACTGCTCGACTACGATCGCACGCGACTGCGCGGGCTCGTCGTCGAGGATGGCTCGGCGCAGAGTCACGTCGCCGTCGTCGCGAAGGCGCTCGGCATCGCGGCCATCGGCCAGGCGAGCGGCATCGTTGAGCGCGTCAACGCCGGCGACGCGGCGATCGTCGACTCGGTGGCGGGCGAGGTGCACTTGCGTCCGAGCGGCGAGATGATCGCTGCCTATTCCGATAAGGTGCGCTTTCGCGCCCGAAAGCAGAAACGCTATCAGGCCCTGCGCGACCGGCCCGCTGTGACGAAGGACGGCGTGCGCATTTCGTTGCTGATGAACGCCGGCCTGGTCGTCGATATGCCTCACCTCGCCGAATCCGGCGCTGACGGCGTCGGCCTCTATCGCACCGAGCTGCAATTCATGCTTTCGGATGCCTTCCCACGGCTCGACAAGCAGACTCAACTCTACAGCAGCGTGCTGAAGGAAGCGGGCAGCCGACCGGTCGTATTTCGCACACTCGACATCGGCGGCGACAAAGTGCTGCCCTACCTGCGCCAGCCAAAGGAAGAGAACCCGGCGATGGGATGGCGCGCCATCCGAATGGCGCTCGACCGGCCGGAGCTGTTCCGGCTTCAAGTGCGCGCCATGTTGAAAGCCGGCGCCGGCGCTGATCTCAAGATCATGATTCCGATGGTCGCGGCGGGTTACGAAATGATCGCCATCCGCGCGCTCATCGACAAGGAAAAAGCCTTCCTGACCAAACACGGCTATGTCCTGCCGAAGGACATTCAGATCGGCGCCATGTTCGAGGTGCCCTCGCTGCTGTTCGATCTCGACGCGTTCCTGCCTCGCGTTGATTTCGTGTCTGTCGGCTCAAATGACCTCGTGCAGTTCCTGTTCGCGGCCGACCGGACCAACGCCCGGGTTGCGAGCCGCTTCGACGTGTTGTCGCCGCCACCGCTCAGGGCGCTCCGCACGCTTGTCAAGGCCGCGAAGAAGCACAAGGTGCCGGTGACGATCTGCGGCGAGATCGCCGGGCGTCCGCTGGAAGCGATGACTTTGATCGGTCTCGGGCTGCGGTCGTTGTCGATGGCCCCGGCGTCGATCGGCCCGATCAAGTCGATGATCCTGTCGCTCAATGCCGACAACGCCACGCTGTGCGTTGAAGAGATGCTAAAGGAAGGCGCTAAAGATGTGCGCCTTCACTTGCAGCAATTCGCCGAAAAAGAAGGCGTTGACATCGAAAGTTGAGCAAGCGTTGAGCTTCGCGCCAATGCTCGCGTCGAGCCTTCGTGGCGACCTTTGACAAGCGCGCTCAGATTTGCCCATGATGGTTTCGGGAACGGGGGACGGCGCGTTGTTGCCGTGATCAGTGCATGAGTCGAGTTTCGGGCGGCGCTGCAGGGCAACGCTTGGCGCTTTTAACGCGCGGCGGACACGTCGCAGACGTCGAGGTTCGCCAGATCATTGCGCACAATTGCGCAACGACGAGCCGCTATTTCATTGAGCTGAGATTGGCGCTGCGCGTCACGCCGCAACATGCGGCGCAGCTTTTGCATACCAATCAGCGAACCATTGAATCACTCGAGACAGGGCAAATTGAAGCTCTTCCGGCTTGGCCCGAGACGGCGCGCATCGTGTCAGCCTACGCCTTGATGGCCGGCATCGACGGCCGACCGGCGCTGGCGCTGATCTCCGAGACGCTGGGATTGATAGCTGACGTGCAGAGCGCCGAAGCTTCGGCGGCCAGCGCGTTGGCTGCGTTGCAGCCCGCGCGGCGGCAGGCCGGCAGCCGGTTTCGCAATGCCGTCTCCGCCGGCGCCCGCCTGCCCCAGGACGCCCTACGGGGAGTGCGCCGTCGCCCGGATCGCATGTTTTACGCCCTCTCGTTGCCGCTCGCCTTGGTGCTGCTGGCGGCGCTCGATCCGCCGGCGTTGAACCGGGCCAAAACGGCCGTGGGCGACTATTTTCAGGTGCATTTCGCCGGCGTTCACGAGGGGTTTCGCTGGATCGAGGTCAGCGATCCCAGGGCGCGCCGCGCCGACAAATTGCAGGGCGGGAAGCGATAGGGTTATTAGTTGAGTCGCGGGCTGTCGCGCCGCGGCGTCCAACGCCCCTTCTCCAACCTAGAAATCCCATGACGTCACTGCCTACCGACAAACTCGATCGGCTCGTAGAACGCTGGCACGCTATTCAGGACGAACTGAATCACGGCGTTAGCCAAGCCGCATATGCCAAGCTCAACAAGGAATTCTCCGACATCAGTTCGGTTGTCGCCGAAATCCAAGCGCTGCGCCGCGCCGAGGCGGAGCTGATCGAAATCGACCAAATGATCAATGACGCCGCAGCCGACAAGGACATGCTGGCGATGGCTTACGCGGAGCGCGGTGAAATTGTTCCGCGCATCGCCGAACTCGAACAGCAACTGCGTATCGCGCTGCTGCCGAAGGACGCCGCCGACGAGAAAAGCGCGATCCTAGAAGTGCGCGCCGGAACGGGGGGTGACGAAGCGGCGCTGTTCGCCGCCGATCTCTTTCGCATGTATTCGCGCTACGCCGACCTCAACAGTTGGAAGGTCGAAGTCATCTCAGTGTCGGAGAGCGACCTCGGAGGCTATAAGGAGATGATCGCATCCATCACCGGCCAGGGTGTGTTCGCCAAACTGAAGTTCGAATCTGGCGTGCATCGCGTCCAGCGCATCCCCGCGACCGAGTCGGGTGGGCGCATCCACACTTCGGCGGCGACCGTCGCCGTGCTGCCGGAAGCGGAGGACGTGGACGTCGATATCCGGCCGGACGACATTCGCATCGACACGATGCGCGCTGGTGGGGCAGGCGGCCAGCACGTCAACAAGACGGAAAGCGCCGTGCGCATCACGCATTTGCCGACCGGCATCATCGTAGTTTCGGCGGAAAAGTCCCAGCATCAAAACCGACGCCTCGCTATGGCCGTGCTCAAGGCGCGCGTCTATGAGTTGCAGCGCGAGAAATTGGCCTCTGAGCGCTCGGAAGCGCGCAAATCTCAGATTGGATCCGGCGATCGTTCGCAGCGCATCCGCACCTACAACTTCCCGCAGGGCCGCGTCACCGATCACCGCATCAACCTGACGCTCTACAATCTGGAGGAGGTGATCGCCGGCAATGCTCTCAATCAGCTGGTCGATGCGCTTATCGCCGATCACCAGGCGACCATGCTGGCGGAACTGAGCGCGGCGTGAGCGCCGGCATACACCTCGACGAAACTCTAGGAGTCCGCACGGCGCTGGCGGCGCTGACGCGCGCGTTCGCGGCAGCGAGACTGGAGACGCCGGATATTGATGCGCGATTTCTCCTGCAAGGTGTACTTGGCATCGACGGCGCGCGACTACATGCAAATCCCGACGCGCCACTTGGGTCCGCTGCCGGCGCCGTGCGCGCGGCGGCGCTGCGCCGTCTCAATCGCGAGCCGGTGTCGCGCATTCTCGGCTGGCGCGAGTTCTACGGCCGCCGCTTCGCAATTACGCCCGACGTGCTCGACCCGAGACCGGACACAGAGACGCTGATCACACTGGCGCTTGATATCGCCCGCGAAAATGGCTGGCGCGATCGGCAGATTCGCTTTGTCGACATCGGCGTCGGCTCGGGCGCGATTGCGCTGACGCTGCTCGCCGAGTGGCCGCTGGCCCGTGCGGTGGCGACGGATGTCAGTCGTGCTGCCCTCGAAGTGACTGCGCGTAACGCGTGCGTTTTCGGCGTCGAAGACCGACTGACGCTTGTCGAAGCGCGAGGTCTAGGCGGGTGCGAGGGCGCATTTGAACTCGTCGTTTCGAATCCGCCGTATCTCCCGACTGGCGACATCGAGCGGCTGGATCCGGAAGTGCGCCGGTACGACCCGCTGCTTGCGCTTGACGGCGGCCGGGATGGTGTGAATGTCTATAGAGAAATAGCCAATGAAATCATTGCATTAAAATTTAAAACTCAGATTATTTTAGAGGTCGGGGCCGGACAGGCCGACGCGGTCATCGAAATTTTTGACGGCATCGGCGGGACAAGCCCACGAACTTTACGCGATATTGGGGGGCATGTCCGTGCTGTGGCACTGGAGATACATTGGTAACGCATCCGGCAAATAGTCTTGGCGCTTGGCGCAAGAACAGCTATGTTCAGGTTGTTCGGATTTGAGAGGAACACGTCGGCAGCTCCGCGGGGATTCCGCCCTAAGCGCCCAAGCGTTCCCAATCAGATAATCGCTCCGCGCTCCGCAGTAGGGTTAGTACCCAGCGGTTGCAGTCGTCCGAGAGCCGTCGCTCCGGACGCTTATCGCGGCGCCCCGCTTCCAGGTCGAATGGTTCAGAGGGTTATACGGGTCACGGCAGGAGTTTCGGGTTAGCGCCGCATCGCGCGCCCCGAACTTGTGAGGCTAAACGGCGAAGGAAGACGCCCGAGGCAAGTCGATATCGAAGCCGTCATTCGATCCGTCCCGCGATTCGTCCCGGGACAGACAGCGCAGTCGGACTCCGCGATTGGCGGTGTGCGGCCGCGGCCACGGGAACGCACAATTTACACGCACGCAACAGATGTGATCGGGAGCCAATGAGGCAAGGACAGCAGAACCGCCGTGGACGCGGCCGCAACAACAACAATAATAATAGCAACAACAACCGCAAATCTCAGAATCCGCTCACACGCAGTTTCGAGAGCGCAGGTCCCGACGTCAAACTTCGCGGGACTCCATCGCACATCGCGGAAAAATACATCTCGCTGGCGCGCGACGCGCTGTCGTCCGGCGATCCGGTGCTGGCCGAGAACTACCTGCAGCACGCCGAACATTACAACCGCATCATCCTGACCTTCCGCGAGCAGCAGGTGAGTCAAGGCGGCGATCCCTATCAGAACGGCATGGCGCGCACGCACTCGCTGTCCTCGCCGGATGGCGAGGGAGATGAGTTCGGCGACGACGAGGGCGATGACGGAATAGGTCAGAGCCAGCCAGGCGCGCCTCAGACGGACGCGCCGCAGCCGAACTTTGCACCACCCAACCCGCAGCGTTTCGACAACCGCCCGCAGCGCCACGACAACCAGCATCGCGGCGACAACCGCAGTCACAACCCCAATCGTCAAGATCGGGGTGACAACAACAACCGCTACGATCGCGGTGACAGGCAGGATCGCTTCGGCGGCGACCAGCGCGGTTATCGCGATGATCGCGGAAATCAGCAGGGCGGCAACGGTCAATCCGCAGACGGCAACGGTGGCTTCCGCCGCCGCGACCGCTTTGGAGGTCCGAGCAACAACGGTCAGGGTTCCGGTCCAGGCTATGGTTCAGGCGGGCCGCGCGAAGCCGGCGAGGCCGGGGGTGCATCGCCGAACGCTTTCGATCGCGCGCCGTCGCCGCCGCAACCTGCCGTTCCCCCAGTTGTGGCCGACCAAGAGCAGCCCGCATTCTTGCGACGACCGGTGCGCCGGCCGCGTCGTGACGACGCCGATGCGCCTCCGGTTACGCCGACGGGCGAAGATCAGGATTGACGTCTTGCGCAAATGAGCCGCTCAATTGGCTTTTGCAGTTTCACGTCTCAGCCGCAGGGCGACCTGCGGCTGATTTTTTATGCCGAAATGATCGCTGCATCGCCAACGGCGATCGGCCCGGCGCCTACGACGCGTGCGTAGACACCGAAATCGGTGTGGCCGTAGGTCTTGGAAAGGAACGACGGGATCTTGAGATCCCGTACTCCGGTTTCCGGATCGACGGTCGTGGCGGCGCAACGCTCGGTGCGACTGAAAACCTCGAGGATCGTAGCGCCGATTTTGAGCGTCTTGCCGATCGCGTCGAACTCCGACCACGGCGGCCAGCCATCGACGATAATATTCGGCCGGAAGCGGCGCGGGTCGACCTTGGCGTCCATTTTGGCTTCGAGCGCCCGGACGCTCTCCAAGTTGACGATGTGCAGGCATTTGGCGTCGACGTCCGAAAAGCTGTGGCCAGGGCTCGCGATGATGCGCGGCGCGCCGCGCAAGCCTTTGACGACCGTTCCGGCGATCACCGCTTCTATCGCCGCACGCCCGGCTTCGGTTCTCAAGTCGCCGCTGACTGTCGGCGCGCCGGCTTTGGCGACGGAGAGCGTTTGTGTCGCGTCGTCGAAGGACACCCGCAAAGTCGCCAGCAGCTCGTTGCGCATCAGCATGACGAAATGCAATTTCGGCAGATGCTTTGGATCATCCGGGTCGAAGGGCCCGGGTCCGTTCTCGATGGCGTAGGCGCGATCGAACGGCATCGTCTCGCCGGTGGCGAGAGTCACTCGTTGAAGGGCTTCCGGCGCGAGACCTTTGACGGGATAGCGGTAGAGGGTTGCGAGTCTTGCACCGGTCTCTGTCTCTGCTTGCGGCATCGTCCCCGCCTCGTGACTTGGCGGGGAAAGGCCTAGCACGATCAGGCGAAGCACGTCGCTAGGCTGAACCGTCGCGGGATTCGAGCTTCATTGCGAGGCGCCCAATGGACTCGTTCATGCGCGTCAGCTGATCGAGCGCGGCTGCGTGCAGCTTCAGCGCGTCGTCGGATTGCGCCAGCGCACGGTCGGCGCGCTCATTCGATTCCCGATATTGGCGGGCGACGAGGTCTTCGAACTCTCGGTTCTGCTGAACCACCTGGGTGTTGAGCGCCTTCTGGTGGTCGAGGTAGTCGGACTGCTTCTCCATGAAACCAGCGCCCTTCTTGGCGTGGCGCCAGATGTAAACGACGAGCGCCAAGCCGACCATCAGCGGCATCAACGTGATGACGTCCAGCCACCACGGCATGGGTGGCAGAACGAGGGGCTCGGGGCTTACAGGAGTCATGGGTCGCACCAATGGTGACAGGCTCGGAAGCTTAGCTGGTTACGGCTAAGGAGGCGTTTCCGGGTACGGTTAAAGCAAAGTTGCACGCGTCGCAGGCCGGGCGGCGGCCTTCAGGCCTTTTTCCGCGATCGGCGCGCACTATATCCCCTATTGCAAGCGGTTCACGCCGGACGCCCGATTGGGGTCCGGAACGGTTCCGGGCTAAAATAACCCTTTGAGACGGCGTCTTCCCCGTGCCGAGCGGGCGGGCTGGGCGCGCTGAGGAGGCAGAATGAATTTCGAGCGTTATACCGATCGCGCCAAAGGCTTCGTCCAGTCGGGACAAGCCGTCGCGCTGCGCGAAAATCACCAGCATTTCACGCCTGAGCATCTGCTCAAGGTGCTGATCGACGATCCGGAAGGCTTGGCCGCCGGGTTGATCGAGCGCACCGGCGGCGATCCGCGCTCAGCTTTGCAGGCGGTCGAGCGATCGCTTTCGAAGCGTCCCAAGGTGTCGGGCGGAACGGGACAAATCTATCTCGCGCCCGAGACTGCGCGCCTGTTCGACGCTGCCGAGAAACTTGCCGACAAGGCGTCCGACAAGTTCGTCACGGCCGAGCGGCTGCTGCTTGCGATCGCCGCTGATGTTGCGACCGACGCCGGCAAGGCTCTACGCGACGGCGGTGTGACGCCCGCGAAGCTGAACGAAGCCATCAACGACATCCGCAAGGGGCGCACCGCCGACACCGCGTCGGCCGAACAGGGCTATGACGCGCTCAAACGCTATTCACGTGACCTCACCGAAGCGGCGGCGACGGGCAAACTCGATCCCGTTATTGGACGCGACGAAGAGATCCGCCGCACCATTCAGGTCCTATCGCGTCGGACCAAGAACAACCCCGTGTTGATTGGGGAACCGGGCGTCGGCAAGACGGCGATCGCCGAGGGCCTTGCGCAGCGCATCGTCAAGGGCGATGTGCCGGAGAGCCTGAAGGACAAGAAGCTGCTGTCGCTGGACATGGGCTCGCTCATCGCGGGCGCGAAGTATCGTGGCGAGTTCGAGGAGCGTCTGAAAGCCGTGCTTTCGGAGGTCGAGTCGCAAGCCGGCGGCGTGATTCTGTTCATCGACGAACTGCACACCATCGTCGGCGCCGGAAAGAGCGAAGGCGCAATGGACGCCGGCAACCTGCTGAAACCGGCGCTGGCCCGCGGGGAGCTGCATTGCGTCGGCGCGACGACGCTGGATGAATATCGCAAGAATATCGAAAAGGACGCGGCGCTGGCGCGCCGATTCCAGCCGATTTTCGTCGATGAGCCGACGGTGGAGGACACCATCTCCATACTTCGCGGGCTCAAAGAGAAGTATGAGCTGCATCACGGCGTGCGCATCACCGACTCGGCGATTGTCGCGGCGGCGACATTGTCGAACCGCTACATCACCGACCGCTTCCTGCCCGACAAGGCGATCGATCTAGTTGACGAGGCCGCCTCGCGTCTGCGCATGCAGGTCGACAGCAAGCCGGAAGAGCTAGACGCCATCGATCGCGACCTGATGCAGGCGATGATCGAGCGCGAAGCCTTGCGCAAAGAGACGGATACGGCATCGAAGGATCGGCTCGCGCGGCTCGAAAAGCAGATCGCCGATCTCGAAGAGCGCTCGAAGGCGCTGACGCAGCGTTGGGAAGCCGAAAAGCAGAAGCTCGGCTCGGCGCAGAAGATCAAGGAAGAGCTCGACGCGCGGCGCAACGAACTCGAACAGGCGCAGCGCAAGGGCAACCTGGCGCGCGCCGGTGAGCTCACTTACGGCGTCATTCCCGACCTCGAGCGCAAAATCGCCGAGCTCGAAGTCGACGACAAGGGCGCGATGGTCGAGGAGGCCGTCACGCCCGATCAGATCGCGGGCGTCGTGTCGCGCTGGACCGGCGTGCCCGTCGACCGGATGCTCGAAGGCGAACGCGACAAGCTTTTGAAAATGGAAGATGCGCTGGACCGCCGCGTCATCGGCCAGAAGGAGGCCGTCATCGCGGTCTCGACGGCCGTGCGCCGCGCGCGTGCGGGGCTTCAGGACCCGAACCGTCCGATCGGCTCGTTCATGTTTCTGGGGCCAACCGGCGTGGGCAAAACGGAATTGACCAAGGCGCTCGCCGGGTTCCTGTTCGACGACGACACGGCGCTGACGCGCATGGACATGTCGGAATACATGGAGAAGCACTCGGTCGCGCGATTGATCGGAGCGCCTCCGGGCTACGTCGGCTATGAGGAGGGCGGCGCGCTCACCGAAGTCGTGCGCCGGCGCCCTTATCAAATCATTCTATTCGACGAAATCGAGAAGGCGCACCCTGACGTGTTCAACGTGCTGCTCCAAGTGCTCGACGATGGGCGCCTGACGGACGGCCAGGGCCGCACGGTCGATTTCAAAAACACGCTGATCATCCTGACGTCGAACATCGGGGCGGAGTTTCTCGTCAACCAAAAAGAGGGCGAGGACACTGAACAGGTGCGCGACGAGGTGATGGACGAGGTGCGCCGGCGCTTCCGGCCCGAGTTCCTAAACCGTTTGGATGAGATCATTCTGTTCCATCGTCTCCTGCGCGCCGACATGGGGAAGATCGTCGACATCCAGATCGGTCGGCTCTCGAAACTCGTCGCCGATCGCAAGCTGACAATTCAGATCGACGATTCTGCGCGGAGCTGGCTCGCCAATCGCGGATATGACGCGGCGTACGGCGCGCGCCCGTTGAAGCGCGTGATCCAGCGTCATGTGCAGGACCCGCTCGCCGAGCAGATTTTGGCGGGCGGCGTCAAGGATGGCGACACTGTGCGTGTGTCGGTTCGCGACGGGGAACTTACGATCAATGGCTGGCCGGTGAAGGCTGCGGCATGATTTCCTCGCCCCATTCAAGGGCAGAGAATGGGGAGAGGGAGTGCAGTTGCCCTGGGTCCCGACTCGCTGCTTCGCGGCGGCCGGGACGACAATTGGCGCTACAGCGCGCTGACGGTCATAGGTTGGCCAGTGTAGGCGGCGGCTTGATTCCCTCTACCCTTGGGGAGAGGAATAGGGTGATGGGGCGTACTCTCGAATTCTTGCGTCATCAATTACCCCCTCACCGCGCTGTCGCGCCGCCTCTCCCGAGCGGAGAGGCTAACGCGCGTCCGCTTTCCATTAGTAGAACTCAACGAGGCAACTGCAGCAGCAACGGCATCTGGTATCGTGGCAGCGGAACTCTGCGAACAACATTGCACGCGAAACCTACGGAGCCCGCAATGACGGAAGCGCGGATCGAACTGTTGCAGCGCATGCCGATCTTCGGCGGGGTGCGCAAAGAGACGCTGGAATTCCTGCTCGCGTTCTGCCCGGTCGTGACGGTCACCGCGCATGACTTCTTCTTCCGCGAAGACGAGCCGGGCGACTCGCTGTTCGTGCTCGAAAGCGGCAAGGCCGACGTGCTGAAGTCCTGGCGCGGAGAAGATTGCTTGATCCAGACGCTCGCCGCCGGCGACTGCTTCGGCGAGATGGCGGTGATCGACCACTGCGCGCGCAGCGCCTCAGTGCGCGCGGTGGAAGACTGCGCCGCGATCCGCATGTCATCGGCCGACCTCTATCGGGTGTACGGCCACGACATCAAGCAGTTCACGATGATCCAGATGAACATGGGGCGCGAAGTTTGCCGCAGGCTTCGGGACGCCGACAATCGATTGTTCAGCGCCAGCATGGGCGCGCCGATCGCCGATGCCGGACCTGGGCTGCTGGCCGAATAGTCAATGACGCGGGTGGCGGGTGATTGCCGCCGTCTGCACCCGACCAGGCGAGAGGCGCCCTTTCTACTCGCTCGATCGGAGCGCGTTACGCGTCGTCTGTGCGGCCGTTTCCGAGTCGTCGATAGGGCTGGGCCAGGTCCAGCTTGAGGGTGTGAAAATCTTGGCGAGCAGGCTCGGCTCGTTTTTTTGCGACTGCTGCAAATTGGGGCCGGCGAGAGCCTGCCGATAGGCGTCCTCGCCGCGTCGCTTGTTGGCGAGACGTTTGCGCTTTGCATTTTTGGGTTTCTGCGCTGTGTCCGCGCGCTTGATGCGCGGCTCGATGCTTTCGGCGGCTTGGCGGGCGAAGGTGTCGCTTGCAGCGGCGTGCTCGCCGATCGAGCGCGCGCTTTCGGAGAGCGCGGCGAGCAGCGTCAGCGATTCCGGTTCTGGCGGTGGAGCAACCGCCGCCACTGCTGATGCGTCAGGTCTCGGCCACGCATGCGCATCGGTCGACGGCGCGGGGTCTGAAAATTTCGCAGCTAGCGCTTCGGCGGCTATTCTTGAACCCTGGCCGGGCTGCGCGCCATTGGTTTGCGGCGAGTCAATTGCGTTGGCGCTGTGCGGAACGCCGGCAAACATCGCGGCGATGGACGCGAGAACGACAGAGTTGGACACTCTCGACTTCATGACTTCCCCGTACGCAGAACAAATCGGATTGGGTAGGTTGGCTCGTGGTCGCTTAGAGAAAATTCAGCAGGCCAAGCTAGGCAGGTTTAATACGCGGCGTTTTTCGGTGAGCTCTCGTCGGAAGCGCTATGTGCGGGCGACTTCGCTTCTGGCAACGCCGAGGTTGCGTCGGCGAGGCGCCTCTCGACCGCGGTCGATGGTTCGACAGCGGATTGGCGGGCGCGAGTTTCGGCGGCTGTCGCGCGCTGTTCCGCGGCTTGGCGCGCCGTCCGCTCAGCGTCGAGTTCGCGAGATTTCCTGGCAAGTTCGGCTTCTGCGGATTCGCGCGCTTGTTTCAGGTCGGAGACTTCGCGTTCCAGCGTCGCAACTTTCTGTTCTGTGGCTCGACGGGCGTCGGCGGCGATTTGATGCTGCATCGGGCGCGCTTCGGTCTTCAGGGCAGACCACGAACCGACGGCTGTGTTCACTGCGACCACTCGGGCCGGCGACCCCACGGCCGCTTCGGGATTCGGTAGCTGCCCGCTCTTGACCAGCGCGAAGGTCACGGCGGCGACGCATCCGAGTACAACGGCAATGGCCGTTATGTGGCGCCGTGTGTCGTCATTTGCTGCGTAAACTGGCGCCCAATTTGTGGGGCCGTTCGGCGCGGCACCGTGCTCGTGGCGCGGCGCAGGAGAATTGGATTCGCGAAATGATAGCGGAGTTGCAGGCATGATAGTTCCCCCGTCGATCGAAGTGAAAATCAATATCCCGCAGGCGGATGATGCGGACGCAACGTGACGAAAATGTGCTGAGTCCGCAGAGTTTTTTGGCGTCGCTATGAGCACAAGTGGGGTGGTGTTTTGCTCATTTCGGCGATGACATACTTGAAATTCGGATGTGCCATCCGGCTTCTGTTGTTTTCCCAAACTATCCCCGCCTTTCACCCTCTCCAAAATGCTCTCAAACAAACTTATCCCCGCTCATGCGGGCGGCTTCATACTCCACCCATGCGCTCCGATGATGGGCGACTTCGATGCGCTGACGTGCACTCGTCCGAAGTTAACAGGTGGGTTGTACTCGAGCGCGGCTATCTTCCTCGTGCGGGCGCGAGGTAAAGTTGGGACAGACAAAGACGAGGGCGGGACTTGAGTTTTTTGATCGCGCTTGGCGCGCTGGTATTTCTTATGGTCGCGGCCTATCGCGGCTACAGCGTCATCCTGTTCGCTCCGATCGCGGCGATGGGCGCCGTCGCATTAACCGACCCGTCGGCCGTCGCGCCCGTCTTCACCGGGCTGTTCATGGACAAGATGGTCGGCTTTCTGAAGTTGTATTTTCCCGTGTTCGTGCTGGGCGCGATTTTCGGCAAGCTGATCGAGCTCTCGGGTTTTTCGCGCGCCATCGTGGCGGCGGCGATCGCGGCGCTTGGGCCGAAGCGCGCCATTCTCGCAATTGTTCTGGTCGCGGCGCTGCTGACTTACGGCGGGGTATCTTTGTTTGTCGTGGTCTTTGCAGTCTATCCGTTCGCTGCCGAGATGTTCCGGCAAGGCGATATCCCGAAGCGGCTCATTCCGGCGACGATCGCGCTCGGCGCCTTCACGTTCACGATGGATGCGCTGCCGGGCACGCCGCAAATCCAGAACATCATTCCGACGACGTTCTTCAAGACGGACGCTTGGGCCGCGCCCGTGCTCGGCTGCATCGGCGCGGCGTTCGTGCTGACCTTGGGATTGCTCTATCTCGATTGGCGGCGGCGCGCAGCGCTTCAAGCGGGCGAAGGTTATGGCGCGAATCACAGCAACGAGCCGGAAGCGGGGGCCGCTGCTTCCAATGTCTCGGCGCTCATCGCAGTCGCGCCTCTCGTCATCGTGTTCGTCGCAAACAAGGCGCTATCGCTGTGGATTCCCGGCGCCTACGGGGCAAGTTACGAGGTGTCATTGGCTCCGGGCGCGAAGCCGGTCGCCGGTGAGGTCGCTTCGGTGGCGGCGATCTGGGCCGTCGAGGGCGCGCTGATCCTCGGCATTGTGAGCGTGCTCGCTTTGGCTTGGACGGCGGTCGCGCGGCAGTTCGCGGAGGGTGTGAAGCCGGCGATCGGCGGGGCGCTGCTGGCGTCGGCCAATACGGCGTCGGAGTACGGGTTCGGCGCGGTCATCGCGGCGCTGCCGGGTTTTCTTGTGATCTCGGAGGCTTTGAAGGCGATCCCCGATCCGCTGATCAACGAAGCGATCACCGTGACGACGCTGGCCGGCGTCACCGGTTCGGCGTCGGGTGGCATGTCCATCGCGCTTGCCGCCATGTCGGAGCGGTTCATCGAAGCGGCGAATGCGTCGGGCATTCCTCTAGATGTTTTTCATCGCGTCGCGGCAATGGCGTCGGGGGGCATGGATACTCTGCCGCACAACGGCGCCGTCATCACGCTGCTGGCGGTGACGGGGCTGACGCATCGGCAAGCCTACAAGGATATTTTCGCGATCACGCTCATTAAGACGGCGGCGGTATTCGTGGTGATCGCCGTCTTCTATGCGACGGGGTGGGTGTGATCGCTGGCGGGCAGCATGCGCGTCAGCGTGTGGTCTTGTAGCATCGCATGATGATACAGCGCCGCCGCGGCGTGACCGGCGATCAAGACCCAAAGCACGTAGGCGCCGGAATTCTTGTGGATGAAATCCATCGGAACTTCGAATTGCTTAAAGGTCAGCCCCATGTGCTCGGCGACGAGCCAGTTGAAAATCTGCGTGTCTGCGAACTTCGGAATGCCGAGGTATTCGATGTTGGCGCCCGTGCCGAGGTATCCGGTGATCGGCATGACGATCATGAAAGCGTAGAGCAGATAGTGCGCACCGTGCGCGGCGCGATGCTGCCAGGCAGGGGCCGGCTCCATCGGCGGGGGCGTGTGCGTCATGCGCCAGAGCACGCGCAGGGCGACGACCGCGGCGATCGTGACGCCGATCGCGAGGTGGATTTGCAGCGCCGTCATGTTCTCGGGTGTCTCACGCGCCGTGAACCAGCGCCGGTAGTAGACCGAGATGTAGGAGCCGAGAAACAACAGCGCGACAATCCAATGGAGCGCGATCGCGACGCTGGTATAGCGTTCGCTCGAAGGGATAATCGGCTTTTGCATGTGATCCTCGAATTGCGATGGGGTGCGCTGAGTTGAGCGCGCAATCCTATTTGCCGGGAGATCCAACTGGCAACTGCGCACAGGCCAAACGCGCCTCGGGAAAATTTCCGTCGCCGGGGATTGTGCGGCTAGGCAAGCGCGCGAATTTTTACTTGTTTGCTGTCATCACCGGGGAACGACGCATCAACTCGTCGATGCGGGCGTGTTCCTTCTGGAATTCCTGCAGCTCCTTGCCCTCGAGCTTGCGTTCGCGCGGCACCTCGATTGACATCGGATCGACGAAGCGGCTGTTGACGAGAACCTCGAAGTGCACGTGCGGTCCAGACGAGAGCCCCGTCGAGCCGACGTAGCCGATGATCTGGCCCTGGCGCACCTTGGCGCCCTCGCCCACGCCCGATGCGAAGCGGCTCATATGGCCATAGGCGGTGTGATAGCCGTTGGCGTGACGGATGCGGATGTAGTTGCCGTAGTAGCCTTTGTGTCCGGCTTCCTCGATCGTGCCGTTGCCGGCGGCGAGGATCGGCGTTCCCGATGCGCAAGCCCAGTCGACGCCGGTGTGCATCTTGCGCGTGTTGAGCAGCGGGTGAAAGCGCACGCCGTAACCAGACGTCAAGCGCACGTCGTCGGCGCGAACCGGCTTGCGCATGAGGAATTTTTTCGAGTTGTTGCCGTCCTGGTCATAGTAGTCGATGACGCCATCGGGCGTGCGGAAGCGATAGAATTTATAGACCGAACCGCCGCTGCTGATGGCGGTGAAAAGCAACTCGCCGGGCGGGCCTTCGGTCGATTGCTCTTCTTTCATGTCGAAGAAGAGTTCGAGCGTATCGCCGGGCCTGACGCGGCGGCGGAAATCGGTGTCGAATGCGTTGACGCGCAGCACCTGCTGTATGGTTTCGGGGGCGAGACTTTGCGTAAGGCCGGCGTGGTAGATGCTGGCGTACAAGCTCGACGAGGGCGAGCCGTCGCCGTCGCCGCCGCTGGCAGCCTGAAGTTCCTGCGAGATCAGCGACTGGGCTGAAGCAACGAACTCGCCGGCTGCGTTGCGCATGACGGTGACGAGATGGTCGTGGCCGTCGGAAAACACCGAGAAGCGCGCTGGTTCCTTGGCGTTGGCGACGGTCAACGACGGCACCAGCGTAATTCGCACCTCCTGACCGGGCGTCAGCGCCGATTCCGGGAACGTATTCTGCGCGGCTTCGATCATGGCGCGCGCCTGCCAATTCGGCGCGCCGGACTTGACAAGGATTTTTGTCAGCGTGTCTTCGCGGCCGACCTTGACGACGATCGTCTCGCCGCCTTCGAAGTCATTGGCGACATCGTCGGCCGTCTCAGCGGATTTGAGAATTTCTGTCGTGTTGGTTTGCTGAGATGTTGCGGCGCGCGGCTGCCAATCCTTGAGGCCGTTGTCGGCTCCGATTTCGGTCGCGCCGGCGACGCCGTCGAGCGGTTCGCCGGCCCCGGCCGAGGCGCCGTCGCCATCGGACGAGCGTTCGACGAGGTCCGCGACTTCCTGCGCATCGAGCTCTTGTCCGTCTTCGCCCGGCAGGATGCCGCCCAGCAACTCGACGACTTTCACTTGAACGTCGGAGCGCGAAAGGCCGCTGCCGGCGCTTTCGTCGAGATCATCGTTGGCGGTTAGCGGGCGATTGTTGGCGTAGAGCTTGAACGGATTGAACGGCGGAATGGCGTCGCCGACGTCCGGCGCGACCGGCGCCAGTCGCGCGACGATGCGCGCGTAGGGTTTCTGGCGCACGTATTCGCGGCCGTCGCGCCGGCTTTTCGAAGATTCGTGAATGATGTAGCGCGTCGAAAGCGCCCCCATCGTCAGCTGAAGGCGATCGGCTTTGGGCACCACCCATTTCAATCCGTCGGCGTTTTTAACGGGCGGCGCGATGGCCGCGGCTGCAGAGCCGTCGCGGATGTTCTGCAACGCAGGCAGGAGTCCGTCGGGAGATGTGGCGTCGTCGGATGATCCGTACACAACTACAAGAATTGCGATCGCGCCGACGGCAGCGGCGAGGCAGGTGCTGAGCATCCAGCGAAAACGTCCGCCGTGGCCTGCATCGACGTGGTCGTCGTCGTACATGTCCTTGAACAGGCCGGCGCCGCGGGCGCCGTAGAGCTCGGGGCGAAATACTTCGCTCGGCGGGCGCGCACGCGCGTCGAGTGCAAGCGCGCGTTGCGAGACGCGCATTGTCCACTTGCCACGAACCCCCACCCCGTCCCGTCCCTTTACTTGCCTAGGTCGACCGATTCCGTTCCCGCCGTCTTTGGGCTCAAAGACAGTGCCGAACCCCGTTTCGAAAGCATCGCGTAGGCGACTCCCGGCGCCCATAGCGCTGCAGCGCCGGGGATTGGCCTCCGACGCGGCAGTTCGGATCGCCATATTGAAGGGCTAAACGGGGCGGGTTCGTGGCCAAAAACGGGTTTGAAAGGCTTTTTAAAACGGGGCTTTGCGGAGCCCCACGTTAACCGTTTTTTCAGAAGACTAAAGCCCGGGAATCACCTAGCTTTCGGCAAACCTTGGGAGTCCGCTCCACAGGGAGAACAATTTTTTAATATCGCTGTTGACACCCTCGCGACGATGGTGTTTAACGGTCCCTCGTTGGCGGGCAACTTTTGCTTCGCCGCCCTCGTTGGGCATCCAATTCTCGAAACTCTGTGGTTCCAAGCCGGAACGTCCGGTTGGGAGCTTCTTTGTCTCGAAAAAGCCGTCGGCTTGCCGGCGGCGTTATTGGCTGTTCTCGAGTTTGCTCTTTGACAATTGAATTTGAAGGAAGGGAAACGCAGACGGCGGAGTCCTGGCGGATTTCGGTCGCAAGATCGATTTCAAACAGACTCTGGAAACTCTGCGTTTCACTAACCATCACCGTGACGATCGATTCCGGGAAACCGGAATTGGGCGTCATAGTGTGAAGGTGCCCGTTACGCAGAATACTTGGATTAACCTCCAAGCCAAAAAACCAGAATCAAATCTTTCAACTTGAGAGTTTGATCCTGGCTCAGAACGAACGCTGGCGGCAGGCCTAACACATGCAAGTCGAACGCCCTAGCAATAGGGAGTGGCAGACGGGTGAGTAACACGTGGGAACCTTCCCTATAGTACGGAATA
>JBJXHD010000038.1:0-3279 GCA_046160845.1 Hyphomicrobium sp.
TTCAGGGCGGCGGCGGCGCGAGTCTCGCGGGCGCCTACGTCATGGGCCTCGCCTTCGCGTTCGGCTGGACTCCGTGCATCGGCCCGATCCTGGCGACCGTGCTGGCGGTTGCCGCCAATGAAGGCAGTCTGACCGCAGGCGTCAGCCTGCTCGCGGTTTATGCGCTCGGGCTCGGCGTGCCGTTCGTGCTGGCGGCGGTCGCCATTCGCCCCTTCCTCGGCTTCATGAAGCGCTTCAAGAGCCACTTCGACACGCTTGAAAAAATCATGGGCGCGATCCTCGTCCTCACCGGACTGCTGTTTCTGTTCGGCGCGCAGAACATGCTCGGACAGTGGATGCTCGAGACGTTCCCCGGTCTGGCGCAAATCGAGTCGGCTTTGACGCCCGAGGGCCTCGGCAGCGAAATTCTCAAGCGCAGCGCGCCGTAGCAGGCTAATCCGCGACAGGCTACGCTTCCCGCATGACAGAACGAATGCCAACCGCGCTGACGATCGCAGGCTCCGATCCTTCGGGCGGAGCCGGCATCCAGGCCGATCTCAAAACCTTCGCCGCGCTTGGCATCTACGGCGCCAGCGTCATCACGGCGCTGACCGCGCAGAACACGACCGGCGTGTTCGGCGTGCACGGCGTGCCGCAGGAGTTCATTGTCGCGCAGTTCGACGCCGTCATCGCCGATCTCGACGTTCGCGCCATCAAGACCGGCATGCTCGGCGACGCGGCAACGGTGCTGACGGTCGTCGACTGCCTCAAGCGCGTGCCGAACATTGCCGCTATCATCGACCCTGTCATGGTCGCGACCAGCGGCGACGTGCTGCTCGCAGAGGACGCCATCGCGGTCGTGCGCGAGTCTCTGCTGCCGCTGGCGACGGTGCTGACGCCCAACTTGCCCGAAGCCGCCAAACTCCTCGGCGCGCCTGTCGCCGCGAACGAGCACGAGGCGGCAGCGCAAGGGCGCGCGCTCGTCGCGCTCGGCGCGAAATCCGTGCTCATCAAAGGGGGTCATGGCGAGGGCGACGAAGCCGTCGATCTGCTGGTTTCGGACAGCGCAGTCACGCGGTTCGCGCGTCAGCGTATCGCCACCAAGAACACCCACGGCACCGGCTGCACACTGTCGGCGGCGATCGCCGCAGGTCTCGCCGATGGCAGGTCGCTGATCGAGGCCGTCAGCGCGGCCAACGAATTTGTGTGGAGAGCCTTGGCGTCCGGCGCCGAGCATAATGTGGGCCGCGGCCGAGGCCCCATCGATCATGGCTTCGCCATGCGTGACCAAGCCCGGAAACGCTGAGCGCGGCAGCCGTCAAGGCCTGCAAAGCCACATGTGGCGAAGCCGCCTCTTGCATCGAAAGACGCAGGGATGAATCAGCTTCGCCGCTTGCTTGGCGCCCGATCGTTTGGCACGGTCCTTCTCAACGCGGTTCAATTGGGCCGCACCCAATCTCCGGGGGGAGAGCCGGGCTCGTTTCGTGGGACATGAGATTGAGCCTGGATAGAACCGGTCCGCTTCGGCGGGCCGGTTTTTTTTGCGCTCGGATGACGCGCCCTTTACCGCCTCGCACAAGCGAACGTGGCGCGATGAGCACAGCTGCCGGGAAATCCCTCGTTTGCCTGACCTATAGGCAAACTTGTGGTTTGTGCCCGCCGTCCATCTCAGGAATAGTCGTCACAGGGAGTTCACATCGAGCGCGTGTCAGGCGTCGTGTTGTGTCGGGGGTTGTGATGCATCGTTCAAGCAATGGAATTCGGTTGGGAATTCGCTGCGCGGCCAGCATGGCAGCCTTGGCGGCGGCGACGTCGATGGCGGCGGCTGGCGGTTTCGCCCCGCATGAGCAATCGGCAGTGTTCTTGGGTTCCGCCTTTGCAGGCTCAGCCGCCGGCGGCAGCCTCGGTTCGATGTTCTGGAACCCTGCGGCGCTCGGGCAATTCAACGGCGTCAACAGCGAGTCGGCGTATTCGCTCATTCTGCCAAATACTGAGATTACGTCGACCGGATCGACGTTGGACGCGTTTGGAACCTCAAGCGGCGACATCGGCGATACGGCGATTTTGCCCGCGAGCTATTTCAGCTACCAGTTGAACGAACAGATTGTGCTCGGCCTGGGCGTGAATGCGCCGTTCGGACTGACGACCGACGGCAACTTCTCCTGGGCGGGCTCGGTGTTCGCAAGGGAATCGAAGATTACGACTTACAACTTTACCCCGACCGTCGCCTATCGCGTGGCGCCTGGCGTCATCGTCGGCGCCGGTCTACAAATCGAGTACATCGACGCCCAATTGCGCCAAGCCTTTGGCGCGCCCGGCGGCCCGACCGCGGCGATCAAGGGCACCGACACTGCGGTCGGGTTCACGGCCGGCATTCTTCTGACGCCCACCGCCGGCACGTCGATCGGTCTCGGTTTCCGGTCCATGATCGAACATGAGCTCGATGGAACATTCCACATTGCCGGCGTTGCGGCCAAGAATGACGTCAGCGCAAACGTCGACCTCCCGGAAATCGTCACGCTCAGTCTGCGACAGGACCTCATGCCGGCCTGGACGCTGCTCGGCTCAGTGGAGTGGACGAATTGGAGCCGCTTGGACCAGCTGCTGGTCACCTGCGATGCGGCCGGCGCGCCAGCCTGTGGCGCTCCTGGCGCTACGCTCGCCTTGCTTCCGCTTGGATGGGACGATGGCTGGTTTTTCTCGCTTGGACTCGAGCATGAATACAGTTCGCAGCTGACGCTGCGCGCCGGCGCCGCCTATGAGATTTCGCCGATCCAGGACGCCGAGGGGCGCACGATCCGCGTTCCCGACGCCGACCGATTCTGGCTGTCTGCGGGCGCTTCGTACAAGTACAGCGAATGGACGACGATCGATGTCGCGTATGCGCATGTCTTCGTCGAAGACGCGAGCACGGTACAGTTGGCCCCCGGACCCGTCGTCCTCAATGGCGACGTCGAAAGCAGCGCCGACATACTTTCAATCGGAGTCCGCTCGAAGCTGGATTGGCTATTCAGCGGCTCGCACTGACGTTCGCCTAAGGCAAATGGCTTTGAGAGAGGCCGCGCGATGCGGCGCTCATGCCGTTTCGGGCGCGTCCACCTGCCGCTCGTGCATAACCGTCTCGAGGATGGCTTCCAGACGCCGGAGCGCTTCCGCCATCGCCGACGCAGCCTCAAGCGCGCGATGCGACTCGATCGCCTGCGTCTGGCTCATCACATAAAGCCGCACGGCGTTGCGCGCGATCGATTCACAGCTCTTCGGATCGATAGGGTTCGCCTGCAGCGACCACGACATCTCGTG
>JBJXHD010000039.1:0-38472 GCA_046160845.1 Hyphomicrobium sp.
TCAAATCTTTCTTGCTCATGAGATACGTCCTGTGGTGTGGGGGATCAGGTGAATAGGGGAGCCAGAGGCCCGAAGCGGCCGGTCAAACGCAACACAGACCGCTGATATGGGGGGTAGAAGCGCCCAATCCAGGGCTCCGTCAAGCGGAAATCGCCCTGTTTTCCGGTCTAAAGCGCGTCAAAATGCTCATTGTTGAGACAATGATTAAGCCCCTGTTCGCGGCTGCAAACAGGGGCTCAACTCTTCATATTTGTCGCAACGGAAAGGTGCGACTTAGTGCGCAGTGATGCGCGATCCGCCAGCCTCTTTTTTCTGCGCTTCCAAGGCTTCCTCTGCGGCCTCGTCCCACGTGATGGCTTCCGGCTGACGCACCAGCGCGAAGCGCAGCACGTCCTCGAGACGTGCCACGGGCACGATCTCCATCTTGGCTTTCAACTCTGCCGGGACTTCCGCCAGGTCCTTGGCGTTTTCCTCTGGGATGATGACGGTCTTGATGCCGCCGCGCAGCGCCGCCAGAAGCTTTTCCTTGAGGCCTCCGATCGGCAGTACGCGGCCGCGCAGCGTGATTTCACCCGTCATCGCCACGTCCTTGCGAACCGGGATGCCGGTCAGCACTGAAATGATCGCCGTCGTCATGGCGATGCCGGCAGACGGCCCATCCTTCGGCGTGGCGCCTTCCGGCACGTGCACGTGGATGTCGCGCTTTTCAAACAGCATCGGGTGGATGCCGAAATCGATGGCGTGCGAGCGCACATAGGCGTTTGCGGCCTGGATCGACTCCTTCATCACCTCACGCAGATTGCCGGTCACCGTCATCTTGCCCTTGCCGGGCATCATGACACCTTCGATCGTCAGCAATTCGCCGCCGACTTCGGTCCACGCGAGCCCGGTTACGATGCCAACCTGGTCTTCGAGTTCGGCTTCGCCATAACGGTACTTCGGCACGCCGAGGTACGTTTCAATGTTGTCGCGCGTCACGACGATCTGCGTCTTCGAAGAGGTCAGGATCTCCTTCACCGCCTTGCGCGCCAGCTTGGCGATCTCGCGCTCGAGCGAACGCACACCCGCTTCACGTGTGTAGCGGCGAATGAGCTCCAGGATCGCCTCGTCCTCCACAACCCACTCACCAGCCTCAAGGCCGTGCGCAGAGAGCTGTTCGGCGAGCAGATGGCGCTTGGCGATCTCAAGCTTCTCGTCTTCCGTGTACCCGGCGAGACGGATGATCTCCATACGGTCCATCAGCGCCGGTGGAATATTGAGCGTGTTCGCCGTCGTCACGAACATCACGTTCGAAAGGTCGTAGTCCACCTCGAGGTAATGATCGTTGAACGTCGAGTTCTGCTCGGGATCCAAAACTTCGAGTAGCGCCGCCGCCGGATCGCCGCGGAAGTCCTGACCCATCTTGTCGATTTCGTCGAACAGGAAGAGCGGATTGACCTTCTTGGCCTTCTTCATCGACTGGATGACCTTGCCGGGCATCGAACCGATGTAGGTGCGGCGGTGGCCGCGGATTTCCGCTTCGTCGCGCACGCCGCCGAGCGACATGCGAACGAACTCGCGCCCCGTGGCGTTGGCGATCGACTTGCCAAGCGACGTCTTGCCGACGCCGGGCGGACCGACCAGGCACAGGATCGGGCCCTTCAGCTTGTTGGTGCGCGCCTGCACAGCGAGGTATTCGAGGATGCGCTCTTTGACCTTCTCGAGGCCATAGTGCTCCTCGTCGAGGATCGCTTGCGCTTCCGCGATATCCTTCTTGATCTTGCCCTTGATCCCCCACGGGATCGACAGCAGCCAGTCGAGATAGTTGCGCACCACCGTCGCTTCGGCCGACATCGGGCTCATCTGCTTGAGCTTCTTCAGCTCACCCTGCGCCTTGTCCTTGGCTTCCTTCGACAACTTTGCGTTTTCGATCTTCTCTTCGAACTCGGCGATGTCGTCGCGTTCGTCGGTGTCGCCGAGTTCCTTCTGAATGGCCTTCATCTGCTCATTCAAATAGTACTCGCGCTGCGTCTTTTCCATTTGACGTTTTACACGCGAACGAATCTTCTTCTCGACCTGGAGGACCGAGATCTCGCTCTCCATCAGCGTGTAGACCCGCTCCAGCCGCTCGGACACGCTTGCTGTCTCAAGCACGTCCTGCTTCTCGGAGATTTTCACCGCGAGGTGCGAGGCGATGGTGTCGGCGAGTTTGGCGTAGTCCTCGATCTGCCCGACGGTGCCGAGCACTTCCGGCGACACCTTCTTGTTCAGCTTCACATAGCTCTCGAACTGCGTGACGACCGAACGCGACAGCGCCTCGAGTTCGTCTTCGGCGCCAGGCGTTTCCGCAACGCGCTCGACTTCCGCCTCGAAATAGTTCTCGTTCGCCGTATAGCGCAGCACGCGGGCGCGGGCGCTTCCCTCGACCAGCACCTTCACGGTGCCGTCGGGCAGCTTCAAAAGCTGCAGCACGGTTGCTAGCGTTCCTATCTCGAAAATGGCGTCGCTCGCCGGATCGTCATCGCCGGCGTTCTTCTGGGCGACGAGCAGGATCTGCTTTTCGGTGCGCATGACTTCTTCGAGCGCGGCGATGGACTTTTCGCGGCCGACGAACAGCGGCACGATCATGTAAGGGAAGACCACGATGTCGCGCAGCGGCAGGACCGGGAAAAGCTCCTTGCCGGCGGTCTTGTCTTTGGTCTTTTTGTCTTCGCTCATTGTCTTACCTGTCATGGCGAACCTTCAGCCCGCACGCGAGCGTCAGGTTCATTGCACGCTTCGTTCCACTCTTGAGCCGCAATCCAAGTCCCTTTCGCGGCGACTGGATTGCGCCCGCTTGCGCGAAGCGCGATGTGATTTCCGACTGGCGGCTTGGGTCGAGAACTCGGCCTTGGGCGACCGGCAGGTCAAACGCACTCCGAACAAATGGGGACCGCCCCAGCCGTTAACAAGACGCCGTGCGGACAGCCGCGCGTCGCCGGAAATTCCCTCGTCGCGTCAGGCCGTAGAGCCTTTCTCCTCGGCCCGGTCGGAGTAGATGCGCAGCGGCCGCGCCGCGCCTTCGACGACCTCCGGACCGATGACAACCTCTTCGACGCCCTTGAGCGTCGGTAGGTCAAACATGGTGTCGAGCAGAATGCCTTCCATGATCGAACGCAGCCCGCGCGCGCCGGTCTTGCGCTCGATCGCCCTTCGGGCGATGGCCTTGAACGCATCCAGCGTGATCGTGAGCTTGACGTCCTCCATCTCGAACAGTCGCTGATACTGTTTGACGAGCGCGTTCTTCGGCTCGGTGAGGATCTGCACCAGCGCGGTTTCATCCAGGTCTTCGAGCGTGGCGATGACCGGCAACCGGCCGATGAATTCCGGGATCAAACCGAACTTCAAAAGATCTTCCGGCTCGACGCCGCGCAAAACTTCGCCCATGCGCCGCTCGTCCGGTCCCGTCACCTTGGCCGAGAAGCCGATCGACGAGCCCTTGCCGCGCCGTGAGATGATCTTTTCGAGGCCCGCGAACGCGCCGCCGCAGATGAACAGGATGTTCGTCGTGTCGACCTGCAAAAATTCCTGCTGCGGGTGCTTACGGCCGCCTTGCGGCGGTACGCTCGCAACCGTGCCTTCCATGATCTTCAATAGCGCCTGCTGCACGCCCTCGCCCGAAACATCCCGCGTGATCGAGGGGTTGTCGGACTTGCGGCTAATTTTGTCGACCTCGTCGATGTAGACGATGCCGCGCTGCGCCCGCTCGACGTTGTAGTCGGCTGACTGCAAGAGCTTGAGGATGATGTTCTCGACGTCCTCGCCGACGTAGCCGGCTTCGGTGAGCGTCGTTGCGTCCGCCATCGTGAACGGCACGTCCAGGATCCGCGCCAGCGTCTGCGCCAGCAGCGTCTTGCCCGAGCCCGTCGGACCGACGAGCAGAATGTTCGACTTGGCGAGTTCGACGTCGTTGTTCTTGGTCGCGTGGTTGAGGCGCTTGTAGTGATTGTGCACGGCGACCGAGAGCACGCGCTTGGCGTGGAACTGTCCGATGACGTAGCTGTCGAGCACGCTGCAGATTTCCTGCGGGCTCGGAACACCGTCGCGCGACTTGACGAGCGTGTTTTTGTTCTCTTCACGGATGATATCCATGCAGAGTTCGACGCATTCATCGCAGATGAACACCGTCGGACCGGCGATCAGCTTCCGGACTTCGTGTTGGCTCTTGCCGCAGAACGAGCAGTAGAGAGTATTCTTCTCTTGAGCCATTCGTCTTTCACCTCGCTGCGGGCGCTCCCATTGGGATGTTCCCGCTTTGGCCCAGTTTTAGGGCCATCATCCGCCGTCGCCGCATGTTACACGGAATCTAGTTCACAATCTGAGCACGCTAGCGTTCTCCAGATCAAGAATGGATTAATGGACCCCACCCCGCCTTAGGGGGCAAGCGGCGCTATTGCCACAGTCTGCCGTAGTTCACGGCAACACTGCAAGGCTTGGTCAAATCGCCGTTAATTGGCACGGCAAAATTCAAGTCGAGCCGCGTTTGTTCTTGGCAGAACCAGCGACTCAACTCATGCCGGCCGGCACTTCGAGCGACCTTGAAGTCTCGGCCAAAAACGCGCCTTACGACGGCTTGCTTTCGAACAGTCCGCCGTCAACTTCGTCGCGCGTGTTGAGAACCTTGTCGATAAGGCCAAAATCTTTCGCCTGATCGGCGGTCATGAAGTAATCGCGATCGAGCGTGTGCTCGATCTTCTCGTAGGTCTGACCGGTGTGCTTGACGTAGGTCTCGTTCAACCGACGCTTCATCTTCACGATGTCTTCGGCGTGGCGCTCGATGTCGGAAGCCTGGCCCGAGAATCCGCCCGAGGGCTGATGCACCATGACGCGCGCGTTCGGCAGTGCGAAACGCATATCCTTGGCGCCGGCGCAAAGCAGCAAGGAACCCATCGATGCAGCTTGGCCGATACACAACGTCGCCACCGCCGGCTTGATGAACTGCATGGTGTCGTAGATCGCCATGCCGCTCGTCACCACACCGCCTGGCGAGTTGATATACATCGAGATTTCTTTTTTCGGGTTCTCGGCTTCGAGGAACAGCAGCTGCATGCAGATCGACGCCGCCATGTGGTCTTCCACCGGCCCGGTGACGAAGATGATCCGCTCCTTCAGCAGCCGCGACGGCAAGTCGTAGCCGCGCTCGCCGCGCGTCGTCTGTTCGACGACCATCGGCCAGAAGGTGTTCGTCAGAGCGTTGACGGGATCGCGCATGGGATCGTCTTTCCTGGTTGCGGCGTTCGGCTGAGCGCCGGCGCCGGGTCGTGCGTGGTCGAGTTGCTTACTGTTCCGTCGTCTCGGCGACCTGCTTGATCAGGTCTTCGCTCGAAACTTTCTTCTCGCTCGGCTTCGCCCTGTCGATGACGAAGTCGATCACCTTGTCCTCGAAGATCGGCGCGCGCAGTTCCGCGAGCGCATTTGGCGTCTTCTCGTAGTATTCGTAGACCATCTTCTCCTGGCCGGGGAACTGGCGTGCGCGTTCGACCAATGCGCGGCGCAGTTCGTCCTGCGAGACGACAAGCTTGTTCTTCTCGCCAATCTCGCCAATGACGAGCCCGAGCCGCACGCGGCGCTCGGCGATGCCGCGATATTCGACGCGCGCGTCATCCTCACTCTTGCCTTCGTCGGCGAACGTCTTGTTGGTCGCTTTCAAATTGTTTTCGAGTTGCGACCAGATGTTCTGAAATTCGAAATCGACGAGCGAACCCGGTAGGTCGAAACTGTGCGCCTTGTCGAGCGCATCGAGTATCTCTCGTTTGAGCTTGAGTCGCGACGCCTGATCGTACTCGCGCTTGATCTGCGCGCCGACAAGGTCTTTTAGTTTGGCTAGGTTCTCCGCCCCGAGCCCGGCCGCCAACGCATCGTCGATCGCCGGCTTTGCCGATACGGCGACGGCTTTGACTTTCACGTCGAAGTTGGCCGTCTTGCCGGCCAAAGTCTTCATCGGATAATCGTCGGGGAAAGTCCCAACGACGACGCGGTCTTCACCCGCCTTGACGCCGATCAAACCCTCTTCGAAGCCTGGGATGAACTGCTTCTTGCCGATGACGAGGCTCGCGCCTTCGCCGGCGCCGCCCTCGAACGTCTCGCCGTCGATGCGGCCGACGAAATCCATCGTCACCATGTCGCCCTCGGCGGCAGCTCTGCCCTCCTCCGGCGCAAACGTCGTGTTGCGCTCCGCCAGATCGCCCAGCGCCTTCTCGATTGCCGCGTCGTCGGCGTCGGCAACCAGCCGCTCGAGCTTCAGCGTCGCGAGATCGACGACGGGGATCGGCGGAAGCACCTCGAACGACATCGAATAGGCGAGGTCGGCTTCGCCCGCGACGATCTTCTCGAACACGCCATCAGCGCCGCCGACGAGTTCGATCTTCGGCTGCTGCGCCGGGCGCTCGTTGCGCTCCTTGATGGCCTTCTGACTGGTGTCGTTGAGCGTCTGCTCCAGCACTTCCTGCATCACGGCCTTGCCGTACACCTTCCTCAGATGCGGCACCGGCACCTTGCCCTTGCGGAAGCCCTTGAGCTGCACGCGGTCCTTCAACTCATCGAGACGCACTGAAAAGCGCTGGCCCAACTCTTCCTGGTCGACGACGACCTTCAGCGTCCGCTTCAGTCCGTCTCGCGCCGTCTCGGTTACTTGCATCGTCCCGTTTCCTGATCGCCGACGCGAAAGCCTCGCGCTCCCGCCGCCATTCTCCAAGTACCAGACCAAAGTCCCTGCTTCGAAGTCCGTGCGCCGAAGTTGCGGCCCACTTACTTAGGAAGCCGAGCGCCGCGCTTCAAAGCCCCGAACCGCGCGACCGCCTTTCGGGCGACCGGCGGCCGGATGGTGCGGGCGGAGGGATTTGAACCCCCACGACTTTCGCCGCTGGAACCTAAATCCAGTGCGTCTACCAGTTCCGCCACGCCCGCTGAGCCGTCTCTCGCGCCGAGCGCAAGCCATTGCGAGCCTGCGCCGCCATCGAACGCTGCAAAGAACTGGCTGCGGCCGGGGCGAACCCGATCGCGTAACAGCCTTGCGGCGCGCCCGGCGGGAAAGACGCTCTAATACGCGGGAGCGGACAGCAAAATCAACGCTCATTTCGAGGCGCCGCACTGCGGCGGCGTCACACGCGCGCAAACCTTGCGAGCTTGTTAAGATTTGCATATGTCCTTTGCCGTCGGAGCTCTCTGCGCTGTGTGTCCTGAAGAGGGGAAACGATTGGCGAAGCCTGCGAAAAACTGGATCGTCGAAACCGATTGGCTGGCCGGCCACCTCGCATCTCCCGACCTCATCGTGCTCGACGGCAGCTGGCATTTGCCGACTGAAAAGCGCGACGCCAAGGCTGAATATCTGGCGGCCCACATCCCCAGCGCGATGTTTTTCGACATCGACGAATTCTCGGATGAGAAGTCGAGCCTGCCGCATATGCTGCCCTCGACCGTCAAGTTCGCCTCACGCATGAAGAAAATGGGCATCGGCGACGGCTCTCGGATCATTGTCTACGATACCACGGGCATCTTTTCGGCGGCACGCGTCTGGTGGACCTTCCGCGCCATGGGTCACAAGGACGTCGCCGTCCTGAACGGCGGCCTCAAGAAGTGGAAGGCCGAGGGCCGTCCGCTGGAAGATGGCCCGCCGCCCAAGCGCTCGGAGCGCCACTACACGCCGCTGCAGAACACCGAAATCATCCGCGATCTCGACGACATGAAAACGCTGGTCCGGCGCGCTAATGTGCAAATTGTCGACGCGCGGCCGGCTGGGCGTTTCGAAGGCCGCGATCCCGAACCCCGACCCGGGCTGCGCACGGGACATATTCCGGGCTCCAAGAATCTGCCCTCCCAATCACTCCTCAACCCCGACGGCACCTTCAAGTCGCCGGACGAGCTGGAAGCACTGTTCAAGAAGATCGGCATTGATCCGGCGAAACCGGTGGTGACCACCTGCGGCTCAGGAGTCACCGCGTCCATGCTCGCCCTCGCACTCGCCGCGGTCGGCCAGACCAACGCGGCGGTCTATGATGGCAGCTGGGCCGAGTGGGGCCAGGATAACGGCCTGCCGATCGCGACCGGGCCCGCGGCCTAATTCACGAGTCCGGCAGCGGAATAAATTCCTCCGCGTCGCTGGGCACTGGCGCAAAACGGCCCGCTTTCCAGTCCGCTTTCGCCGCGTCGATACGATCCTTCGACGATGAGACGAAGTTCCACCAGATGTGGCGCGGGCCGTCCATCGGCTCACCGCCGATCAGCATCAGGCGCGCATTCGAGAGCGCCAGGATCGAAATGCGGTCGCCCGGCTTGAAAACCAGCAATCGCCCCGCTTCGAACGCCTGGCCCGCAATGTCGACCTCCCCCGACACGATGAAGACCGCACGCTCGTCATACTCCGCGTCGAGCGGCAGTACCGCGCCCGGCGCGAGCACGGCCTCGGCGTAAAACGACGGATGCGGGAACGCCGCCGGCGAACTCATGCCGTAGGCGTCCCCCATGATCACCCGGATGCGCTTGCCTTCAGCCTCGATGCGCGGCAGAGCCTCGGCGGCCGTATGCACAAACGCCGGCGCACTCTCCTCATGTGTTTTCGGCAGCGCCGCCCAGGCCTGGATGCCGAACAGTTTCGGACCCGTGGCGCGGACAGCTGCGCTCGTGCGTTCGGAATGCACGATGCCGCGCCCCGCCGTCATGAGATTCAGCGCGCCGGGTCGAATGCTCATTTCCGTCCCAAGACTGTCGCGATGCATGATCTCGCCGTCGAACAGATACGTCACGGTGGCGAGGCCGATATGAGGATGCGGGCGAACATCGAGCCCCTGCCCCAGCAGGAATTCGGCCGGACCCATCTGATCGAAAAAAATGAACGGCCCGACCATCTGCTTGCCGGCGGCGGGCAGCGCCCTGCGCACCGAAAAGCCGCCGAGGTCGCGGGCGCGCGGTACGATCACCTGCTCGATGGCGTCACAGGCGCGGGCGTCGCCGGGCCTCGGATCGTCAGCGGGCAATGCGCTCATCACGGATTTCCTTGCAACAGCCGATCACGTCCAGCGATGACTGTTGCGCGCGGACAAGCGCGCTGCAAGCCTCAGCTTTCCGGGAAGAACTGATAGATCCATGTCTCGCTCAGCGCCTGATCGCCCTTGCGCAGAAACGCGCGCAGATCGACCGGATCAGGACCCGATGCCTTGATATCGAAAAACGCCCGCCATCGTTCGCGCTGATCGACGACCGGATGGTTGTAGCTGTTCGACACCTCCCCGCGCGACGACGTCACCACGAGTTCGACGCCATCCTCGCGGCCAAGTCCCTTGAACACCGCACCCTGGAAATCGATGACGAACTTGCGCACGCCTTCGGGCGCCGGCCGGTAGCCCGGTCGCCCGCCGATGCCGGTCCAAGTACCCATTGCGCGGCCGACGGCGTCCGGAAACGGGATATCGTCGACCCACGACAGCCGATAGCGCCACTTTCCGCTGTCACCGGCCTTCATCGGCGCCTTCGGCGTCCAGTACGCGACGATGTTATCGTCCGTCTCGCGGTCGGTCGGGATTTCGACCAGATGCACTTCACCCTCGCCCCACGGCTCCAGCGGCTCGACCCACACCGACGCGCGGCGCTCGTAGAACACGCCGTCATCGAGATAGTGGACGAAATCGCGGTCGCGCTGCAGCAGGCCGAATCCTTTTACGTCGCGGTCGACAAAAGCGCTGGTCACGACGCGGGGCGGATTGACGATCGGCCGCCAGATGCGCTCGCCCGCACCGGTCCAGATGGCGAGCCCGTCGCTGTCGTGAATTTCGGGCCGCCAGTCGGCCGATTGCTTGCGGCTCGCTTCCCCGTACCAGAACATGCTGGAGAACGGCGCGACGCCGAGCCGCTCGATGTCCTTGCGCGCGAACAGCCGCGCCTCGATGTCCATGACGATGCGGTGCACGTCGCGGCTGTCGGTCAATCGCTCCGTCGTCATGCGATACGCGCCAGTGACGCTCGGCCCGTCGAGCATGGCGTAGATCGTCAGCGGCGTCGTCGGCGCCGAACCCGCTTCCTCCAGCCAATAATGCGAGAAACGCGGGAATTCCTCCGGATGCGGCATCGCCGTGTCGATCGCCAGCCCGCGCGCCGAGAGGCCATACTGGTTGAACGGGCCCGACGTGCGGAAATACGACGCGCCGAGCGCCGCGAGCCAGTCGGTCTTCTGATCGGGCGCCATGACGCGAAACCCGGCGAATCCTGCGCCTGACGTCAGTTTGCGCGCCGGATGACCGGCCGGGCTCTGAAAAAGGTCATCGCTATAAATAACTTCGCGCGCCCGCCCGCCCTCGACAATGTGCATCCGCACCGGCTCCCTCGCGTACTTGCCGAGATGGAACAACTGCACCGGCATGCGCCCGTCGGGATCGAGCTTCAGGCTCTTTTCGGGCCGATAGCGCACTTGCTGATACTGATCGTAGTCGAGTGCGTCGAGAATGTCGGGTGATGGGATTTTCACCGGCCGGTAGGGCTTTTCGGCGAGCGCCTTGGCGCGCGTCGTCAGAGCGTCGAACGAGAAGTCCTCCGGCGGTCCGAGATCGGCGCCGCCAAGTCCGGTCACCGCGTGGGCCAACGACGGCGCAACAGCGACGAGTGCGGCGGTCGCTCCCTGGCGCAATAGGCTTCGGCGATCGAGGTCTGAGGTCATTCCTGATTCCGTAATGCAGGGTCCGGCCAGCGCAGCCGGCGAGGATTTCGCGCCTCTGCTAGCCCAGATTGACCACGAATTCCAGGCAAGCAGCGCCGCGCGCCATTCCGCCGCCGATCAACGACCTTCGCACGCTATGCTACTGCCCAGCGATCCCTCCGGAGTTCCTCGATGCCGTCTCAACGTCCAGACCTGATCCCCGCCCACTACAATGACCTCGACGCCAGCCTTCAGGAGACGTGGCGGTTGCTGTCGCGCGCCGCCGCCGACCGACGCGCGCCGATGCACACGCCCGCCGTCGCCAGCATCGGACTCGATGGCCGCCCGAAGGTGCGCGTTGTCGTGCTGCGTCATGCCGATCCCTTTCAAAGGCTGATCCGCTTCCACACCGACCGCCGCAGCGCCAAACTTGCTGAATTCGCCGCCAACTCCGCAACGCAGATCCTCGCTTACGACGCCGGCCAGAAGGTGCAGCTCAGGTTGTCAGGAACGGCAGCAGCCCATGTCGATGACGAGACGGCGCGCGCAGCATGGCGGGCTTCGCAGCCGCAAAGCCAGCTCTGCTACCGCCAAGTGACGGCGCCGGGCTCGATCGCCGCCCCCCCGATCGAGGCGCAACAAGTCGCCGATCACGACGGCGCCCAGAACTTCTCGGCCGTCGTGGTCGCGATCGACGAGATCGAATGGCTGTATCTCGCGGCGGCCGGTCATCGCCGCGCACGATTTAGCTGGCGCAGCGGAAATCTCGAGTCGCGCTGGCTCGCGCCTTAGCGCCGGCGCTAAAGTGGAGAAGGTGGCGCCGCCCAATCGCCGCCAGTCTGGAGATCGGGAGAATTAGTTTTCTGCAGCGTTAGCGGCTGGCTGGGTCTCGTTCAGCGTCTTTTCGATCCAGCCGATCACTTCGTCCGAGCCGGGCGTCATCTGTGAAGGGAACGCCTGAATGAAGCGACCGTCCCGGCCGAACAGATACTTGTGGAAATTCCAACCCGGCTCACCGTTCGAGTCGATCCGCGTCGAGGCCCACTTGTAGAACGGGTGCGCGCCCGCGCCCGTCACGACCTGCTTCGACGTCATCGGAAACGTCACGCCGAATGCGCCTTCGCAGAATTTCTTGATCGCGCCGTCGCTCTCGGGCTCCTGCCCGTCGAAATCGTTGGACGGCACGCCAACGACGACGAGCCCCTTAGCCTCATATTCCTTCCACAACGCCTGTAGGCCGGCATACTGGCGCGTGTAGCCGCAGAACGACGCCGTGTTGACGACCAGCAGCGCCTTGCCGCGCCATTTCGAGAACTTCAGCGGCCCGCCGTCGATCGACGGGAACTCGAAATCGTAGGCCGACGTCTCCGCGGCGACGGCAGGTCCGGCGTTCGACGATGCGGCGACAGCGGCTGCAAGACCGATCGCGATCGCGAAAAGCTTCTTCATATTGCTCTGCCTACTGTTACGACGGCACACGCGGTCGCGAACCCTCCGAAGTCTGGGCCAACTGCAACAAGTTGAAAAGTCTCAAATCCACCGCGACGGTAACAATCGCGACGACCTGCCCGGTTCGCCAACGTCACAAAACCCTGCAAATGCGCATCGCGTCGGCGCGCCGGCTGTGACAAACTCATGTCTCGAACGGAACAGCCGCACCGCGCGGCCAGCCCTAATGTCCCTCCCATCGACAGGCTTTGGGCGCAGCGCCCGTATCCCAGGAGGTTTCCGCCATGATGATCCGCACAACGACCCTTGCCCTCGCCGCCCTTGCCGGCCTGGCAGGCGCCGCCAACGCCGGCGACAAGGAATACTTCACTCAGGACTACAAATTAAAGAAGCCGCTGCATGGCTTCTCAGGCCATTCCGGCAACTACTTCTGTGACTACCAGCGCTATCCGGAGCGCAAGTGCGTCGTCGTCAACGGCGTCGAAAAGTGCAAAATCGTCGGTTGGACGCTGCGCGAACACTGCTACTAAACGCGGCGGCGATGTTCGAAGGTCCCTTGCGGCCCCGGGCCCATGCCTGGGGCCTTCGCGTCTCTGATCTAGTCCCAACTGTTCGTTGAGCGCCGCGATTATTTTTTAGCGAGACCGGCCCCTGTTCCGCCCGGGACAGAAAAACCGATCTAGGATGACTAGCGACTTCACGCGCCGGAGCAGGAGCGCCCGCGCCCGCCGGCCGCTCGAACCTTGAGGAGGAATTGGAATGTTCACGGATCTGAAGAGCGCCGCCCCGGCGCGGCCGACGCGCGGCCGCGCCCGCGCTCTGCTCGCCTGCGCGGCAGCGTTCGGCCTAGCCGCGCCCGTCGCCGGATTGCATCCGTTGACGCCCGCACCGGCGGCCGCGCAGGAAGCAGCAAAGATCGATTGGCTCGCCGCCGCGCCCGGTCGCGTTGAGCCGAGAAGCGGACTCGTCCGCGTCGGTGCGCAACTCTTGGGCCGCATCGCCGACGTGCCCGTGAAACTCAACGACGTCGTCGAAGAAGGCGAACTGCTGATCCGCCTCGACGACGAGGAAGCCCGCGCGCGTCTGCAGGCGGCCGAGGCGGAAGCCGCCTCGCGAAAGCGCGAACGCGACGCGCAGACGCTGGACAAGGATCGCGAGGATCTCCGCAAAGCCGAAGACGCCGTGTTCAACGCCGAGCGCGCGCTGACCAACTCCCGCTTCGAACTCGAATATGAATTGCAGGCCAAGCGCGCTGGCTCCGGCACGACGCAACGAGTGAACGAGTCGCGCGATCGTGCCCAGGCGGCCAAAGACAAGCTGCAGAAGGAGCGCGGCGTTTACGCGGTCGCGCAATCGAAATCCAACGTACCGGCGCCTAGTCGCCTCGAAAGCGCGCTGCAGGCGTCACGCTCCGACGTCGCCGTCGCCGAAGCCCTGCTTGAAAAGACCCGCATCCGCGCGCCCGTCTCCGGCACCATCCTGCAGCTGCCCGCCAAAGCAGGAGAAATGGTTGCGCCGTCGCCCGACGCGCCGCTCGTCGTCATCGGCGATATGTCGGTCGTTAGGCTGAAAGCCGAAGTCGACGAACACGACGTGTCGAAAATCAAGCTCGGCGGCAAGGTGACGGTGAAGAGCAACGCCTACCCCGGCCGCGACTTCGAGGGCAAAGTGACGGAACTCGCGCCGTCGCTCGCCGCGCCGAGGTTCGCGCTGCGCGGCGCGCGCCGCCCCACCGACGTCGAGGTGCTCGAGGTGACGATCGATCTCCTGGGCGAAGTCCCGCTGCTCCCCGGCATGCGGGCCGACGCGTTCTTTCTGAAGTAGGACGCGTCCTTTCTGAAGTAAGGAGGCTCAGGCATCTAGGCGCCGCGCCAAGCTCCGCGTCACGGTGACGTCGTCGGCGAACTGGTCGTCGCCGCGGCTGCCGGTGACGCGGGCAGCGGCGCGACAACGGCCGCGAGCGCCTTCTTCTTGAATTCCGCCTCGACCTCATCCATCAGCGGCGTGCCGCGGCCGGATTTTCGCAGGTCGGCGAAGTCGGTGATCAGCAAGTCCTGCCAACTCTTCTTGAACTTCGGCACGTCCTTGCCGTAGTTCTCGAGGTAGACGCGTTTGGCGCCTTCCGTGTCTCCAGTATACATCAGCGCGTGCGCGCGATTGACCAGGAGCCAATTCGACCCACCATCCAATCTCAAGCTAAGTTCGCTTAGTGCCGCTGCTCGGCTGTCGTCACCGTCCGTCAGCGCCGATCCGGCAGCAAACGACAGCTTTGCCGCGGCATATGGGTCGTTGGCCTTACGGTCCCTAAGCCAGTCCTTCCAGCTTTCGTCGTTGTAGGGATGCTTGCTCGAATCGCCGAGACACCATTTCGGGGGTTCGGGGTCGAGCGCATATTCGAGCCGTTGCTCGATTGACAGACAGCGCGCCACCGCCTTCTGAGCCTGCTCGGCCGCCAACGAGGTTTTAACGCGCAGTTTCTCCTGAGTCATCGACTCCTGTGGGGCAATAACTCTGTGCCGGCCAATTCCCGCAACTCGACGATCGCTATCGATCAGTTTGCCGTAATCGGAACGCCACAGGCGCGAAACCCCCTGTTCCGTCACCGTCAGAAGCACGGGTCGCTTTTCTGGATCGGGATTGAACACAGCTTCACTGATCTGGTCTTCGTGACCTCCGAGCATTTCACTTTTCAGCACAATGTCGCGCGTCGACGGGACGTCGTCCTTCGGTGGATCGAGCAACGGTTTGGTCGGCCAAATTTTTACGTTCGTTCCCGTCGACCTCGTCAGAACCCACTTGCCATCCGGACTGAAGGAAGCGTCTGGAACGCTGCTTCTGCCGGCCGTGCCGGCGCGCCACGTCGACGTATTCCAGATCCGCGGCGGCTGATCTTTGTACGTCGCCATCAATAATTGGCCGTCGCTGCTGAAAATCGCCTTTTCGATAGGCGACCTGCCGACCGGAAATGAATGGACAATGGCGCCGGTCGCCGAATCCCATAGCACCGCCTTGTCGGCGGAAACCGTCAGAACGGACTTGCTGTCTGGGCTGAAAGCAGCGAACGAAACGGCCTTTTCATGGGCGCCGAGCGTAGCGCGCGGCTCGTCTTCGCGCTGCGAGTCCCAAATGCGCGCACGTCCGCTTCTCGACGTCGTCAGAAGTCTGGCATCATCGTCGCTGAATTCCGCCATCACATGCGCGTCATCCGCAGCCTCAGTCTTGAATTTCTCTTGGCCGCTTTGCGAATCGATGAGGCGGAACCCCGTGCGTTCCTGCAGCATCAGAAAACGTCCGCCGGGACTGAAGGATGCGTTGCGCACAGTGAGTTCGGCGCGGCTCCCCGCTTCGAAGATTTTCTCTCCAGTCGCCGGGTTCCAAATACTGATCAGCCGGCCGCTGGCCTGCCCTGGCGCCTTGGCGGAAGCGTTCTCAGCAAAAAAGCCGCTCGTCATCAGCAGTCTGGCGCCGTCCGGCGCAAACGACAGAGACGAAGCTCCAAAGAATCCGGACTCGTCGTTGTCGCCGGCGCTCAACGTCTGCAATTTCGCGCCGGTCGAAGCGTCCCAAACCTCCGCAAAGCCGCTGGCTTCGGCCATCGCCACGGTGCTGTCGTCGGGACTGAACTGCACGTCCACCACGCCGCGTTCGGGCGGCGCGAGCGTAGCCATCGCGGACCCCGTCTCGACGTCCCAAATCTGAGGCGCCCCGTCGCGCGCGTGGGTCAGAACGCGACTGCCATCCAGACTTAAAACTGCGTCATTGGCGTTTTTCTGATCGCCGAAATGGCGCAGTTCCTTGCCATCATTGGCAGAGTAGAGTCGCGGAGCCGAATTTTGTCCGCTGATCAGCAAGTGCTTACCGTCGGGACTGAAACTCGCCTGGCCTTTCAACACTGCAATTTCTCGGTTCGCTTCCAAACCGGTCTGCAACGTGTCGGCGATGTTGCGAAGATACGGCCAGTTTTCCGTCTCTTTGCTATCGCTCCTCGGAGCCACTTCCAGCGCCAGCAACATTTGCGTGGCCCAGTCGCCGCCTTCGATCAAACGGTTCGCGGCGCTCATGAAAGTGCCGGCCTGCAGCACCCGCGTCTCGCGCAGACTTTTCCTGGCTTTCTGTGACTGGTCCAAGGCGTAAACCAGCGCCCCCGCCAGCGCCGCGATGAACACGCACGCGCCGGTCATCGCGTAGTTCATCGTCTTTTTGCGCCGGCGCTGCTCCTGCTCCTTGTCATGCAGCGCCTGCGCGCGCGCGTCCTGCGCCGCGGCCATTTCCTCGAGCCTCGCGCGCTCTACGTTGCCCCGGCTTGTCTCTTCGTCTTCGCTGGAGCGGATGAATTCGAGGTGCAGCGCCGTCAGCGCCGGCGCATCCTTCGGGCGCCGCGCAGCCCACGCCTTGGCGTCGACAATGTCGCCGCCCGATAGCAGCCGGTTGACCGGACGCCCACCCTTGGCCCACTCGGTGGCGCGCGCAAGCAGCCGCGTATGCTCGCGGATCCAGCCGATGTCGGAGTTGAGCGCCGCCACGGTTTGCGCCAGCCCCGAACCGAACCCCGAACCCGGCGCCTTCGCCTCGCGATAGAAGAAGATGTAGTTGAGGTCGCGCAGCTGCGGCGGGGGGGCGACGTCGTCGAGCGGCGTACACACGATCGGCAGGATGCGCTTGTTGTGGATGGCGGCTTCACTGACTTCCCATCCGCAGATTTCGGATGCAGCCGACTTCGGCGAAAGCACGAACAGCACAGTATCGGCATCGCGGATCAACCCGCTGAGACGCTCGCGCCAGGCTTCGCCACCGGTGATCTCGTGGCGGTCGATGGTGGCGTCGAATCCGCAGACCTCAAGCCCGGCGCCAAGTTGGTCCGCAAAATCGAGGTCATCCCGCGAATACGAGATGAAGACTTTCAGCCTGTCGTCTTGCGCCGGCGAAAAATTGCCGACGCCGAGTGTTCCCTCAGCCATAGCGGGGCTCGCAAACGCGGACACAACAATATCGATGGCAACTGGCCACAAATAAACGGGCCGATCAAGCGCCCGTCGGCATCGACGCCTCGAATCCGCAGACGGGCGTCGCGCGCCGGCCACGCCCCAAAAAATTTGACAAAGCAGCTGCGCCCGGCGTCAAGCAGCGCGCAGCCTGTTCGCGCGCGCTCACACCGCGTCGACACGCTGGATGACGAAGCGGGGTCTTAGCTTCCGCGCCAGGATCGTTACCCGCGCGCCGACCCGCATGCGCGTCACGCCTTGCGTCAGCAGCGGCACCGAAACACCGCTGTCCGTCAGCAGTTCGCCGAAGTTGGCGTTCCATGTCGTGATCGTTCCAGTGAACACGTGGTCGCCCGGTTCGAAGGCTTCGGGGTCGTCCATTCCGGTCCTCCCAGGTGGTTCCCAGCTCCAGCTTAGCCTCGCCGGCGCTTTATCGCGGTTCGGATCGCGGCTGCCACCATGCCATCGCTCCGCGCCGCACAGAAGTCGTCACGCGCATGTCCGTTCGGGCGGTCTGCGACTGGCCGCCTCCAGACCCCGAAAACGCAATTCCGGGGCAGACAAGCCAAAAAACTTCACCCCTCAACCTTCCGTTTACCCATCTCGGGCACTCTCAGGCCGATTATGTAATCCGTCGGTTTCCGGGCGTCCGATCCTGGACCAGCCCAGTCACCCGAACCGGCGGCGTAACAGTTGAGTACAGCGTCCCCATGTCCAAGCGTGTTTTGATCGTCGACGACGACCCCGCCCAGCGCCGAATCCTCGAAGAAACCATCAAGCGCTTCGGCTTCGAGACCAAGACCTGCGGCTCGGGTGAGCAGGCGCTTCAAATCCTCGACGGCGCCGACAAGGATTCGATTTCCCTCGTCCTTCTCGATCTCGTCATGCCCGGCGTCGACGGCATGGCCGTACTCGAGCGCCTCGCCGACAAGCCCGGCGCGCCGCCTGTAATCGTCCAGACCGCGCACGGCTCTATTGAAACTGCGATCAAGGCCATGCGCGCCGGCGCCGTCGACTTCGTCGTCAAGCCCGCCTCCCCCGAACGCCTCGAAGTCTCGATGCGCAGCGCGCTGAAAATCGAAGCGCTGTCCGGCGAAATCATTCGCATCAAGAAGAAGGTCGAAGGCACGCTGACCTTTGGCGACCTCGTCCTCCACGGCGAGGCGATGAAGCGCGTAATCACGCTCGGCAAGCGCGCCGCGGCGTCCAACATTCCCGTGCTGATCGAAGGCGAAAGCGGCGTCGGCAAGGAACTGATCGCCCGCGCCATCCAGGGCGAAAGCGACCGCGCAGGCCGCCCGTTCATCACCGTCAACTGCGGCGCTATCCCTGAAAACCTTGTCGAGTCGATCTTGTTCGGCCACGAGAAGGGCGCCTTCACCGGCGCCGTCGACAAGCGCACCGGCAAGTTCCAGGAAGCCGACGGCGGCACGCTGTTCCTCGACGAGGTCGGCGAATTGCCACTTGATGCGCAGGTCAAACTGTTGCGAGCGCTTCAGGAAGGTGAAATCGATCCGGTCGGCTCGAAAAAGCCGGTCAAAGTCAACTTCCGCCTGATCTCGGCGACAAACCGAGACATGATCCAACAGGTCAAGGACGGCAAGTTCCGCGAGGACCTCTACTACCGCTTGAACGTGTTCCCGATCTTCGTGCCGCCGCTGCGCGAGCGCATCGACGACGTGCCGGAACTCGCGAGCCACTTCGCCGCCCGCTTCGCCGCCGAGGAAGGCAAGCGTCTCGCCGGCTTCAGCGACCAGGCCATCCGCCTGCTCGAAGCCTACCCCTGGCCCGGCAACGTGCGTCAACTTGAGAACGCTGTGTTCCGCGCCGTCGTTCTGGCCGACGGACCGGAATTGACGGTGTCGAATTTCCCGCAGATCGCCGCCCACGTCGATGGCTTCGAGGCCGCCATTCCGGCCGCCCCGACCGCACTGCAGAAGCAGCCGGCCTACGTCGGACCGGCGCTGCTCGGCGCCGAAAACACGGTGCCGCACACGATCGAGATCAGGAACGCGACGAGCGGCAGTTCGCTCGGTATCGCAGCGGTCGCGGAAGATGGTGAGATCCGTTCGCTCGAAGCCATGGAAGCCGACATGATCCGCTTGGCGCTCGGCCGCTATCGCGGCCACATGACGGAAGTCGCCAAACGGCTGAACATCGGCCGCTCGACGCTCTATCGCAAAATGCAGGAATACGGCCTCGAACCGAGGCCGAACTGAATTTCATCCGCAGCGGGCGAAAGCGCCGCGGCGGAGGGGATGTGTGCGAACGGGTCCGGTGGGACGGCCGGGCGCAGCTGGGAGACGTTCCGTCCCACCACCACGTCATTTGGCGCGCTTCAGCGCGTTGGAGCCAGAGCCCCGGCGGCGACGCCGGGGCTTTGTCGTTTAGCGTCTCACTTGCGCGCCAGCTTGCGGCGGCACGCAAAGGCTGCGTCGCCGACTTCGACACGCATGGTGTTGCCCGGACAGAGACAGACGATGCCAGCTCCTGGGCCTGCACCGGCCGGACGCGCCATGCCGCCGTCGCAACGGGCCGTGTCGATCGCGGCTTTCGGCGGAACAACGGCCGCGCCCGTAGCCGATGGCTTGGCCGCAGTCGGCGCAGCCACAACGCCGCTTGAGAGCGGGGCGCAATCGACGCCAATGCGCGCGACGACTTCGGCCTCGCCGGTTTCTCGCTCGCCGTAGAATTCCGGATTGGCGAGTATCGCCTCGGTCGGCGTCACGGAGTCATAATCCGTCCAGCGGAACGCGAAGCGGCCGGTCGTGACGCGCCATTGAATCGGAACCGAAATCGAAAGCGACCGTGACGATTTCGAAGGGCGGTCCGCCGCCGCCAAGCCATTGCACGCCGCGATCGCCGCGCGGGCCAGCGCACCGTCGGGCTGCGCGGCGAAGGCGAAGCTGCGCGATGCCGTGAAGTCCGCGACCACGCGACCACCGTCGAACGCCGCTGCCGCTTCGCCCTCGGAAGCACCTTGCACCGCGAGAGTCGACGCCACGATTTTGCGCGCGTGTCCCGGCGCCAGCGACGCCGTCAGCGTCAAGGCGACATCCGCCGTCGCCGACGTCAGCCGCGCATAGCTGGCGCCCTCGGCGGCGACGACGAGCCGCCGCAGCCCCGGCGAATCGGGGCCAACTTCAATCGACATCCTGAGGCCGTCGCCCGTCTCGTCGGCATGAGCCGGCGCCAGCGCCGCCAGTATCGCCGCTAGTCCCGCTCCAATCGCCCCAAACCGACAGGCCGCCATGTTCGTCTCCCTGGAATGCCGATATGCCCGCCGGGCGTCGCGCGCGACGCGCCGGCTTCCAAGTCTGTCGTGCTACCTCGGGAAAAAGTTCAGCGCTGCTTGGGTGCGGTAAAGACGGCGCATCCCCCGCGAGAAATGCGCCAAACGGCATCACGGGCGAGACTTGCTTAACCCTGATTGCCTACGATCCCATCCCGTGACCCATAAAGTGGCCCATCTAGTGGCCCATCCAGTGGATTGACGCTTTGGCGTCGGAATACGGCGACAGTTTCGCCACGCCGGCATGGCAACCTCGGTGGCGAGTTGCGGCTACGACCGCTAAGAAGGATTGCGGCCGCAGCGACCAGCGGCCGAATGAAAGGTGACGAGACATGCTTGGCTTGCGGCGTTCGACGCTGACCTTGTTTTTGGCCTTCGGCGCCGTCGCGCCCGTGTGGGCCATAGACCCAGACGATCGCCCCTGGGACGAGATCGACCGCGTCGTCAAGGAGGCGCCGAAGGGCGACGACGCCGCCAGGACTGCACCGGACGTCGAACCGAATTCCGAAGGACCGACCGCGGGCGCGGCGCCGGCGAATCTCCCCGCAACCCCGCCCGTCGAAGCCGCCGCCGCGCCGCCTGCCGCAGCGCCGATCTTCCCGCTGCCGATGAAAGCCGTTTTCGAAACCAAAACCGTCGCATTCCTTAGAGGCGGCGACGAAGCCGACATAGCAGCCCTAAGTCAGTTCTATGACGCCCGCCAGGGCGACGCCCTCTGGATGACCAAGTTCGGCTTGAACGACGCCGCCAAGGATCTGATCGCCGAATTCGGCCGCGCCGACGATTGGGGCCTCAAGGCCAGCGCCTACATCATTCCCGATCTGACCTCCCTCCCCACCGGCTTGAGCGAGCAAGTCCTCGCCGAACTCGACATCCGGCTGTCGCTGCTCGCCATGGCCTACGCGCGCCACGCGCGCGGCGACCGCATTACCGATCCGACGACGCAGCTGTCGTCCTACCTCGATCGCAAACCGAATCTCATCGATCGCGCGACACTGCTCGCGGATCTCGCCGCCGCATCCTCGAAAAGCGCTTATCTGATCTCGCTGCATCCGAGGCACCCGCAGTTCCATCTGCTGCGCAAGAAGCTGATCGAGATGCGCACCGCGACGCCGGAGCCGCAAATTCAAGTTCCGAGCGGTTCCAAGATCAATGCCGGCAAATCGCACCCGCACATCGCCATCATTCGCAAAATTCTGAAAGTTCCCTCGCCCGGCATGAAGCCCGACGGCACCGCCGCCGATGACAACTACTACGACCAGACGCTCGCCGCCGCCGTCGTGCGCTTCAAGGAGAAGCACGGCATCGAGCCCTACAATCCGACCATCACCGCTGCCGTCCGCGGCGCGCTCAACGGCTCGGGCCCCGTCACGGAAGGCACGATCCTCGCCAACATGGAACAGTGGCGCTGGATGCCCGACGACTTCGGCGCGTTCTACGTCGCCGTCAACATTCCTGAGTTCACAGTTCGCGTCATCAAGGACGGCCACGCGATCCTGACCGAGCGCGTCGTCACCGGCCAAACCAACACACAGACGCCGATCTTCTCCGACGTGATGCGCACGGTGGTGTTCCAGCCGCCGTGGGTGGTGCCCGACTCGATCAAAATCAACGAGCTCCTGCCGCGCCTGCGCAGCGGCGGCAATCCGATCGACGGCCGCGGCCTCGTCATGAAGCGCAACGGCCGTTACGTCGATCCGTGGAGCGTCGACTGGTATGCGACCGACATCCGCAACTACGACATCCAGCAGCCGCCGGGCGGCACGAACGTACTTGGCGTCGTCAAGTTCCTGTTCCCGAACAAGCACGCCGTTTATCTGCACGACACGCCGTCGAAGAGCCTGTTCAATACGCCGGTTCGAACCTACAGCCACGGCTGCGTGCGCGTGCGCAATCCAGTGCGCCTCGCCGAAGTTCTGATGGCCGAAGACAAGGGCTGGGACGCCGCCAAGGTCGCCGATACGATCAAGAACGGCCCCGAGAACAACGACGTTGTGCTCGACAAGCCGGTGCCGGTCCACATCACCTATTTTACGGCCTGGGTCGACGAGTCCGGCGAGGTCAAGACCGTGAAGGACATCTACGGCCACGAGCAGCGCATCAAGCTGGCTCTTGCCGGCCGCTGGAATGAGATCGAAAAGAACCGCGACCATCTCCTGCCGCCGGAAAATCCCCGCGTGGCCCGCTCGTCCGAGAGCTGGTACGACGACGATTACTACGGCTTCTATAACTACGGCGCACAACAGCGCGGGCGTCCGTATTATCGCAACGGCTACGGTGGCTACCGCTACGTGATGCCGCCGAAGAAGAAGAAATCCGGCGGCTTCTTCAGCGAGCTATTCGGCAACTGATCGGCCAAACCTCTGCCACCGCCGCGCCGGTACGTCGTGCCCGGCCACCCCCGGGAAGTGTACAGCGCCGCCCCGCATATCGTCCAATCGAGACAAAGGGCATGGTCACCGCGCGCAATTTCTGTGGGGGTGTTTTGTGTAATATCCGCCAACAGAACGCTGTTTTATTTGAAGCGGTGTCTGAATTGCTGTTGGCCGGTCTCAATTGTGCAATTAGTCTTAATCTGGAGTGTCGGTCCAAAGACGGCGGCCCGCGTCGCGTGCGTTAGGTTGAGTGCGTATCATGCTCATGAAGCCCCTCGGCGGCGAACCCGTCGTGGCGTCAGCCAGGATGACGCAAATCATCGGCTACCGTGAGCCGCACAAGGCGATCGACAACCTTTGCGCCACGTATGGATTCCACCGGCATCAAGTCGCCAGAAATCCCGACGGCACGGTGCAGCACGCTTACCTGACGCTGGGCGGGGCAACCATCATGCTGGTGCCCGCGCAAAACGATATCGGCGGCGGCCTCACATTCGTTCAGCCGGACGCCATCGGCGGCGCCGAGACCCAGGCCTGCTACTGCACAGTCTTCGATGTCGAACAGCACTACGAACGAGCCAGACGCCTCGGGGCCGAGATCGTCTGGCCTTTACAGGCAATGGTGTATGGCGGCGTCGGCTACGCGGCGCGCGACCCGGAAGGACATCTCTGGAGTTTCGGCGACTACGATCCGAGAGGCGTCGCACCGCTCGAGGCGCGAACGCGCCAGTCGGTCAGCGTTTCTGATCATGTATCCGACGACGACGCGGCGCGTGACGCGACAAGCGGCGGCGAGACGCCTGCCGACGATCGGCGCTGGAAGCTCAATGCTTTCGGGATCCTTGGCGCTTCCCTGATGGCGCTGATCGCGTTCACCCTCCACGCCGGACTGTGGAAGCCCGTCGGCGATCCCGCAAACGTGGGCGCCGCAGCGATCCTGTCCGGCGCCAGCGCGACCGCCGCCGCAGAAAAAAAGTCGCTGCTGCGGCTGCGAGAGAGCGTGGCGCGAGAGAGAGCCCTCAAGGACGCGGCGGTGGCGAAAGTGGCGAACCTGGAAGTCAAGCTGCAGGCGACCAGCCTAGCCAACGCCGAAGCCAAGCAGGCTGCCGCGCAATCCGCCGACAGCTTGCGTCAGCGCGCCCAAGGGCTGGAGGGCTCGCTGGTCGCCGCCGAACGCACGGCGTCTGAGGCCCGCTCCGCGCTTGACGCCGAGCGGATCGCCAAGGAGACGGCCGAACGAACGGCTCAAGAGCTGAAGCTGCGGCTGTCGTCGGCGACCGAAGTCCAGGTCAAGGCCGAGGCCGAAGTAAATGACCTGCGCGCGCAGCTCGATCGGTTGGAGAAATCTCTGGCCGAAAGTGATGCCTCCTCCAAGTTGGCGTTGGCCGAACTCGAAGTCTTGCGGCAAGCGAAAGCTGCAGCCCAGAGCGAGACCAGCAGCGTTCAGCAAGTTTTGTCGGGCGAGCTTGAGGTCAAAAAGGAGGCCGACGGTCAATTGGATCGGGCGATCTCCGATCTTCGCCGCCAACTAGATGCAGAGAAAAAGGCTCGCGAAACCGCCGAGGCGTCGGCTGCCCAACTGCGCGCTCGGATCAAATCCGCCGAGTTGGACAAAGTCGAGGCCGCACGCGAGGTCGCCAGGGTCAAATCGACGCCCAGGCTTCGCAAGTCGAACGCAGCCGGCCAACAGCGCTCCGCACGGTCGCGCGCCAAGTCCAAGAAAGCGACCGAGGGCGAGACTGCGGCGGCCCCAATGGGTGGAACTCCAAAGAACCCAGGCTGGGCGAACTCAACGCTGCAAGAGTTCAGCCCGGCGCCAGCGCCGGTAATTCCCAAAGGCGGCAAGCAAACGGGGGCTGAATTCTGGGAGTAGTCACCTATCCCACGGGCCTGAGCATTCCGCCGATCGGCGGCAAGACCTGACGTGCGAGCCGGCAATCGACCGCCGAACTGAACCCCGGTTTTGGCCAATTCGAGCCCACTCGCCCTTTTATCGCCGCTTAACGCCCGTTTAATCCCGCGCTAGGGTGCTTACGGGGTTTTAAGGGTTCGGCGTTAACGCTTGAGGGTCAGTTGCACAGACGGGTTTGCGTCTGCCCCTTCACGCCGAAACTGACGATTGCGACCGTGGGCGAGGGAATGGGGGTTTAGGTGACGTTGCGCCGCTCGGGGGCGATGATTGGCCTATTGGCGATTGCGACGGCGCTCGGCCTCGCAGGCGACGCCGTGACAGGTCCGTCCGCCGGCGACCGCACGATCTCCTTCTATCACATCCACACCCAGGAGCGGCTGACCGTCACCTACAAGCGGGACGGCCGGTACGTTCCAGAAGCCATGAAACAGATCGACTGGATCATGCGCGACTGGCGCAAGAACGAGTCGATCAACATGGATCCGCAGACCATCGACCTCGCCTGGGAAATGTACAACGAGCTCGGCGCGAGCCAACCGATCAGCATCATCTGCGGCTATCGCTCGGCGACCACCAACGAGATGTTGCGCAAGACGCGCGGCGGGCAAGCTAGCCAAAGCCAGCACATGACCGGCAAGGCCATCGACATCACGTTCCCCGATGTGCCTCTGAAACGCATCCGCTATTCGGCGCTGATCCGCGAACGCGGCGGCGTCGGCTATTATCCGACGTCGGGCATCCCCTTTGTGCACGTCGACACGTCGCGCGTGCGCGCCTGGCCGCGCCTGCCGCGCCAGGAACTGGCGTTGCTGTTCCCCGAAGGCCATACGCGGCACATGCCGGCGGACGGTGGACCGATCACCAAAGCCGATGTCGCGGAGGCGCGGATCAAGTATCACGAACTCGCAGTGCAGATCGCACAGTTCCAAGAAGATCGGCGGACGCCGCGCCCGACTCTCGTTGCGTCGGCGAAACCGGCGGAGCGCAAAGCGGTCACGGTTGCGGCGCTTGGCGCGTCGGCCTCGTTGTCCACACCTGCGCCGAAACCCTCTTCGCAGCCGATCGAGCGCAAGCCATTTGCCGTCGCCTCACTCGGACCGACGGCGCTGCCGTTCCCGGCGCTCGCCAAATCGAACACGCCGTCTGATGACCTCGCGCTTGGCTGGGATGTCGGACGCAAGCCGGTTGCCGAAGCGAAGCCGGCCAAGCCTTCCGCTGACTCCAAACCAAAGCTGACAGCAGCGCCAAAACTCATCGACCGCTCGTCGCAATTCACCGTCAATCCGACCGCCGCCGATGGCGCCAACCTCACCGCGCTGGTGCAAAAGGCGAGCCTCAGCCTTCCCGCTCCGAAGCTGGTGCAGGCGCCACAGCCCGCGGCGCGGCCGCAAAAGGCGCTAGCCGAAGCTGCCGTCGCGGCCCGCATCGAGGAGCCGGCGATGCCACCCGCCCTCGTCGGACCGAAGCTCGCCGCCCTGATCCCCGACAAAACCGCCTCCAGCGTCACCGACATGAGCCCCGACAGCCTCGGCGCCGGCTGGGTCCAGGCGCCGCAGTTCGACGAGGATCATCCCGAGGAACTCGCCTATCGACCATTCCCGCTTGCGCCGCTGCTGACGGACACGCCCTCGGCCGCTGATCCCCAGCTGGCGCAGTTGCAGCATCCCGACGTCGCCGCCACGCTCGAAATGATCGACGACGTCGGCGAAATTCCGCCGATGCGCTTCCGCCCGGGACAGCAGGTGGCGCAGGTCATGTGGGCGCAGCAGTTTCAGGGCAAGGCCGTGCATCTCGACGCGCTGCTTGAGATCGACCAGAGCCGCCTCGCCACCCAAATCGAAAACCGATCCGTGCAGACGAGTTCGCGCTAGCGCCGCTGCCCAGCGCCAGAATTCGCGCTACGCCATCGCCGCATTATGCCCCGCCTTCTTCAGGCACGCCTCGCCGGCCGCGCGAACGATTTGTCCGAGCGCACGAAAGTCTTCGCGCCGCGGGCTCGAGCGGCGCCACGCCAGCCCGATCGAGCGCGACGGTTCGGGATCGACGAAGCGGATCATCTTGATTTCGCGCGAGCGGCCTTCGACGGCGACGCAGATCTCCGGCAGCAACGTGATGCCCAGTCCCGCCGACACCATTTCGACAATCGTCGCCAAGCTTGAGGCGCCGAACGTGTTGAAGGCGTCCACCTGCTGCAGGCTGCAGTAGGTCAGCGCCTGATCGCGCAGGCAATGACCTTCTTCGAGCAGCAGCAGCCGATCGGCTTCGACGAGTTCGCGCGTGGCGCGCACGCGGCCTGAAAGCTTCTTGGACTTCGGCACGGCGAGGAGGAAGCGATCGTCGAACAGCGGCATCGACTCGATATCGGCGTGCTTCAACGGCAACGCTAGCAGCAACACGTCGAGCTTCGCCTCGAGCAGCTCTTCCGTCAGGACATGGGTCTGCGTCTCGCGCACATGCAGCTCGAGGTCGGGATATTTCTCGCGCAGCAGCGGCAACAGTGGGGGCAGCAGATACGGCGCGACCGAGGGAATGACGCCGAGACGCAGCGTTCCCGACAGGATACCCGTCGACTGCTTGGCGTAGTCAATGAGGTCGCGCACGTCGTTCAGCAGCCGCTGGGACCGTTGCGCAATCTCTTCGCCCTTTGGCGTCAATCGAATGCCGGCGCGCGTGCGCTCGACCAGCGGAATGCCGAGCGAAGCTTCGAGTTCCTGGATCTGCATCGAGAGCGCCGGCTGCGTCACCGAGCAGGCGTCGGCGGCGCGGCCGAAGTGCTGTTCGCGCGCCAGTGCATCGAAGTAGCGCAACTGTTTGAATGTCACGTGGGACATAAGGGCGCCTGATCACCAATCAGAAGTAATGCGATTGGTGCTTATCACGAGCGCGCCTTATCGTCCAAGCCAGATCGGTGCGCATCGCCTTCACGGAATTGCGAGCAGGTCTACGCCGTCCGGTCGAAACGCCGAATCCGATCGGACGGCGGATGACGACGCATCAGCCGTCGACGCCGCAGAAACTCCCGCCCAAACTGTCGGCTACTTGCCGGAAATCGCCGCGTCGATTTGCTTGGATGTCGCCTCCGCATCCGACATTTTTTCGGAAGCGCACTCCCCTTCCATCTTCCCAACCAGCTCCTCGACCTTCACGGCTTCGGCCTCGGGAAGTTTTTTCTTGGCGGCTTTGGACGCGAGGTCAAAAGCGACCTTGAGGCAGTCGTCTTTGTTGGCCGGCGCGGACGAGGCCGGAGCGACAAAGCAGATGAGGGCCGCAGCCGCGGTAAAAATCAAGCGCATGTTCATGGCAGGCGATCCTTCTGAATTCGGTTGAAATTCGTAACTGAATTAGCGCTGCCGCTGCCTGTCGCCGCGATCGTCGCCCTCAAAACCCAACACGCACACGGACGCGCCGCGCTTCAGGCTGATTTGCGGCAGATACTTGAGTTCTATGCGGTCGATGGCGCGATTGCGGCCGTCCAGATCGACGGGATAGGTCTCGGCGCCGGCCGGAATGACGGTGCCGACGTTGAAAGCCTGCGAACCACCATTCTCAAAAACAACTTTCATGCTCACCAGTCGGAGCTTCTCGTCCGCCACGCGAAGCTTCAGAGCGCGGAATCGGCCTTCGCGACGGCCGACGCGGATGACGTCGTTATCGTCCAGAAAGCCAACTCTCTGGCAGCCCAAGTCTTCCCATCGCGACTCCTGGTCCCCGCCGCCACGGCCGCGCTCGCCGTAGAATTCGATTTTCACCGGGCCTTGCGATCGGTAGAGCACCTCGATCCGGTCGATGCGTCGACCGCGTCCATAAAGGTCGATGGGTCGCGAACGGCTGCCGTTGCGGAACGCTTCACGGACGCGAAGATCTTGCGTTTCTCCGTTGCGATAGATGACCTTGACGTCTTCGATCCTGACGTCGTTTCCATTCACCGTGAAGCCGATCGCTCGGAACGGTCCTTCGCCGGACGAGACTGGGATCACGTCACGTTCGAGCCGTGTGCCGATCTCGGCTGCACCGAGCGACTCCCAATCGCCGCGCCGATCGGGTCGCCAATCGTCGCGTGTCCGCTGCTGCGCCATGGCGGCGTCGCCGATCGCTCCGAGAACTCCAACTGTCAGCATCGCAAGTGCGACGAACGACCGGTACATGCTCATGCTCCTCAAGGTCCGTCAAAGCGCCAGCAATGCGCAGTGACAACGCCGATGCTATCCGCAATCACTTGGGCGACGAAATGGCCGACAACGCGCCACAGCCAGCCAATTGGGGTTAACCGACGTGTCTTGAACCTGCCCCGTTCGCAGGTGCGAAATCGGCACAAACATCAGACAACGCGCGCAAGCGCCCATCCGCAGCAAGGATGGGCGTTTGCAATGTCATCTCGAAATTTGAAACAGTTTCGCGCTGCGGGCGCATGTCGCGACCAGGAGCCGCTGACCATCCTCGCCGCTATTCCGCAGCGATCATCTTGTCGGCAGCTGCCCTAAGCGCCGAGTCATCGTCGAGCATACCGAGGGCGTGCATATAGACCTCGAGCACGCTTTCCTCTTCTTGACGCTCTTCCTGGCTCTTCTTGCGCAGCCGCAAGATCTGGCGCAGCGCCTTGACGTCGAAGCCGACAGCCTTCGCTTCCAGATATTTGTCGCGAATATCGCTGGCGAGCTGCTTCTTCTCCTCTTCGAGACGTTCGATCTGCTCGACGAATTGGCGCAGCTGTTTCTGCGCCGAGACTTGAAGCGTGCTCATGCGGTGATCCTCGTTGTCCTTGAATGACAAAGCTCAACGCTAGGCGCGGGCGCGCGGCGCAACAAGACGCAAGCATCAGCAATCCCTAGGGATATGTCCGATCGCGGACTTGACCGGCCGATGCGCCACAGCGCGACTCATGGGCAGCCCGCCGCAACGCTTCGCGCCCTTGACACGCGGCCCAAGTGTGTCCGGCTTCCCTCTCCACCGCCCAAAAAGTACGGACGCGCATTTCGCTGTGGCCAGATGCACGCACCTGCATCTACACTCTGAGCATTACTGTCGACAGGAATTTCCGAATCAAAGCCAGGGGGCGCGCACATCCGGCGCGATGAGAACTCCGATGGGCGCCACGCAGAACAATCCCAGTTTTCTTTCCGCCTACGCGATCGCGGCGATGATCGCCGTCGCCGCTCTTATTTTGTCACCCGCCGCGCACGCGCAAAGCGGCTACCAGACCATCAATGGCACGCAGGTCTACACCGTCGTCAATCAGCCGGCCGGCATCGCGACGTTTTCCAATAGCTGTGGATCACAGACGCTGACCCAAAGTCAGCTGCAGCAGGGCGCCATCCCGAGCAACATCATTCCGTGCCCACGATCGGGCGGCTCGGCAGGCAGCTACGTCCCGTCGGTCCCGAACGGCGGCGGCGCCAACAATCTCGCGAATGGCCTCAACCTGTTCGGCGCCGCCCTTGGCGTCGCCAAGGCAATTCAGGACGCCACCCCGTCAGGCAGCTCAGAGGCCGCCTATGCGCCGCCACCAACGACCGGCTCGATCGACAATTCTGCGCAGCCATCGGCGCCGACATCGCGACGCGGCATCACGCTCTACGACAAGGCCGCCGCCCAGAACCGACAGAAGCAACCTTGCGCGGCGGAAAAACTCTTCGCCAACGCTGCAGCTGCCTTCCGCAGCGCCGGCGACGAGCGGCGCGGCAACGACGCCGCGTTGCAGGCCTCGATGGCCGGCGCCGATTGCGCCGACGCCCTTAAGCGCGAATCCGAAAAATACGTTTACTACTGCGTTGACGAAGAGAACGTCTACGGAAGGGCGTGGATTCCAACGCGGCCCGGCGAAGGCTGCTCGGGAGATCTGAAAGAACGAAAAGCGCCGAAAGGCGTAAAAGAAAGCGATCTCAGAAAAAGACTCCGCGAACGTTTGGCGAAACAGTTGGCCGACGATGCTGCAACCCGGGCCAGTGGCGCCGCGAGCGGCGAAAGCGAACAGTTGCCCTGGGCGGAAAAAGCCGCGCCAGGCGAAAACGCACTGAACGAAACCGCGCCGATCCAAGAAGCAGAAGCTACGGGTTCGCCAAGTGACGACGACGATCCCCTCAAGCACTATCTCGCACAAAAGAAGGATGGCTACTCCAACGGCGGTCAGTTCGACCCGCCGGCGCCCGGAGACGAAGGGCTGATGCCCGCCGACAACGCCTTCCGCAATCCCGAGCCGACGCGCTAAGCCGCTTGCAAACGAGCCCGCTCACAAAAAAACCCGCGCCGCCGTAAGGCGACGCGGGTGCTTTTTGATTTCGGCGCTGCTAACGCGACAGCCCGCGCCTCACCACCAACCTCTCCGGCGCCGTCTCGAGCCGAAGTTCAGGTAAATGCCTGGATAGAAGCCGTAGCTGCTATACCCATACCCGCGGTATCGATGACGGCGACGCCGGCGATACCGGCGATAGCGATGCCGGCGATAGCGATGCCGGCGATACCGACGTGCTTCTGCCGGCTGCGCCGAACTCGCAAGCGCGAGAGTGGTCACACCCGTCAAGCCGACAGCGCTGACGGCGTAAGAACTCAGCGATGCGAAGGCGTAGATCACCACCATCGCAACGACCGCGACCACGCTCGCGACTGCACGACCGACAGCGCTCGCCGCGATGCCGGCGCCGCGCCTCGCGACCGCGAAGATGTCTTTTCCGATTGTCATTCACGAAACTCCACTTGGGGTCGCCAGCCTCCGTCAACCGGCAACGTTTCAGCGGCGTAACGGTTCAAGCGGCTAGGGCCAAATTCACCCGCCGCTCATGAACCGGCGCGACCCCATCAAAGCGCGAACGCCTCAATTCAAGTCGCAATTTTCGATACGGAACGCTAACACAGCGGGGCGCGGGGCGCAATCAATCCGCCTGCTGCGCCGCTCCCCGCGCGCGGCCGAACCCGCTCCACGAATGTCCGGCGTCCGGGCATCTGCTCACCGAGTAACCATGGCCAAAAAGCATACCTACATTCTCGGCATCAACGCCTACGACCACGACGTCAGCGCCTGCCTGCTCCGCGATGGCGCCATCGCGTTCGCAATTGCGAAAGAGCGCATCACGCGCCAGAAGCACGCCACCGGTTTCTATGCCGAAGTCGTCGACTATTGCCTGAGGGCCGAAGGCATACGCCTCGCCGACGTCGATCTCGTGGTCCGCAACTGCTACGTGCTGCCGATCGACGATCTGGAAACGCGGCTGCTTTATGAAAACGTCCCGGAATTCATGGATCCCGAAGAGCGAAGAAGCGCGCTCAAGCACCCGCTGCACCTGAAACCGTCCGAAAAAGTCGTCACCCTCTCGCACCACCTCGCGCACGCCTACAGCGCCTTTGCCGCCTGCCCTTTCGAGGACGGCGCCGTCATGATCGTCGACGGCGTCGGCAGCTATGCCACCGACGTCCGCGAACCGAACCAGATGACCGACGCCGTCAACCCGCTCGCGCGCGAGTCCGAGAGCTACTACCGGTTCAAAGGCGCCGAACTCGAAACCCTGAAGAAAGTCTGGCTCAATCCGACGCGCGGCTTCCTCAGCGACGAGTTCTATTTCATGCCCGGCCTTGGCGCCATGTACAGCAAGTCGTCGAGCTACATCTTCGCCGATTGGAACAAGTGCGGCGAAGTCATGGGGCTCGCGCCATACGGCCGGCCAAACGCCTTCCGCCCGCTTATCAATATCATCAACGGCGAACTCGAATGTCCGCCCTGGGACGCCTCGTTCGACCGGCCGTGGTTTCCCGAAAACGAGGACTGGGAGAAAAGTCCCAAGCTGCCCCACTGGCAGGACATGGCGTGGCGCATCCAGGACGATACGGAAAACATCCTGATCGAACGCGCCCTATGGCTGCGCGAAACGACGGGCGCGAAAAATCTCTGCATCGCTGGCGGCGTCGGGTTGAATTGCGTCGCCAACGGCCGATTGGCGCGGGAAGCGGGATTCGAGAATATCTGGATTCAGCCGGCGGCCGGCGACGACGGCGTCGCCATCGGCTGCGCCTACTACGGTCATCTCGCGCTCCAGAAGCAGTCGCGCAATTACGTCATCGATCACGCCTTCTTCGGCGTCGACTACCCGGCGCCCGCAGCGAAGAAAACGGCGCAAAAACTGCGCTTCAGAATCGAAACCAAAATCACCGACAGCGCCGACATCGTCGCGGACGCCGCGCGGTTGCTGTCCGAAGGCAAGGTGCTCGGCTGGTTACAGGGGCGCTCCGAATTCGGACCGCGCGCCCTCGGCAACCGCTCCATCCTCGCCGATCCGCGCAAACCTGAGATGAAGGACATCCTAAATAAGCGCGTGAAGCATCGCCAGGCATTCCGCCCGTTCGCGCCTATCGTGCTCGCAGAGCGCGCGGCCGAGATCTTCGAAGGCGAGGGCGAAAGCCCGTTCATGCTGATCGCCAAGAGCGTCAAGCCCGAATGGCGCGACCGCATTCCGGCAATCGTCCACGTCGACGGCACCGCGCGCGTGCAGACGGTGCGCGAAGCACAAAACCCGCGCCTTCACGCGCTGCTGAAAGCTTTCGACGCGCTGACGGGCGTGCCGGTGCTCATCAACACCTCGTTCAACGTCAAGGGCGAGCCGATCGTCGAGACGCCCGAGGACGCGCTCGACTGCTTCATCTCGACAGGCCTCGACGTGCTCATCCTGCACGACATGGTGATCGAAAAGACGCCGATGCACGGCGTCATGGCGCCGATCCGGCGCACATTCGATGAGATCGCAACCATGGTGCGCGCGGGCCTCGACGCGCGGGATTGAGATGGCATCGCCCGTCCCAATGTCGGCCCACTCTCCGACTGCGACGCGTGACTCGCGCGACCCTCAATGCCCGTCTTTCGGACGCGCGGCCTCGAACGCCGCCGTCTGCTCGGCGCTTGATTCCGTCTGATACTTCGCCTGCCACTCTTTAAACGGCATGCCGTAGACGATCTCGCGCGCCTCGTCCTTGCTCAACTCAAGGCCCTTCTCGCGCGCCGCGTCCGCCATCCAGTTGGACAGGCAGTTCCGGCAAAAGCCCGCCAGTGTCATCATGTCGATGTTCTGCACATCCGTTCGCTGGCGCAAATGGGCAACCAAGCGCCGGTATGCGGCGGCTTCCAACTCAAGCGTCGTTTGCGGATCAAAGGTTTTCATGGCGCGCTCCCGGCGTAATGCTGCCTCGTAGATAAGCCGTCACTCGGCCCAGCGCCACGCTTCCCCACCTGCGGCGCCCAAAACCTTGACGGGCGAAGCGCGATTGCGCAAACCAACGCCAACAACCAGTGCAATGGGGGCGGGGACGATGGCGATGGACGCGAACAGCGCGGCGCGCAAGCTGCTGGCCTCGCTGTATAACGCCGCCCATACGACCGCTCACCCGTCGACCTGCCTGCCGCCGCATCTTCCGGCGCCCCCGCCCGGCGGACGCATCATCGTCATCGGCGCCGGCAAGGGATCGGCGGCGATGGCCGTCGCCGCCGAGCGCCACTACGTCGCGAGCGGCCAAGCCGACAGAATTTCGGGGCTGATCTCGACGCGCCACGGCTTCGCGCTGCCGACCGACATTCTCGAAATTCTCGAAGCCGGACATCCCGTTCCCGACGCCAATTCGATCGAGGGCGCGCAGCAGGCGATAGCGCTCGCCAAGAGCGCCGGCCCGAACGACATCGTGCTGTGCCTGCTCTCCGGCGGCGCCTCCGCCATCTGGGCGGCGCCGGCGAAGGGCGTCAGCTTCGAAGCCAAGCAGCAGTTGACCAAGCAGCTCTTGAAATCCGGCGCGCCGATTTCTGAGATGAACTGCGTGCGCAAGCACCTGTCCCAAATCAAGGGCGGCAAACTCGCCGCCGCCGCCCATCCCGCCCGCCTGATGACACTCGCCATCTCCGACGTGCCCGGCGATCACCCGGATGAAATCGGCTCAGGCCCGACCGTCGCCGACCGCACGACGCTCGACGATGCCAAAGCCGTGCTAAAGAAATGGAACGTCACGCCGTCTCCCGAGATCGCCGCAGCGCTTGACGACCCCGCCAACGAAACATTGAAAGCCGGCGACGCCAAGCTTGCTACCTCCGACTACAAAATCGTCGCCGCCCCGCGCGCTTCCATCGAAGCCGCCGCCAAGATTGCGCGCGCCAACGGCTACCGCGTCGACAGCCTCGGCGACGACCTCGAAGGCGAGGCCCGCGACGTCGCCCGCAAGCACGCCGAAATGGCGCTTGACGCCAAGCGCCGCGGCGAAAAGCTCGCCATCATGTCGGGCGGCGAATTGACGGTGACCGTGAAGGGTGACGGCTCCGGCGGCCCCAACCAGGAATACGCGCTCGGCCTTTCGATCGCGCTCAATGGCGAACCAGGAATCGTCGCGCTTGCCGGCGACACGGACGGCATCGACGGCGGCGGCGGCGAAGCGTCCGACCCAGCCGGCGCCTACGTTTTCCCCGACACGCTCGCGCGCGCGGCTGCGCTGAACCTCAATGCCGCCAACTTCCTGGCAAACAACGATTCAACGGGTTTCTTTCGCCCGCTTGATGATCTCATCCTGTGCGGACCGACGCAAACCAATGTCAATGATTTCCGCGTCGTGCTCGTGGATCCGTGACGCCGCGCGCCGTGACTTCGCGCGCCTTGACTTCGCCGTTCGCTTCGACGCCAAATCGAGGCTCGCCGTAGCACAATTCATTCATCCGGAGATTCCCGCGTGACGCTGCGTCCGACCGCCGCCGCCATCCTCGCCGCCCTGACGTACTGCGCCGCCGCCGCAACGCCGGCGCGCGCCGATTTGAAGCTCTGCAATTCGACGCCGAGCCGCGTCGGCGTCGCCATCGGCTACCAGGACAACACCGGATGGACCACCGAAGGCTGGTGGAACGTCGAAAGCCAGACCTGCGAGACGCTCCTGAAGGGCGTGCTGCCGAGCCAGTTCGTCTACGTCCACGCCATCGACTACGACCGCGGCGGCGAATGGGGCGGCAAGGACGCCATGTGCGTCGCCGATAAATCGTTCGCGATTCGGGGGGTTCAGGATTGCTCCAAACGCGGATATAAGCGCAGCGGATTCTTTGAAGTCGACACCGGCCAAGCCGCTGAGTGGACCATCCGCCTCACGGACACGGATGGCCCAGGAAAAACCGAGAAATGAGACGCAATCGCCGGGTCAAGATCGTCGCGACGCTTGGCCCAGCATCAGCCGCTCCGGAAATGATCGAGCGGCTGTTCCTCGCCGGCGTCGATGTGTTCCGCATCAACATGAGCCACTCGACCCACGAAGGGGCGAAAACGCTCTATAACGCCGTCCGCGCCTGCGCCGCGCGCCATCGCCACCCCATCGGCATACTGGCCGACTTGCAGGGGCCGAAGTTCCGCATCGGCGAATTCCAGGGCGGCCGCGTCCACATCGCCGACAAGTCGATCTTCCGCCTCGACCGCAACGAAACGCCGGGCAACGCCGACCGCGCCTTCCTGCCGCACGAGCAAATTTTCGAGGCCATCGAGCCGGGCCACAACCTGGTGCTCGACGACGGCAAGTTGCGTCTGCGAGTCTTGGAAGCGAGCAAGACCGAGATCGTCTCGGAAGTCACCGTCGGCGGCATACTCGCCAGCCGCAAGGGCATCTCGATGCCCGACACGTTGCTCGCCATCAGCCCGCTGACCGAGAAAGACCGCGCCGACCTCGCCCACGCGCTCAAACTCGGCGTCGATTGGGTGGCGCTCTCCTTCGTCCAGCGCGGCGAGGATGTCCACGAGGTCCGCCGCCAGATCGGCACGCGCGCCGCGATCCTCTCCAAGATTGAGAAACCCTCCGCCGTCGCCGATCTCGACGACGTAATCGCCGCCTCCGACGGCCTCATGGTGGCGCGTGGCGATCTCGGCGTCGAGATGCCGGTCGAAAAGGTTCCGGGCATCCAGAAGCGCATCACGCGCCTGTCACGCGCCGCCGGCAAGCCGGTGATCGTCGCGACGCAGATGCTTGAATCCATGATTTCTTCGCCCATGCCGACGCGCGCCGAAGTCTCCGACGTCGCCACCGCCGTCTTCGACGGCGCCGACGCGGTCATGCTGTCGGCGGAAAGCGCGGTCGGACAGTTCCCCGTCGAAGCCATCCAGATGATGGACAAAATCGCCATCGAGGTCGAACACGATCCCGTCTATGAGGCGATCCTGTACGCGACGCAGACGGAACCGCAGCCGACCGGCGCCGACGCCATCGCCGCCGCCGCCTCGGCAATCGCCGACACGGTCAAACTCGGCGCCATCGTTTGCTATACGGCGACCGGCTCGACCGTCCTGCGCGTCACGCGCGAGCGCCCCGGCATTCCCGTCATCGGCCTGACGCCGGTTGAATCGACCGCGCGCCGCCTCGCGCTGGTGTGGGGCGTGCAGTCGATCCTGACCGGCGATCCCGAGAACCTCTCGCACATGGTGCGCAAGGCGTGCCGCATCGCCTTCGAAGAGGGCCTCGTCAAACCGCGCGACGGCATCCTGATCACCGCCGGCATCCCGCTCGGCTCACCCGGCGCGACCAACATGATTCGCATCGCATTCGTCGACGAGTCCGGCTCGCCGATCGCCGAAGAGGTTTAGCCATTCCCAACGCCGCCGCCCTGGCGTAAATCTCATGCCATCAACTCCGCGGGATGGTGGCGCGCCTGTCCTTTCTCGAAACATACAAGCCGATCATCGACTCGCTGCTGACGCTGAGTTCGATCGTCAATCTGATCGGCTGGATCGTCGGCGCGATCCTCGTCTACCGGGCGTGGCAGCGCAACGCCATCTCCAGCATCGCGGTCGGACCGATAAATTTCCGCCTGCAGGAGGCCGCCGTCGAGGCCGCCGCCGCCGCCGCGCGCGACTGGCAGGCGAAGACGCCGGAGCAGCAGGTCGACGTGCCGCGCATCCGCGCTACCGTACGCCGCGCCTTCATGCCGGAGATCGTCGACAAACTGATCGGCAAGGCCGTGCTCTGGGTCGACGACAACCCGAAGAATAATGAACTCGCCGTGCGCGCCTTTCGCAAACTCCAGCTCGACGTCGAGCAGGTGACGAGCACCGAGATGGCGCTCGCAGCCCTCGCGCGACGCCACGTCGACCTGATCATCTCCGACATGGGCCGCGGCGACGACATGCTCGCCGGCTACAAGCTGCTCGAAGCCGTGCGCGCCAAGGGCAATCAGACCCCCCTTGTCATTTTCGCCGGATCCGACACGCCCGAGTTCCGCCGCATGGCGGTCGAGAAAGGCGCGCAGCTCTCAACCAACGACATGCTCGAACTGATCGACGAAACCATCGACCTGCTGGCGAAGTAGCGGGCCTCATCACTTGATCGCGCGCCGACGGCCCCGTAATACTTGCGCGAGCGCGGCGAATGCGCGGGCGGTCGGCTCGACGAAGGAGTGTAGCCCGCGCCAAGCAAAAAGCCGCGCGATGCGCGATGGATCCACGGCATGAAGCCGAGGATGACATTTGCGGTTCAACACGCCACCATCCCCCCACCAACGTCATCCTTGGCCGAGCGCGCGTCAGCGCGTCGACGGCCAGGGATCCAGCGCAAGACTCTCTTTCGCAATAGTGCGCCTTTGGCCCTTTTCACGCTGGATCCCCGATGCGCCTCGCAGGCTCGCCACATCGAGGATGACGTTGGCATCCGGCTGCAACCGAATACGCTTACCGACCTATCCCCGCCGCTAACTCTCCCCAAAAAAATCTCGCACAAACTTATCCCCGCTCATTGGCGCGCCCGCATACTCCGCTCATCCACCCGCTCCGCGAGGGGCTTCCGGAAGCGCCGAAAGCGCGGGTGGAGGTGTCTTGTTGGCGTCTGGCCGCGTCGTGTCACGG